>MPMV01000057.1 GCA_002238685.1 bacterium EF100-94H03 bin56
TGCTGGCGAATGTGTGCCTCAGATCATGCAATCGGACATCCGGCAGACCGGCCTCGTGCCGCAGACGCCTCCAGAACAAGTCGATTGTGTTTACATGGACAGAGTTCCCGGTCTGGCTTGATGGAAAAAACCACTGCGACGTCCGTGGTTGTTCCTCAAGAATCCGCCGTGCCGGGGATGACAGCCACACCACACGCGGACCAGTCTTGGAATCGGCAAGATGAAGATGGCCTTCCCGGTATTCCTTCCATCGCAACGTCACGATCTCGCTCAGCCTGCACCCGGTCAGCAACAGCAGACGGATGACGGCCACGTACATCGGATGGTCGCCCTCGGCGTGTTCCAGCAGCCTTCCAAGCCGACGGATCTCGTCTTCCGAGAGGAACCGCTCCCGTCCCTTGCGCCTGTAGCGCCTGATGCCGCGGCAGGGATTGCTCCCCTCGGGCCGGTACCCGTATGTCTCCGCACAGGTCATGATGACGGAAAGGACCGGCGCCGACCGGTCGGCTGCAACGGGCGTCGCATGAAGAGAGGCGAACCACTCCCTGACATCGTCGTTCGTGATGCCGGTGATTGGCCGTCCCCGGAACCAGGGCAGGATCTGGTTGGCGTAGTAGCCTCGATTGACCGCGAGTGTCCGGGGCTTCCAGTTCCTCTGGTAGCGCTGGAACACTTCCTCGGCGACGGCCTCGAACAGAAGTGCCTCCGTCGGGACCTTTCCATCACTCCGGATTGCGGCAAGCATTGTCCGCGCCTGCTCGCGGGCTTCGCCTGTGCTCATGTCGGCGGCATCGCCGACGATCTTCCAGAGTCTCTCACCTTCGAACTGGGTTGCGATGAAGTAGCACTTCCTTCCGGTCGGGTAGACGCGGACGCCGAATCCTCTGAGACTGGCGTCCCGGATATCCCGGTTGGTCCTTCGTGGCCGAAGAGCCTTGATGCGTGCCTGAGTGAGTCGTGTTGTGGCCATGGATTCCCCCTTGACGTGAGTTGCAGGCACGGGAAAATCCATTGCAGAATCTTCCCGAAGTTGCATCCGGGAGAGTGAACATGGGTCGTTTATTCAATAGGTTAGCACCGCAGGTGCGTGTTGGGGTGTGCTCCACGAGATCACTGAACAGAAGGAAGTCACGCGGCCTCTGACAGCCTTGAGCGCCACGGCGCGCCGGCCGCAGGATATTCCCGAACTGATGGCCCAGGCCTTTTCCATCTTTGCTGGCGAAAGACCCCGGCCGGTCCACCTATCGATCCCGATCGATGTTCTCTCTCGGGAAATCGGAGATGACTGGCGACCGGTACCCCTGCCCGCAAGGCCCGGGCCGGCGGCTGGACTTGCGGACGAGGCGGCAGCACTGCTGCGTGACGCCACACGGCCCGTCATCATGGTTGGGGGCGGCGCGGCGGAAGCGGGTTCCGGTCTCACCCGGATCGCCGAATCTCTCGGCGCCGCCGTCATCGCCAGCACCGCCGGCAAGGGGATCGTTCCGGATGACCACCCCTTGAGTCTCTCCGCCAGCACGGTTCGCGAGGAAGTCCGCCGCTTCCTCGGCCAGGCCGACGTCATTCTTGCGGTCGGCACGGAACTCTCCGAGACCGACAGTTTCGTCGAACGCCTCGACATCGGCGGCCGTCTCATCAGGATCGACATCGATTCGGGCAAGATGAACGATCTCTATCCCGCTGACCTTGCCATCATTTCAGACGCCGCTCCCGCGATCGAACGACTGGCCTGCCTGCTCGAGGACCATGATGGCGCTGCCTTGCGGCGGGACACCGAGAGTTCCATCAGTCACATCCGGTCCGCCATGATGGCCAACCTGACAACGTCCGAACGACAGCATGTCAGACTCCTGGAACGCCTGCGATCCTCGACGCCGCGTGACACGGTGTTTGCCGGCGATGCCTGCCAACTGGTCTACACCGGAGCGTTTGCCTTTCCGGTCTTCGGGCCCCGCCAGTGGTTCTACCCTGCCGGGTACTGTGCCCTTGGCTGTGCACTTCCCAACGCCATCGGCGCCATGCGTGCGCCCGGCGAGCGTCCCGTCGTCGCCATCGCCGGCGATGGCGGTTTCATGTTCACCATGCCCGAACTCATGGTCGCCAGTGACCTCGGGCTTGCGTTGCCGGTGATCATCTGGGAAAACGGCGGCCTCAAGCAGATCCAGGATGATCTCGACAGCCGCGGCATCCACCGGGTGGGGGTGGAGGGGAGCAATCCGGATTTTCTGATGCTCGCCCGCGCCTGTCATGCTCATGCTGTTCGCCCGGACAGTCTCGATGGCTTTGCAGATGCCGTCATTGACGCTCTCGAGGCATCGAGGCCGACCATCATTGCTGTCGAGGAGGGTGCCTCCTGGCTCCTGGCAGATGACATCTGAGAGACTGGTGTGATGAGAACCGCATTCCGTTCGGCGAACGACCTTGCCGGCATGATCCGGCGCCGGGAAATCGGCGCGGTGGAACTCCTCGAGCTCTACCTGGAACGCATCGATACCCTTGATTCGTCCATCAATGCCGTGATCTGGCAGGATCGCGAAGGAGCGCTGGAAACCGCGAGAGCTGCGGATGCACGAACCGTCGCCGGCGGCGACCTGCCTCCTCTGCACGGTGTGCCCATGACGATCAAGGAGAGCTTCGACATTGCCGGTGCCCCCACCACCTGGGGGGATCCCGCCTTCCGGGACAACATCGCCAGGCATGACTGCGTTGCCGTGGAGCGTCTGAAAGTCGCCGGCGTGACCCTCTTCGGCAAGACGAATGTCCCGCTCAATCTTGCCGACTGGCAGAGCTTCAACGACATCTACGGAATCACCTCGAATCCCTGGGATACCGAACGGACACCCGGGGGGTCCTCGGGAGGTTCCGCCGCCGCCTTGGCTGCCGGACTGACCGGTATCGAAACCGGCAGCGACATCGGTGCGTCGATACGCAATCCGGCTCACTACTGTGGTGTTTTCGGTCACAAGCCGAGTTTCGGAATCTGCCCGCCCCGGGGGCAGGCCCTGCCCGGAATCCTGACGGGTCCCGACATGGCAGTCATCGGGCCGCTGGCGCGTTCAGCGGGCGATCTAGAGATTGCACTGAAGGTCATGGCCGGACCGGACACCCTCGATGCCGCTGGCTGGCGACTCGAACTTCCCGCCCCCCACGCCCGGAGTCTCGGCGACCTGCGTGTTGCCGTGATGCTCGAGAGCGGATTGTCCGAGGTGGACGGCGCCTACCTCGACATGCTGCAGGACCTGGTGGACGGCATCGCTCGCAAGGGAGCCACGGTCAGTGATGCGGCGCGGCCCGATGTCGACTTGCGCGATGTCCACGAGATCTACATCCAGATGCTTCGCGCCGCCACCAGCGCCCGGTTGCCGCAGACGAAGCTGGAGGAATTCCAGGCGGCACGCGCGCGGCTCGACCCCGGTGACACCAGCTACCTTGCCCTGATGACCCGTGGCAACACCATGGCCCACCGCGAGTGGATGGCGCTCAATGAACGGCGTGAACATATCCGCTGGGCATGGCGCCATTTCTTCGAGGACTGGGACGTTCTGGTCTCGCCCGCCGCTGCCTCCACGGCCTTTCCCCATGATCACGCCGGCGAACGGCACGATCGCACCATACGGGTGAACGGCCACGAAGTTCCCACCACCGACCAGATGTTCTGGGCCGGATTTGGTCTCATGGCCCTGCTTCCGGGAACCGTGGCCCCTGCCGGCATCAGCCGCGATGGCCTGCCGGGCGGCATCCAGATCACGGGACCGTGGCTGGGAGACCTCACGACAATCCAGGTAGCCCACCTGATCGAACGGGAGTTCGGCGGTTTCCAACCGCCTCCCGGGCTTTGAATCCCCGAGCGTGAGGTTCCGAATGATGGAGACAGTTCGTGTCCGATGACCTGCGTCTTCTCGTTCTGGCCGAAGATCCAGACGCGGTCGTTTCCACCATAGAACGCCGGTTCACCGGACTGCGGATCACCACGGTTGCACAGTTCGACAAGCTGGCAGAGGCAATCGGGAGCGATCCCCATGTCGCCTACACCGAACGATTCCAGGAAGGCCCCTTCCCGCGTGATGTCCTCTTCAGCCAACCGTCACTCAGGTTCGTTCATGCCTCGGGTGTCGGTGTCAATCATCTCGTTCCCTGGGATCCGGCGCGGGTGGATGTGTGCAACGCCGCCGGCGTTCAGGATGAGGCGATGGCCCAGTTCGCCATCGCCCGGCTGATCGCCATGACCTGCCACTTCTTTCGCTACCACGAACAGCAAATGCAGAGGATCTGGAAGCGACACGATGCGCTGCGCTCGACGGGAGGAACGCTGACTGTCGTCGGTCTCGGCAGGATCGGCCAGGCCTGTGCACGGATCGCGGGGTCACTGGGCATGACGGTCCATGGCGTGAAGGCCCGGGTGGAAGCCGTACCGGGAGTCGCTCGCGTGGTGGGTCCAGATGACATCAACGATGTTCTCGCCGTTTCGGACTACGTGATCGTCGTCACACCGCTCACCGAGGCCACGCGGGGCCTTATTGGACGAGATGCCATCGCCGCGATGAAACCCGGAGTCATGATTCACAACATGTCACGTGGCGGGGTGGTGGATGAAGCAGCGCTCGTGGAGGCTCTCGAAAGTGGCCATGTGAGGGCCGCGTCCCTGGATGTCTTCGAAACCGAACCCCTGCCTGCAACGAGCGTGCTCTGGGGCATGGAGAATGTGCACATTACGCCGCACAACGGAATCATGATGACCTGGGGAGACTACATTCACGATGCCATCGAGGTGTTTCTGGCAAACCTCGACCGATACATCAACGGTATCGCGCTGGAGAATGCTGTCGATCCCTTCAGGGGATACTGATCACGCCTGCAGCCAGGCCAGGGCAATGCGGCGGTAGAGTTCGACCGCCCTTTCGACATCGCTCACCATGACGTGTTCATCGGTCCTGCCACTCATGCCGAGGCGCCCCGGGCCGATGATGACCATGGGAAGATCGAAAGCAGGCGCCAGGATTGTTGCGTCGGAATAGTAGGATGCGCCGCCAGGCTCAGCCGGTGCTCCACGTTCCGCCGAAACGACGTCGAGGCACAGGCGTGCAAAGGGATGATCCCTTTCAGTTTCGACCGCCGGCTTGTGATCCAGGCGTTCGAGTTCGAGGTCATGACCGACATGATCGAGAATGTGCTTTTCGACCACGTCGGACACCATCCCCGGCAGCGTGCGTACATCGATATCGACTTCGCACCTGTCCGGGGTCAGGTTGACCACCGTTCCGCCTTCGATGCGTCCCGCACTCACGGTCGGCAGCCCAAGCAGGGGGTGGGAGCAATCATGGAAGGTCAGTGACCGCAGGGAGTAAAGGACATCAGCCATGCGTTCGATGGCGCTGCCGCGGGTTCCTTCCCCGGCCGATGGATGACCGGACGATCCATGGGCGGTCAGGCGCAGCCACAGAGCGCCCTTCTCCGCCAGCAGCACTTCCATCGACGTCGGCTCACTCACGAGCAGGGCCCCGGCACCTTCCAGGGCGCGGGACCGCGAGAGTTCGGCCGCACCAAGACAGTTCGAGCTTTCGCCGGCGGTGAAGGCGAGGACAAGATCACCGGCAAGCGCCGCCGTTCCGGCCGCAAGTGATTCCGCGGCCACGATCATCGCCGCCATGCCGCCCTTCATGTCGGCTGCACCGCGGCCATGGAGAGCGCCATCGATGATCGCCGCGCCAAAGGGATCGTGCGTCCATTCCTCACGACCAAGCGGAACGGTGTCGAAGTGGGCGGAGAACACGAGGGCCGGCCGTTCTCCCCTCCCTCCCAGTCGCGCCACCACGTTGGCCCGGCCGGGGGTGAATTCGTCGAGAACGCTTTCGAGGCCGGCCTTCCGGAGGCGGTCGTAGACGATCCGCGCGATGTCGATCTCGCGGCCCGGAGGATCGCGGGTGTCCATCCTGACCAGCGTCTGCAGAAGTTCCGTCACACTGGACCGTTCCATGACCGCCCCGCTTGCGTCATCCGGCGGGCACTTTGCCACGACACGTGTCACTGACAAGACAGGAATGGCGCGATACCATGGACACATCGTCGCCAGGAGGGGCGCAGTCATGGCACGAGACAGCCGTTACGACATCCTCTTCGAACCCGTACGCATCGGACCGGTCACGGCTCCCAACAGGTTCTATCAGGTGCCGCACTGTTCGGGCATGGGTTTTGCCCTTCCGCAGACTCTCAATGCCATGCGCGGGATCAAGGCCGAAGGCGGCTGGGGTGTCGTGTGCACCGAGTACTGCTCCATCGATCCTTCTTCGGATGATTTCGGGCACCACTACTGCACCTTGTGGGATGACGACGACATCAGCGTCCAGGCCGCCATGGTCGAGGCCGTACACCGGCACGGGTCGCTCGCCGGGGTCGAACTGTGGCACGGCGGCTATGCCACCAACAACGGCCTCACCCGGGCCGTTCCGGCGGCCCCGATGTCCATGCCGGTGTGGCATGGCTTCACGCAGACCAGGGCCATGGACAAGGCCGATATCCGGGAGTTCCGCCGCCTGCACCGGCTGTCGGCCCTTCGCGCCCGGGAAGCGGGATTCGATCTTGTCTACGTCTATGCGGCGCACGGCTATCTCCCGGCCCAGTTCCTTTCACCGGTCCAGAACCAGCGCGGGGATGAATACGGGGGCAGCTTCGAGAATCGCGCGCGGCTGATCCGGGAATTGCTGGAAGAGACCCATGAAGCTGTCGGAGACCGGTGCGGCGTCGTGCTCCGTTTCGCTGTCGACAACCTTGATGACGACACGGGTATCACATGCGACGGCGAGGGACGGGATCTTGTCGAGTACGTGGCCGAACTCCCGGACCTCTGGGATGTGAACATTGCAAACTTCCCGGCCGATGCCCGTACGGCGCGCTTCGCCGAAGAGGGCGCCCAGGAAGACTACATTGCCTTCGTCAAGCAGGTGACCACCAAACCGGTTGTGGCAGTCGGCCGCTACACGTCGCCGGATCGCATGGTCTCGGTCATCAACAAGGGGCTCATGGACCTCATCGGCGCGGCCCGTCCCTCCATCGCCGATCCCTTCCTTCCGGCCAAGATCCGGGATGGCCGCCTCGAGGACATCCGCGAGTGTATCGGCTGCAACATCTGCATACTCAGCAACGGTCTGGGCGTACCGCTGAGATGCACGCAGAATCCGACAATGGGTGAGGAGTGGCGCCGGGGATGGCATCCCGAAACCATTACCCGCGCCTCGTCGGAAGAGAAAGTGCTGGTGGTCGGCGCCGGGCCCGCCGGACTTGAGGCGGCTCTCGCCGCCGGTCGCCGGGGATACCAGGTGGCGCTTGCCGAGGCCACCACCGAGCTCGGAGGGCGGGTGACCCGGGAGGCGACCCTGACAGGTCTTTCGACATGGTCGCGGGTCAGGGACTGGAGACTGGGCCAGATCGCCAAACTCGCCAACGTGGACATCTACCGGTCGAGCAGACTGAACGCCGACCAGGTCCTGGAGTTCGGCTTCGGGCATGTGTGCATCGCCACCGGCTCGACGTGGCGGCACGACGGGACGGGGCGTTCCAGTTTCACACCATTCGAGGGTCATGAACTTGATGGAATCCTCACGCCCGACGACGTCATGGAAGGAACACCCATCGACGGTCCGGTGCTGGTCTATGACGACGATCATTTCTACATGGGTGGTGTCATTGCCGAGACGCTTGCCGGACGCGGTCTTGATGTCGTTGTCGCCACCAGCGCCGGAATTGTGTCGCCTCTCTGCGCGCATACGCTCGATCAGGGACGTATCGAGGCCCGTCTCATCGAGATCGGGATCGTTACCTGGACGTCGCGCCTGTTGCGCGGCTTCGATGGCGGCCAGGCGGTTCTTGCCCACGCATCCGGATCAGAGGATGTCACGATTCCCTGCAGGAACATCGTCGTCGTCACGTCCCGACAGCCAGCCGACGCTCTGTGGAAAGAGATGATGGCCCGCCAGGCGGAGCACGCCGGCGCCGGTCTGAAGAGCGTCCGGCGTATCGGCGATTGCGAGGCGCCACAGACCATTGCGGCGGCGGTCCACGCTGGCCACCTCTATGCGAGAACACTCGACTCGGTGGATCACGTGAAGCGCGACAGGGTCCTGGTGGCGCCAGGCGGGGACTCTTCCTGATTGAACGCGCCGCAGGCGCCCTCCCCCACCCGCAGCGCGCTGCTCTCCGGAAACGGGGCAGCACTCGTCCTCGTCGTTGCCTGGGGCATGAACTTTCCCCTGATCGAGCAGCTGCTGGGTCACTGGGACATCCTCTCGACGACGCTGTCGCGCCAGGTCATCGGAGCCACTCTTCTCGTCATGTTGCTGTGGGTGCGCACACGTCGTTTCCCGATCCACCGTGCGCTGCCCTGGCGGCGCATGGCCATCCTCGGATTCGCGGGCCCGTTCTGCGCATCGCTGTTGACCACGCTCGCCGTATTCTCGGCCGGGTCCGTTGCGGTTGCCATCGTCTACGCCATGGCGCCCCTGGTCGCTGCCGTGGTGGCCCGGATGTTCTTCGCGATCCCATCCTCCCGGGGCGTCATCATCGGCATCGCCCTGGCTGTGACCGGCGGACTCGTTGTCAAGATCCACGAGTTCTCGAACGCGAGCGTGACGGGTGGCGAGGGGTTCATGCTTCTCGCCCTCGTGGGCTGGACGTGGCATTCAATTGCCGCACAGAGGTGGCTCAAGGGCTTCAGCCAGACGGAAATCGCCGCCTACACCATCCTGCCGGGAAGTGTCCTTCTCACCGTCACGGTGTTCATCGCCTGGGCATCGGGTCTCGTGACCCTGCACGCACCACTGACCAACACGACAATCTCTCTTGCCGTCGCCATCGGTGTTGTTCCCATCGCGCTCGGCAACCTCATGTGGCACGTCGGAGTCAACAGGCTGGGCGTGACACCCATGGCCCTTTGGGGAAACCTGGTGCCGGTCGCCGCCATCGGTCTCGCTGTCTGGTTCGGCACCATACCTCAACCCGCACAGATCGCCGGAGGTCTCATCATTCTGGCCGGCGTCGTCTATGCCCAGATCACGTCACTCAGACACCCATGAGCACGCTGGCCAGGAATCACCCGTATCGCCAGGTCCCGGCGAACTAGAAAGTTACGTCCGTGCCGAGTCCTCGAATGAACGCATTCAGAGGCTCCTGGCTGCGCTTGGCAATGCACTCCTTGATGATCGGCACCTGCGCCGGCCGGACCTCGAAACCGAACGGCATATCCTCGCCAAAGGTCTTCTCCCAGGCGGGCATGAGCGCAATCAGATCGGTCATGGTGTAGGAGTCGGGCATGGGCTGGTTCGGGTTGATGGTCTTGGCAAACTTCATGATTTGAAGGAATGTTCCAGGAAAGAACCGCTGCGGCAGCAAAACCCCCATGCGGCCGCTGCCGGGCGCCGAGATTTGGCACGCAATGCAAACTCAGTTTCCTGATCGGCACGACATCGGCACTGCCTTGGAGTACGACGCCACAGGTGGAAGGCTCCGGCACAGTATCCGTCTCGCGCACCTGTCGGTTGCGGATGATGCGTGTGCGATGCCGTGGGGATTCGAAGCGCGGACCGCGTTGGATATGGGCTGAGCGGGGTTCAGTCGCGCGTCAGCTTGCGGTCGGCCCGCCTCATCCAGGCGGTGATGAGCGGCAGGAACCAGGGATTGCCGCCATAGAACGGGATGGTACGGAAGGGTCTGTCCGTCAACACCGTTCTGGCGTCACTGTCACCGAGAATGCGCTGTGCCGTCTTGTGTCCGAGCCAGGTGCCCATCGGCACTCCGGATGCGCACCAGCCCATGGCGTAGTGGATGCCGTCGGCGAATCCGTTGTGGGGCAGGAAATCGAATGGAAAGGCTACCTGTCCGCTCCAGCAGTGTGTCAGTTTCGTTCCCTCGAGACCCGGCACGACTCTCAGCAGTTCCCCATGGAGCTGCCGCGCCTTGACCAGGATCGATGTGTTCCCTTCTCCCGTGGTGCCGCCGAACAGCAACCGCTTGCCGTCTTCTGTCGGCCGCAACCACAGCGGTGAATTGCGGTTCTCTATCATCGGACGCCCCCGGGGCAGGACCTTCTTCATGAGAACCGGATCAATGGCCTCGGTCACGACATTGAAGGCCTGGACCGGAACCACCCTGCGGCGGTGCCAGGGAAGCGCTTTCGGCGTATAGCCGTTGGTGGCGACCATGACGTCACGCGCCGCCACCTTGCCCTTTGGCGTGGAAACGACGAAACCCCGGCGCTGCCGTTCGACACCTGTCACCGGACAGTATCCGATCACGGTCGCACCCTGGGCTCGGGCGCGGTCGAGCAGACCCTGGTGGTACAGCCCGGCATGGATGAGGCCGTTGCCGTGCAGCACCTGACCACCGTGATAGAGATCGCTCGCCACCTCTTCGTTAAGCCTTTCGGGCGGGACCATGTCGGCCTCCACAGGAACCCCGTCGGCCTTCATCATGGCGAGGTCGCGCTCAAGTTTCTCGTACACCTTTCTCGATGGTGCGGTGATGAGACGGCCCGTGTTCTTGTAGAAGCAGGCAATCTGTTCATCGCGGATGAGACTTGCCGCAAAGTCGTGGGCCGTAGCGGCTTCGCGGGCGATTTCGCCGGCGGCCTCCCGGCCAATGCGCCGAACCATGTCGCCGTACTTGAACCACACGGTGCGGCCAAGATAACCGGAATTGCGGGTGCTGGCGCCGTGACCCGCAGCCTCGGCATCGAGAACGAGAACATCGCGGCCCCCTCGCGCGAGGGTGAGCGCCGCCGACAGTCCGACATTGCCGGAACCAATGACCACGACATCCGTGCTGTCAGGCGGCGCTGACTCATCGAGCCGGGGGCGGGGCGCGAGATCCCACCAGTACGATGCCTCCTGGAAATCTTCCGCAAAGATATCCTGCATGGCCTCGATGTCCCCCGTATCGCATGTTGCCGCCATCGCCAAAGGGAGAGTGGTGGCGCCTCCCCTGCCGCTTGATATGATCCGCGCAACGCGGTTCAACCTTGGGAGGAGAAAGCGATGCTCTCCGGGAGAATGATGGACAGGCCCCTGCTGGTCATCGACATTCTACGCCATGCCGCCGAGGCATTCCCAGTATCAAGGGTCATTTCCCGCACCGTGGAAGGGCCGGTCCACCGCTACACCTACGCCGATGCATTCAGGCGAACCGCCAGACTGGCCCATGCCCTTGAGCAACTCGGAATCGGTGACGGCGACCGTGTCGCCACCATCGCGTGGAACACATACAGGCACTTCGAACTCTACTATGGAGTCTCCGGCATTGGCGCCGTCTGTCACACCATCAATCCACGTCTGTTTGCCGATCAGCTCGACTACATCGTCAACCATGCCGAAGACAGGGCGATCTTTGTCGATCTCGACCTTGTGCCGCTCGTCGAGCAGCTCGCCGACAGGTTTGGCAGCGTGCGTCATGTCGTCATCATGACCGACCGCGGGCATATGCCTCGGACGTCACTCAAGGAGGCGCTCTGCTACGAGGAACTCCTCGAGGACAGGCCGGAGACCTTCGACTGGCCCTGCCTTGACGAAAACACCGCGGCGGCCATGTGCTACACGTCGGGCACGACAGGCAATCCCAAGGGATCGCTCTACAGCCATCGTTCCACCGTCCTTCACGCTCTGGGAGTCCTGGCGCCGGGCGTTTTTCCTCTCAACCGCGACGCAGTGATCATGCCGGTGGTGCCGATGTTCCATGTCCAGGCCTGGGGTCAGCCCTACGCGGCGCCGATGTGCGGGGCGTCACTCGTCCTTCCCGGTGCGAGTCTCGATGGCGAAAGCCTCCGTCAACTGATGGAATCCGAAGGCGTGACGATGGCGCTGGGCGTGCCCACCATCTGGCTGGGACTGCTGGCCTGGCTGCGCCAGTCCGGTGAGAACCTCTCCACCGTCACCCATCTCCTGACCGGTGGTTCCGCTGCTCCACTCTCCATGTTCAAGGCCTGGGAGGAAGAATACGGTATCGAGGTCGTGCAGGGCTGGGGAATGACGGAAACCAGCCCCGTGTGTGCCTGCGGCGCCTATGGCAGCGTCCTCGATGCTGCCGAAGGTGATGAACGCTACGTTCAAAAGCTGCGCCAGCAACGCCTCTTCGGAGTTGAGCTGCGTCTCGTCGATGACGATGGCCAGTCCGTACCCACGGACGGCATCACCCAGGGGGAACTCCAGTGCCGCGGCCCATGGGTCATCGACAGCTACTACGATGACGATGCAGCGAGTGCCGCGGCCTTCACCGATGACGGCTGGTTTCGCACGGGCGACGTGGCGACCCTTGCCCGCGAGAGCATGCTGCAGATCACGGACCGCACGAAGGACATGATCAAGTCAGGCGGCGAGTGGATCAGTTCCATCGATCTCGAGAACGAGGCGATGAGTCACCCGGCGGTCGCCGAGGCCGCAGCCATCGCCATGCCCCATCCACGCTGGCAGGAACGCCCGATGCTGGTCATCGTCCTCAAGGCGGACCAGACTGCGGACTCCGGCGACATCCGCCGCCACCTCGAAGGACGCATTGCAAGGTGGTGGATGCCGGATGATATCGTGTTCGTGGATGACCTCCCCCACACGGCGACCGGAAAGGTCTCGAAGCTGCAGTTGCGCGAGCGTTTCCACGATCATGTCCTGCCCACTGCCTGATCAACCTTCAAGGAGCGCCATGCCCTCTCAACAGACCTCCAGGATCGAACACCTCCTCGAGCGTGTGGCCGCGTTCATGGACGAGAACATCTATCCTGCCGAGGCACTCTACAAGGAACAGGTGAAGGAGTACGGCTGGACCAAGGCGCCACCCGTCATCGAGGAACTCAAGACGAAGGCGCAGGCGCAAGGACTGTGGAACCTGTTTTTGCCCGACAGCGAACGGGGTTACGGTTTGTCAAACCGAGACTATGCGCCCCTGTGCGAACTCATGGGGCGCAGTCCCATCGCTCCTGAAGCGTTCAACTGTTCGGCGCCGGACACCGGAAACATGGAGGTCCTGGAACGCTTCGGAACCGACGAGCAGAAACACGAATGGCTTGAACCACTGCTCGCCGGCACCATCCGTTCGGCTTTTGCCATGACCGAACCCGATGTGGCCTCCTCGGACGCCACGAACATCCGCACGCGCATTGAACGTCACGGCAACGGGTACCGGGTCCACGGCCGCAAGTGGTTCATCTCCGGGGCCGGCGATCCACGCTGCAGCATCCTGATTGTCATGGGAAAGACCGATCCCGACGCCGAGCGCCACAGGCAGCAGTCCATGATTCTCGTGCCCATGGACACCCCCGGTGTCAGGGTCATTCGTCCCATGAGAGTCTTCGGCAACGATCACGCACCGCATGGCCACATGGAGGTCGACTTCGACGATGTCAGGGTGCCGGCGTCGAACCTGCTGCTCGGTGAAGGCCGGGGCTTCGAAATCGCACAGGGCCGTCTCGGGCCCGGCCGCATCCATCACTGCATGCGATTGATCGGACTCTCGGAGAGATGCCTCGCCATCATGTGTCGCAGGGTCAAGGAGAGAGTCGCGTTCGGCCGACCCCTGGCAAGCCGTGACACCATCCGTGCAGACATTGCCGACAGCAGGATTGAGATCGACATGGCACGCCATCTCGTGCTTCATGCAGCCGACATGATGGACAGGGTCGGCAACAGGGAGGCGCGCAGCGAGATTTCGGCCATCAAGGTCGTGGCACCGAACCTGTGCCAGCGCGTGGCCGACCGCGCCATCCAGGCGCATGGCGCCATGGGCATTTCCCAGGACACCATCCTGGCGGACGCATGGATGTACGCCCGAACCGTGCGCTTTGCCGATGGTCCTGATGAAGTCCATCGCGCGGTGATCTCCAGAATGGAACTTGCCAAACATGATGCATAACATGGTAAAATTACCTTATATATAGAAATACATATTATTTTCTTAGAATGATTGCGGGAACCTGCCGGTCTTGTGCAGTATCCCTGTACGGCAGGGATTCACGGGGGATGAACATGTCACTGGTTGATTACGAACAACGCGGGACCGTTGCTGTCCTCACCGTCAACAATCCGCCGGTCAACGCCATGAGCCCGGGCGTTCCCCGCGGTATCTGTGAAGGCATCGCCCGCGCGGCGCGTGACCGGGATGTTGGCGCCGTTGTCCTTAGAGGCGCCGGTCGCGGATTTATCGCCGGGGCGGATATCCGATTTTTCTCGCTACCCTGGCCCGAGGGCGAAGAGAATTTTTCCGATGTGATTCGTGCCTTCGAGACCAGTTCCAAGCCGGTGATCGCTGCCATTCATGGCCATGCCCTGGGCGGCGGTCTCGAGGTCGCGATGGCTTGTCATTACCGCGTCATTGCGCCCGGGACTCGGGTCGGCCAGCCGGAGGTCAAGCTTGGGTTTCCGCCAGGCGCCGGCGGCACACAGCGTCTCCCCCGTCTTGCCGGAGTGACAGCGGCACTCGACATGATTGTTTCCGGCACACCGGTCACGGCACCGAAAGCCGTGGAACTCGGCATAGCCGACAGCCTGATCGAGGATGACCTGGTGGAGGGCGCCTGCCGTTTCGCCGAACAAAGGGCACGTTCCGAAGGTCCACACCGGCTCGCGCGGGACATTCCCGTCAACCTCGAAGACCAGGGCATTTTTGATGCCATGCGCAGGAAGATCGCCCGCCGGGCACGCGGCATGCGCGCCCCTTATGCCTGTATCGAGTGTGTCGAGGCAGCCGTGAGCCTCGATTTCGACGCCGGTATCGCCGAGGAACGCCGCATCTTCGAGGCATGTGTACAATCGGACGAATCGAAGGCGTTGCGCCATGTGTTCTTTGCCGAGAGGGCCGCCGGCAAGATTCCCGGGATCGACAAGAGCACCCCGCTTCGCGAAATCGCTTCGGCAGGCGTCATCGGTGCCGGCACGATGGGTGGTGGCATCGCCATGAACTTCGCCAATGCCGGCATCCCCGTCACCATTGTCGAACGCAGTTCCGAGGCCCTCGAACGCGGCATCGCGATCATCTCGCGCAACTATGCGACCACCGTGTCTAGAGGGCGGATGACAAAGGAGGCCCATGATCGCACCATGGCACTCATCACGTCCTCCATCGCCATGGAGGATCTCGCTGACGCCGACATCATCATCGAGGCCGTGTTCGAGGAGATGGCGGTCAAGAAGGCGGTCTTTGCCGACATCGACCGTATCGCACGACCGGACGCCATTCTCACATCCAACACCTCCTATCTCGATATTGATGACATCGCCGCCGCCATGCCTGACCGCCACGGCCATGTCCTGGGCACACATTTCTTCAGCCCGGCCAACGTCATGCGTCTGCTCGAGGTGGTCCGCACCGCCAATGTCTCGGCGGAAAACCTCGCCACGGTCATGGCCCTGGCACGCCGGATGGGCAAGCTTCCCATTGTTGCCGGCGTCTGCCACGGGTTCATCGGCAACCGCATGCTCGAAGGGTATTTCGGGGAAGCTTCGCTCATGGTCGAGGAAGGCATCGCGCCCGAACGCATCGATCGCGTGATGTTCGAATTCGGCATGGCGATGGGACCACTTGCGGTCATGGACCTTGCGGGACTCGATATCGGCTGGAGCAAGCGCAAGGATGCCGGTGGCGGCACCGCCACCGAACGCCGCGGCTCATGGATCGCCAACCGTCTGTGTGAACAGGGGCGCTTCGGGCAGAAGACCAGGCGGGGCTACTACATCTACGAGGAGGGCAACCGCACCCCGACCCCGGATCCGGAGATCAATAACCTGATGGATGCCGCCCGCCGTCATTTCGGTCTCGGGCCACCCGACCTTTCGGATGCACAGATTCTCGAGCGGTGTCTCTATCCCCTGGTCAACATCGGCGCCGCCATTCTCGCCGAAGGGCATGCCCTGAGAGCCAGCGACATCGATCTTGTCTACATCAACGGTTACGGGTTCCCCGCCTGGAGGGGCGGACCGATGCACTGGGCCGGCACCGTCGGCCTCGATCGCATCCACGAGGCGGTCTGCCGCTACCACAGGGAACTCGGTTTCCCGCAGTGGACACCATCACAACTGCTGGAAGAGCTCGCCTCGTCCGCCCGCACATTCGAGGATCATGACAAGGACCACCGCCATGCGTGAAGCCGTTATCGTCTCCACCGCCCGCACCCCCATCGGCAAGGCCTACAGAGGTGCCTTCAACAACACTCACGGCGCCACGCTCACTGGCCATGCCATCCGCCACGCCGTCGAGCGTGCCGGTGTGGAGGGAGGCGAAGTCGAGGATGTCATCATCGGCTGCGGTCTTCCCGAAGGCGCTACCGGACACAACATGGCCAGGCTTTCGGCGATTCGCGCGGGGCTTCCGGTCACGGCGGCGGCGGTCACCATCAACCGTTTCTGCAGTTCCGGACTCCAGGCCATCAGCAGCGCCGCCCAACGCATTGTCGTCGACCACGTCGATGTCGCGGTCGCCGGTGGCGCCGAGCAGATCAGCCTCGTCCAGAACGAGCACATGAACCACCATCGTGCGCGGGAAGAGTGGCTCGAAGACAACAAGCCGGAACTCTGGATGCCCATGATCGAGACCGCCGATATCGTGGCCGAACGTTACGGGATCAGCCGCGCAAGGCAGGACGCCTATGCCCTGCAAAGCCAGCAGAGGACGGCAGCCGGTCAGAGGGAAGGACGGTTTGACGACGAGATTGTGCCACTGGCCACGGTCAAGCTCGTGAAGGACCGGGAGTCCGGAACGATTTCCGAGGAAGAGGTCACGCTCACCCGTGACGAGGGCAACCGCCCCTCAACCACACTCGACGGCCTGGCCGGGCTGGTGCCTGTCATGGGAGAGGACAAGACCATAACTGCCGGCAATGCCAGCCAGCTGTCGGACGGGGCCTCGGCTCTCGTCCTCATGGAACGACGTCATGCGGAACGCCGCGGCCTGGAGCCTCTGGGCGTCTACAGGGGCATGGCGGCGGCGGGATGCGAACCCGATGAGATGGGTATCGGTCCGATCCTTGCCGTGCCCAGACTGCTTGAGCGTCACGGTCTCACCGTCGACGACATCGATCTCTGGGAACTCAACGAGGCCTTCGCCGTGCAGGTGCTCTACTGCCGGGACCGACTCGGGATCGACAACGACCGCCTCAATGTCGACGGTGGTTCGATCTCGATCGGTCATCCCTATGGCATGTCCGGCGCACGCATGACCGGACACGCCCTGATCGAAGGCCGCCGCCGCGCGGCACGCCATGTCGTCGTCACCATGTGCATCGGCGGAGGACAGGGCATGGCGGGTCTCTTCGAGGTTTACTGAACGCCCGGCGATGGCGTTCCATGATCCCGAGACCATGGAGGTCCGGCCGGAGGAACGGCTCGACCTCGAACGCCTCGAACCCTGGTTGCGTGACAACCTTGAGGGGGCCACCGGACCTCTTGCCGTTCGCCAGTTTGGTGGCGGTCACGCCAATCTGACCTATCTCCTCGACTTCGCTGGGCGGGAATATGTGCTGAGGCGTCCGCCACTGGGGCCGGTCGCGCCGTCTGCTCATGACATGCGCCGCGAACATCGCATTCTCTCGCGCCTGTGGCGGGCGTGGGACCTGGCGCCCCGAAGCTTCCTCCTGTGCACCGACGCCACCATTCTCGGCGCCGACTTTCATGTCATGGAACGGCGCCACGGTCTGGTGCTGCGGGCCACCAATCCCCACATCACCGACGGCAAGCCGGTAGTCTGCCGGCGTATTGGCGTGATGGTGGCCGAGGTTCTTGCCGGTCTGCACGGTATCGACGCCGATGCTGTCGGACTCGGTGGTCTCGGTCGGCCAGATGGATTCGTGGACCGTCAGGTCGAGGGCTGGGCCGGACGCTGGGAGGCCGCTCTCGATGAAAGCTCTCCCGACGCTTCCGCTCTGGTCCGGTGGATTCGCGAAGAACGGCCGGCATCCGGCGCGGCGACGCTGGTCCACAATGACTTCAAGCTGGACAACATCCTGGTGGCGCGGGACGACCTGGCGAAGGCCGTGGCAGTCCTGGACTGGGACATGTGCACGCGAGGGGATCCTCTGCTCGATCTGGCAAATCTCGTAGCCTACTGGTCCGAAGAGAGTGACAGCGCGACATGGCGCAAAGCGGTCTGGATGCCCACCGACAAACCGGGGTTCCCGACACGCTCCGAACTGGTCGATCTCTACGCCGGCCTCACCGGCTTCGATGTCTCGGGGTTTCCCTGGTACGAGGTCTTCGTCACCTTCAAGATCGCTGTCATCATCCAGCAAATCTTCATCCGTTACCTGAAGGGTCAGACAAGCGATGAACGCTTTGCCATCATGGGCGACCGGGTGCGGGCATTGATTGCCAAGTGCGAGGAAATGACCGCAGGTCAGTGACCAAACATGCGCCGCAAGCCAAAGTGCTGCCGGTGTTTTTCCATGAATCTCTGATGGTATTCCTCGGCCACCCAGAACGTGCCGGCATCGCAGACTTCGGTGACGATCCTGCGTTGGTCATGGCGCTGGGCCTGCTCTTCATCGCGTGAGGCAAGGGCGGCTTCGCGCTGATCATCGTTGTGAACGAAGATTGCCGAACGGTACTGGGTGCCGATATCCGGTCCCTGCCGGTTGGCCGTGGTGGGATCGTGCATCGCCCAGAAATGGGAAAGCAACTCGCGATAGCTCACGACATCGGAATCAAAAGAGACCAGAACGGCCTCTGTATGGCCTGTATCCCCTGTACACACCTCGTGATAGGTCGGGTGGTCCTGGTGGCCGCCCGTGTAGCCGACGATGGCATCCCGCACACCCCGGATCTCCCTGAACCGGGCTTCAGGCCCCCAGAAACATCCGGCGGCGAACGTTGCCTTCAATTCAGCCATGTCAGTGGTCTCCCCTCACAGTCCCGCGGCGATGGTGCCGCCGCCATCTACCACGATCGTCTGGCCGGTGATGTAGCGCCCGGCTTCCGAGGCAAGGAACACCGCCGTTCCGGCAATGTCATCGGGTTCGCCGATACGCCGCATGGGATAGTGTTCCTCGACCCTTGCCAATCGTTCGGGATTCTCCCACAGCGCTTTCGCAAAGTCCGTTCGCACAAGGCCTGGGGCGATGGTGTTGATTCGAACGCCGTGTTTCCCCCAGGTGACCGCAAGATTGCGCGCCATGGCAATGACGGCTGCCTTCGAAATGCCATAGGTGCCGATGTCGTCGGTTCCCTTGATGCCGGCAATCGAAGAAACATAGATGATGGCGCCTTCACCACGTTCGGCCATGCCGGGGAGGACCAGTCGCGCGAGCCACAGGTTGGCCCTGACGTTGCAGTTGATGATCTTCTCGAAAGCGCTTTCGCCGATAGTCGTCATCGGGCCGTAATGCGGATTGACGGCGGCGTTGCCGACGAGGCAGTCGATCCGCTCGAAGACGTCGATTGACTTTGTCACCAGGTGTTCCAGCTGGTCAATGTGGGTGACATTGCAGGCCACGGCGGCCGCCTCCCCGCCCGCATCGCGAATCGTCCGGACAACCTCTTCACACGCGTCAAGCTTGCGACTGGACACCACGACACGGGCACCAGCGCCGGCCATGCGCAGGGCCACCGCGCGACCAATTCCCCGTGATGCGCCGGTGATGACGACCACTTTTCCCGTCAGGTCGAAGAGTCCCATCGCTATCTCTCCCGTCATTGCGCATCGTTGCCACGCCATACTAGATTGTCCACCCTAATCCGTGGTCAGGAATGGGGATGCCGGACACATGCAGATGACGTTTACAGCCGCCGATGAGGCCTTTCGCGAGGAACTCCGGAACTTCATCGAGCGGGAATGCGACCCGGGCTCGCGCGAACGCGTGGGCAAGGGCCTTGGTCTCGGCAAGGAGGACTACGTCGACTGGCACCGCAAGCTTGCCACAAAGGGCTGGTCCTGCCCTCACTGGCCGGTCGAACATGGTGGTTGCGACTGGACGCCCGTGCGCCACTACATCTTCGAAGAGGAAACAGGCGAGGCCTGCTGCCCGCCACCGGTGCCGTTCGGTCCCGAGATGGTCGCGCCGGTGGTCTGGACCTTCGGCACCCGGGAACAGCAGCAACAGCACCTGCCTCCCATCCTGGCGGGCGACCTGTGGTGGGCGCAGGGCTACTCCGAACCCAATTCCGGCTCGGATCTCGCCAGTCTGAAGACAGCGGCTCGTCTCGACGGCGACCACTACATTGTCAACGGCACCAAGACCTGGACGACAATGGCCCACTATGCCGACTGGATCTTTCTCCTGGTACGCACCTCGAGCGAAGGCAAGAAACAGGAGGGAATCACATTTCTCCTTGTCGACATGACCTCCCCCGGGATCACCATCCACCCGATCATCACCATGGAGGGCGGCCACGAAGTGAATCAGGTGGTCTTCGACGACGTCCACGTTCCTGCCGCCAACCGCATTGGCGAGGAGAACCGGGGCTGGACCTATGCCAAGTTTCTTCTCGGCTACGAGCGCTTCAACATGGCGGGTGTTCCCCAGGCCAAGAGGCAGATGAAACGCCTGCGTCACATCGCCGGGGACCAGGGCATCGACAGTGATCCGGGGTTCAGGGCGAGGATGGCGGATGCCGAGATTCAGATCATGGCGCTCGAATCGACGATGCTGAGGTTGCTGTCATCCGTTGCAGCAGGCAAGGATCCGGGCAGCGAAGCCTCCTACATCAAGATTCGCGGCACCGAGATCGATCAGTTGATGACTGAACTCGCCATGGAAGCGGCCGGACCCTACGTGCTGCCCTATGCGCCACGGGCCCTCGAGGAAGGCTGGAACGAGGAACCGCTGGGCCCCGAATATGCGGCGCCGGTTGCGCCCGACTACTTCAACACCCGCAAGGTGACGATCTACGGCGGATCCAACGAGATCCAGAAGAACATCATCGCCAAACACGTACTGGGTCTCTAGAGACATGCTGAATCTGGAACTCAACGAGGGGCAGCTGCTGCTGCGCGAAAGCGTCGATCGATTCGTCGAGCGCGAGTACAACTTCGAACGGCATCGCCGTTCAGTGGCCGATGATGGAGGGTTCAGCCGCTCGGTGTGGAAGGAGTTCGCCGAACTCGGCTGGCTCGGCGTCGGCCTTGAGTCCGAATTTGGCGGTGCCCGGGATGTCGCCATCCTGATGGAGGGGCTGGGACGGGGTCTTGTGGTCGAACCATTCCTCCCCAGCATCGTGATGGCAGCCAAGGCCATCGCCATTGCCGGTGGCGGGGATGAGGGCTCGGAAATCATCGATCGGGTAACGGCAGGAGATCATCTGCTGTCGTTCGCCTTTGCCGAACCGCGGTCGCGCTACCACATCGACCACGTGACCACCCGCGCCACACGATCAGGTGATGGCTGGATCCTCAACGGCCGCAAGAGCCTGGTCTTCAATGGCGATACCGCCGACTCCCTGGTGGTTGCGGCAAGAACATCGGGCAGCGCGCGGGACCGCGATGGTCTTTCCCTTTTTCTGGTGGACGGTGAAGGTGACGGTGTCTCCAGGCGCGCCTATCCCACCAATGACAGCAGGCGAGCCGCCGACATCGATTTTCACGATGCTCCCGGCCGTCTTCTCGGCATGCCCGGTGAAGCCCACGACGTGGTGTCCGAAGTCGTCGACCGGGCCGCCGCGGCAGTCTGTGCCGAATCGCTTGGCCTCATGTCCCGCCTCAATGATCTCACGGTGGACTATTCGAAGACCCGCGAACAGTTCGGCCAGCCGATCGGCCGGTTCCAGGTCCTGCAGCATCGCATGGTGGACATGTTCGTGGCGCTCGAAGAGTCGCGCTCAATGACAACCGTCTACATGGGCGATGTCGATGCTTCCGACGCGACCGAGCGGCAAAAGGCGGTATCAGCCATGAAGGTGCAATGCGACAAGGCCGGCCGCCTGGTCGGTCAGGAAGCGGTGCAGCTTCATGGCGGCATCGCCATGACCCAGGACTACGAAGCCGGCCACCACTTCAAGCGGCTGAGCGTCATCCATCGCCTGTTTGGCGACATCGACTGGCACCTCAACCGCTTCGCCAGTCTCTGAGGACATTCCGCGCGCGGACCGGCGAGTGTCTCTCCCGGCACACTGCGGATGGGGACGATCACGTGGCAAGGGCGTGGGCGATGGCCCTGAACGAACGCTCCATATTGTCGAAGAACTTCGGGTCCGCCGGGGCGGGATGGCTCGAGTGGCGTGCACAGACGACACCGGCAACCGGGTCAACGAAGAGCATCTGACCATGGATGCCGATACCGAAGAAGGGCCGGTGTGGATCATTGAGGTCAGTGTACCACTTGGACCGGTAGTGGCACCCCGGCATCATCTCGGCGAATGAGCCGCGATTCCATGCGTCGCTGTCGCCGTTCTCCCTGAAATCACGAATCCACGATTCAGGGATGATGCGACGGCCGTCCATGACCCCGTTCTGCAGGTGAAGCTGGCCAAAGCGGGCAAGATCGCGCGTGGTGACACACAGGCCGCCATCAGTCTGTGGCGCCCCGAGTCGATCGAGTGTGACGTAGGCGTCTTCGCCCGCCCCCATCGGCTGCCAGATTTCCCGACTGAGCAGTGTGGCAAAGTCCGTACCAGACACCCGCTCCAGGATCCACCCCAGAAGGTCGGTGTTGGTCGAAACATAGTGGAAGATGTCTCCATGTTGTCCCGCAGGACGCATTGTCGTGATGTAGTCCCGTAAGTTGTCGGGCGCGCCCTCGATGGCGGGGCGCCAGCCGCACGCCGCATCGAGCTCGGCCATGTCACTCTCGGGATTGTCGTAATCCTCGTCGTAGTCCATGCCCACGGTCATATCGAGTACGTGGCGAACCCGGGCCTCTTCATAGGCCGAGCCTCTGACCTCGGGAATGATGTCGGTGACACGGTCGTCAGGTGACAGGAGGCCCCGCTCGACAAGAATGCCGGTGAGCGATCCAGTGAAGGACTTGGTGACCGACATGAGGAGATGCGGTTCGTGGGCGAACACGCCGTCGGCATAGCGTTCAGTGACAACGACCCCCTGGCAGAGCACCACAAGACCGTCCATGTATCCTGTCTCGATCGTCCTGCCGACGGTCGTCACGGCGCCATCGGCGTCCTCGAACTCGATATCATCGAGCCATACCGCCTCGTGCTGCAGTGGCCGTGGCGCCCCCTCGCCGCGCCAGACATTCCCGGTGGGCAGCATGCGGCGCATGTTGCGAAAGGCCCAGCGGTTGAAGGGCCCTTCTTGCATGTTGGCAAGGATGACCTGTTCGCCCGGTGCGGCCGGAAAGGTCCGCATCAGTTTCAGGGGTTCGTTCATGGCGGGAGAGCTCCAGGTCGACAGGCCATTCCACCATGCAGTTGGCGTGGCTCGGGCGCAACCGGACACGACAGTCCATGTGCGCTCAACATCCTGTCGTGCCACTTCGTCTGGTTGGCAAGGCGCCAGGGGTACACCTGGTTCAATCGATCAGACACCGGCACCGGCTCAGACGGACTCCGGTCATGCGATCAAGCCGTCGGCAATCACTCCCCGGTGTCCCGGGTGCGATCGAGTTACCCCGGATATCCCAGATAGGCTCCGATTTCGCTGCCTACCGACGCATGATAGTCTAGCCATTGCGGCAGGTTAGCCATGAAGGGGCGGGA
>MPMV01000001.1 GCA_002238685.1 bacterium EF100-94H03 bin56
CCCCCGGCTGTGGAGACCACGGGTCCTGCTGCCGCCGATGCCGTGCCGAGAGAGCCGGTGACGCCCGGACGGCGGGAAGACGATGCCGCGCCGGTCCGGCCGGCCGTGGTCGAGGACGAGACGGAACGCGAAGCGCGACGCGAGCAGGCCCGCGAGGCCGCCAACAGGGCGCGACAGGAGGCCGAGGCCGCCCATCGCCAGCTGGAGGGCTGGGAGGCGCACCTCGCCCGTGGAGAGCTCGGCCACGTGATCGCCCACGCCGGCGAGGTGGCCCGGGATCCCGATCTCGCCGCTCCCGTCCGGCTCCGACTCGAAGAGGCGGTGCGCCTGGCCCACCGGCGCCTCGATGCGCACGGAGCGTACGGCGACTGGCAGGCGGTGTGCCGAAGCCACGCTGATGCCGCCACGGCACAGCGGCGCCACGTGCTCGATCATCCCGGCCACGAGGATCTCGTGAACACGGCAGGCCGGTTGGCGAAGAACCCGGCCTTGAGCGGGACGGCCCGCCGGGCGGTCGCGGCCTGGCTCAGCCGAGCCGCGGACTTGGCCGATGCCCGCGCAGCCTTCCTCGAAAGGTACGCCTCCCTGCAACGCCTGATGACCGAGGCGCAAGCTCGCGGAGAGAATCCTCTCGATCTGCCTGAGACCCGGGACGTGGTGGCGTGGCTCCGGGAGAACCTGGAAAGCGCCGGCGTCACCGAAACCGAAAGACAGGCCATGAGGGATGTCGTGGCAACCCACGAGGCCCGGCAGACCGAGCGCAGGCGCCGCGACCGCGGGTTCAGCTGGCGGATGTAGGACGTCGGGTGCGCTCGTAGACCTCTTCCTCGATCCTGGCGGCGCGGCTGTCCTGGAGCACCTGTTCGAGCAGGCGGACCATGGTCTTGTGACGCCCGGTGCGGGTCATCGCGTCGAGCCTGATCTCGAAGAGTACGCGAAGGGTCTCGGCGAAGCCGGGTGCGTCATCGCTCCCCTCCAGGTCCCGGACGGTCTCCCCGATGGCCTTGACGGTCTCCAGCAGGGTCCGCTGTTCCTCCGGGCCGAGGACGAGGCGTGGCGGGTTCCTCACCTTCGACGGCGGGTTGCGGTTGAGCGCCCTATCCACGATCAGCTTCGACATTGACACGCCCTCGCGTTCGGCACAGGCGCGGATGCGCTCCCTCTCGAGACGGCTGCACGAGATCGAGTGCATGGTGACCCTCTCCTCGACGCGCCGGCCCGTCATGACGCCGGCTCCTGGCTCCCGGCATCCCGCTGCGCCTGGAAGTCCCGGGCCGCAAGGTAGAGGAACGACAGCGCCTCCATGGCCGTGACGTCGCTCCCCGGCAGCGGCGCAAGCAGGTCCTCGAGAACCAGCAGGATCCGGTTCACCCGGTTGAGGAGATCGCGCTGCTCGGCTTCCGAGAGCGCCAGGCGCATGTCGTCCTCCTCCTCCAGGACGCAGGCGACGACGAAGCGCGAGATCGTCATGTCCGCCTCCTTCGCCCGCCGGCCGACCTCTTTCCAGTCGCTCGGGCGGCAGCTGACGCTGAACTGCTGGTGGCGTCTCATCGGTGTTCCCCCCTCCCGTCGAGCAGCGCCTCGGCCTTCAGCAAGGCCTCGGCCTCTTCCTCGATCGCCTGCCAGGCCTCACCCTCGCCCGCGCGCTCGAAGCGGTAGCGTTCAATGAGGGCGAGCACCCGGAGATGGTGCGCGAGGCGCCACTGCAGGTCGACGGGAAGACACTCCGGTTGTGGTCTCCTTGTGGTCAACGGCTGTGGGGTCGTAGTGGCGCCGAGGATCTGCTGCACGACGAAGCGGGAGATGGGCATGTCGAGAGCCTTCGCACGCTCGCCGAACCGTGCCCACTCGCTGTCGGAGACCATGATGGTGCGCGCCTTGCGCTTCGGCTCCTTCGCGTCCATCATACGCTCAGCCGGCGGTGGCCGAAACGAAGTATGAGGGCCTCGGAAGGCGTGAAGAAGTGGAAGTTCAGTTCATATACCATTGGAAACCCCCATGTCAGTCATTGGTCCCTATTGTTGGTGTTTGACATATATTGGCGAGATACCTCAAGTATTTGGGCCATACACGAAATGGTATCTATTACTTCCCCGAATGCAACTGTGCGATTTGGGATATCAGATCTAGTATAGGCCATATGTCGCCGCCGATACTTGACATAGGCATTATTGTGGCGTAGTTACATGTGAATAGAGAGAGACACGTCGTTGGTTAGAAATGTCATACAGGTGTGAGTTAGATAATATTTCTGTCACACCGCACGGAAACGGGAAACCGCCATGGCCTCCAATCCTCTTCGCTGCCGCGCGCCGGAAGGAAACACCCCTCAACTCACCGACTGGGGATGCAATTCCGAGTACGGTGTCCTCACCGATATCCTGCTCGGGCCGGCCGACCACTTCCACTGGCTCCCCACAAGCTCCATTTCCAGGGCTACTCTCAAGCGCGGGGACCGGTTCGATTCACAATTGGCCATGAAACAGCACCGCGAGATGGTCGATGCCTACGAGGACGCAGGTGTGAGGGTGCACTGGCTGGAGGCCGACGGTGACCTTCCCTACCAGGTCTTCGCCAGGGATTCCTCCTTCATGACGCCCTATGGCGCCGTGGTCACCCAGATGGCCCAGTGGTGGCGGCGCGGCGAATACGGACCGGTCATCCGCTTCTATGTCGACAACGGTGTTCCGATCTTCGACATGGTCACGGCGGGGTCTTTCGAGGGAGGCGATTTCGACATCATCGAGCCGGGTTGCGTCCTCATCGGCTGGTGCGGCGAACGCACCCAGGAACAGTCGGCACACCAGGTGAGGCATTGGTTCGAGAAAGAGGGCTGGGAAGTCCGCGTGACACCGATTGCCGAACACTACGTCCACATCGATCTCATGGTCTGCATGCTGGCCGAGAAACTCTGTGCCGTCTGTCTCGACACGACCGAACCGGCCACCGTCGACTGGCTGAAGGCGAAGGGGATCGAGATCGTGCCGGTGAACTACCCCGACACCATGGCGCTGGCCTGCAACGTGATCTCCCTGGGCAATGACCGGGTCATTGCACCAGCCCACGCCAGGGACCTGGTGGCCCGTCTGAAAGCGCTGGGATTCACCGTCTATGACCCCGACGTGGACTGCTTCACCCGCGGCGGCGGCGGTGTTCACTGCATGGCGCAGTCGCTGCGCCGCGAACCGGTTTGAGCGGAGACCATCGATGTCGCAAGCGGTCATGATCGTTACCGGCGGCAGCCGGGGAATCGGTGCGGAGATCGCCCGCCTGGCCGGCAAGCGGGGCTATGATGTCGCGGTCAACTACGCCTCCTCCCAGGCCCGCGCCGAAGAGGTGGCAGCCTCGATCCGGGCCGAAGGCCGGCGTGCCGCAGCCATCCGTGCCGACGTTTCCCGGCCCGATGACATCGAATCTCTCTTCGGGGAGACCGACCGCCTGCTCGGTACGCCGGCGGTGCTGGTCAACAACGCCGGAATCTCCGTCGAGACGCCGGTGGCCGATCACGATATCGACACGGTGCGGCGGATCATCGACACCAACCTTCTCGGGCCGGCGCTGACCAGTCGCCAGGCAATCCGCCGCATGTCGACGCAAAGGGGCGGCAGCGGTGGCGTCATTGTCAACGTGTCATCGATTTCCGGCGTCTATGGCGGACTCCCGGGTGATGTCGTCTATGCGGCGACCAAGGGTGGACTCGATTCCTTCACCCTGGGCCTCGCCAAGGAAGTGGCGGGGGAGGGCATTCGCGTATGCTGTGTGCGCCCCGGCCTCATCAGGACCGAGATCTGGGATGATGGCATGGGGCAGGACGAGGTGACCGAACTCGGCAGACGTGCCGTTCCGATCGGCCGCATCGGTGAGGTCGGTGACATAGCCACGGCGGTCCTGTGGATGTGTTCCGAGGAGGCGGCCTACGTCACGGGCGCCATTCTCAATGTCAGCGGCGGTCGCGAGACGTTCGTGCGTGGCGGCTGATCGGGGTTTGCGGCCTATCTCCCTTTGAATCGGGGCTTGCGCTTTTCCGCAAAGGCGCGCGGTCCTTCCCTTGCATCGTCGCTGGCGAGCATGCGCGCGTAGATCGGCAGGCCGCCACCGCGAAGCGTGTGGAAGCAGTCGGGGATTGACATGTGCATGGTGTGGCGCACCGCCTCCTTGGTGGCCTGGAGCGCCAGCGGTCCGCCCTCGGCGAGGTGATCCGCTGTTTCGCGGGCCCTGGCCATCAGTTCTCCGGGTTCCACGATCTCGTTGACGAGACCCCATTTGAGGGCTTCTTCGGCGCCCATGCGGCGACCGCTGAGCAGGATATCCATGGCGACCGAATGGGGCAGGCGGCGGGGCAGGATCTGAATGGCCCCGGCATCGGCGATGAAGCCCATGTGCACGTCGGGGATGAAGAAGGTGGCGTGGGGTACCGCGTACTGGATGTCGCTGGCCAGGGCGATTTCCCAGCCGCCGCCCACGGCATATCCATTGATGGCGGCGATGACTGGCTTGTAGAGGTTCCACATCTCCGTGATGCCGGCAAATCCTCCATCGACCTCATCATTCTCGCCCGGCGCGGCCTCGCCGGTGTCGGCGGCATCGAAGTCGCGGGCCGCCTCCTTGAGATCCCATCCAGGAGAAAAGAACCTGTCGCCGGCACCGGTGACGATACCCACCAGGAGATCGGGATCGTCGCGCAACGTCACGAAGGCCCGGGAGAGGCCCGCAGTCACATCGCGGCCGATGGCATTGGCGGGCGGATTGTCGATGGTGATTTCGAGGACCTTGCCCCGGCGTTCGCAATGGACCACGTCACTCATGGTTCAAGTCTCCGTTCCGGTCACTATCATCATGCAGTCGGCAACCACCACACCACCACCCCGTGGCATGACGAGAAGCGGGTTGATGTCGAGTTCGACGAGGCCCACGCGGTGTGTTGCAGCAAGGGTGGCCACGGCCATGACTGCATCAATGAGGGCCTCGATATCACCAGGCGGCGCTCCCCTGTAGCCGTCGAGAAGGCGTGAGACCTTCAGGGATCCGATGGCCCGCTCCACCTCCTCGCGTTCAAGAGGGAGAAGCAGGACGACGGAATCCTCGACAAGTTCGACGAAGGTGCCACCGGCGCCGACAACCAGCACCTGCCCGAAGGTGTCATCGTGCGTCACGCCGATGATCATTTCGGCTATGTGGCCGGTGACCATCGCTTCAACCAGAAGCCTCTCGACTCCGGTGTTCCGGGCGATGGCCCCGGCGGCCCGGGCGGCCTCGTCGTGGTCGGTGAGGTCGAGGGCGACGCCGCCAGCCTCGGTCTTGTGGGTGATCGTGGGGGAGAGGGCCTTCACGGCCACCGGATAGCCGATGCGTTCGGCTGCCGGTGCGGCGGTTGCAGGGCGGGCGCACTCACCCGACGGGATCGTCAGACCGGCAGCGGCGAGAACCTGCTTGCCTTCGTGTTCGTCAAGGGTCCGCGTTTCGCCGGCAAGGGGGACCGGCGCGGCAAGGGCGCGGTCGCCGGGTGCTGCGCGCGACAGGAACGCGCGCCGCCTGGTTCCGTAGAGGCAGGTCCGGGCCAGGGAGAGTGTGCCCGCCCTGATGCCCTGGGTCATGGCAATGCCGGCCTCGTGAAACTGCTTGCGCAGTCTGATGGAGGTATTGTCGGGAAGTGACGAGGTGATGACGCCGGGAATGCCGTGCCGGAGCACCGATGTGTGGAATGCCCGCATGGCTGCCGCGGCCCCATCATCCTGCGAGCGGGTGTCAGGCAACTGTTCCGTATCGGCGATCGCGTCGACCACGAGCAGTCCGGCGTCGACCCCCTGGCGAAGCAGCACGGGAAAGATGGCTTCCAGGACATCCTGCCGGCCCCAGTTGGAGGTGTTGTAGTCGAGGGGATTGGCAATCGTCGTGAAGGCCTGCATGTGACCGGCGATGTCGTCGTGCTGGCGTTGATCGAGTTCGGGCAACTCGATGCCAAGAGGTTCCACGATATCGGCAACACACCCCGAATCGCCTCCTGAACATGTCATCACGGCAAGCCGCAGACCTTCGGGTACACCCGTCACCGACACCACCTTTGCGGTTTCCAGCAGGTCTTCCGGGGTCTCCACCCGGATGATGTTGAGCCGGTCGAAGAGCGCCTGGTAGAACCTGTCGTCACCGGCAAGGGACGCGGTGTGACTCATGGCCATGGAAGCGCCTTTCCTGGAGACGCCGGACTTGAGCACGATGATGGGCTTGCCCGCCTCGAGGGCGCGCAGTGCGGCCCGGCTGAAGGCCGCTGGGTCGGGCAGTGTTTCCATGAAAAGAGCGAACGAGGTGACGGCAGGGTCGTCGACGAGAGCCTCGATGTAGTCGGCAAAGTCGAGAACGGCCTGGTTGCCACAGGAAATGACGTGGGAGAGCGGGGTGCCGCGCCGACCGTTGGCGACATTGATGCAGATGTTGCCGCTCTGTCCGATGAACGCGCACCCCCTCGCGGTTCTCTCCCCCAGGGTCGGCGTTGCCATCACCAGGGCGCCGCTGACGAAGTTGTTGAAGCCGTAGCAGTTGGGTCCGATGACAGCGAGATTGCCTGCCCGTTGCCTGAGTTCCTGTTCCAGGGCGAGGCCTTCTCCGCCGATTTCCGCATAGCCAGCCGCATAGCACACGGCGCCTCCGGCTCCCATGTCATCGAGCTCGGCCACCAGGTCATTGGTCATCTTCCGGTTGACCGCCAGGAAGACGACATCGGGTGGCGTTTCGAGTTCACCGATGCATCCCAGGCATGGTTCGCCGGCGATGGTCTGCCGTCGCGGATTGACGACGTGGACATCCCCGGCAAACCCCAGGTTCCGGGTCGCGGCAATGGCCGGCTCGAGGAAGGAACCACCGACGTAGCAGATGCTGCCCGGAGAGAGGGCGCGCCGAAGGTTGGCGTGACGGGGTGCGCTGGGCATGTCAGGCGGAGCCCGCCGGGGCCGCAGCGGGGGGGGCCGGGGGCGGGGGGGGGCGCGGTGAGGGTCTGCGGTGTGCTGGTCAGGCGCGGCCCGCCGGGACCGTATCGGGTGGCATCGGGGACGGGTGCCGGCCAGGAACAAGGGCACCACGCGAGAAGAGGCAATGCCCGCGGTCAGGGTGGCGGTCTACCATTTGGACATGCGTCCCAGGTCGCGGTCCATGTGGTCGCGCAGGGCCGATTCGGTCAGCACCTGGGAGGTTCTCAGGACCGTCACGAAGTCGCGCTGTTCGTCCATCGGCACAGGTCCGCGCCGTGTCATGCGGAAGAGAGCGAATCCGCCGAGCAGCGCCATGGTTATCGCCGGGAACCAGAAGTAGCCCGCCGGCCCGGCAAGCTGCATCATCGCGCCGGCGGCAGTCGGCCCGAGGATGCCGCCGATCCCGGCGGCGAGCAGCAGCCCGCTGGAGGCAGCCACCATCTGTTCCGGTAGGAGATGATCGTTTGTGTGGGCGATCGAGAGAGAATAGAGCGGGGTCACGAAGCACCCGACAATCGCCACGGCGATGATCTGGACCAGGGGATCGGGACCGGCGAAGAGAGCCGCAAGAAAGGCGGCGCCGCCGCCCGTGAAGGCCACGATCGTCAGGATCTTCCGGCGATCGAAACGGTCGCTCAGCCGGCCGACCGGCCAGATCAGGATCATGCCACCGACGATGGTGGCCGCCGTGAAGAAAGAGACATGTGCGATGTTCATGCCGAGGCCCGTGCCGTAGAGCGACGCCAGCCACACAAGCGCCCCCGAGGTGGCGCCATTGGTGAAGCACCCGGCAACCCCGAGTGGCGATGACCTCACGAGTTCGACGATACCGAGTCTGGCCGGATTCTCGAAGTGTGGTGCGGGATAGGTGGTAAGCGACACCGGCACAACGGCCATGGAGACGAGGATGGAGGCGGTGATGAAAAGGACAGGACCGGCGGGATCCGCAACATTGAGGAGCAGGGGCCCCATGGCCATCGAGCCTGACATGGCGATCATGTAGACACCGAGCAACTGACCACGTGTCTCGTTTGTCGACCGGTCGTTGAGCCAGCTCTCTGCAATGATGAAGAGACCGATGTTGCAGAAGCCGGTGAGGATGCGCAGCACGGCCCAGACAGCCGCATCGACGAGGACCGCGTGGCCCAGGGCCGAAATCGAGGCCAGCGAGGCGAGCGCCGTGAACACGCGGATGTGGCCGACGCGCTCGACAAGACGGGGCACTGCGAGGGCGCCGAAGACGAACCCGAAGTAGTAGCTCGACATGATGATGCCGGTCACGAGATCCGGAAAGCCGGCCAGCGGCGCGCGCAGGCCGAGGAGTGATCCCTGGAGGGCGCTGCCGGACATCAGCAGGGAGATGCTGACGATGACCGCCCAGACACCGAAGATCGCTGCAATCACGGCTACAATCCCCGAGCAGATGAAGCTGTCGCCTATGCCCTATCGGGGCGCGCGAATCCAGCCCGAAAATGCCGGTTTCCGCCGGCACCCGGGCCGGGTTGGCGCCGGATCCGCTACATGAGGAAATAGCGCCTGGAGAGGGCAACGTGGTGGATGGGAGGAACGTCGAGGAGAACATCGTCGGCATGGACTTCGAAGGTTCCCGGATCGACCCTGATCTGCGGCAGGGCATCATTGCGGACCATGTCCTTCTTGGAAAGATGCCGTGTGCCCGTTGCCGGCAGCAGTGTCCGGCCGAGACCGAGCCTCGCATCAAGGCCGCTGTCGATGGCGAGGGGGTGGACGAAGAGGAAGGACACCCGGTCGGGAGCGCCGCCGCACGCGGGCCAGGCCTCGCGATACATGAGGGGCTCACTCATCGACAGCGATGCGGCGGCCGTGCCGAACGGACTCCACACCTCGGCGCCGGCCTTGAAGACCTGCTGTGCCTTGACCCCGAAGAACTCCGGACGCCACAGGACGATATCGGCGATCTTGCCGACCTCGATGCTGCCGACGTCGCGCGCGATGCCGAAGGTGATGGCGGGGTTGATGGTTACCTTGGCGAGGTAACGCAGGATCCGGGCATTGTCCGCATTGTCGAAGGGTTCATCGTCAAGCGGTCCCCGGCGATCCTTCATCGCCGAGGCGAGGCGCCACATGCCGGCGGTGACATCCATCACCCGCCCCATACCTTCGGCGTCGGAGCCCGCCATGGAGATGGCGCCGAGATCGTGCAGCACGTCCTCGGCGGCCATGGACTGGGGGCGCAGCCGGCTCTCGGCGAAGGCGACATCCTCCGGCACGTCCCCTCTCAGGGTGTGGCACAGCATCATCATGTCCATGTGCTCGCCCAGGGCATTGAGGGTGAAGGGATTGGTGGGCGTGGTGGAGGACGGCAGGCAATGGCGTTCACCGTTGCAGCGGATGATGTCGGGCGCGTGTCCGCCACCGGCACCCTCCGTGTGGTACATGTGAATGGTGCGGCCCGCAATGGCCTCCATCGTCGTCTCGTAGAACCCCGATTCGTTCATTGAGTCGGTGTGCAGCTGGACCTGGAAGTCCAGGCGGTCGGCAACGTCGAGACAGGTGTCGATGAGAGCCGGCATGGCTCCGAGGTCCTCGTGGATCTTCACGCCGATGACACCGGAGGCCAGCTGTTCCTCGATGGCCGCGGGTCGGCTGGCGCCGCCGCGGCTGAAGAGACCGAAGTTCATCGGAAAGCGCCGGGTGGCCTGCAGCATGATGGCATTCGCCCAGCCGCCTCCACTGTCGACGGCCCAGCATCCGGCAAATCCGCCGCCGATCATCGTGGTAAGACCGGCCGAGAGGGCGTGCCATACCTCGGCCGGCTGCAGGTAGTGGGCGTGGACGTCGATCCCTCCCGGCGTGGCGATCAGTCCCTGTCCGTTGATGTGCTTGGTTCCCGGACCAATCACCATGTCCGGCGAGACACCGGCCATGAAGGCGGGATTGCCGGCCTTGCCGATGGCATGGATGCGGCCGTCGCGCACGCCGATATCCGCCTTGTAGATGCCGCCGACGGGGCACATGACCACGATATTGCAGAAGACGGTCTCGAGAGCTCCCTCGTCGAGTCTGAGGCCGCCGTGGATGCCGGCGTCGCCGCGCAGGGTCTTGCCGAGGCCCGTGAGCGCTTCCTCGCCATGGGTGGCGTGGTCGTGCTCGATGCGGGCGAGAAGACTGGTGTCGCCCAGACGGATACGGTCTCCCGTGGTTGGTCCGAAGAGGGCCGCGTAACGCTCCCGGGTCATCGTCGCCATGGTCAGGCTCCCTTGAATCCGCGCTCGCGGGCCCGGGCGAGGGCCCGCTCCCTGACGGCCGGATCGTTGATGTTGCCTTCGGTGAGGCGATTGAAACCCTGGATGTCTCCACTTCCGGCGATGGCGGTCAGCATCACCGTGCGATGTTCACCCGGGTCAAACCGGGCGCTCGCCCCGGCGGGCAGATCGAGACGCTTGCCGAAGGAGGCGTCGCGATCGAACTCGAGGTCGCGGTTGGCCTCGAAGAAGTGATAGTGGCTGGCCACGTGGACCGGCCGGTCGCCCGTGTTGAAGACGGTGAGTTCGGTCTTCGCGCTACCGTCGTTGAGGGTGATGTCGCCGTCGCCGACAAGCACCTCGCCGGGCCGGCAGGCGGGACCCGCGGCCTCGTTTCCCGGGCGCACCGGCTGCCAGACGGTCACTGTTTTCAGGCCGTCGTCGAACTGGGCATCGACGTTGACGAGATCGATCATCTCCGCCACGCCGGGGAGCACGTCATCGGTCGTCAGCAGTGCCGCGGCGGCACTGCGGACCTCGGCAAGGCTGTGACCGTCGCGTGCCGCCTCCATGATCTCGTCGGCAATCAGCGCCACCGCCTCGGGCTGATTCAGTCTGAGACCACGGGCCCTTCGCTTGCGTGCGAGTTCCGCTGCAGTGAAGAGGGTCAACCGGTCGATTTCCGCGGGCGTGAGCATCATGGGTCGGGTTTCTCCGGTGTTGGGGTGTTGGCAGGCAGCGCCATCGGCCCTCCGGCTCAGGGATCGAAAGCGCGGTGAATCACGCGGTCGCCAGGTTCGAGGCCCAGCCGCCTGGACGTGCCGGCGAGCACCTCGAGGACGCCGGCCGCCGGTGCGCCGGAATGGATGGGCGGCTCCTTGAGCGGCCCGGGCTCGGGGGCGCGGGTGCGGCGGAATGGATGGTCGTCTCATCGAGCGGCCGGGCATCGGCGGCGATCGAGACGATGATCCCGTGGCGATCGAGAAAGATGATGTCAAGGGGAAGAAAGGTGTTCTTCATCCAGAAGCCGCGCGGTGCTTCCCTGACGTAGAGAAAGAGCATGCCCTCGTCATCGGCCATGGTTTCGCGAAACATGAGGCCACGGGACCGCTGCGCCGGCGTGACGGCGAGGTCCACCTGGAATGTCCACGACCGGTTGTCCGTGGTGACGACGTCCAGGGTGTCCCTGGAAAACGTGATTGCGTCCTCTGCGGCCGCCGGAAAGGCGATCACCACCACCAGCACACGGAGCAGCCGGGAACACAAGCCTTGTCCCCGGTTCGCTCTTGGGCATACTCGGGCGGGCCATGAAAATGGAGAGGGTGCTGTGGGTCGCATGATCAGCCTCGCGGTCGTGCTCCTGGGGGTATGGTTCATCCTCAGTGGCTCCACCGACCCGTTTCTTCTCGCATCGGGTGTGGTCAGTGTGCTGCTTGTCGTGATCATCGCCCATCGCATGGGAATGATCGACGAGGAAGGGTTTCCGATCCAGCTTCTTGGCGGACTGATCCTCTACCTGCCCTGGCTTGTCTGTCAGATTGCACTCGCCAACCTTGCCGTGGCACGCACCATTCTCGCCCCGGTGATGAAAATCGACGCCGGCTCGGCCTGGGTGCCGGCGAGCCAGAAGACGCCGGTGGGTCTCGTTGTGTTTGCCAATTCGATCACCCTGACCCCGGGTACCGTTTCCCTGTCGGTCCTCGAGGATCGCATCCAGGTGCACGCTCTTTCGAGGAAGGGACTCGAGGATCTGCAGCGGGGCGAAATGGACCGCCGGGTATGCGCCGTCGAGGGCCGACGCTGATGTTCATGGCGGTAACGGCCCTGCTGGTGCTGGCCATGGCCACGACCCTGGTGCGCGTCGTGCGTGGCCCCACGCCTTACGACCGCATTCTCGCGGTCAATGTTCATGGCACCATGACGGTCCTGCTGATCGCCGTGACGGGCTACCTGACGGACCGGCCGGATTTTCTCGACCTTTCCATTGCCTATGCCCTGCTCAACTTTGTCGGCACCCTCGCGGCGTTGAAGTACTTCAGGTTCGGCCACCTTGGAGACGAACCTTGAGCACCCTGATCGACGTTGTGAGCTGGGTCGCCCTTGTCGCCGGCGGTCTGCTGATGGTGACGAGCGCGCTCGGCATGGTGCGCCTTCCGGACATCTTCACGAGGCTTCACGCCGGCAGTCTGGCCGACACCGGTGGAGTGGCCCTGATTCTGCTCGGGCTCGTCCTGCAGACCGAACCGGGGCTGAACACGCTGAAACTTCTTCTGATCGGCGTCGTGCTGTTCCTGACGACACCGGCCGTCAGCCACGCCGTGGGGCACGCGGCGCTCCTCGGGGGCCTCTCTCCCGACTCGAGTGACATCGACGATAGCCAGAGCGCGGCTTCGTGACGGACGAATACTCCATATTCGCGCTTGTCGTGCTGCTGATCGTCCTGGCGCTCGTCGTGGTCAGGCTGACCAGCCTGCTCGCGGTCGCCATTCTGGCGGGCGCCATGAGTTTCATTCTGGCGACGGTCTATACGCTTCTTGACGCCGTTGACGTGGCCTTCACGGAAGCTGTCGTGGGCGCCGGCATCTCCCTTACCCTCATGCTGGCGGCGATCTCGCTGACGACACGTCACGAGGCGCCGTGGCGCGGACGGCCGGCAGAACGGGTCGTGGCGCTCCTGGTGAGCCTCGCATCCGGTGCGGGCCTTCTCTATGCCACCCTCGACATGCCGCTCCTCGGGGATCCGGCAGCCCCGGCCAACCTTCATGTCGCTGCTCGCTACATCGCGGAAAGTCCGGCAAGCACCGGGGTTCCCAACATGGTGACGGCGATCCTCGCCAGTTACCGGGGCTACGATACGCTGGGGGAAGTCGCGGTGATCTTTACCGCCGGCGTCTGCGTCATCGCCCTGCTTCGGCACTGGCGCGAGGGCAAGGCATGAGCGAGTTCATTCTTGTCCGCGTGGTCGTCAAGATCATGGTGCCGTTCATCCTCCTGTTTGCACTCTACGTGCAGATGCACGGCGACTACGGCCCGGGGGGCGGTTTCCAGGCTGGTGTCGTCTTCGCAACGGGCATCATCGTCTACACCATCGTCTTCGGCATCAGGAGGGCCGTAGAGGCGGTGCCCATGACAGCCGTGATGGCCATGGTGTGTTGCGGGCTGATCCTCTATGCCGGCACCGGATTTGCGACGATGGCGCTGGGTGGCGAGTACCTCAACTACAGTGTTCTCGACAGTGCCGATCCGGTGCATGGCCAGCATACCGGCATCATCATTATCGAGCTTGGCGTCGGAATCACGGTCGCCGGCGTGTTGACGGCCGTCTTTCTCGTCTTTGCCGAACGCAGGGCCCGGCGATGAACGTGATCGATTTCGTCATGGGACATGCCCTGCAATGGGGTTCCGTCGCATTGCTGATGATCGGACTCTACATCGTCATGACCCGCGGCAACCTCATCAAGAAGGTAGCCGGTCTCAATGTCTTCCAGGGCGCTGTTTTCCTGTTCTACATCTCCATTGCCCATGTCCGGGACGGCACGGCGCCGATCGTCCATGAGGACGCGGTGCTCTACGCCAACCCGCTGCCCCATGTCCTCATCCTGACAGCCATCGTGGTTGCAGTGGCCACCACGTCACTGGCGCTCGCCCTGATCGTGCGCATCCGCGAATCCTACGGTTCCATCGAAGAAGACGAGATGGCCAAGGTGGACATGGGCTGACCACATGGGTCTGCTCCAGCAGCTTCCCGCACTCCAGGTCGCGGTGCCGCTCATCGGTGCGCCGCTGTGTGCGCTTGTGGGCAGGCCCCGCCTGGCATGGATGTTTGCCGTGGCGGTGGCATGGATCACTTTCGCCATCTCCATCGCGCTTCTCGAGCATGTTCTCGACGCCGGCCCGATCCACTACACCATGGGCGGCTGGCCCGAGATTCTCGGCATCGCCTATGTGATCGATCCTCTCAATGCCCTGGTCCTGGTTCTGGTGTCCGGCATGGCCGCCATCATCATGCCGGCAACACGGATCGGCATCGATGTCGAGGTGGTGCACAGGGCACGCCATCTGTTCCACACGGTGGCGCTGCTCGCCCTTGCCGGAATGCTCGGCATCGCCATTACCGGCGATATCTTCAATCTCTACGTCTTCCTCGAGATCTCGTCCCTGGCGAGCTATGCGCTGGTGGCCATGGGCATTGACCGGCGGGCGACGCGGGCGGCGTTCCACTATCTCGTCCAGGGGACCATCGGCGCCACCTTCATTCTCGTCGGCATCGGGCTTGCCTACATGATGACCGGCACCCTCAACATGGCGGACATGGCTGCCCGCCTTCCGGGCGTCAGCCACACGGCGCCGATCCAGGCCGCGCTTGCTTTCATTCTCATCGGCACGGCCATCAAGGCGGCCATCTTCCCGGCCCACTCCTGGATGCCCAACGCCTATACCTATGCGCCGTCACTGGTGTCCGCCTTCTTTGGTGCCACGGCGACCAAGATCGGCGCCTACATGCTGCTGCGCTTCGTCTACAGCGTCTTCGGCGCGGACTACGCCTTCGATGAGATGAAGATCGGATGGGTGCTCATACCCCTGGGGCTGGCAGGGGCTGTCGCCGGTTCCGTCGTCGCGGTATGGCAGCACGATCTCAGGCGCATGCTCGCCTACTCCAGTGTCGCCCAGGTGGGCTATATCGCCGCCGCCATCGGCTTTGCCAATCGTGACGGCCTCATTGCCGCCATTGTCCATGTCTTCAATCACGGACTCATGAAGGGCGCGCTCTTCCTGGTCATGGCCTGTGTCATCCACAGACTGGGCAAGGCGGACATGGAGAGTTTCCGGGGCCTGGGACGGCGCATGCCACTGACCATGGGGTGCTTTGTCGTGGCCGGGCTGTCGATGATCGGCGTTCCGGCAACCGTGGGTTTCGTGTCCAAGTGGTATCTTGTGAGCAGCGCCCTCGATGCCGGGCTGTGGCCCCTGGCGCTCGTCATTGTGGCCACCTCCCTGATTGCGATCATCTACATCTGGCGTGTCGTCGATGTCGCCTATTTCACGAAGCCGCCGCCGGGTGCGAGAGACGAGGCGCCCGCCATGCTGTTGATGCCGGCCGTGGTCCTGTGCGCGCTCTGTATCGTTCTTGGTGTTTCCACCGACCTCACGGTCGGCGTGGCGAACACGGCGGCGCGACTCCTCGGAGGAGCGCCGTGACAGGACTGGTGCTGCCGTTCGCCCTTGTCGTGGCGTTCGTCACCGCCGGGGCCGTCCTGGCGACTCACCGCTGGCCCAACGTCAGGGAAGGGCTGAGTCTTGCCGGCGGCACGATCCTCTTCATCATTCTGGCCGTCATCGCCGGGAACAGCGGCACGATTCCCGAACTGGTCGTCGCGGAGCCTGTCGCCGGCCTCGCGCTCAAGTTCGCCGTCGAGCCGCTGGGCATCGCCTTCGCCCTTATGGCGAGCGGCCTGTGGGTCGTCACGACGGTCTATTCGATCGGCTACATGCGCGGTCACCACGAGACACACCAGACCCGGTTCTTCGCCTTCTTTGCCGTCGCCATCGCATCGGCAATCGGTGTTGCCCTTGCCGGCAATCTCTTCACCCTCTTCGTGTTCTACGAGGCATTGACGCTGTCGACTTTTCCCCTGGTCAGCCATGCCGGAACGGCACTGGCGAGACGGGCAGGGCGAACCTATCTCGGCATCCTCATGGGAACATCCATCGGCATGTTCCTGGTGGCGATCATCGTGACCTGGCAGGTCGCGGGAACGCTCGACTTCGTTCCGGGTGGAATTCTCGAAGGCAAGGTGACGGACATGACCGCCGGGCTCCTGCTGGCACTCTATGTCTTCGGCGTCGGCAAGGCGGCCCTGATGCCCTTTCACCGCTGGCTGCCGGCGGCCATGGCGGCCCCGACCCCGGCGAGCGCGTTGTTGCACGCCGTCGCGGTCGTCAAGGCGGGGGTCTTCACCATTCTCAAGATCTCCTGGTTCATCTTCGGATTCGACATGCTGCAGGGTCTCCACGTTCTGGACATCCTGCAGTGGGCTGCCGCCTTCACCATTATTGCCGCCTCGCTTGTTGCCATGACCAAGGACAATCTCAAGGCAAGGCTTGCCTATTCGACAGTGAGCCAGCTCGCCTACATTGTCCTTGCAGCACTGCTGGCCGGCCAGGCCGGTTTTGTGGCCGGCGGCCTTCACATGGTCACCCACGCCTTCGCCAAGATCACCCTCTTCTTCTGTGCCGGCGCCATTCTCGTGGTGACCCTGAAGACCCGGGTCTCGGAGTGCGACGGTCTGGGACGCTCGATGCCGGTCACCATGACGGCGTTCACCATCGCCAGCCTCAGCATCATCGGCCTGCCGCCGCTGGGCGGGTTGTGGAGCAAATGGCTGTTGTTCGAAAGCGCGTTGGCCGCTGGTCAGGTGCTGTTCCTCGCCGTTCTTTCCATCAGCACCCTGCTCAACATCGGTTACCTGCTGTCAATTCCCATGCGCGCCTTCCTGCGTCCGGCACCGCACGGAGAACCCACAACCTGGCACGAGGCGCCCGTCACCTGCCTGGCGGCCATGGTCATCACGTCGCTGGGCTGCCTGGTCCTCTTCTTCTTCCCCGACACCATCACCATGTGGCTGGACAGGGTCTTCATCATCGCGGAGGTTCGCTGATATGAGCGACGATAAGCGCCGCTTTCTGGACCACCCGAGGAACGTCCGCTGGATCATCCGGGCGCTCTATGGTGCGTGTTTTCTTCTCCTGGCCGCCGATTTCGTGGTTCACCGGCACATCGAGCATCCCTTCGAGACGCTGTTCGGTTTCCATGCCCTCTACGGTCTTGTCGCCTGCGTCATCCTGGTGCTGGCGGCGCGTGAACTGCGCAAGCTCGTGATGCGCCGGGAAGACCACTACGATGACTAGCGTGACGCCGTTTCTGGTGTTCTTCGCCGGCGCGGCCGTTGTCGCGCTGTCACCGGCTCGATTGCGTTCCGTCCTGCTCATCGCCACTCCCGTTGTCGGCGCCGTCAACCTGTGGTTTCTCGATCCCGCCACCACGCTTGGCGTCTCGTTCCTGGGCGTCGATCTTGTCATCCACAGCGGCGACCGGCTTTCCGTTCTCTTTGCCTGGCTCTTCCATCTTGCCGCCCTGATCGCGGTGATCTACAGCTTGCACATGTCGGACCGCCTCCAGCAGGTGGCGGCGCTGGCCTATGCCGGCTGTGCCCTTGGGGCTGTCTATTCCGGCGATCTCGTCACCCTCTTCCTGTTCTGGGAAGGGCTGGCCCTGACATCGGCCGCACTGATCCTGGCACGGCGCGCGCCGGGCTCGCCCAGGGCAACCCTGCGTTACCTTGTGGTCCAGGTGACATCGGGCCTGCTGCTGCTGGCCGGTATCGCGATGCTGCGCGCCGGTGGAGAGGACATCGGTCTGGCAGCCATGGAACTCGATGGAACGGCGGCGTGGCTCATCTTCCTGGCGCTCGGCATCAAGTGCGGATTTCCGCTGCTTCACGGATGGATCATCGACGCCTATCCGGAAGCGACCGAAACCGGCACCGTCCTGATGAGCGCATTCACCACCAAGGTTGCGATCTATGCCCTTGCCCGCCTCTTTCCGGGAACCGGGGAACTGATCTGGATCGGCGCGGCCATGACCATGTTCCCGATCTTCTATGCGGTCATCGAGAATGATCTCAGGCGGGTGTTGGCCTACAGCATGATCAACCAGCTTGGTTTCATGGTGGTGGGAATCGGCATAGGCACCGAGCTCGCCCTCAACGGCGCCGTCAGCCACGCCTTCAATGACGTTCTCTTCAAGGGCCTGCTGTTCATGACCATGGGAGCCGTGCTGTATCGCACCGGCCGCATGGGGGGCTCGGAGCTCGGCGGACTCTACCGCACCATGCCGGCGACCACGGGACTGTGCATAGTGGGCGCGGCCTCCATCTCGGCCTTTCCGCTGTTCTCGGGCTTCGTGTCGAAATCGATGATCATGGTCGCGGTCATCGAGGAGGGCCATGGATGGGTGTGGCTGGTCCTGCTCTTTGCCTCCGCCGGAGTGTTCCACCACGCCGGCATCAAGATTCCCTTCTTTGCCTTCTTTGCCCACGATTCCGGGCTGCGCCCGAAGGAAGCGCCGCGGGCGATGCTGGTGGCGATGGCGGTCGCTGCCTCGGGCTGCCTCGTGATCGGAATGTGGCCGGATCTCCTCTACCGCATGCTGCCCTTTGATGTGTCTTATGACCCCTACACCTGGACCCACGTCCTGACACAGTGCCAGCTACTCTTCTTCTCGGCTCTTGCGTTCACGCTGCTCAAGCTCTACCGGCTCTACCCACCGGAGCTTCCGGGGGTCAATATCGATGCCGACTGGTGCTATCGTTGGTTGCTGCCGAGGCTGGCGCGTCACGCTGCACGGCTGGCCGGCGATGCTGCCGTGCCCTTGCGCGCGGTGGCGCTGGCGCTGATTGCCGGTACGACGAGTGTCGGCCGGCGCTGGGGCGGGCCGTCGGGCATCCTGGCGCGTGATCCGGTGACCGGTACCGCGTCACTGGTGGTGCTGTTGGTGTTTGCCCTCGTGCTCGTGCTGCATCTCGTGCGCGGCCTCTGAAGGATCTCGATCATGAACTTGTCCGGTGAACATCGAATCAACGCACCACGCGAAGTGGTGTGGCGGGCTCTCAACGACCCCGTCATCCTGCACCAGGCGATACCGGGCTGCGAGGCGGTGGAACAGGAATCGCCGACCTCCTTCACCGCCAGGGTGAAGGCGAAGATCGGTCCCGTTTCAGCGGTTTTTTCCGGCAGGGTCGAACTGAAGGATCTCGACCCTCCTGCCGGATGCGTGATCAGCGCAGAGGGCACCGGCGGTGTGGCAGGCTTTGCCAGTGGCGATGCGCGGATCACCCTTCGCGAGGACGGGCAGGCGACGCTTCTCGGGTATGACGCCGAGGGAAAGGTCGGAGGCAAGCTCGCCCAGGTGGGAGCGCGTCTCGTGGAGGCCAGTGCAAACAAGATCACCAACGCGTTCTTCAGCCGCCTGGACGGGCTTGTCGCCCTGCCGGAAACACCCCCGCCTCAGTCCACCGACGAGTCACCGACGATCGGTCACAGGAGGCAGGAAGTTCCCCTTGAGCGGGTGCTCATCGGCCTGGTGGCCGCCCTGGTGATCGCCCTTGGTGTCGTTGCGGCCTTCTTGCAATGAGGGAGCGTCACGGATGACGATCACCGTTTCGATGACGGTCAATGGCGAGGAGCGTTCCGGGGTATGCGAGGAGCGCACCCTGCTCGTCACCTTCCTGCGCGAGACCCTGCGTCTGACCGGAACCCACGTGGGGTGCGACACCAGCCAGTGCGGCGCCTGCGTCGTTCACCTTGACGGGGATTCCGTCAAGGCCTGCACCATCCTTGCGGTGCAGGCAGCGGGGCGCGACGTGACGACCATCGAGGGGATTGCCGACGGCGACACGCTCCATCCCATGCAGCAGGCCTTTCACGAGAATCACGGTCTGCAGTGCGGCTTTTGCACCCCGGGCATGATCATGAGCGCCCTCGATCTTCTGAAACACAACCCGTCGCCGACAGAGCGCGAGATCAGGGACCATCTCGAGGGCAACTTTTGCCGCTGCACCGGCTACCACAACATCGTCCGGTCGATCGCCGCCGCGGCCGACATGATGGCGCCCGGGGAGGGCTAGAGACCCGTGTACGCCTTCCGCTACCACCGCGCCGGATCGATCGATGAAGCCGTGCGCCTCCATGGGAGTTGCGAGGATCCAGGTTATCTCGCTGGCGGTCACACCCTCCTGCCGACGCTGAAAATGCGCCTCGCCCAGCCCAGCGATCTCATCGACCTTGGCGACATCGATGCGCTCAAACACACCGCAACCACCTCCGGCGCACTCACCATCGGGGCTGGCGTACGCCATAACGACGTGGCGCGCATGTCGCACTCCATTCCGGCGCTCGCCGGTCTCGCTGGCGGAATCGGTGATTTTCAGGTGCGCAACAGGGGTACGCTCGGAGGTTCGATCGCCAATGCGGATCCGGCCGCGGACTATCCGGCGGCGTGCGTGGGCCTTGGCGCAACGGTCGTCACCGACCGTCGGCAGATTGCCGCCGACGACTTCTTTGTCGATCTCTTCGAGACGGCACTCGAGGAGGGTGAGCTCGTTACCTCGGTTATCTTTCCTGCGCCGCGCCGCGCCGCCTACATGAAGTTTCCGAACCCGGCGTCACGCTATGCCATTGTCGGTGTCTTCGTTGCCTGGACCGACTCGGGCATGCGTGTTGCCGTCACAGGGGCCGGCGCCAGCGTCTTCCGGGTGGCCGACATGGAAGCGGCACTTGCCCGCGACTTTTCCCCGGATGCACTCGCCGATATCCGGATTCCCGAAGACGGCCTCAACAACGACATCCACGCCACGCCCGATTACCGCGCCCACCTCGTCACGGTGATGGCCAGAAGAGCCGTGGTCCGTGCCAACGCATCGTCCGACGGTGTGAGGCTTTAGAGGCGCTGCAACGTGCAAACATAGGCTGACGATGGTCGGGCATCGGGTGCTTCGTGGTTCGATGAGTTCAATGACGTCGCGGCGGCCAGCAATATTGGGACCGTTCCCATACGGCCGGCTCCCCAACAGCCTCTCCACAAGGCCGTCACCCCGCATCATCCGCAACACAGCGAACAAGGGCTCGCTCCCGCTGGCCATCACCAGATCATCCCGCCAAGAACAGCCGGCGGACTTACAAGAACAAGGACCGGTCCCACAAAGTGCCACCGCCAACCAGGACATTGAACTCCACTGAAGGCTTGCCCTGCATGTCATTCAACACGAGGGGGCACTTCGTCCCGAGGCGCAAGGTCCGCGTGGTTCTTGTCTGACGATCGGCTTTCTCTTGCCAACAGCCTTGCGGCCAGACTGAAACCGGCAGATGAGGGTACCGTCGCCGAACAACGTTGCGGACGACGAAGGGGATTGGTGATCTTGAAGGTGTCGCAAGTTGTTTGCGGTCTTGCGATCGGTTCTTCTACGCCCTTTCTGTCCGGGAACGGGAGAACGGTACCGTGCGCTACGGGAAAAGTGCCCGCTGAAGGTCTCTGGCGCCCTCGTGGAGCACGTCGACCCTCGCGACCGCGGCCGCGATGGACAGTCGCTGCACAGGACCGTGAATGGCGATGGCCGATATCCAGACGCCGTCAGGGCTGAAGACCGGCACAGCGACGGCGTTCATGCCTTCGATGAACTCTTCACGGTCGAGAGAATAATTGTTCCGGCGAGTCTCCCTGACGTCGGCAAGCAGCGATGATGGTTCGACATGGGTGTTCGCCGTGAGGCGGGTGAGTGCGAGGGCGTTGACGAAGGCCCTGCACTCCGGTTCGGGCAGGCTGGCCATGAACATCTTGCCGCTGGCGGTGCAGTGGAAGGGTACGTTGGTGCCGACCGGCAACTGGATGCGGAGCGGCCAGTCAGTCTCGACGCGGTCGAGATACCGCATGCCCTGCTCTTCGGCCACGACGAAGTTGACCGTCTCGCGGACCTCCGCGGCGATCTCCCGGAGCACCTGGTGACGCGCGATGTGGGCACTCGATGCGTGGAGAATGCCGGAACTGAGCGAACGCAAGCGCTGTCCCGGTCTGAGCCTCCCGCTACTGCGGTCACGTATCAGGTAGCCTTCGGCTTCCAGCGTTCTACACAACCTGTGGACGGTCGCCTTCGGCAGGTCGATCTCGCGGTTGATATCGGCCGGTGTCAGCGCTTCGTCGCTCCGTCCAATGATCTCGATGATCCTCAGGATTCGGAGATTGGTCGGAATGCGTTGCCCATTTGCATCGGCGTTTGTCAAGGACCGGCCTCCCTGCGAACGCGGATTGTGCTGTCGGATCAGGACATTGTGCAAGAAGCCTTGAAAATGATACTATAGGTCTCAATAGTCAAGCATGGAGACCATGGAATTCGACTTCGTCATCGTCGGAGCCGGTTCCGCCGGTTGCGTCCTTGCCAATCGCCTTACAGCGGATGGCCAATACCGCGTTGCTCTCCTCGAGGCAGGCGGACGCGACAGCAATCCTTGGATCCACATCCCGGTGGGCTATTTCCGGACCATGGACAACCCCCGGACCGACTGGCGGTATCGCACGGCTCCCGATCACGGTCTCAACGGCCGATCAATTCCCTGGCCACGCGGAAAGGTGCTTGGAGGATCGAGTTCGATCAATGGTCTTCTCTACGTCCGCGGCCAGGCCGAGGACTACGACCATTGGCGCCAGCTTGGAAACGAAGGCTGGTCCTGGAATGATGTTCTGCCGTACTTCCGACGCGCCGAAAGCTGGCAGGGCCCACGGCACGGGACCGACGACGTTCGCGGCAGACAGGGGCCACTCGTTGTCTCTCCGTCGGGAGTAAGGCGCGAGATCGTCGATCTGTGGATCGAGGCCGCGGTCACGGCCGGCTACTGCCGCAACCTCGACTACAACGAAGGTGATCAGGAAGGCGTCGGCTACGTCCAGCAGACGGCCGCGAGGGGACGCCGGTGCAGCACCGCTGTCGCTTATCTGCGCCCCGCCAGGAAGCGACGGAATCTCGAGATTTTCGTCAAGGCGCTTGTGGAGCGCCTGGTGTTTGTCGATGGCCGTGTGTCAGGTCTGACGGTGGTATCGAGAGACAGAAGGTTCGATATCACGGCGCGCCGAGAAGTTGTCCTGTGCGCGGGTGCGATTGGCTCACCCCAGATCCTGATGCTCTCGGGTGTCGGCGAGGGCGAAGAACTCCAGCGCTTCGGGATTGAAGTCAGACGCGAGCTTGCCGGTGTTGGCAGGAACCTCCAGGATCACCTGCAGGCACGCCCCGTGTTTCGCACCGATCTGTCGACCGTCAACGTCGAGGCTGACAACATCTTCAGGCAGGCCAGGGTCGCCTTGCGCTATCTGCTGACGCGGGACGGTCCGATGTCCATGGCCGCCAGCCTTGGAACCGGCTTTCTCAAGACAGATTCCGGGCTTGCCACACCCGATATCCAGTTTCATGTCCAGCCGTTCAGCGCTGACAGCCTGACCAAGGGAACGCACCGGTTCTCTGCCTTCACATCATCGGTGACCCAATTGCGCCCCGAGAGCCGCGGAGAGATTCGCCTCCGCACGTCAAGCATACACGATCATCCGGACATTTGCCCGAACTACCTCGCGACCGACAACGACTGCCGTACCATCGTCGAGGGCATCCGGATTGCCAGGCGGATCAGCCGCTGCGAGCCGCTGAAGTCCCGGGTTACCGGGGAACATGCCCCGGGCGAGGATGTTCCGCTCGATGACGATGAGGCCACACTCGAATGGGCACGCAACACGGCGACGACGATCTATCATCCGTCCGGCACCTGCAAGATGGGTCGCGACCCCATGGCGGTGGTCGACCCGCGCCTGCGCGTGCACGGTGTCGGCGGGCTTCGTGTGGCCGACGCATCGATCATGCCGACCCTGGTTTCAGGCAACACGAATGCACCCGCCATCATGATCGGCGAGAAAGCCTCCGCCATGATCCTCGAGGATGCACGATGATGAACGGTCATGGCATCCCCGCACCGCTTGCCGTCGGCTCATCCCGATGCGGGCGGGACCGAGCGACAGCTCTGACAGAACACCGGCCGAAGACGTTTCCGGGCGGTCGTGTGCACCGGCTTCCTTGCCTTCGCAGCCGGCGCAAGACGCATGAAGAAGGCACCAACTATCGGGGAGCAGTTGAATGTTCGACATGAAAGGAAAGACAGGAGCAGCGGCTGCGGCCGTTTCGCTTGCCGCAGTCCTGTGCACGGCCCCCGCGGCCGCACAAACTACGATCCGCGTGCAGTCCGTTATTCCGGCCACGGCCGACGAGGTCGTCATGCTGAAGGACTTTGGCGCGGACGTGGCCGCCCTGACCAACGGAGAAGTGATCATCGAGGTTCTCCCGGCAGGTGCCGTCGTGGGCGTCAAGGAGACACTGGACGCCGTGGATGCGGGTCTGATCGAGGGCGGTTTCGCGTGGACCCACTACTGGTCGGGCAAGCATCCGGCAGCCATGCTGTTCGGCTCACCGGTGGCCGGGGCCGGGGTCGGAATCGATAACATCGCCTTCCTGAGCTGGTTCCAGTTCGGTGGCGGCAAGGAACTCTATGACCGTCTCTGGGACGAGATGGGTGTCAACGTCAAGGGCTTCATGCTGCAGCCGGTGGGACCCGAAGCCCTTGGCTGGTTCAAGGAGCCGATCAATTCAATGGAGGATTTCCGCAAGTACCGTTTCCGTACGCCCCCGGGAATTCCCGGACAGACCTACAAGGACATCGGTGTGGCCTCCGTGGCCATGGGGGGCGGCGACATCCTTCCGGCACTCGAGGCCGGTACCATCGATGCCGCGGAATGGTGCTGCCCGAAACCTGATTCCGTGTTCGGATTCCAGAAGGTGCTCAAGCACTACTACCTGCAGGGTCTTCACCAGGTCGTTGTCAATGCGGATCTCTACATCAATGGCGATGTCTACGATTCGTTGACAGACCATCAGAAGAAGGCACTGGAAGTAGCGGCAAACGCGTCTCTTTCAAAGGCAATGTCGTATCGAATCTACGAAAACGGCAGGGCGTTGAAGGATCTGGTCGACAACCATGGCGTGATCCTTCACGACACCCCTGCCGACTATTTCCCTGCGTACATGAACGCTGCCAGGGCAAGTCTGGAAAAGAACGCCGAGGAAAACGCATTCTTTGCCGAGGTGTGGCAGAGTCAAAAGGACTTTGCCGAGATTGCTGTTCCATTCTGGGCCGGGGCCCAAGCGTCGAATGCAAGCCTTGGCAAGGCGTTTGCAGACAGTCTGAAATAGAACCTGTCTGAAGGACATCCGGTCGCGGTGATACCGTGGCCGGATGTCGCGCCCATCCGTATGCCACGACCGGCAGCGGGCGCAGGCCACGCGGCCAGGAAGGAGCAGCGCGATGGTTGACAAGATTGACTCCGGCGGTCTGGACATTACGGATGAATTGATCGCCGAGCGGCGTTCCGGCAAACCCGGACAGACGCCGGAGGACATGACGCCGTGGATGCGCACGGTCGCGGGCCGTATCGATGTCATCAATCTCTGGGTTGGCCGCATTACCTGCCTGCTGCTCCTTCCCGTCATCTTTGCCATGGTCTACGAGGTCGTCGCGCGCAAGTTGTTCATTGCGCCGACCCTGTGGGCCTACGAAGTGAGCCGGATGTTCGCCGGCACACTGTTCATGCTGGGAGCAGGGTATGCCCTGATGCGCGGCGTTCACATTCGCGCTGACTTTCTCTATCGCCACTGGCCTGTGAGAACCCAGGCGACTGTCGACGCGCTGCTCTATCTCATATTCTATTTTCCGGCCATGCTGTTTTTCTTCTGGGTGTCCGCGGACTACACGGCTGGCGCATGGATCAGTGGCGAGCGGTCCATGGACACGACGATGATGGCTCCACTGGCACCGGCGCGGACGGCAATGCCGCTGGGTGCCTTCTTCCTGATCCTTCAGGGGATCTCCGAGCTTCTCAAGTCTTTCCACAACATGGGCCCGGCACGACAGCGCCGTTTCCTGATGGCCATGCCGGTCTATGTTGTCCTGCTGGCTGTGATCTTCCTCGGGACCTTCGCACCACAGACCGCGCCGGTCGGGGAATTCTGGTCGACCGTGATTTCCGGCACAGGACTTTCCGGAATCGCTCCCGAGTGGATCGGGGTGATCATGATCGGTGTCATGCTGTTCGCGATCTTCGTCGGGTTTCCGATCTCGTTTACCCTCGTCTTTCTCGGCTTCACCTTCGGTGCCTGGGGTTTCGGCGGCAAGCTGGTCTTCTACCTGCAGACGTTCCAGTTCAACAACGTCATGCTCGAGCAGACCCTGGCTGCGGTACCGCTCTTCGTGTTCATGGGCATCCTGATGGAACAGGCGGGTCTCATGGAGAGGCTGTTCGCCGCCGTCCAGCTCATGTTGTCGCGTACACGCGGTGCCCTCTATCTGGCGGTCATGTTCGTATCGACAATCTTTGCCGCAGCGACAGGCATCGTCGGAGCCTCGGTCACCATTCTCGGCATCATGGCTGCCAAGACCATGAACAGGTCCGGCTATAACGTGCGGCTTGCAGCAGGGACGATCACGGCCGGCGGTACACTGGGCATTCTCATTCCGCCGTCGATCATGCTTGTGGTGATGGGACCCGTGCTCGAAGTTCCTGTCACTGACCTGTTTGCGGCGGCGATTGTCCCCGGCATCCTTCTTGCCAGTCTCTACGCTGCCTATGCGTTGTTCCGCTGCTGGCTGGACCCGGCACTGGGGCCCATACTTCCACCGGAAGCGCAGCCCAGGACATCGCCATATTACTGGCTCGAAGCGGTCACGGTGCTGTCGCTATACGCCGGACCAAACCAGCAGGATTCTATTTCTCGGATCTCTGGTACGAGTTTTTCATGGGACTCGTACCGCCCTCGGCTCTGGTGGCATTTGCGCTCGGCTCGATTCTCTTCGGCTGGGCGACACCCGCCGAGGGTGCCGGATGCGGGGCGTTTGGCGCCCTTGTTCTGACCGCCGCCTACGGAAAGATGTCGTTGAAGTCGCTGTTCGATGCGCTGATCAAGACACTCGAAATCACGGTTCTCATCATGTTCCTGGTCGCGGCATCCAACTTCTTTGGCGCCGTCTTCTCCAGGCTGGGGACCCCGACCATGCTCACCGAGCTGCTGCTCGCATGGGACCTTTCCGAGACGCTGATACTCATCATCATCATGGCGCTGATCTTTCTTCTGGGATGGCCGCTCGAGTGGGTGCCTATCGTTCTCATCATCATTCCGATCCTGATCCCGGCACTGGACAAGATCGGCATCAGCCTGACCTGGTTCGGCATCCTGGTTGCCGTCAACCTGCAGACTGCCTGGCTCAGTCCACCAGTGGCCCTTTCTGCCTATTTCCTCAAGGGCGTGGTGCCCGAGTGGGATCTCAAGGACATCTATATCGGCATGATGCAATTCATGATCATTCAGTTGATCGGCCTTACCTTGATCTTCATCTTTCCGCAGATTGCATTGTGGCTGCCGACCTACATCTACGGAGAATAGGGGCGACACAGAAGTTGCGTCCGTGGCGATGAGTGGCATGGATGAAGTGCGTTCCCGCTGAAGTCGAACAATGACATCCTCCGGACTCAAGGTTCACCGGCCATCGCCCCGGAGAGACGGTTTCAGACGGCTTCTCCCGGGATTGCTGAGCGACTCGCCCTCAAGGCGACTCACGGGGATAGCGACAAGACCATGGTGGTAACGGTCTTGTGTCCGTGATCTCCGGTGGAGATGTGGTTCGGCACTGCCGGAGGGGTCAGATCCTGCCGGCAAAGACGGTGATGCCGCGTTTCTTGATGGAGGGTCTCGTCGCGGCTCAGACCGTGGAGTTCATGGGGAAAGACCGACCAGATCTCGAGCTTGTGGACATATCGTCTATTGGTACCGAATGTTGAACGCTGGCCAACGTCGAAACTGGACCAGCCGGTTGGAGCTGATCATGAGCAGGAATCTGGTTGTCATTGTGATCATCAGCGTGCTGGCGCTGGTGGGTTGCCGGTCCATGGGAGTCATCGAGTCGGACGCTGGCCAACATGACACGAAGATCCGGTTCTCCATGAGGCTGCCGTCCGGCGAGGGGCCTTTTCCCGCGGTGATCCTGATGCACGGCTGCAGTGGTCTTGGCGGCGCCGTGGGACGGGGCATGGCACGACATGCCGACCATCTTGTCGACGCGGGCTTCATCGCGTTGATCCTGGACAGCTTCACGTCGCGCAGGATCGATTCGACCTGCACGTCATCGAGCAAGGCAGTCGAATCAACGCTGTTTCGCCAGTACGACGCGGTTCATGCCCTGCGATATCTGCAGGGCCTGCCCAACGTGGATCCACAGAACGTGTTTCTGATGGGCCAGAGCGAGGGTGGAAGCGTCGCCGCCAAGCTTGCCGCCCACCCCCTGTCCTCGATCGTCAAGGGAGACGGGCTGATCGACGCGTCGGGAGAGCCCTGGTTCACGGCGATCGTCGCCTACTATCCCTGGTGTCCGCATGTTCCGAAATGGCTCGATACTCCTCTGCTCGTTCTCTCCGGCGAAAAAGACGACTGGACACCGTCACAGGGCTGCTTCTGGCACAAGGCGGTGGTGAAGGGTGCACCCTACGAGGTCGAGATCTACGAGGACGCTCATCACAGTTTCGATTTGCCGATGCCAGTGCAGCGCTACGTCGGCTACACAGTTGGGGGGCATCCGGCGGCGGCAGCCGATTCGCGGAAAAAGATGATCGCGTGGTTTCGCGAGCACATGCGATAGGCCATCTTTGCACATCCGGTCCGGGTGACTGTGCGGACCGACACACCCCGGGCGATGGAAGAACGCCTTTCGGTGCGGGTCAGATCCTGTCGGCGAAGGCGGTGATGCCGCGCTTGTGATGGAGGATCTCTTCGCGGCTCAGACCGTGGAGCTCGTGAGGGAAGACCAGCCAGCTTTCGGTCTTGTGGATGTAGAAGTCCGGCTCGCGTCCGGTGCGGTTGCTGTCTGGCTTGTAGTAGATCGTGGCGATGCGCGTGTCGTCAGGCGTATTGCGGCGGGCCTTGCGGCGAAGATGGGAGATGACCGCATCGATGCTGAGGCCGGTGTCGAAGACGTCGTCGACGATGAGCAGACCCTGATCGGCGTTCACATTGTCGATGATGTACTGCATGCCGTGCACGCGGACCTTCTCGTGTTTCTGCGCAATGGACCGGTAGAAGGACGTGCGGATGGCGATGTGGTCGGTCTCGACACCGAAGAAGTCGAGCAATTCCTGCACGGCGATGCCAACCGGCGATCCTCCGCGCCATACGCCGACAATGAACGTCGGACGGAAGCCGCTGTCGAGGATCTGCATGCCCAGGTGGAAGGAATCCTCAAGCAGGGATTCGGCAGTGATGTAGTGCTTGTCCACTGCCGCCGGTTCGGCAGGTGATCGGACAGCCGGTGCTGCGTGTGCCATGGTCCACGACCTCAACCCTGGAACGTCGGCGTGAGTGCCGAACTCTTGCGCCTTCGGCGGCGACTATGGTCATGCGCGCGATGCCGTTCAAGGCGATCCATCCACATGCTCGCCTGGCGGGAGGTCCGGGTATCAGACCACCCGGTCGCCGGCATGGGACGAGGTGACCGCAAACCGGTAGCCGCCGGGTCCGTCGATGTGGAAGGTATCGTGAATGCGCCCGCGTTCTATGTCCGTGGCGGCGACACCGGCGACCGTGAAGTCATCGTGCGCCGCATCGATGTCGTCGACCATCAGATCGAAGGGCGCCCCGGTGCCGGGTTCCACCGCCTGGCGGGCCTGGCTCACCACCAGATGTGTGCCGCCGCGCAACTCGAGAACTCCGAAGTTATCGCCGCGGAAGATGTCGCGCATGCCGTGGCGCACGAAGAAGGCATAAGCATCATCGACGTCATCCACCTCGATACTCACATGCCCCACCGCCAGTTTCGGTCTTCCATCGTCGTCCATTGCAGTCTCCTTCCCGGGGCCGTCCGTCGTTGGAGATTATACGACACATCGAAGACCGCAGGCCAATCGGCGGCCTATTCGGCCGGTTGCATGACCCGGTTCTGCCGGAACGTGGTTTCCCGGCCGGGCATCGGCCGGGCAGGAATCATGCAGGAAAGGGCGAGCGAGATGACTGCCATGCCGGCACCGACGAGAAACACGGTCATGCGCCCGTCTGCATCGGCAACCCAGATGAGGCCCAGCATCCACGGCATGGTCACCGCTGCGATATGGTTGATCGTGAAGGAGACGCCGGCGGTCGAGGCAATGTCACCGGTTTCGGCAATCTTGCGGAAGTAACTCTTGATGGCGATGGCAAGGGCGAAGAAGAGATGATCGAGGATATAGAGCGCGGCGGCCATCCAGGCGATCTCGACAAACGCATAGGCGACAAAGATGCCGATGAGTCCGACGTACTCAAGGATCAGCGCCGGCCTCTCGCCCCACTGCATGATCAGGCGTCCGACCCGCGGAGCCAGCCAGATGGCGATGACGTGATTGGCCGCAAACAGGGCGACGACGGCCTCCGGGCGGTAGCCGAACTCGGCGACCATGAGAAACGCGGCAAAGCCGACGAAGATCTGGCGGCGTCCCCCGGACATGAACTCCAGCGCGTAGTAGAGCCAGTAGCGCCTGCGCAGGACGATCGTCATGGTCTGGAAGCTGGACTCCCCGAAACGCGGGAAGAACATCCAGCAGAACAGACCGAGCCCCAGAGTGGCCGTCCCGGAAATCAGGTAGACGATCCAGTAGGGTGAATCCAGGAACTCGAACGCGACATAGACGAAAGCGTAGGCGACCAGGGATCCGGCTGCAGCCACGGCGGCCATGCGCCCCAGCACAAGCGGCAGTTCCTCCTTCGACGTCCACTGCATGGAGAGCGACTGCTCCATGGTCGCAAGGTAGTGAAACCCGGTCGACATCAGCACGGTCGTGAAATAGAGCCCCCAGACCGTGGGCAGCAGACCGGTGAGGGCGACTCCCAGGCCCAGGACGCTGAGCGCAAGAATGGCGAAGGTCTGCTGGCGCCAGACGAGCAGCGTGTAGACGACCGTGAAGGCAAGGAAGCCGGGTACTTCACGCACGGATTCGAGAATGCCGCGTTCCAGCCCGGTGAAACTCACCACATCGACGGCAAAGTTGTTGATCAGCGCCGACCATGGCTCGAAGGCTATGGGGATCGATGCGGCAAAGATCAGCAACAGGATCTGGGGACTGCGCCAGCCGTCCTTCAGCACTCCCTGCCAGTCACGAAGAAGATGGTGGCGGCGCAACGGTTCAGCCGGCGAAGCTGTAGGAATCCATGTCGAACCGAGGCTGACCCGTGACACCCGTCAGGCCGCCGTCGCAGACGAGCATGGTGGAGTTGACGAAGCTGGCATCGTCACTGGCAAGAAAGCAGATCGCGGCGGCGCATTCCTCGGGCGTGCCAATGCGGCCGAGAGGGGTCGATCGGGCATAGGCTGCAGCCTGTTCGGGTGCTGTCTCGAGGCTACCCAGCATGCGCGGGGTGCCGATGGGGCCGGGACAGATCGCGTTGGCACGGATGTTGTAACGCCCGACTTCCCAGGCGAGGCACTGGGTGAGATTCCAGATTGCGGCCTTCGCGGCATTGTAGGCGCCCCACCCGGGGTCGCCGGCAAGGCCGGAGATTGACGACATGTTGACGATGGCTCCGCCGCCCACCCCCTTCATCCGGCGTACAGCCAGGCGGCAGCAGATGACAGTCGACAGCACGTTGAGACGCCACAGGCGTTCCCAGTCGTCGCTGGCCAGGTCCTCGATGGTCCCGAACATGGAGTTTCCGGCGATATGGATCGAGGCATCGAGCCTGCCGTCAGGCATGTCATCGAGTGTCGCGAAGGCAGCCTCGATCCCGGATTCCTCCATGACATCCGCCACGACCGCCGTCACGTTCCGGCCCTCATCCTTCAACGGACCGACCGCATCCGCGAGATCGCCGGCCTCGTGGTCTACGGCGACGACGGTGGCGCCTTCGCCCGCCAGCCGCTCCATCGTTGCCCTGCCGATGCCGTTGGCGGCGCCTGTCACGAGGGCCACCCTGTCTTCGAACCGGTTCATGGTCACGACATAGCGCCTCCGGCTCACCGACGCCAGACAATCCGCAAAGCAGGACGCGGATGGGCTATCCTCGCCTGATTGGCAGATTCCGGAGAACGAGGGTGCCCGTTTCGTCTCTTCTGGCGTCGGTGATCGATGCGGTCTCCGAAGCCGCAGACATGCTGGTCAGCGAATCGCGTCGCCCGGAAGGGCCACGTGGCGCCGGTGACAAGGCCGACATCGACGTGGAGATCGAGAACCATCTCGCCATGCGACTCATGGCCCTCCTGCCGGCCCGTTTTGTGGGTGAGGAAACGCCGGTTCGTCCCGGTGACGGATCATCCTGTTGCTGGCTGGTGGATCCACACGACGGCACGTGGGCCTGGCTTCAGGGATATCGCGGCTCATCGGTGTCGGTCGCCCTCATCGACGACGGGGTGCCGGTACTTGGCGTCGTCTGCGCGCCCATGAGTCCCGATCGCGGCCGGGATCTCATCGCCTGGGCCGAAGGCCACGCCAATCTCATCCGCAATGGTGCCGAAGTCACGGTCGATCTTGCCGCGGACGAACTCGACCGCAAGGCACGTGTCTTCGTCGACCACACCGCATCGGCCACCCCGGTGGCATGGGGCCGCGCCGTGGCGCCGGCACGGTTCATCTCCCTGCCGGGAATCGCCTACAGGCTGGCCCGGGTGGCGGTCGGGGACGGCGTCGCCACCCTCTCCCTGGGTGGGCCACGGGGCATCGACTACGCTGCCGGCCATGCCCTGCTACGGGGCGCCGGCGGTGTGCTTCTCGATGAAACGGGCAAGGAGGTCACCTATGCCCCCGATGGCGCCAGCCGAGTCCGGCGGTGTTTCGCCGGGGCGCCCGCTGCCGCACGTGAGTTGGCCGCCCGGTCTTGGCCACCACGGCGGGGCGAGGAGCCGTCACGGCTGCGGTCCAGGCCCAACTGGCCCGCTAGGGTGAGCGACGCCGTGCTCGACCGGTCCAGGGGCTGTCTCTTCGGCCAGGTGGTCGGCGACAACCTGGGTGCGCTCGTGGAATTCATGACTGCGAGGGCGATACAGCAACGCCATCCCGGGGGCGTTCGCGATCTCGAGGATGGCGGGTGCTGGAACATCCTCTCAGGCCAGGCGACGGATGACAGCGAACTCGCCCTCGCACTTGCCAGGACCCTCGTCGGCACCGGGCGCCATGACGAGGAGGCGATCGCGGCCGCCTACGGCGCATGGCTGCGGTCCAGGCCCTTCGATTGCGGCAACACCATCGCCCAGGCGCTCGGCCCCGCCTCTCGCGCTGCCGACGGATCGAAGGCCGCGGCCGCCCGGTTCTCGGCCAGCAGGGAGAGTCAGGCAAACGGATCTCTCATGCGGATCGCGCCCATCGGCATCTGGGCCCGGGACCCGGATCTCGCGGACCAGACGGCCCGTGGGGACTCGACGCTGACCCATCCACGCCCGATTTGCGCCGACGCCTGTGGCACATTCGCCGCTGCCATCGCGGAGGGACTGCGATCCGGGGACCGCGGCGCCATGATCGAAGTGGCCCGGGCCCATTGCGTCACAGAGGAGATCAGGAACTGTCTCGCCAATGCTGACGCCGGCACATGGCCGGAAAACTTCGACAGCCATTCCATGGGCTGGGTTCTCATCGCCTTCCAGAATGCCTTCTGCCACCTCGCCCGAGGCGACATGATCGAGACGACCCTGGTGACGACAGTAGCCAGGGGAGGGGATACCGACACCAACGCTGCCATCGCCGGCGCCCTGACGGGAGCGGCTGATGGACTGGGGTCCTTTCCCCGGCGCTGGGTCCTGCCGGTGATGGCCTGCCGCCCCCACCAGGCCCTCGGTGCAAAGAAACCGCGTCCGATGATCTACTGGCCCGATGACCTGGCCGACCTCGCGGAGTCCCTTGTCACCGCCCGCCCGAAGGGTCGCGATCCCGGTGACACCTCATCCTGAAGCCCGCGGCCGGTCGCTGTCGTTCAATACAGGCAGACGGGCGATCGCCGCGCCGTTCTTCTGCCCCGCACGCCGCAATTCGTAGAGTTTCTGAAGGTTGAGCCAGAACTCGCCCGACGTCCCGAAGAAGCGCCCCAGGCGCAGCGCCGTGTCTCCGGTGACGGCGCGGCGGCCGTTGAGAATCTCGGTGATGCGGTTCACCGGAACCTCGATTCTCCGGGCCAGTTCGGCCGCACTCATGGCGAGCGCGTCGAGATCCTCCCTCAGTGTCTCGCCGGGATGGATGGGATCGCGCATCATGACGTGCCTCCTTACCGATGGTAGTCGATGATTTCCACGTTGTCCGGGCCAGGGCTTCCCTCCGGCCACTCGAAACAGATCCGCCACTGATCGTTGATCCGGATACTCCACTGTCCCGTCCGGCGGCCCTTTAAGGGATTCCAGCCGGTTTCCGGGACGCGACAGGTCGTGAAGGCCGGTCGCCGCGTCAAGCTGGTTCAGCTTGCGCGCGAAACCAGAGAACCCCGCGCCCGATCGCCGCGGTAGAAGGTCTCCGTATTCTTGTCCGCGAAGCCAACGATCAACGCGCTTCCGATCGGACTGCTACGACGGCTTCGAGCGTGGACACCGTCTCCGCGTTACGTCAAGGATGAAGCCCGCCGTCCTCCGAACAGGACCAGCACGCGCTCCGGTCGCCTTGCAGGGGTGCCACCGACTACCACCCCGGTCTCCGGCAGTCGTAGCGCCGCGAGGCATGTGTGCTGGCGGATTGCGGCGGACGCCATCACGATCTGCCGCCCGAGATCGACGGAAGCCTGGCCGGAAACGTCGTCACGTCCGACGACATCATGACTGGAGCGCGAGGATGTCTCTATCGGCAACGCAGAGAGGATCCCCTGCCGGAACCTGGTCATGGTGACGGTCCAGGATTCCGTCGAAGATCTCCTGGCCGGCGAGGCGTCCAGCCGCGTGTCGAGGAACGGTGACTGCTTGAGGACCCGGACCGTTCGCGGCCACCGCATTGCGCGCGAACTCGACCGGCCCGTCGGCGACGACATCGCGTGGGAACTCGAAATCATCGAGCTCGCGCCGGAAGTCCGAAATCCGGCCGAAGACTATGCATGACCCGTGACTTGCGGCAGGATGACGAACAGGAAACGGAGGATCTGCTCATGACGAATTTCCATGATGTTTTCCGGAACCCGCAGCTCGACCGGCGGCAACTCGCTTCCCTCGCCGCGGCTGCAGGAGTTGCCATGTTCACGACGCCCATGGCCCTGCGCCCGGCACGGGCCGCCGGCGGTGACCTCGATGTCTTCGAGTGGGCCGGTTACGATCTTCCGGAGTTCCACCAGGCCTACATGGACCAGCATGGCGCCTCTCCCGAATTCGCCATGTTCGGTGAACTCGAGGAGGCGTTGCAGAAACTGCGCGGCGGTTTTGTCACCGATGTCACCCATCCCTGCACCAGCAGTATCGGCCGCTGGGCTGACGCCGGCGTCATTCAGGCCGTCGACACGGATCGGCTCACCCACTGGGGCGATATCTTCCCCAGCATGCGCGAGATCAGGGCGCTCCACTACGAGGACACCATCATCGGCGTGCCGGCAGACTGGGGCAACTCGTCCATCCTCTACCGGTCCGACCTTGTCGAGCCCATGGAGAACTCCTACAACCTCTTTCTCGACGAGCGCTACGCGGGAAAGATGGCGTTCTTCGATTCCGCCGACGCCTTCGCCCAGGTCTGCGGGCTGATCCTCGGAGTCCATCCCTTCACGATGGATGAAAAGGAAATTGCCGAGGCTGCCGACATCATGCGGCGCATCCACGCCAACCTGCGATTCTACTGGACCGACCCGACGCAGATCGAGCAGGCGCTCGCCGCCGGCGAGATCGTGTTGTCCTATTCCTGGAACGGCTCGGCCAAGAACCTGAAGTCACAAGGGCTGGAAGTCGCCTTCATGGATCCCAGGGAAGGGATCCTCACGTGGGTGTGCGCCCTGGCGCTGGGCACGGGCAATCCCGGAAACCTTGACCTCGCCTATGATTTCATCAATGCCTGGACCTCGCCCGAGGCCGGCAAGAACCTGATCGAGATGTACGGCTACGGACATTCCAACACCATGGCGTTCCCGCTGGTCGCCGCGGAAGTCCTGGATTCACTGGGAATTGCCGACCCCGACGCCATGATGGCCAAGGGCACCTTCATCGAGGAGATGGCCCCCGACACCCGTGAAGCGGTGATCAGGGCCTTCGACGACGTGAAGTCCGGTATCTGAGGATTGCGGGCAAGGACCCTGCTTGCGCCGCGAGCAGGGTCCTTGCGCCTTCGATGACCGCCGCTTTCGACATCCGCTCCTTCCCCGAGCCGATCGGTGCCGCCCTGGTGGAACGCCTCGCGCAGGCGGAGACCGCCACGATCGGCCATGCCCGGCTCCACGGGTTTCTCGATTCGGGCATCCGCCCGGTGATTGCCGACCGCCGCATCGCCGGGACCGCCGTCACCGTGCGCATCCCCGGGGCGGACTCGACATTGTTGCACCACGCCCTGGGTCATGTGCGGACCGGCGACATCCTCATGATCGACCGTTGCGGGGACGACCTCCACGCGTGCTGGGGAGGCTCGCTCACGGTCGCCGCCAGGGCGCGGAATCTCGCCGGCGCGGTGATCGACGGCCGCGCCACGGACTTCGGCGACATCAGGCGCATCGGTCTTCCGGTGTGGTGCCGGGGGCCGTCGCCGATCACGACGCGCCTGCTCGCGGCGGGAGGCGGACTCAACGTCCCGATCACAGTAGGGGGTGTCGTCGTCAACCCCGGTGACGCGGTGATTGCCGACGACAACGGTGTCGTCGTGCTCGCCCCCGGCGAGGCGGAGCTCTGGGCGAGCTACGCGCTTGACGAGCAGACCGAGGAGATTCCATTCAACGAGGCGCTGGAGCGCGGGGAACGGCTCGGCATCCTTTCCGGAGCGACGGCCATGATTGAGGAGGCCACCGGCCTCGATCTCAGTGGGGACAAGAGAACATGACCGGCGATCTCGCGATCTGGCTCTCCACTCCCCATACGGCCATGATCGAAATTGCCCGCGACCTGGGGTTCCGGCGCGTCGTGCTCGACATCGAGCACGGTGTCTTCGACCTCGAACGCCTGGACAGGCTGGTGCCCTTCGCGCGCGCCCTCGGCATGGAGGTCCACGCCAAGATTCTCGGCCCTGAGGCCATCCCCATCCAGCAGGCGCTCGATCTTGGATGCGACAGTGTCATCATTCCTCACATAGGGGATCGTGATCACGCGTCCCGCACATGTGCTGCCGCCAAGTACCCGCCGCTGGGCATACGCAGCTTCGCGGGCGGCCGGACCGTCGCCTACGATGCACCCGCGGACGGCTGGTTCGAGGCGGAGAACCGGCGGCAACTGTGCTTTCCCATGATCGAGAGTGCGGCGGCCCTTGCGGACATCGATGCGATCCTTGCGCTCGACACGGTGGACGGGGTGTTCGTCGGACCGTCCGATCTCGCACTGTCGTGCGGACGGGACCGCTACCGCTTCGCCGCCGAAGACCGCCGGGACCTGGAGACCATCGCCGGCGCGGCGGCGGTCGCCGGCAAGCCCTGGATCATGCCGGGCTGGACAGCCGAGGAACGCAGTCTTGCCCGGACACTGGGAACCGCCTGGATGGTCGTCGCCGACGAGACGGGGTCGATCCATTCGGGTCTGGTCGCTGCACTCGAGGCGGTTGCCGCCGAGACCGGAGAGTCCGGACGATGACGACGCCAAGCACGGGAGAAGCCCTGATACATCTTCTCAGGGCCTACGGCGTCGACACGGTCTTCGGCATGCCCGGTGTCCACACTCTCGACTTCTATCGAGCGCTTCCGGAAGCCGGAATCCGCCACATCGGCGTACGCCACGAGCAAGGGGCGGGTTTCATGGCGGATGGCTATGCTCGCATCTCCGGCCGGCCCGGGGTCTGCCTGCTGATCAGCGGTCCGGGCATCACCAACGCCGCGACGCCGATTGGCCAGGCCTTCTCCGATTCGCAGCCCATGCTGGTTCTCTCTTCCGTCGCCAGCCTCGCCGATCTCGGCATGGGCAGGGGACGGCTTCACGAGATTCCCGACCAGCGGGCCGTGACCGCGCCGATCACACACTTCAGCGAGTTGGCAACGACACCCGCGCAGGCAACGGAACTCGTCCATCGCGCCTTTGCCCACTTCGCCTCCCACAGGCCCCGTCCCTGTCATATCTCGGTTCCGCTGGATGTGCTGCCTCAACCCTTTGAGGGCACGATCGAGGCAGCGCGCCTGCCGGGCCTGCCGGCGCCGGACAGCGACGCACTCGATGCGGCCGCGTCGCTCGCGTCCTCATGCGGTCCCGCAGTGATCATTGCAGGAGGAGGCTCGGTGGACGCGGCCGACGAGGTGCGCGCGCTCGCCGAGCGCCTGGGCGCGGCTGTCCTTCCGACGATTGCCGGCAAGGGTGTCATGCCCGCGGACCACCCCCTGTCGCTCGAGATGACAGCGGACCAGCCGGGCACGCAATCCTTCATCTGTGAAGCCGGACTGGTCATTGCCGTCGGCACGGAGTTTGCGGAACCCGACTTCTGGATCCCCGAACCCCTCCCGGTGACCGGCAAGCTCATCCGCATCGACATCGATGCGGGGACGCTGGCCCGGGACTGGCGCGCCGATGTCGCCATCCTTGGCGATGCCGCCCGGTCCCTCGACGGTATCCTGCGGCGTCTCGAGGGACGCAACACCGGGCCCGGATACGGTGGCGATGCCCTCGATGCGGCGCGCGAGGCTGGACGCGCCGATTTCGGATCCCTCGAGCGGCTGCACGAACCGGTCATCCGGGCCATCCGGAATGCGCTACCGCCCGACGGATACTGTTTCACGGACATGACGCAGATCGCCTATTCGGGCTATGCGCTCTTTCCGGCGAACAGACCGCGCCAGTGGTTCTTTCCCGCAGGTTACGGCACTCTGGGCTTCGCCCTGCCCGCGGCGATCGGAGCCGCGTTCGCCGCACCCGAACGGTCCGGCGCCGTGCTCATCGGCGATGGCGGGCTGCAGTTTACCGTGGCCGAACTCGCGACGGCCGTCGAACACGAACTCCCTCTCGCCATCGTGCTCTGGGACAACCACAGCCTCAAGCAGATCGCCCGATTCATGCGGGAACAGCAGATCGAGGAAATCGGCGTGCACCCCAGGAACCCCGATTTCGCCATGCTGGCACAAGCCTATGGCATGGCCTTCTCGGAACCCTCCGGCCTGGAGGAACTCAGCGCATGCATGCGGCAGGCATGGAAGACGAAAGGCCCGACTCTCGTGCGCATCGACGAGTTCGCGGACTGGGTCCAGGAAGCAGCGCGCGAGTCACGCTGACATCGAGATCCGTATGCGATCGTGCCGTATCGAGACCTGCGTGACGGCGACCGTGCAGTTCCATGAGGTGCGGACCATCCCGTGATCCATCCGGCAACCGCTCTCATCGAACCGCGAGCGCCGGGCCGTGGAGAACGAGACGTCCAGTTCGACGAGGATGCCTGTCTGGCACGCACCGCCCTCCATCCTCGGCAAGGCACCGAAACCTCGCTGAACTTCGTGGTCAATCGGTCACAAGCCTTCAACGCCGCACAGGTGAGGCAGGCATTGACGGCTCGGGGCGCCAGCGTCTGCAAACGATCTTGCGAGTGTGGGCGTTGACGGCGACCTCCATGACCGCGGTCTCATTGTCGTCATTGGCGGTAAGGGCCACGCTGCTCTTTTTTCTCCAGGAGCGCGGGCCGCGGGTACGGCCGTGGCCACATACACCGCGTTGGTAGCCCAGATTTTTCCCGGTTCCCTCCTTCTTCTGCTTTTCACTTCCGGCGTCAAATGATTGAATCAAGGCACTGGTATGAACCCGGTGTTGGGAGACCCACCATCATGTCTGACTTCGCTGTACATCCCTACTCCACGGCCATCGGCGCTGAAGTGGCGGGAGTCGACCTGTCCCGTGAGCTCGACGACGTGACGTGGACCGCACTACGCAACGCCTACCTTGAGCATCTCGTCCTCTTCTTTCGTGACCAGACCCTCACGCCCGAGCAACAGGTCGCATTCTCGCGTCGATTCGGCCGCCTCGAGGAATACCCCTTCGTGCACGGCATCGACGGTTTTCCCGAACTCATCGACATCGTCAAGGAGCCCGACGAGGTCATCAATTTCGGCCATCTCTGGCACACGGACATGACCTTTCGCGAACAACCGCCGGCTGGCGCGGTTCTTTATGCCCTCGAGGTTCCCCCGGTTGGCGGCGACACGTTGTTTGCCAACATGTACCTTGCCTGGGAGATGCTGTCGGAAGGCATGAAGACCGTGCTGCGTCAACTCCGTGCCATCCACGATTCGGGTACGCCGCAACGCCACACCGCCACCTTCAAGGGCATGAAGGTGCAGCACAGGCAGGGATCGGAGCGACAGGTCACGCCCCACCCATTTGTCCGGGTGCACCCCGAGACCGGCCGGGAATCACTCCTCATCAGTCCCAGCTACTGCCATCGCATCGAAGGCATGACCGATGAGGAAGGCAGGATGATCCTGGACCACCTCGAGCGCCATGCAACGCAGGACATCCTCACCTGCCGCTTCCGCTGGCGACCCGGTACGGTCGTCATCTGGGACAACCGCTGCACCATGCACATTGCCCTCGAGGATGACCTTGCCGCCATGCGCGGCGACACGGGCTTTCGCCGCGTCATGCGGCGCGCCACCATCGGTGTCTGACATCGCATGCGGCATTGCAAATCCCGACGTGCGAGAATCCTGAATGTTGCGCCGTGTGCCCGATGACCTGGCCAATCACGCGGTGGATCTTGGCGTCGCCCGTCCGGGAGGGCGCAATCAGAACGTGACGTAGCGCCGCGAGGCGTGGGGCGCGAGCAGGCGTGTGTGCTGGCGGACTGCGTCGCGTGATAGATCGCTCGAAGGCGGCTTCTCCAGAACGAGATTGCCCTCGTGGCGCCCCCTCACCGACATTGCCGAGACCGGTGGTCCACCGGTCCACCTGATGCGTCCCGGGAGATAGCGGACGCAGATTCCCGTCCGAGGATTGTCCGTCGTGTTCGGGCCGGATCCATGAACAAGCAGGGCGTGATGGAGCGACATGCTGCCCGGTTCGAGTTCGTTGTCGTAAACCGGCCACGCCGCGGTATCGATTCTCGCGGTCTGACCATGGGACAGCATGTTGTCCTCGCCCTGGCGTTCGTCGTGGGCCACGCGGCCGAGCCGGTGGGTCCCTGGCAGGAAGCGCATGCAGCCGTTGACCGAGGTCGCCGGCGTGAGAGCAATCCAGGCCGTGACGATGTCGAGCGGATCGAGGTTCCAGTAGCCGGCATCCTGGTGAAAGGAAATGTGGCGCCGGTCCCGCGCGGGCTTGGTCCAGATGTCGGCGCTCATCACCATGATGTCCGGACCCGTCAGCCGCTCCACCGTATCGAGGATGGAAGGAAGGCGGACCAGGCGGTCCATCCACGTGAAGAGCAAGTAGGACTTGTAGTACCAGGGATGCGGCAGGTCGACGTCGACCGCGTCGAGCCTGGCGAGGATGTGGGCGGCGTCATCAGCCGGCATGGCCATGAGTGGCGCCGCAAATCCCGAGGCGCGATAATCCGCGATATCGTGGCGTGTTCCCGATGCCATCACTCTTGCAGTACACTCCGCCTCCGAAAGACTACCGCCAGGAGATACCATGGGCAGGTTCTATTTTGATGACGATGCCGATCCGGCCCTGCTCGACGGCAGGACGGTCGCCGTGATCGGCTACGGCAACCAGGGACGCAGCCAGGCGCTCAACATGAAGGACCGTGGCGTCGACGTGATCGTCGGCAACATCGAGGACGAGTATGCCGAAAGCGCACGGGCTGACGGCTGGGATCTCCTGACCATCGAGGAGGCGGCCGCCCGGGCTGATATCCTGATGATGCTGACGTCCGATGACAGTCAGCCGGATGTCTACGAAAACTGGGTGAAGAAAAGCCTCAAACCCGGTGATGTCATGTGCTTTGCTCATGGTTTCAACATCCATTACGGCGAGATCGTGCCGGACCCGCAGACGGATGTCGTCATGGTGGCGCCACGCATGCTCGGAGAGGGTGTGCGGGCGACGTTCCTCGAGGGGCGCGGCTTTCCAAGCCTCATTGCCGTGGCTCAGGATGGCAGTGGCAGGGCTCTTGACATGTGCCTTGCGATCTCCTGGGCGATCGGCACGACAAGAATGGGAGCGCTGGAATCGAGTTTCGGTGAGGAGGTCCTCATCGATCTCTTCGAGGAACACCAGCCGGGACTCTACGCATTGCGCGCCATGTACACGGCACTCGTCGAGGCGGGCTGTTCTCCCGAGGCGGTCATGCTTGACCTCTACGCGTCCGGAGAGAGCGTCAAGTTCGCCGAGTACGGGCGCGACCTCGGCGCCTTCGAGCGCATGAAACGGACCAGCGCCACGGCGCAGTTCGGCCATCTCGTGTGGTCGAAACAGTACTTCGACGAGGAAAAGACGCTCGAGGGCATGCGCCGGATGATCGCCAACATCAAGGACGGCAGCTTCATCCGTGCCCTGAAGGCCGAACGGCACAAGAACCGGCCGGCGGTCGAGGCCGTCTGGCAGGAGAACAACGATCACGATCTTGTTCGTCGTGAACACGACCTCTACCAGCTGCTCGGGCGCCGGGCGAAGGGTGCGTCGACCCCCGGGACCTGACGAGGTACACAGTAATTCCGGGCCGGTCGACGAAGAAACCGGTTCTCATACATGCCGCAAGATACGGACAGGACCCACACGATGTGTGAAGACGGCTGGCGTCTTGGCGTTGATATCGGTGGAACCTTCACCGACTTCCAGCTCATGAACACCCGGTCGGGAGAGGTGGTGGCGCTGAAGACGCCGTCGACGCCGGACGACCCGTCGCTGGCTGTCGCGAGGGGACTCGAGGACATCACCAGGCGGCATGGCATCGACCCTGCCGCCATCCGCTACTTCGCCCACGGCACCACGCTCGCCGTCAACACGCTTCTCGAGCGCAACGGTGCGTGCACCGGGGTGCTGATGACCCGGGGCTTTACCGATACGCTCGAACTGCGCCGCCTGCGTCTTTCGAAGGCGAACGACTTCTTTGTGCCCCGGCCGGTTCCGCTGGTGCCCCGCCAGCTGGTCCGTCCGGTCGACGAGAGACTGATGGCCGACGGTGAGGTGCTCACGCCGCTGCGGCGCGAGGATGTGGAGGAGCAGGTCCGGGCCCTGCTGGACGAGGGCGTGGAGACCATTGCCGTGTGCTTTCTTCACGCCTATCGCAATCCACGTCACGAACGACTGGCAAGACAGTGGATCACGGACAGTTTTCCCCAGGTCTACGTCACGGTCTCGACCGATGTGTGGCCCCAGCAGCGGGAGTACGAACGCGCTCTCATCAGTGTCATCAACGCCTATGTCGGCGGTCGCATGGAGGCCTACTTCACCACCCTTGAGAAACGGACACGGGACCTCGCCATGCCGTGCCGTGTCTTTTCGACAAAGTCGAACGGTGGCGTCATGACGGCCGCCTCGGCAGCCCGCCGGCCGGTCGAGACCCTGCTCTCCGGCCCGGCCTCGGGAGTCATCGGCGCCCGTCACGTCGCCAGCACCATCGGAGACGATCAAGTCGTCACCCTCGACATGGGCGGCACCAGTGTCGACGTGTCGATCATCCAGGGGGCCATCGGCCAGGCGACCGACAACACGATCGGGGACATCCCGGTCATCATGCCGGCCGTCGATGTGTCGGCAGTCGGTGCTGGTGGCGGTTCGATCGCCTGGACGGACAGCGAAGGCGTGCTCAAGGTGGGTCCCCGGAGCGCCGGGGCCCGGCCGGGCCCGGCGTGCTATTCCAGGGGCGGCACGCAGCCGACCGTCACCGATGCCTATCTTGTGGCCGGGATCATCGCCGAGGACAGCCTTCTCGATGGAACGATGGTTCTCGACAGTGCGCAGGCCCACGCCGCGATCGACCGGCTGGCGGCCGTCATCGACCGCACGGGCAGCGAGACTGCCGATGCGATTCTCCAGGTGACGACAGCCAACATCTACGCGCAACTGCTGCCCCTGACGGCGCGGCGGGGGATCGATACGACAGGATTCTCGATGCTGGCCTATGGTGCCGCCGGTCCGACGCAGGCCTTCATGCTGGCGCGGGAACTGGACATGCGCCGCATTATCGTGCCACCCGCACCCGGGACGCTGTGCGCCCTTGGATGCCTTGTCGCGGATTTTCGTGCGGACTTCGTCCAGAGTGTATGGCGTGATCTCGACGCCCTCTCGGACAAGGATCTTGGAGACGCCTATGCCCGTCTCGAATCCCAGGCGCGCGCCTGGCTGGCGGAACAGGATGCCGGGGTGGCGGACGTCCATGTCCTGCGTTCGGCGGATCTCTGCCATATCGGCCAGTCCTACGAGATCAACGTGCCATTCCCGGACGTTCCGGCCTTGTCCACCAAGGACCTGAACCGATGGTTTCTCGAGCGTTATCAGAAGGTCTACGGCTATCACGACCCGCACGCTCCTGTGCGGATGCTGGAAGCGCGCCTGCAGATTGTCGGTATCACGCCCACTCCTCCGGTCTTTTCCGTGCCCGCCGGAGGCGGCGGAGGACCCCGGGGCGTGCGGCGTGTTCACGAAGCGGGCGACGTGGTCGAGGCTCAAGTGTGGCGGCGCCAGGATCTGCGGCAGGAGGAAATCTATCCTGGTCCACTTGTGATCGAGCAGTACGACACCACCACGTGGGTGCCACCGGGCTTCGTGGCGACGGTTGACGAATACGGGAACCTCATCGGGGAACGCGGCTGATGGACGATCCCGTTCGCCTCGAAATCCTTCTCAACCGCTTCCAGGCCATTGTCGACGAGATGGCAGGCGTGATCTCGCGCACGGCGCACACTGTCTTCGTCAAGGAAACACAGGACTACGGTTCGGTTCTCGTGTCGCGGTCGGGCGAGGTGTTCGCCGCGCCGCGCCGCTATGGCGTGCTGATGATGATCGGCATGCCCATGGCCGGAGCTCTCGAGCGGATCGGTGACGATGTTGGGGAGGGCGATGTCTTCATCTCCAATGATCCGGATGCCACCCGGGGCATGGCGACCCATCTCTCCGATGTCTACCTGTGGGCGCCGGTCCATGTTGACGGCGCCTTGCTGTGCTGGGCGTGGACATTCATCCATGTTTCGGACATCGGTGGCAGGGTTCCCGGATCGATCGCGCCATCGAGCCACGAGATCATCCAGGAAGGCCTGCGGATCCCGCCACAGAAACTCTATCGCGGGGGTGTCCTCAACCAGCCTCTCCTTGACATGATTCTCGCCAACTGCCGGACCCCGGAGGGTAACTGGGGCGACATGAAGGCCTGCCTTGCCGGACTGGCAACGGCCGAAAGGAGGGTTCGGCAACTTGCCGGCCATTACGGCCGCGATGTGATCGACGGCACGATCGACGAGGCTCTCGACTATGCCGAGACCCAGGCGCGCCGGGTGATCGCTCATGTTCCCGACGGCAGCTATCGCTACACTGACTACATCGAGGCCGACATGGTGGGTCTCGGCCTGGTGCGCATCCATGTCACGCTGACGGTCGAGGGCGATGGCATGCTGCTTGATTTCACGGGGACAGCCCCCCAGGTGAGGGCAGCTCTCAACATCCCGACCTACAACCAGGACGGGCACTGGATGCTGATCACCGGCCTGGTGAACTGGATGTGCACCCAGGCGCCGGCCATCGCCTACAACGCCGGCCTTGTGCGGCCTCTGAAGGTGACGATCCCGAAGGGAACGATTCTCAATCCGGAGCCCGGTGCCGCCTGCGGGGCACGCTATTCCACCAGCCACAAGGTGTGCGATGTCACCGTGGGAGCCCTGGCCCAGGCGGTGCCGATGGAGTTGCCGGCGACAGATTCGGGGCAGGGTTCCATCCTCCTCGTTTCGGTCCCCGACCTGGAGACCGGCGGCACCAGGGTGTCGGTAATCCAGCCCATCGTCGGTGGTTCCGGGGGCCGACCGGTGGCGGACGGTGTCGATGGAACCATGGTGATCCTCAATTTTCTCAAGAACATCCCCACGGAGATCTTCGAGAACGAGATGCCGGAAATCCTCATCCGCCACTACGGACTGAGGGAGGATTCAGGCGGTCCGGGCCGCTACAGGGGAGGGACCGGCATCGAGATCGAAATCGAGACGTCGTCGCACTACACCTCGATCACGTCGCGGTGCATGGAGCGCTATGTCTTCGGCCCTCCCGGCAGACTGGGCGGACACATGGGCGCCACGGGATACACCAGTCTCAATCCGGGAACGCCCCTGGAACGCGACCTCGGCAAGATCGATGTCCTCGAACTGGGGCCCGGCGATGTCCTGAGGATCGGAACCCAGGGCGGGGGCGGCTTCGGTGATCCCCTCGAAAGGCCGGAGACCGACGTCGCCAGCGACGTGGTCAACGGCGTCGTGCATCGGACCAGTGCCGAACGGCACTACGGAGTCGTGCTCGATGACGACGGCATCATCGATGCTGCGGCAACAGCCGACCGGCGTCAGTCCATCCGCCGGGAACGGAATTGGCAGGACCCTCCCCTCTACGGATTCGGCGAGGCCCGGGAAGCCTGGTCCGCACTGTGGCCGGATGATCTCGAGGACGCTATCTCGGCAGCCACCCGAACCCTGCCGGTACAGCTCAGGCAGTTCCTTCACCAGAAACTCGTCGAGGAGATCCACCGGCGCCTCGAAGGCGGAGAAATCGTGGCGCCGGCGTGCGTCCCGGATCTTCTCGCCACGCTCGATACCGGTATGCCGCGGCGGCAAGGCCACTTTCCCCTGGGGCCATGGCCGGACGAGGGCGTGTAAGCGTCGGACCGGTCCCGTCCATCCGAATGGGCAGCTGGCGGACAGTCAGGAAAGGGCGCCGTGGGGGAGGTTCATGTTGGCCGCATCGCTTCCCAGGGAACCGGCGAGGAGACGCAGGGTCGAGTTGAACTCGTCGGTTTCGATGTTGCATGACCTCATGCAGCGGTCGCTGTCGGCGGCGAATTCCGTCCTTCCGTGGAGCACACGCTGATTGTTGAAGAACAGTGCCTCGCCGGAGGCACAGGCGAGAGTGATCCGGTATGCGGGATCGAAGAGCATCTTCTGGAGGAGGCGCATGGCACGGTAGAAGGAGCGGATCTCGCCATCGGGGAGGTCTCCCGGACCGATGGCCCGGTCGAGAAGGCGGATACCGGCAATCTCTCCATCCTCGTCGAGACTGAAGGCCGGCGCCCGCATGCGAAAGTCGCGGTCCGGGTTGACGAGGCGCCGGTAGAAGGTGATGGGCCGGGTCGACAACAGGCGGAAGGCTTCTTCGTCCTTCTCCTTGAGGCGCATGCCGACATTGAAGCCGTCAGTCAGGGTCGAGGCCCCGCCATGTGCCGATGCCTGGACAAAATGAAAGCAGGTCACGGATGGCGGATTCTGGCGGTAGGGTTCATCCGTGTGAGGATCGAGCCTGACGTTGAGGTCACCGAGAACGAGAGCGTCCCGCTTGTAGGTGAACTCGTAGATCCTGCCATAGTTCGTAGTCCGCAAGGGACCGGCCAGAGAGGCAATGGCTTCCGTGTGGTCCGGGTCACTCGGCACACCCCGCACCAGGACAAATCCGTAGTCCCTGAGCGTCTCCAGCATTGCCAGATGCGCAGCTGGATCCTCCATGCATGCGGCGTAATCTGCCTCAGGGTGGTCCTCGAGACCGCTGTCCCACAGGATCGGCCGGAATCGCCGCCGGTCCCGTTCCGCAACGCTGTTGCACCGGTTGCGCAGCCATTCGCCGGCAAAGCTGCTGGCATGACCGTCGCCCGACCACACGACATCCAGGGTTCCATGATCACCCACCCGTGTGCTGGCGATGCGGATATCCTCGGGGATGTCGACGAGCCGCAGCGAGCGTATGGCGCTGTGGTAGGTACCGCACGAGGCGCACTCGCAGGCGTATCTCAGCCAGAGTGCATCAAATCTGCTTCGGTGTCCGTCCTGCCAGTGAATGACCAGGTGGTCCCCGGCATTGTCGATATGGGCGAAACGGTAACGCAGTGTCGAGGCAACCCCAGTCATGGCGGTAAACCTTGGCGAATCGACACTACACAAAGTGTCACAACCGCGGTTCCCCGGCAAGCAGGAATTGTTCCGACAGTCGCGATCCCACCGACCACAACGTCCCTGACAATCATGGCGGGCGGCTGGTAGACTCGGCGCTTCGTCTGATCGGGTCGAGATGCCATGACACAGCCACAAGAGGTTCCTGGCGCCATGTCCGAGGAGGAGTGGCAGGTTCGTTGCGATCTTGCCGCATGCTACCAGCTGGTCGATCTCTACGGCTGGTCGGATCTGTCGAGCACCCACATCTCCGCGCGCATTCCGGGAACCGACGACGTTCTCTTCAATCCCTATGGCGTTCTGTTCGACCAGATCACGGCGAGTTCACTGGTGAGAGTCGATGGCGGTGGCGAAGGCGACATCAATCCCGCCGGTTTTCTCATTCACCGTGCCGTCCACGATGCCAGGCCAGATGTTCACTGCGTTCTCCACACCCACACACGGGCCGGCAACGCCGTCGCCATGCAGGAGGCCGGACTGCTGCCGCTCAGCCAGAAGGCCCTCATCCTGATGGGCTGGATCGGCTACCACGACTTCGAGGGTGTCGTTCTCGACGCCGACGAGCAGCAGCGCCTTGTCCGCGACCTCGGCGACAACATGATCCTCGTTCTGCGCAACCACGGATTGCTCACGTGCGGTGACAGTGTCGCATCGGCGTTCGTGTGGATGCACCGCATGGAAGCAGCCTGCAGGTACCAGGTCGACGGCATGTCGAGTGGCACGCCGCTTCGCCTTCCGGATGAGGGTGTCCAGGAGAAGACCATCGAGCAGGGCCGCCGCATTCTCTCGAACTCGGGCCATGCTCGCTCGGGCATGGAGTGGTCGTCCCTCCTCACGCAGCTCGAACGGGAAAGAGGGAACGCCTGGCGGACGTGAACCTCAGGCGGCGGTCAGGCCGCCGTCGATGACGAATTCGGCACCGGTCACGAACCGGCTTTCGGGACCGGCAAGATAGAGAATCATGTCGGCAACTTCGCGCGCCCCACCCAGGCGGCCGAGAGGGATTTGCGCCTCGAGTTTCCTGCGGGTGCTTTCCGGATCGCGGCTGCGCTGGATGAGGGAGTCGACCATCGGTGTCTCGATGAACGCCGGATGCACCGAATTGCAGCGGATGTTGTAGCGCTTGCGGGCGCAGTGGAGGGCAACGGACTTGGTGAGCAGGCGCACGGCACCCTTGCTCGCGTTGTAGGCGGCAAGATTGTGGCCGCCGACGAGACCGGACACCGACGAGAGATTGACGATCGATCCGCCACCGGACTCCTTCATGGCGATGACCGCGTGCTTGCACCCGAGGAATGTCCCGTCGGCGTTGACGGCCATGACCCGGCGCCAGTCCTCGAGTGTCGTCTCCTCCACATTGGAGGAGCGGCCCGTTCCGGCGCTGTTGACGAGGACGGCAATCGGTCCGATGGCGTTCCCGGCTTCAGTGATCGCCTCCATCCATGAGTCCTCACACGTCACGTCATGGTGGATGGCGCACACGGATGGTCCAAGCGGGCCGGCAGCCGCAGCCAGCCCGGCTTCGTCGATGTCGCTCATCGCGACCCGGGCGCCTTCCTCGAGGAGGCGGTGAACGGTCAGCAAACCGATCCCGGATGCGGCCCCGGTGACCAGTGCCGACGTTCCCGTGAAGCGTCCCATAATTCTTCATGCTCCATGCCGTCACAGGCACTGACGATAGGCGAGGCGATGGCGGCGCGGCAACCATCGACCGTTGCAGCCGCTGCTTCCAGGGCGCACCATGATCCTTCCGGCAACCGGAGAATGAACCCATGGGGCGCGGCATCGAAGACAGGGTGGCCCTTGTGACAGGGGGTGGGTCGGGGATTGGCGAGGCGACGGCCGAGCGTCTTGCCGGCGAGGGCGCCAGGGTCTTCATTGTCGGGCGCCGCCAGGAGCGGCTCACGGCTGTCGTTGACCGTATCAGGGCTGAGGGCGGCACCGCCGAGGGCAGCTCAGTCGATCTTTCCACGAGAACTGGCGGTGACGAGGCAGTTGCGGCGGCGGTCGCGTGGGGAGGCAGGCTCGACATTCTCGTCAATGCCGCCGGGACCTTTCCGGCGACTCCTGTCGACAGCCTCGACGATGGGGACTGGGAGGATGCGCTCGCCATCAATCTTGGCGCCGTCATGAGGACGTCGCGCGCTGCGGCGCGAACGATGACCGAGAGCGGTGGGTCCATCGTAAACATCGCGTCGGTCAATGCCATCATGGGGGACAAGGTCTCGGTCTGCAGCGCCTACAGCGCCGCCAAGTCGGGGCAACTGGGTCTCACCATGCAGTTTGCCGCCGAACTCGCGCCCTCCATCCGGGTGAATGCCATCCTGCCCGGGCCGGTCGATACGCCCATGCTGGAGGGGTGGCTGGACGATCCGGGAGAGCGCCGCGTCTGGCTGGAACGCTTTGTTCCTCTCAACCGCCTGGGACATCCAGCGGAGATTGCCGGCGCGGTGGCCTTTCTCGTTTCTGATGACGGCGCCTACATTACCGGCGCGGTCCTCCCCGTCGACGGGGGCATGACCGTTGTCTGACAAGAGGGCCGCCGCCGGCACGCAACTCCTCGTGCGTGATGATCTGGTGGCGCCCGGAGCGCCGTGGTCCGGCGTTGTCCGTCGTGGCGAGACGCTGCGCATCATCGATCTTGAGGGACGCCAGGGTGTCGATTTCCTGTGTTACAACGCCGCCGATCCCGCGGAGCGCTATCACGCACCGAACACCATCAAGAAGAGCGCAACGCTGCGGCTGACCCGGGGCCATGTGCTCTACTCCGATCGGGCGCGGCCGCTCTTCACCATCGTTGCCGACACCTGCGGCTTTCATGACACCATCGCCGGCTGCTGCAGCGAACCCTCCAACGCGATGCTCTATGGTGTCACCGGCGTGCCCGGGTGCCGCGAGAACTTTCTCAAGGCGCTGGCGCCACATGGTCTGGGCTGGCGGGACATCGTTCCCAACGTGAACTTCTTCTGCCACGTTCCTGTCCGCGAGGAGTTCCTGCTGGCGGAACGCACGTTCGTCGACAGTCCGTCCGCACCGGGCGCCCGGGTCGATCTCAGGGCCGAGCGGGATGTTCTCGCCGTCATCTCCAATTGTCCGCAAGTCAACAACATGGCAGCCGGCGGCCGGCCGACACCGATACGCGTCCGGATCATCGCTTGCCGACAGGGCGATGCGTGGCATCATGACGAACCGAAAACGCTGGGGAACTGACCATGAGCTTCCGGATTGCTGACACGTGGTTCGAGCGCCGGCGGATCGATGACGACATCACGCTGGTCTTTGAGCCCCATGTCGACCCCCTGGGGCGTTGCAACATCTGGCATGTCCGGGGGTCGCAGACGGATCTCCTTGTTGATACTGGCATGGGCATTGCCGAACTCAAGCCGGCGATTGCCGACCTCTTTGGCCACGCTGTCATTGCCTTTGCCACGCACACGCACTTCGATCATGTCGGTGGACTCCACGAGTTCTCCCAGCGCGTGGTTTCGCGCCAAGAGGCCGCCATCATGGAGGAGGGCGACAACCGCTTCTCCCTCTTCAGGGAGGACATGGAACCGGAAGTCGTGGAAACACTGGAGAACGCCGGCTACGCACTGCCGGAGTGTCTCATCGATGCGCTTCCCCATGAAGGCTACGACGCCAGGGCCTACCGGGTCGAACCGGCACGGCCAACCCGCGTCGTTGATGAGGGAGACGAGGTCTCCATCGGCAACCGGCGTTTCGAGGTGCTGCACCTTCCCGGCCATTCCCCGGGCAGCGTCGGCTTGTGGGAAGAACAGACGGGAACGCTGTTTTCCGGCGACGCGATCTATGACGGGCCGCTTCTTGACCAGTTGCCGGAGTCCGACGTGACCACCTACTGCCGGACCATGGAGCGCCTGATGACACTGCCCGTGACGGTCGTTCATGCCGGCCATGAACCGAGCTTTGGCAGGGAACGCCTTCTTGAACTGGCCCGCGCCTATCTTGACTCGCGGATGCACCCGGAAGCGTGAAGACCATGGACGATTATTTCGATCTCGGCGCATTCCACATGCCGATCACCACAACGTCACGGCAAGCGCAGACCTGGTTCGACCGCGGTCTTGCCTGGTGTTACGGCTTCAACCACGAAGAGGCGATCCATTGCTTCCGTCAGGCGCTTGAACACGACCCCGATTGCGCCATGGCGCACTGGGGTGTCGCCTTTGCCAGTGGTCCGAACTACAACAAGTTGTGGGTGGACTTCGGTGACGCCGAACGCGAGGAATGCCTGGCCCTGGCCCGTAAGGAGAGCCGGAAGGCCCTGGAATGTGCGGCCGGTGCGGGCGATGTCGAGAAGGGACTTGCCGCTGCGCTTGTGGCGCGGTTTCCCGATGATCCGGAAGATGACTGGCCGTCCTGGGACGATGCCTATGCGGCGGCCATGCGACAGGTCCATCGCCTGCATGCGGACCATCCGGACGTCTGCACACTCTTTGCCGATGCCCTGATGAACCGGACTCCCTGGAAGCTCTGGGATCTCGAGACCGGCGAACCGCCGGCAGGATCGGACACCCTGGAAGCCATCGACGTGCTCGAGACGGCGCTGTCGGCGATTGACGGCGCCTGGCGTCATCCGGGGATCCTCCACATGCACATCCACGTCATGGAGATGTCGCCGCATCCGGAAAGGGCTCTCAAGACGTCGGATGCACTCCACGGTCTCGTTCCCGATTCAGGTCATCTCCACCACATGCCGACCCATATCGACGTGCTGTGCGGCGACTACCAGACCGTGGTGGAGCGCAACCATCGCGCAATAATCGCCAACCGCGTATTTGTCGAGCGCCGCGGCGTCTTCAATTTCTATTCGGGCTACCGCGCCCATGATTACCATTTCAAGGCCTATGGAGCGATGTTCCTGGGTCAGTTCCGCCCGGCCATCGAGGCGGCACAAGAGATGGTCTCGACCCTGCCTACGGAGCTTCTCGCTTCGGGCGATCCGCCCCTTGCCGACTGGCTGGAGGGATATGTTCCGGTGAGGCAGCACGTGCTCATTCGTTTCGGGCGCTGGCAGGACATTCTTGACGACCCCCTACCTGACGATCCGGACCTCTACTGTGTCACCACCGCGACCTTGCACTACGCCCGCGGGGTGGCCTGTTCGGCCACAGGCCGTGTCGATGAAGCGGAGATCGAGCAGCAGCGGTTTCTCGAGGCGCGGGACCGGGTACCGGATACCCGCAAGCTGTTTCACAACTCGTGCCTGAGCATTCTCCAGGTGGCGGGCGAGATGCTCTCCGGTGAACTCGAGTACCGCAAGGGCAATGTCGATGCTGCCTTTGCCCACCTGAGGCAATCCGTCCTGCTTGACGACACTCTCGAATACGATGAACCGTGGGCATGGATGCAGCCCACCCGTCATGCCCTTGGAGCGTTGCTGCTTGAACAGGGCCAGGTGGACGAGGCCGAGGCGATCTATCGCGCCGATCTCGGTTTCGATGACAGCCTGCGCCGGCCCTGCCAGCATCCCGACAACGTGTGGAGTCTGCACGGCCTCCACGAGTGCCTTTCACGCCGCGGCGAAACCATTGAACTCCGCCACGTCAGGAGACGTCTCGATCGCGCCATGGCCCGTGCCGACGTCGACATCAGGGCTTCCTGCTACTGCCGCCAGTCAGATCCCTGAACCATGCCGTTCCGTCTTTCCTGACGTGACCGGGCAACATCGAAGTCAGATACGCGCCAGACGCCTTACCGAGGGCGTGACGGCCACGTTCCGGTTTGCGACGTAATCCTCGTGGTTCTTTTCGATGGCGCGCGGATCGTAGATGTAATTGACCAGCATGCCCGCTGACTGGGCGAAGCCATTCTCGGAGACATCGCCCTTCCAGTTGATCCTCGCCAGCCGGGCTCCGTTTCGAAGATGGAAACGGGCGACAGGATCATGCGGGAATTTTCCTTGCTTGACCTCCAGCAGATAGAATGCGGCAAGACGAAGCAGGAGGGGTTTCAGGTCGGATTCATCATAATTCCAAGCGGGTGTGTCGAGCGCCTCCAGAAGGTTTCTTTCGGAATTTGTGATCAGTCCGGAGTCCGGTTCAGCCAGTAAATCTGACAGCCAACGCCGAAACAACGGTATTGGCGAGAGCGTGGCAAATGTCTTCAAGTTCGGGAATTCCCGCTGAAGCTCCAGAACAACCTGTTTGATCAGAAAGTTGCCAAAGGATATGCCCCTGAGACCATACTGGCAGTTGTTGATGGAGTAGAATGTTGCGGTATCGGCCTTGTTTGTGCGTATGGTGGGGCGTTTGTGATCGATCAGCGGTCGAATGGAACTGGAAAGACCATCAACCAGCGCAACTTCAACAAATATCAGAGGATCATCAGGCAAAGCTGCATGAAAGAATGCAAAACATCTGCAGTCTTCTGCAAGCCTTCCCCGCAGGTCATGGTGTGCACGCTCTCGTACGAGATGATCTTCTCGAGGATGGATGCAGGAGTGTTCCAGTCTATACGCCGAAGCACCAGGAATCCCCTGTTGAACCACGATGAGAGCAGATGGGCGAGGTCATCGTCGACCGGCGTCAGTTCAGGTGTTGAAGCGACGGACTTCAGGATGTCTTCTCTCATTGCGATCAGCATTCTGGTGCCGTCGGGGGCCATGTTGATTCGGCGGAACAGTTCCTGTCGGGGAGGCTCGACCGCAGACTGCAGTGCAGCAAGACTCTCATCGTCGCCGGCCTTCTGGTACGTGCGTGCGCAAGCCAGAATCCTGGTACGATCAACGTGAAAACTGGAGTGCAGTTCTCCAAAGAATTCGTGCTTCTGCGACTCATCCATGGTGGAGTAGGCTTCGACAATCAGACGTGCCAACGTGACGCCCAGCGCCTCTCCACGAGACGAGAGAAGGTCGTGACAAAGGCGGGCCATTTCCGCCGGCGACGAAGTCCGGCTGGCTGCACGTCGGCGGATGAGCGCCAGGCCGGCATCAGCTACGGTGTCGAGAAAATGGTGAAGGCTTGTCGAGGCCATGATCAAGCGCCCTCACACCCTTTGGACCCTGGTCCGGCACATGCAGTCAGCATGCCTGCTTGTCCGACGCGGACATTGTGTCCATTAAGTGATGACAATGTTACTGCCGGGTGGTGGTGACATCAATGATCGGTTCGCGTTTCCTGGAGGCGGGTGCGACAACGCTCGATGATCCGGGTGTGGCCTGTTTGTTGATTGAGAGCACGTCCGGTACTGTCGTTGCAGGAAGCAACCGGGAGTTGTCTGGAGAGAAGGAATGGAGGCGGCCCAACCAGCCTTGTCCGTCATTGCCGGCGTAGAGGCAAGCCATCTCCATGTTTCATCCGGTCGATGTCGAGACCGGCCTGGTCGTGTCGTCCGGATCTTCCTCAAGGAGTGGCGGGAGCGCCGATTGCCAGGCACCACCCGCACCGGCATCAGAGAGACCGATGCGGGTCATGCTGCCCGACTGTTGCCGCAACCGCCGATAGTATCGTGGACTTCGGGCTGATCGCCATTGCGTTCGGAGATGTGGCATGGATTGCCATTGCGTTCGTGCTGGGCCTGCTCTCGCGAACCGTCGGGCTGCCGCCCCTGGTCGGTTTCCTTGTCGCGGGATTCCTGCTCAACCTGCAAGGAATAGCCGGTGGGGACATGCTGCGGAAACTGTCGGACCTCGGTATTACCCTGTTGCTGTTCATCGTTGGCCTGAAGCTCAATCTTCGGATGTTTGCGCGACCGCAGGTATGGGCGGTTACCGGGCTGCACATGACGATCATCGTGCCGCTGTTCGCAACCGCCATCTATGTCGTCGCCGCTCTCGGGGCGCCCTTCCTTTCCGGCCTCGATTTTGCCCGGTCCCTTCTGATCGCCTTTGCCCTGAGCTTCTCGAGTACCGTATTCGTCGTGAAGGCGCTGGAAGACAGGGGCCAGACGGCAGCGCTTCACGGCCGGATCGCCATCGGAATTCTCATCGTGCAGGACCTGGCTGCCGTTGTCTTTCTTGCCGTCTCGGCGGGGCAGTGGCCGACCTACTGGGCCCTGCTGGTCCTGCTCGTCTTTCCGCTTCGGCCACTGCTGACTCTCGTACTCCAGCGCGTCGGTCACGGAGAGCTCATGGTTCTCTATGGCTTCCTGCTTGCCCTGGGTGGTGCACAGTTGTTCGAGCTCGTCGGTCTCAAGGGCGACCTCGGCGCACTCGTGCTTGGCGTTCTCATTGCCAATCATGCCAAGGCCGACGAGATGGCGAAGACCATGCTCGGCTTCAAGGACTTTTTTCTGCTCGCCTTCTTTCTCTCCGTCGGCCTGTCGGGCCGGCTGACCCTGGAGACGCTCCTGATCGGCGCTGCGATCACGCCGTTCGTGCTGTTCAAGTCGGCCCTGTTCTTCGGCCTGCTGACCGCGTTCAGGCTCCAGGCCCGCACGTCGCTTCTGGCGACACTCAATCTCAGCAACTTCAGCGAATTCGGGCTCATAGTCGCGGCCATCGGGGTCGCGCATGGCTGGATCGACGCCAACTGGTTGATCGTGGTCGCGGTCGCGCTGGCCTTGTCCTGTGTCATCTCTTCCGGGCTCAACGTCGCCGGCGACCGCATCTACACGCGATACAGGGGCGTGTGGAAGCGCCTGCAACGATCCAACCTTGTTGTTGACGATCGGCCGCTCGACATCGGCGCGGCGACAATTGCTGTCATTGGCATGGGCCGCGTTGGGTCGGCGGCATATGACACGATGCGTGAACTGCACGAAGAGTCCGTCGTCGGGGTGGACAGTGATCTGGCCACGGTCGAGCGCGAACGAACCAGAGGACGAAAGGTGTTGCTGGGCGATCCTGGTGACGCCGATTTCTGGGATCGCGTTCAGGCCACCCACACACTTGAACTGGTCATGCTGGCCCTGCCGAACCTTGCCGCCAACCTCGCCGTGATCGACCAGCTCAAGGCCGGCTCATTTGGCGGCCGGGTCGCTGCCACGGCCAGGTTCCAGGATGAGATCGAGCCGCTCGAAGAGGCTGGCGCATCGACCGTCTTCAACGTCTACGCGGAGGCGGGTTCGGGATTCGCCGCACATGTGGCCGGGCTCATGCCGGCAATCTCCCCGACCCGAACCGACGACTCGCGAACGTCAACCTGAGTCGACACTGCGGGCGCTGAGGCGAAAGCCATACAGATCTGCCGCATTACGCCCGTACTTCGCGGATGACAACCGGACCGCCGGCGAACGAGGTACTGCCAACCGTCACAGGGAAGTCGTCGGAATTTGTGAATGTGATGTTGCGCCCGGTGTGCGTGGACGCTTGATTCAACGGCAAGGAGAGATATCGACTGTACCAAATGCGCTCTCCATTTGAGATTGCCAGCCCCTGTTGATGCACTTCCGGCAAGACCTGGGTGTATCGGATGCCTTACACGTCGCTAATCTGTTCAATTCGTGTATGGAGGCAGCATCATATTCGGCGCACGCCCGGTAAGAGGAGAACGTGTTTGAGTAACAGGGACTGGGATGAACAGTAGGTATCGGCCGAAACTTGCGTGACTCGACAACCTCTCTTTGGAAAAAATGGCCGTTTGTATCAAGAGTCCATGGCTCGAGAAACATCTTGTTTCTGCGATCAGGACCGTCGTATTGGGCTTGTAGATGTCCTCTTTGCTGGGGGAGCAACTTAGCGGTCGTTTCTACCAGCACACCTTTGTCAAACCACAGGCCTGCAATCATTGATCGCGAGGTTGCGGCGTTTGGGCCTGGGGCGCAGAGAAAATGAGGCCTCACGCCGCGCCTGTCAGTCCGGCGCCTCATCTAGTCCGAACTCGAGGAACGGAGTCCCTTGTCAATGCCTGCCACCGCTTGCTCGTCAAGGCCCGGCTCGTGGAGAGGGAAACCGAGGTTGAGCATGATCCAGAAGGAGTGCTACCGTTCGTGCACACCCGGGATGCACCCGAATGGCCTGGAACTCCTTGCCGCTGAATCAGGAGTATTGGCTTAACTTCCGGTGACGCATGCAGAAACAGACGATCTACAAGGACCTTGCCCGCTACTATGATGATTTACTCGTGGAAGGACTACGAGAAGGAAGCTGTGGCGATCAGGCGGCTGATTGCAAGATATCAAGAGTCAGAAGACAAAGAGCTTCTTGAGGTTGCCTGTGGGACGGGCAAGCATGCTCAATATCTGAAAAGTGATTTCGATGTCCTGGCAACCGATGTCAACGCCGAAATGCTCGAAGTGGCACGAAGGAACATCGGCGGTGTTGTCTTCAAGCAAGCCGACATGGTGAGCCTGAACTTGGGCAAGGATTTTGACGTGATCATTTGCCTTTTCAGTGCCATCGGTTATGTCAGGACATACTCCAATCTGAAAAAGACACTTGCAAACTTTGCGAGCCACCTGAAAGAGGGTGGCGTTGTCATCGTTGAGCCATGGTTCACCAGATCGGCATACGAAACCGGTTGGCCGCACCTTTCGACTTGTGGAGATGAGAATATCAAGATCGCTCGCGCGTGTGTCTCGAGGGCACGCAGGAGTGTTTCTATCATGGACATGCACTATCTCATTGCAGAAAAAGACAAGGATGTGAAGCACATTGTCGACCGCCATGAGCTCGGCATGTTTGAGCCCGGAAAATTTCTTCAGTTCATGGCTGCCGCAGGGCTCAAGGCGAAATTCCTGAAGAACGGTCTGATGAAAGGTCGTGGAATCTATGTTGGCGTAAAGGTGTAGCTCTTGTCGCTTTGCCGTTACCACGGCGCGGGGTACGAATCCTGATACAGAAGCCCTTGAGTGCCTTGTCGCGGATGTCACAGGTTTTCCTGCGTGGTGCGAGGCGATTGACCGCCATGACTTTCTCTCCCTTTCCTGCTGAATCCGGGACAGGGGAACATCTTGTTCCCATGTTTGAAGCATGAGATTGTGAGAGAGAAAGCAGCGATATTGTGGCTAGTTACATTTCTGTTCGGCACTGAAGGTGAGTGGCGGGTGTGGTGAGGCACGATGGTTGAACGAACCGGCTGCGTGGTGATTGGCGCCGGACTGATGGGCCTGGCGGTCGCCCATGAACTTGGCCGGAGAGGGACGCCCTGCCGTGTGATCGAGCGGGGAAGGATCGCCTGCGGGACGACATCGACGACGTTCGCCTGGCTCAATGCCACCTCCAAGCTGGAAGAGGACTACCATCGTCTCAACGTCGCCGGCATTGAGGGCCATCGTGGCTGGGTCACCCGCTGGGGGAGCGACGTGACCGGTCACCGGTGGCCGGGCTGCCTGATGTGGGCGCGCGCGGACACTGCCACCAGCCTGGATGATCTCGACCGGACCTTCGATCGTCTCTCGGACCTCGACTATCCCTGCCGCCGGGTCTGCGGGCGTGAACTGGCCGACCTGGAGCCGCGCATTGCCTTCGGTCACGGAGCCGAAGGACTGCTGATGCCCCTGGATGGCTGGCTCGATGCGTCACGTCTTGCCCGTCACCTCGCGGAAGGCATCGTGCGCCAGGGAGGCGACATCCACGAGGAGGTGCCGGTGACCGGCTTCCTGGGCAACGCTCCCGTTCTGGACGGGGTCGTGACCGCAAATGGCCCGGTCCATGCCGACAGGATCGTCATTGCCGCCGGAACCGGAACGGGAGACCTCGCGGCGATGGCACTCGCGAGCCGATCGGCATTCCGGCCGGTGGGGAGTGATCCTGGCCTTCTGGCTGACATCGCCGAAGCAGATGCGTGGCTCAACCACGTCGTCTGTTTTCCCGAAGGTGAGGATGAACTGCACATGCGCCCCAATGAGGGCGGGAGGCTGCTGATGGGCGCGGATGGCGCGGACAGGATGCTGCCCGACGAGGTGCGGGCGAGGCGTCATCTTGCCGACAGGGTACAACACTATCTCGTCGGCCTCGATGCGGCTGACGTGATGACTCGTATGACTTCGAGGGTCGGACATCGACCGATGCCTGCAGACGGCCGCTCGATCGTCGGTCACCTTCCCGGTTGTGACAATCTCTTCGTCGCTGTTACCCACAGCGGCATCACGCTGGCGCCGGCCGTTGGCGCCCTCGTCGCCGACGAGATCACCGGCAGCCCGGTGTCACCCCTGTTGCAGGAGTTCCGGCCCGACCGGTTTGCCTGGACATGACAAGGGCCCTCCAGGCCGGAAGCCTGGAGGGCCCCTGGTCTTCGTGTCAGATCTTGTATCCGAGCGATCTCGCGCCGTCGATGAAGTTCCTGTACTGGACCTTCTGCTTGTCGAGGCCGAGTTTCTGGGCAATCTGCACCCATTCCTCGGCCGCCTCGTCGAGTGCCTGCTGCGAGGTCAGCTCACCGGAAATGGCCTTGGAGATGTTGCGTCCGAGGGCATCGGCGTACTCCGGCGCTCCTTCCCAGAAGAACTGCGGGTAGCCCACCTCGACATTGGCAAGGCCGGCATCGAGATGATTGCGGGCTCTCCCGAATGTCTGGAAGATTCCGTCGTTCGTCGGATAGATGTCGTTCGTCCCGCGCTGCGGATTGGGCTCGATGTACATCTGGGCCGCCGCATCGGTGTAGTGCGATGCGCCGAACGGATCGGACCCGCAGTAGGGATCGGCAACGATCCTGTCGGAGTAGTCAGGATGCGACATGCGGTAGATGAAGTAGAAGGCCGCATCCTTGATGTCCTGGGGCAGGTTCGCCGGAATTGATGCCGTCCGGCACCACAGGCTGATCGCCCGGTGAACCACTTCGCCATCGTCATGGACCCAGCCCGGCACGACAGCCGCGCCCTGATCTTCAGCGCGTTCCATGCCCTGCTGCTGGACGGTGAACTCGGCCAGATCGATCCACCACACCGACATCACGTCCGAACCCGACTGCCAGCGCTGGATGGTCGTTCCGATATCCATTGCTTCGGCGCCGGGAGGTCCGAACTTGATGATCTCCCGGTACATGTCGAGAGATTCGGCCGCCTTGCCCTGGTTGATGACCGGGTTCATGTTCTCATCGAAGTAGTTGACGCCGGCCGATGCGGCAATGTCCATCCAGAAGCCCCATCCGAAGTTTGGCGGATTGACCACCATCGATGTGCCGTAGATGCCTTGTGAACCCAGTTCCTCGGTCATGAACTGCGTGACATTGAGGAAGTCCGGCCATGTCTTGGGGACGTCGAGGTTGGTCTGGAAGCGCTTGGAGTACTTCGACTGCAGTTCTGCGTTCTCGAAGAAGCTCTTGCGATAGTGCAGGATGTGAATGTCGCCATCGAGCATCACGCCGTAGGTCTTGCCGGCCCACTTTGTATAGAACTCGCGGTAGGCGGGCATGACCCAGTCGAGATAGGCATCGCTGCCCTCGTACTGGGCGAAGTAGTCGTCCAGGGGTTCAAGCTGCCCGGTTTCGGCGAAGGCGCCAAAGAAGAGCGAAGGATACTGCACCCAGTCGAACCTTGGATTGCGTGACAGGAGCTGCGGCAGGATCTTGGCCACGGCGTCGCCACCATCGTAGTTCTCGCGCCCCTTGATGCCGACGCCGGCTTCATTCATCAGGTGCTCTGACAGCCACAGCGGCGCATGAAGCCAGTTCGAGTCCTGGAAGTAGGTCAGCTCGACATCATTGAAGAGTTTTTTTCCGGGAGGAACGGACTGTGCGCCCCACGACAGCCTGCCGGGAAGCTGGAGACCGGCCGCGGCGCCAGCGCCGGCGGCTACGGATTTCATGAACTTGCGTCGGGTCCATGCACTGAAAACACCCATGGGATTGTTCCTTTCTCCTGGTCAAAGTCGGGACAGGAGACTTCCTGCCCCGGATGATGGGCACGTGCAACCGTCAGGTCACAAGCGCTCCGGTTTCAGTATCGAAGATCATCACGTCCCGCGGATCGAGGCTGAAGCATGCGTGTTCACCCGGCGTCATCCGGGTCTCCGGGGGCGCCAGTGCCTGCAGTGTCACATCCCCTGTCACGATGGAGAGGATGGATCTCTCTCCGAGGTATTCGTTGATCACAATCTTGCCGCCAATCGTCGCTCCGTCATCGCAAAGATGAAGGTTCTGTGGCCGGATGCCCACCATGAATTTGCGCCCGCCATGGGCATCGAGACCCGGTACGCGCTCTGCGGCTACGTCAAAGACGAGATCCGCACCGGTCGCATGGAGCCGGGTGGACCCCGCGTGATCGCATCGTTCCACCGGGATGAAGGTCGTCGGCGGTTCACCGATGAAGTCGGCGACGAACATGTTGGCCGGACGGTTGTAGAGCGCGTTGCGGTCGCCAACCTGCTGAAGTTCGGCATTCGACATCACGGCAACCCTGTCCGCCAGCGCCAGTGCCTCCACCTGATCGTGGGTGACATAGATCATGGTGCGCCGAAGTTCCTGGTGAAGCCGCTTGAGGTCAAACAACATCTGAAACTTGAGGTGGGCATCGAGATGGCTCATCACCTCGTCGAGAATGAACACCGCCGGTTCGCGGATCAGTGCCCGGCCCAGGCTGACACGCTGCTGCTGGCCGCCAGAGAGCACTGGCGGCTTGGCCGACAGGATTTCGGTGATGCGCAGGAGTTCCGCCAGTTCCCGGGCACGGCGGCGCCTGTCTGCAGGAGGAACGCCGCGCACCTCGAGAGGAAAGGCGAGATTCTCCTCGACGGTGAAATTTGGATAGAGGGCGTAGGTCTCGAAGGCCATGGCCACGTTGCGTTCCCTGGGTTCGAGATCGTTGACGCGCACCTCGTCGAAGTGGATGTCGCCGGAGGTGATCGGTTCAAGGCCGACGATCATGCGCAGTGTCGACGTCTTGCCGCATCCGGATGGCCCCAGCAATGCCATGAATTCACCATTGGGCACCGCGAGGTCGAGGTCGCGCACCGCGTGAACGCCCATCCGTCCGGTTCCGTAGATCTTGTTGACCTTGCTCAGTGTCACGTTCGACATGTCACAACAGCAGGTTGCGCCCGTCGACTGGGCTGAAGAAGTAGAGGGCTGCGGGGTTCAATGCCAGCGTGACCACCTCACCGTGGTCGAACGAGCGTTCGGGCCGCGTGAGCGCAGTCAGTCTGACGCCACCGGCATCCACGATCATGACGCCTGTGGAGCCCAGCGCCTCGAAGATGTCGATACGGCCCTCCAGTTCCATGCCCTGGGGGAGTTCATCTGCTGGACGCAGGTGCTGGGGCCTCAGACCGATGGTCACCTGGCGCTGCTGCATCTTCGTCAGGGCCGCACGGTGGGCCGGCGACACCGGCAGGCGAAGTGATCCGGCGTGGACCTCGAGACGGTCGTCCACGTCGACGAGTTCGGCCCCGATGGCATTGATGGTCGGCTGACCGAGATGTTCGGCGACAAACAGTGTTGCCGGCTGCTCGAAGAGGTTCCGCGGATTGCCAACCTGGACCAGGTGGCCGCCGTTGCCCATGACGGCGATCCTGTCACCCAGCGATAGCGCTTCGGCATAGTCGTGGGTGACGTAGACAGTCGCCACCCGGCGCAGATCTTCCAGGGTATGGAACTGGCTGCGCAATTCGTGACGGATGCGTGCGTCGAGGTGGCTGATTGGCTCATCAAGCAGGAAGACCTGGGGATCGGCGACCAGAGTGCGTCCAAGGGCGGTGCGCTGTTTCTGGCCTCCGGAAATTTCTCCGGGCTTGCGCTCAAGCAGCATGTCGATGCGCAACAGGCGCGTCACCTCCCCGACACGCCGCCTGATTTCGTCCTCCGGAAGACCCCGCGCCTTCAGCGGTGAGGCGATGTTTCGTGCCACGGTCATGTGGGGGTAGAGGGCGTAGCTCTCGAAGGTCATCGCCACATCGCGCCGGTAGGGAGGAACCCGCGTGACATCGCGGTCACCGACGAGGATGCGCCCGCCATCCGGTGTTTCGAGGCCGGCCACGAGTCGCAGCAACGTGGTCTTGCCAATTCCGGAGGGACCGACAATGACCAGGAACTCGCCCTCCTCGACGGTGAGCGAGAGATCGTCGATGACCGGAAAGTCCCAGCCCTTGCACAGTCCTTCGATCGCCAGTCGCGCCATCAGCCCTTGACCACTCCCAGAGACAGTCCGCGCACCATGTAGCGGCGCAGCAGGATGAACAGGGTCACGGGGGGAATCATGGCGATCAGCGAGAACGCCATCTGCAGGTTCCACAGTGTCTGGGACCCGTGTGTGAACGTCGGAATGACGATGGTGTAGGTGCGCACATCGGTGCCGACGAACAGGTTGGCGAACAGGTACTCGTTCCACGCGAAGATCCAGCACAACATCGCGACCGAGATCATTCCCGGCAACACCAGGGGCAGGGTGATGCGCATGAAGGCACGCAACGGAGTCCAGCCATCGAGATAGGCGGCCTCCTCCAGCTCACGGGGCGCATCACGGAAGAACACCATCATCAGCCAGGTGGCCAGTGGCAGGTTGAAGACGAGGTAGAGGATGACAAGCGACCAGATCGAATCGGTGCCCCACGGCGTTGAATCAAAGAGAAAGAACATCGGCACAAGGATGGCGACCGGCGGGAACATGCGGTTCGAGAGAATCCAGAAGGCGAGATTCTCTCCTCCGGCCTGGCGCGGGAAGCGGGCGAAGGCATAGCCGGCGAGAGTGCCGAGAAACAGCGACAGCAGGGTGTTGATCGTGGCGATGACGAAACTGTCGACCAGTGCATCGAAGTTGGTGGCTTCGGCGAAGACCGCGGCGAAATTGCCGAATGCCATGATCTCGGGCCAGAAGGTCGGCACCGTGAGATTGGTCTCCGCGGTCGTCTTGAGGGCCGTGATGATCATGAAATAGAGGGGAAACAGGGTGAACAGAAGCCACAGCCCCAGGAAGGCCAGGAACAGCACCCGGACGTGCCGCCAGCGGTCCTCCGGTCTTGTCTGGTCCACCATCGTTCAGGCAAGCCCCTGGGCGCGCATGACGCGCTTCATGTACTGCAGGAAGAGCGTGACGAGAATCGCCGAGATGGCAAAGATGATGATCGCATAGGCAGCAGCTTCGCCGATCGCGAACTCGCGGATTCCGCGCTGGAAGGCGATGTAGGTCGGTAGCTCCGAAGTCTGTGCCGGTCCCCCCGATGTCATGACATACACGAGGTCGACAAACTTGAAGGCGTCCGTGAACCGCAGGATGAAGGCGATGGCGATGACTTCCTTCAGCATGGGAAGGGTGATGCGCCGCACCACTTTCCACTGGCTTGCGCCATCGACGCGCGCAGCCTCGTAGACCGCCGGGGGCAGGCTGACACGCCCGGAATAGATGATCAGCAACGGCAGAGCCGTCCAGTTCCATACGTCGGCAATGATGATCGACCACAGTGAAACTCCGGCATTGAACCACTCGATGTGGGCGGAGATCAGGCCGAGGTCGAGGAGTGCCTGATTGACGGCGCCATTGGATGGCGTCAGCAGGAAACGCCAGAGAACGCCGACAATCGAGGGTGGCAGCATCATGGGCAGGACCAGCAGGATCAGGATGATGGTGCGCCACAGGTTGGACTTGACGACTTCATAGAGAGTCAGCGCCAGGATACCGCCGAGGATGACCTGGAGTACGGCGCCGAACGAAAGGTACTGCAGGAGGTGGATCAGGCTGTCCTGGAAGCGGTCCGAACTGAACACCGTGCCGTAGTTGGCAAATCCGACATACGCGTGATTTCCGGTGAAGAGACCCGTGATGTTGGTGTCTCGAAGCGAGTGATAGAACATCCAGATGGTCGGGTAGACGACGATGGCGAACAGCACGGCCACTGGAAGTCCGACCATGGCGATCGGCACCCAGCGGGCCACGATGAGAGGCCGCTGCCGCCGCTTGCCATCGAACCAGTCGGGATAAGTCGAGGGGTCACCCCTGACAATCGCCTGGCGCACGCTCAACACTCCACAGGAACAGACACACCGGCCCATCGTGAACCGGCACCCGATCCTGATGCATGCAAAACCAGAATGTCCCGGCCATCAGGGACGGACGGGCGACGCTACACGAGATCAGGGTGGGCGTAAATGTCGTTTCGGGCACCTGATGGTCGTCGGCCTATCGATGGAACGCGGCTCTGGACAGTTCGCCCGACTCTGGCGAATCTCTCCCGGGTTCGGCTCAGGCTGGAGGAGAATGCGACGTGAACATTGACGTGCCGGAGGCCTATGTGCCGCAGACACCGGAGAGCCTGCCCGGACTGCTCGGCGGCGTTGCGGCGATCCGCGGTCTCCTTGGGGGCACACCCGACATGTGGGCCGTCGAGGAGGTCGGTGACGGCAATCTCAATCTGGTTTTCAAGGTACGTGGCCCTTCCGGTGGCATTGCCGTCAAGCAGGCGCTTCCCTATGTCCGACTGGTCGGCGAGAGCTGGCCGCTTCCCCTGACGCGGGCGCACTTCGAGCATCTCGCTCTGGTCCGTCAGGCCCGCCACGCCCCGGGGCTCACTCCGGCGGTCATTCACTACGACGCCGACATGGCGCTCATCGCCATGGAACTTCTCGAACCCCACATCATCATGCGTCATGGCATGATCGACGGCGTTGTCTATCCGTTGTTCGCAGAGGCCTTGTCGACGTTTGCCGCCTCGACCCTGTTCCACACGTCGGATCTTGCCATGGCGGCAGCCGACAAGAAGGCCCTCGTGGCCAACTTCGCCGGCAACACCGCACTGTGCGGCATCACCGAGGACCTGATCTTTACCGAACCCTACATGATCGCCGAAAACAACAGGTGGACCTCGCCGCAACTTGACGGACTGGCAGCGTCCATTCGCGCCGACAGCGACCTCAAGATTGCCGTCTCGCGGCTCAAGGTGAAGTTCATGTCTTCAACCGAGGCCATGATTCATGGTGATCTTCATACGGGGTCCATCATGGTGACGCAGACCGACACCCGGATCATCGATCCGGAGTTTGCCTTTGTCGGTCCGATGGGTTTCGACACCGGAGCCGTGATCGCCAACCTGTTGCTGAACTACTTCTCGCAGATTGGCCATGAGAAGCCCCCCGGAGCCAGGGATTCATACCGGAACTGGGTGCTTGGCAGTGTCGAGGAATTCTGGAACGGATTTTGTTCCAGGTTCCTCGCCTTGTGGCGAAGCGAAGGGAAGGGCGATGCCTATCCGGCGGCCCTCTTCGATGACGCGATTTCCGGCATACACCTGGCCCGCGAACAGGAACGCTACATGGCGGGGCTGTTCAGGGACACGCTCGGGTTTGCAGCCGCCAAGATGATCCGCCGCATCCTTGGACTTGCCCACAACATCGACCTCGAGAACATCGCCGATGCCGACGTGCGCGCAGTCGCCGAGGCAAGGTCCCTGATGATGGCGCGCTCGCTGATGACCGGCCCCGGCAACTTCGCGTCAATCGAGGATGTCACGACCGCGGCCCGTCAATGGAACGCCATCGACCCCTTCGGCGCGAAAGCCTGAGGCACAAGGGGCGGACTGCGGTCAGCCCCCGTCCAGGTGGCGCCGCAGGAAGGCCGCGATGTCACGCAGGGAACGGTCGGCTTCCGGCAGTTCGTCGTAGAATTCGAAGACGTGCCACAGGTCGTCCCAGACGCGGAGCGCGACGTCCGCTCCGGCGCTCTCGAGAACGGTGGCGAGAGCCCTGTTCTGATCAAGGAGGAGATCGCGTGTTCCCGTGGTGATAATGACCGGGGGAAGGGGTTCACTCCACGCGCCGCACAAGGGGGAAAGGTCCGGATGGGCCAGCTCACGTCCCCCTGAATAGAGCAGCGCCGCCTGGCGAGCCAGATCGCGGGTCAGTGTCGGATCACGACCGTCATTGCTGAAATGGCTGTCATCTTCGTGCGTAAGATCACTCCAGGGAGAGAGAAGGGCCACGGCGACTGGCATGGTGGCGCCGGCTTTCATGGAACGTCTCAGCAGACAAAGTGCAGCATTGCCGCCCGCCGATTCGCCGGCGAGGGCCAGTGGACCACACGACGGGTCGGTCGTGATCACGGCGTGGACCGCCATGCAGTCGTCGATGGCTGCCGGATAGGGGTGTTCGGGCGCCAGGCGATACCAGGGTGCCACCACCCGTGCCCCGGCATGCGCGGCGAGAGCGGCACTGACAATGAGATCCTCGCGTGGACTGCCCATGATGTATCCACCGCCGTAGCAATAGAGGATCGTTCCAGGCTTGCAGTCGCCACGGGGGACGATGTCAAGACAGTCGATGCCGCCCATCGTGGTCTCCCGCACCTCGACGGGATACCGGTCAAGGGCCCGCTCTATCCTGGGAGCATACTCGGCAGCGAGCCCCGCTCTTGTCGCTTCCAGGTTGTCTGGCGTCACCTCGCGGAGAGGCGCATCGAGACCGGCGGCGATGAAGGCGCGCGCCTCGTCGCTGCTCGGCGTCATCGTGGCACCATCTGGCGGTCAGTTTCTGAAAGCGGAGGCATGTGAAGGCTCCATCGGGTTGTGGCCACGCACGGCATCGGCAAGTTTTTCGGCCATCATGAGCACCGGCGCGTTGAGGTTTGCCGTCACGTTGTGCGGCATGATCGAGGCGTCGACAACGCGCAACGCCTCGGTGTCGTGCACCCGTCCCTGGTGGTCTGTCACCGAATTGTCCCCGGTTCCCATGCGGCACGTCGAACAGGGGTGATACTCGGAAGAGCCCGTTTGCGCCAGCCAGGCGCGCAACTCGGCGTCGCTCCGGACATCCTCTCCGGGCATGAGTTCCTCGGCGCGCCACGGGTCGAACGCCGGCTGGCGTACCATCTCGCGGGTCCGCCCGAGAGCCTTCACCATCACGTCTGCATCGTCGTCGTGCTGGAGATAGTTGAAGACAATGGCCGGTGCATGGCGCGGATCGACCGTCGTCAACCATACTCGGCCGCGGCTCTTCGGGCGCATGAGTCCCATGGAGAACATGAAGCCCGGGGCCACGTTCGCCTCCTCGGCATCGGCGAAACCGCTCATGGGGTAGAACTCGTGCTGCATGTCGCAGTAGAGGGCGTCTGTGGAACTGGAAAAGAAGGCTCCAGTTTCCGAGAGTGTCGATCGTCCGACGCCGCGCTTCGCGAGCAGCCACGCCAGACCGGTTCCGGCGCGCCGCCAGCCCCTGAACTGGTGCGATACCGACAGTGGCCGCTCTTCCGCATGGACGATCTGGACGATCAGGTGGTCCTCGAGACCGTGTCCGACATGGGGCACGTCGGCCACGAGTGGAATGCCGTGTTCGGCCAGATGAGCCGGGTCGCCGACTCCGGAAAGCAGCAGGAGCTGAGGCGAATTGATGGCGCCGCCGGCGACGATCACCTCCTTGAGGGCCTCCAGACGGCGGACTTCCCCCCTGACCCCGACATCGACGCCGACCGCCCTCCTGCCGTCGAATACGATGCGATGGACCAGGGCCTTCGCCATCAGGGAGAAATTGGTCCGGCTGAGAGCCGGTTTCAGGTAGCCGGACGCCGCACTCCAGCGCTGTCCCCTGCGCGTGAAGCTCTGGGCGACATGAAATCCCTCGTGGTGTGCACCGTTCTGATCGTCGGTGACGTGGTATCCGGCCTCTTTGCCGGCCCTGAGGAAGGCCTGGTCATAAACGTGCTGCGCCGGGCAGGTCTCGATGAACTGCGGGCCTTGGTCACCCCGCCAGGCATCACCACCACGATCGAAGGTCTCGCTCTTGCGAAAGTAGGGAAGGCAATGGGCGAAGGACCAGTCGTCCAGGCCCTCGCTCGCCCAGGTGTCATAGTCCCGGGGATTGCCGCGATTGGCCACCATGCCGTTGATCGATGACGATCCGCCCAGGACGCGTCCCCGGCGGGCCTGTATCCGTCGGCCATTCAGGAAGGGCTCCGGTTCGGTCACATACCCCCAGCCGAACCGGGGGTCACGGGCGACCAGCGCCGCGGCCGCCGGCATGGAGATGGAAAGCCCCCGGTCGCTGCCCCCCGCCTCGATCAGCAGCACCCGCACGCCCGGATCCTCGCTCAGGCGGTTCGCCAGCACGCATCCGGCAGTCCCCGCACCGATGATGATGATGTCGTGGCTTGCCGATCTCTTCATGAGGCAAAGGTTCTCGGTCGGGCCTCGCACTTCAACATCCGAACACGCAGTGTCGTCCGCTAGACGCGGGACTGTCGATTGTGCCACGCGCTTCCAGCTCTATGGAATGGCTGTGCCGAGATGCTCGCAGAAAACATGTGCATAGCTCTGAACAATGCCAGTCGCGGGATCAACGAAGTCGTCAATGTCCAGACCGTCTCGGTCGATATGGTCGAGAACGTCTGCCCTGTCCTTTCTGAATTCGGGGTGGTTCAGATTCAATACGTCGATCATCGATTCTGCAGGCGTATCACCGGCAAGGGCGGTCGCGACTTCGCCGGACAGCAGGAAGCGGAAGCGATGTGTGCACGAGGGATAGTTCGGTTCGACGCAACCGGTCTCGTCGAACCGGTCGGCCTTTGCGTGTCCGCATGTCTCCGAGGGCTTTCCGGCCTTTGCTTCCGGGCCACAACTCAAGAACAGATTGTCGAGATCCAGTTGGAGATCGGGGTAAGTGGATCGAGGTCGGAAGTGCTCAATGTGGAACTGCCCTGGCTGGCCCAAATGGAGCCGGCGACCGCAATAGACACACAGGCCGCGTTGGGCACAGCTCAACGCATCGACGACGAACACCCGGATATCGCCTGGAAGCGGGTACGAAGGCTCCCAGTCAGGACTTGCGAGAGCCAGCCAGGCTGCGAACTCGGAGGGCATCGTCTTCACGTGGCTACCTCTCACTCTGCGCGCCTCAACTTCTTCAGCCGTTTGCGCAGGAGAAGAAGGGTCGGCGCGTCACCCGCGATTTCCCGTTCAAGGCTGTCCAGCGTGTCCACTGCCGTTGCAGCGTCCTGCTTGTCGATGGCCGTGTTGAACGTGTCGATCAACTGGTCAATCGGCGGGAAACGCTCGCGTGCGCCTAGCACCCCTTCGAGAAGGTAGTTGCTGGTTCGTCCACGCGTGCTGAGAGGAACGGTGACTCTCCAGGACCAACCGGGTACGTCCTCTTCAATGATGCGCACCTTTCGGCTCTCCACGCCTGACAGCACCTGGGGAGAATGCGTGGTCACGATGAACTGGCAGGCGCGGAAGACGTCCGTGAGGGTCGACAGAATGTCGCTTTGCCAACCTGGGTGCAGGTTAAGTTCGATCTCGTCGATCAGAACAATGGCCGAAATCTGTTCCAGAGGCTTGCCGGGAGCGAATGCCTGAAGTCGTCTTGCCAAATCGGCAAGCAAGATGATGTAGGAGCGTTCGCCGCCGGAAAGGCCGCTGACATGAACCGGAGTACCGTCGTTCTTGATGAAATGAAGACCCGGGGGCAACGTTGTCGAATTGAAGACAACACCGGAGAAACTGTCGATCCTTTCGATGAGGCTTCGGATGGCTTCGAGTTGCGGGTCCCGGTAGTCGCGCTCGCCATCCCTGACCCGACGAGCTTCCTGTGCGTCAAGTTGGTCCCACCATGCTCCGAGATCTCTGATCGCTCTCAAGTTGACCCCGAGCGAGCGGTCCTGAACCGTGTCCGGGTCCAGGATGTCGCCGGTTGTCGTCGAGTGCGCAGAGTCATCCCCTGGTTCAAATCCCCTGTCTTGGCGATAGTAGACAAGGCGCGGCGGAGAGAGGACCTGTTCCGGTGGCTCCACAGTATCTTGCGGAGGATTGAATCTAGGCCGGCGACCGTCGCTGAAGATGCTGAGTGAAAGCGTGCTGCTTTGAGGTGTCTCCAACTGTAACTTCCTGACCTCGCAGGTCGCCTGCAACGTGGCACAGTCCTGACCTTCGCGAACGTCCTGAGCAGACGGTCGGAGACCAACTTCAGTTGTACCGCGTTTCCCTGGTTGAGTGCGTGAGAGATTGAAGATGATGGCCAGTGCATCCAGGATCGATGTCTTTCCCGCTCCGTTTCGGCCTACAATGACGGTCACATCGGGTTCAAAGCTGAGCATCAGGTCTTTCGCGCCACGAAAATCTGTCAAGTGCAGATCTGTGAATCGCATCGTCCATGACGTTTGAATCTGGTCGTCTGGTGGCTCTACTGCGTCCGCGTTTCCTGCGCTCATGGCTGGTTGCTCCGGCGCCCGCCTGAATTTTTCATTGAACGCGTGGACACTGCCATACGTCTCGACAACTCGGGTCTGAACCTTGCGCATCATGTCCTGACCGCGTTCCGGCCAGCCGTGATACTCGAACATCTCAAGGTATCCACCGAATTGGCGCTCCGCAATCTCGGCGATGGCCTTTGCGTCTCCGCCCGGAAGAAATCTCCTCGGTGCCATACCGTCACCTTCCATGTGGTGCTCCACTATGCCCATCTGCGTGTCGAACAGTTTTTCTGGAGCCTTTCCATCACGCAAGCCCCGGGGCGAACACCTGGAATCGGGCAAGCCATTTCACTGTGGTCATCGCTGGCCGCTTCTTGGCTCTGCGAGCGTCCCGTAGTGAGGTCATCGTTTCAACGCCTTGACATTACGATGCTTCTGTTCTCTCCAGCGGGTGTGACACAAGTGTGACAACAATGACGTTGCGACTTGCCGATTGCTCGATATTGAAAGTGTTGGTGCTCTCAGGTCAGACCCCAAACGCACAGGCCAGCAGGGTGTGGGCGCCGATACCGCGCCTAGGCTTGCGCGGTGCATTGGGACGGCACCGGAACTCCGGATGAACCTGCGGAAGACATGGGAGTTTTGTCGGGCGGCGAAATCGGGGGAGGGTGGCGCTTCGGCAAGTGGTGGAACAAGGTGCGCAAACCCGTTCCGCATCGACCGTCTTCGACACCGCGGCGCCCTTGCCAGGTGCATCTGCATCAGGAGATCCCAGCGAGCTCATTGTGCGAGCCTGAGAGTCACAGCCGGGGCATCCCAACAAAGTCGGTTTCTGGAAACGAAGCCGTGGGCCATAGCCGTGCATTTTTCCGAATCGCCGACCCCCGCCTTCGGTGATCATGGCTGCCGGATGGCGCTGGTCCGCTCCACGCCCGTGGTGGCAGCCACATGCATAACCCCCTTGATCATGCTGTGTTCCGAAGTTCCGGGGCCAATCAACATGCAAGAGCAATGCGCTTGGGTTGGTTGATGAGTCGCTCAAGCACGTGCCAACCCATCGCCGATGCGTTAAGCAGGGTCACCGCCACCCTCACGAGTGCGGGAACTCTCGAGCGGTGGCGAAGGAGCGTGCGATGGACTCAGGCAATGAACTCGAACAACGCAACAGGCACTTTGACGCCCTGGCCTCGCGATCGGGCCTGATGTGGCTCGGTCAGAACACCAATCACTTCGAACCATGCCCGGCTGTCCGCCAGGCGATGATCGATTGCATTGATGCAGGGGAGTGTCATCGCTACGCACCACCTCTTGGCGTCGAGGAGTTGCGAGGAGCCATCCTTGAAGACCTTGGCCTCGACCAAGATTTTTCCGTCATGGTGACCGACGGTGCGATCGAGGGACTCTACCACGCCTGCCATACATTGCTTGGCCAGGACGACGAATTCATCGTGACCGACCCTGGGTGGTTGTGGCCGAGGCGTTTCGCAGCCAGCCGAAAGGCGCGCGTTGTCGAGTTGCCGATTTATGACCGCGACGCGGGCTTTCGCCTGAAGCCGTCACAGCTGCGCGAAGCGATGACCGAGAGAACGCGTCTGATCTATCTGGTCGATCCGAACAACCCCATGGGTTCCATCCAGACCGCCGTCGAGATCGAGGAGATCGCCTCCATTGCCCGCGATGCCGGTGCGTTTCTCATTCACGACTGTACCTATCGCGACTTCGCCGAGGGACACACCCTGGCCGCTCGCCATTATCCGCAAGGAACGATCACCACCTACAGTTTCTCGAAGTGGCTTGGATTGGCGGGTCTCAGGCTCGGGGCTGTGGTTGCCTCTCCCGAGACCATCGATCTGCTCGCCGCCGCCCCGCCGAACAACCTTGGCTCTTCCTTCCTTGCACAGCGCGCGGCGCTCGCGGGACTGCGCCACAAGGCGGAGTGGTTTCCTGGTGTCCAGGATCGCCAACGTGCCAACCAGACTTCGATCAAGCAGATGATCGACGACCTCGAAGGGCCGGAAACAACAGTCTTTCCCTCGCATGGCAACTTTCTCGCCATCGACACCTGTAAGGCCGGGATCGCACCTGCTAGCCTTTGTGCATTCTATCTGGAGCGCGATATTCTCATCCGGCATGGCGGCTACCATTCGATCCGGTGTGGGGGCCGCTTCGTGAAGGTCAGCACGACCGTGCCTTCGGAGTGGATCAACGCATTTTGCAGTCAGTTCGAAGAGGCTATCGAATGGAGCCGGAGTGCGCCGGTCGTCCAGACCCTGTACTGACATGTTCAACGTCGGGTCCATGCAAGGAACAGGATGGATGAATGACGTAGAGGAGGAGATGTGGATCTCGGATTGACCGGCCGATGGGCCCTTGTGTCCGGCGCTTCTCAGGGCATTGGCGAGGGGTTGGCCGAAGCCTTCGCCTCGGAGGGCGTCAACCTGCATCTGACGGCGCGCAGTGCCGACCGGCTCCGGGACCTGCAGAAGCGCCTCCAGGACCGGACGGGGGTCACGGTACACGTTCACCCGATGGACCTTGCCCGGTCCGGCGCGGTCGAGAAGCTGGTGGACGCGATCGGCGACATCGACATTCTGGTCAACAACGCCGGCTCCATCCCTGGGGGAAGCCTTGACGCCATTGACGAGAAAACGTGGCGCGAGGGCTGGGAACTCAAGGTCTTCGGTTACATCAACCTGACGCGTGCGGTCTATCGCAGGATGCGGGACCGGGGCAGCGGGGTCATCATCAACAACATCGGTAATGCCGGCCAAGTCTATGACTCGCGCTATGTTTCAGGCACAACCGGCAATGCAGGTCTCATCGCCTTCACTCGCGCGATGGGCGGGCGGAGCCTCGCCGACGGCATTCGCGTGGTCGGTATCAACCCCGGGCCCGTCGATACCGAACGCATCTACAGACTGCTGAAGGTCCGCGCCAGGGACCTCTATGGCGATGAGGCGCGCTTCACGGAGTTGCTGAAGTCCTATCCTCTGGGACGCCCTGCCAAGGTCCGCGAGGTGGTGGACCTCATGGTCTTCCTTGCATCCGACCGTTCCGGCTACACCACCGGCACCGTCATTACGGTGGATGGCGGCATCTCGTCGCGTCACTCGATTGTATGAGGGTGTGCCGGATGCCCTATGCAACGTGCGATGACGGCGTCAGGTTGTACTTCGAGACCGAAGGTAGCGGAACGCCGATCCTGTTCGTGCATGAGTTCGGCGGAAGTTACTGGAGCTGGGAACCCCAGGTGCACGCGTTTTCCCGGCGTCACCGATGCATCACCTTCGCCGCGCGCGGCTACCCACCCTCCGACATCCCGGCGTCTGTCGATGCCTATTCCCAGGAGCGGGCCGCTCGGGACATCCTTTCGGTCATGGATGCGTGCGAACTCGATTCCGCCCATCTGGTCGGGCTGTCGATGGGCGGCTTTGCCGTCCTCCACGCAGCAATGCAGCGTCCCGAGCGTGTTCGTTCGCTTGTCATTGCGGGTACGGGCTATGGCGCGGAAAAGGCACATGAAGACTACTTCCGCAGGATTTCCTGCGAGGTCGCCGATGGATTCGAAAGCGGCGCGGTCAACTTTGCTCGGACCTACGCCGAAGGCGCATCGCGCGTGCAATTCCAGGCAAAGGATCCGGCTGGATGGCGCCTGTTCGCCGAGCGACTGGCCAGGCATTCGGAGCGCGGCGCGGCCAACACCATGCGTGGCGTTCAGGCACGGAGGCCCTCGCTCTACGATCTCGAGGACGATCTCTCCCGGATCTCGGTTCCAGCACTCATCGTGTGCGGGGACGAAGACGATCACTGCCTGCAGCCCGGCATTTTCCTGAAGCGGGCCATTCGCACCAGCGGCCTCGCGGTGCTCCCGAAAAGCGGCCATACCGTCAATCTTGAAGAGCCGGAACTTTTCAATCGCCTCCTGGCCGATTTCCTCGCCGCTGCCGAAGCCGGCCGCTGGGGCACGCGAGACCCGCGCGCCGATCCGGACCAGATCATGAGAACACGGTGATGTCGGCCGTGGAGCGGGGCGGCACGCGCCCTTCCGATCTGGTTGATGTCGACCGCCTGTGGCGTCGACTGATGCGCCTGGCCGAATTCGGCGCCACGTCTGCCGGCGGCGTGAACCGGCAGGCGCTTTCGGAACAGGAGATTGCCGCAAGGAAGACTCTTGCGGCCTGGGCTCGCGAGGCTGGCCTGAATGTCCTAAACGATCCGATCGGCAACATGTTCTTCCGACTGGAAGGTGCCGACCCGGACGCGGCCCCGGTCCTTTCGGGCTCCCACATCGACTCGCAACCCACGGGCGGAAAGTTCGACGGCACCTTCGGAGTTCTCGCCGCGCTGGAAGCACTCTGCGCGCTTGCACTCTCTGCCAGGAAACCCCGGCGTTCCATCGAGGCCGTTGCCTGGACCAACGAGGAGGGGTCCCGCTTTGCTCCTGGAATGATGGGTTCGGAAGCCTTCACAGGACAAAGGGCGCTCGAGCGCATGCTCGCGGTCGAAGATGTCGACGGTACAAGCGTCAGGTCAGCCTTGGCGCAAGTCATCGCGGCCGAGCCGGAAATCAGCCGTCGTCCGTTGGGCTTTCCGGTTCATGCCTATGTTGAAGCCCATATCGAGCAGGGACCGATCCTGGAACGCGAAGAGACGTCCATCGGAGTCGTCTCCGGCATCCAGGGCAGCCGGCGTTTTCGTGTCACGGTCACGGGCGAGGCGGCGCATGCCGGCACCACACCGCGCAGGGACCGCAAGGACGCGGTGCTGGCCGCAGTCGGCATGATCGACGCGCTTGCCGGGCTTGTGTGCGATCCGGAGGACGTCATGTTCACGGTCGGCCTGTTCCGGGTACAGCCCAATGCTCCTTCGGTCGTTCCCCGGGAGGCCTATTTCTCCATCGATCTGAGGCATCCTGACAATGACGTGCTCACCCGGCTGGGTGATGCCGTATCCGACTGCTGCCACGCGAACAGAGGGGCCTGCACGGTTGGGGTCGAGGAAATTGCGCATGCGCCGTCACTGGGGTTTCCCGGGAGCCTCCGCGAAACGATATCCGCCGCCGCGGAACGGCTTGAGTTGTCGTGGCGGGAAATCCCTTCCGCCGCCGGGCACGACGCCCGGCAGCTTCACTACCACTGCGACAGCGGCATGATCTTCATCCCGTGCAGGGACGGGATCAGCCACAATGAAAGCGAATGGACCGAACCCCATCAGGTGGCGGACGGCAGTCGCGTTCTCGCGGATGTCCTTTGGGAGCTTGCGGATGCCCGTTGACGTCGTTGGGGCGTCGCGCCTGCGTGAAGCGCTTCAAGCCGCCATCGGCGCGGGCGGGCACATTACCCGCGATACGCCATGCGCCCCTGAACCGTCGCGGACGTCATCGTGACCGTCGGAGCCACGCCGGCGCCGCTCGTGGAACTGGGCGGTGTTTCGGTAACCTATGACGTGCCAAGGCAACACGCGGTGGTGGAAGCCCTGCAGAGTGTGGATCTCGCCATTGCGAGAGGCAGCTTTACCTCGCTTATCGGTCCCTCCGGGTGCGGCAAGAGCACCCTGCTCAGGGTGGTGGCAGATCTCATGGCACCCACCTCCGGGCAGGTGCTGATCGAGGGCCAGACGCCCGCTTGTGCCCGACGTGCACGCCAGATCGGCTTTGTCTTTCAGGAGCCTGCCCTGCTCGAGTGGCGTAGTGTGCTCGAGAATGTCGCCCTTCCGCTGGAACTGCAGGGAATCGGGCGCGCGAAACGTGAAGCGGAAGCCGGGCGATTGATCGATCTTGTCGGATTGAGTGGCTTCGAGGCGGTGTGGCCTTCGCAGCTCTCGGGCGGCATGAAGCAACGTGCCTCCATTGCCCGTGCCCTGTCGACGTCGCCGCACGTGATGCTGATGGACGAGCCATTCGGTGCGCTTGATCAGATCACGCGGGACCGCATGAATCTGGAGTTGGCGCGTGTTTTCGAAGAAACCGGCGTTACCGTCCTGTTTGTCACCCATTCCATCCGGGAGGCCGTGTTCCTGTCGGACAACGTGATCGTGATGTCGCCACGGCCGGGCCGCATTGTCCGCAACATCGAGGTCGAACTGCCCCGTCCACGCAACCTCCTTGTGCGCGACAGCCAAACCTTCGGCGAGTTGGTCCGCATCGGCGCCCGCGAACTCGAGCAGGGCTATGACGCCTAGCACGCGGCCGGTGGGTTTGCCCGAGGCTGGCATGGCCCAACGGTTCGGGACCCTGGCACGCATGGCGGGGCCACCGGTCGTGGCAGCCATCGTCATGGTGAGCCTGTGGGAGGGAGTTTGCCACCTCTTCAGCATTGCGCCCTACATCGTGCCGGCGCCGTCGAGGATCTGGGCAGCCTTCATATCGAAACCCGGATCGCTGCTATTCAACGGGGGAGTCACCTTCCTTGAGGCGATCACGGGCTTTGTCATTGGCTCCGTTCTGGGAGCCTGCCTTGGGACGGCCTTCGCCTACTCGCGTCTCCTTGCACGCGGTCTCATGCCCTACATCATCGCCGCCAACACGATCCCCGTCGTTGCCATCGCTCCGATCATCATCCTCTGGTTCGGACACGGCATGCAGTCGAAAGTGGCCGTCACCGCCTTTCTTTCCTTCTTCCCGTTGGCGCTCAACATGATGAAGGGACTGCAATCCTATGACCGGGTGGTCATGGACGTGTTCCATGTATCTGCCGCCAGCGAGTGGCAGCGCTTCTTCAAGATGCGCCTTCCAAATGCGCTCCCCTACGTCTTCGTCGGTCTGAAGCTCAACGTCACGTTTTCTGTCATCGGCGCCATCGTGGCGGAGTTCGTGCAGGCCGACAAAGGGCTCGGCTTCGTGATCATGACCACCTACCGCACTCTCAACATGCCGCGTCTGTGGGCAGCGATGCTGCTGTCGGCCCTTATCGGAATTCTCTTCTTCGCATTGATCGCCTGGATCGAGAAGCGGACGATCCCGTGGCACAGCTCCATGCGGGATGACAAGTAAGGTGCTAGAATGAACTCTTGGACATGACCGTCTAGATGGGGAAGCAAGGAGGAACGACATCATGAAATCGATAAAGACGGCCGCACTGTCCGTGCTTGCTGTCATCACGGGAGTGGCTTTTTCGGCGAGCCCGCAAGCCGAAGAGACGTTGCGCCTTGAGTGGGTCATGCAGGGACAGTTTGCGGGACCGATCGTGGCCTACGACAAGGGCTACTACGAGGAGGCGGGCGTCGCCATCGAACTCTTGCCGGCCGGGCCCGACATCAAGCCGGCCGTCACCGTGGCACAGGGTTCCGACACGTTCGGTCTGGGCCATCCCAACCAGATCATTGCTGCGCGCTCGAACGGCGTGCCGCTGGTGATGGTGATGCAGTTTGGCCAGAAGAGCGCAACGACCTATGTCGTCCGCAAGGAAGCCGGCATTTCAAGTGTCAGCGACATGCCGGGACACAGTGTGGGGCTCTGGTTCGGAGGTGACGAGCACGAGTTCCTCGCCATGCTGAATGCGGCAGGCGTCGGTCAGGAAGACGTGCAGATCATTTCCCAGGGTTTCGACATCATCTCCTGGCTCAACGGCGAGTACGAAGTGATGCAGGTCACGCGCTTCAACGAGCTTCTCCAGGTCTACGACAATGGCTTCAGTCCCGAGGACCTGGTCCTGCTCAACCCGGAGGATTATGGCGTCGCGTTGATATCGGGCGGGCTCTTCACGACAGAAAGGGTCATCAACGAGAAACCGGATGTCGTTCAAGGTGTGGTCGAAGCGACCATGCGCGGATGGAAGGACGCCCTGGCTGATCCCGGTGCGGCGGCGGAAATCGTGCTGAAGTACAATGAGGAACTGACTCTCGAAAGTCAGGTCAACCAGATCAAGGCAATGGCTGATCTCATTTGTGCCGGACCGACTCTCGAGGGTGCTTTCGGCAAGTCGGTGCTCGCGGACTGGGAAACTTCGCAGTCCGTCATTCTTGAGGCCGGAGTCATCGATTCGACGATCGATCTCGAGGAGGGCTTCACCAACGGGTTCTGGGACATGGTTTCTGCGGATTACAAGCAGGTCATGTGTTCGATGTAGGGACCGCTACTTCGGCCGGCGCTGCTCGCGGCGGTGTCGGCCGGGTCCGCTTCGGGGAGAGGATTGGGCCTGATTCCATGGACGTGCGCATTCGTCTTCTGTGGCTCCCACAGGCTCAGTTCGCCGGCTATCTCCTCGCGGAACAGGAAACCCGCTTCCAGGGGAAGGGGCCACGCATCATCTGCCAGGGTGCCGACTTTTCGACCGGGCCGACCGATGCCGTGCTGCGGGGAGAATGCGAGTTTGCCGTCGCAAGTCCGGCGCACATTCTGGAATCCGGGGCGTCGGCGGATCTTGTCTGGCTGCTCACCATCCAGCAGGAAAGCCCCCTGGTCTATCCGGTATCCCGGACCAGCGGCATCGAGGGCCCAGGCGACCTGGCCGGGTGCCGTGTCGCGGTCTGGCCGGGCAGCGAGGACCTGGAACTGCAATGGATGATCGCGAGAGCAGGCCTTGATGCGAATCGGGTACGGCGACTTCCGGTTGCGGACACTGTCGCCGCCTATCTCTCAGGCGAGGCCGATTGCGCCCAGATGACCAGCTATCATGAGCTGCACCTGCTTGAGGCTGCACTGCCGGGTGAGGGGGAATTCCGTCTCCTGAGGGCGGCGGACCAGGGTATCGGCATTCTCAAGGATGGCTTGATTGCGCGACGCGATTTTGTCGAGAAGAACGGGACTCTGGTCGAAGACGTCGTCTGCGCGGTGCTTGCCGGGTGGACTTTGGCCTTCACCGACACGAAGGCGGCAATCGAGGCCTGTCTGGCAACCAGGCCGGAACTGGACAGCGAGGGTCAGGCGCGACAGCTCGAGGATATCCGGATGCTGAGCCGGCGTGGAGCGACACGGAGTCATGGGCTTGGTTATCCCGATCCCGTGCATGCGGATAACGCACTTGCCGCAGCGAGGGAGACCGGGCTGCCCGGACCGTTGGTGACGGCATCCGAGATGACGATGCAACGATTCTGGCATTCGGCACCACCTGCCTTGCGCCGGCAAGCCATTTGAGCAGGACGGCCGAAGTCATTGTTGTGGGCGCGGGCATCGTCGGTTCGGCGATCGGGGCGGAATTGGCCCTGCTCGGCCACGACGTGATGATCGTGGAACAGGGCGTGCCAGGTGCCGCCGTATCCGGTGCAAGCCTGGCCTGCATCGGCTCTCACATGATCGACGTGGAGGAACTTCCTTTACTCGCCTGGGCCCGCGACGCGTGGCGGACACTGGACGAGGAGGTAGGAGGCTTCGACTACAACCCATGCGGACAGCTTCGCTTTGTCCTGAACAAGCAGGATCTGGCAGTGGCGCGGGCCTGGATCGAAGTCGAGCGGAGCGCCGGACTGAATGTGGAACTCCTTGTGCCCGCCCAAGTGCGCGAGGTGGAACCGTCGCTGACCGGTCCGGTCTTGGCGGCCTCATGGTCGAGGGATGATGCGGTGGTCAATCCGTTTCTTGCGGTTCGCGCCCTTCTCGACAGGGCCCGTGATTGTGGCGCCCGCCTCGAGACACACTGCCGAGTGGACTCGCTCATCGAACGCGAGGGCAAGATTGCGGGTGTACGCTGTGCGACGACCGACATGTCGGCCGAGCACGTCGTGCTGGCGGCAGGCCCCTGGACCGCGCGGCTCGCAGCCGGTCTTGGCATGAACCTGCCGATCCGGCCTCGCAAGGCCCAGTGTCTTGCGACGGTGCGCATTCCTCCCTCGATCCGTCGCGTCGTCGGCGCCTGCGAGAGCGATGGCGGTGTCGAGGCAGGTTACACGCAGATCCAGCAAACCAGGAACGGGCAGGTGCTGTTCAATACGGTGCTCGCGGACGGACTTGTCGACGACGGGGCACAAGACCGCATTCCTGAAGTCGATGCAGCCTTTATCCGGGATTCTGTCGGGACGTTGCTGTTTCTCTTTCCTGATCTCCGGAGTGTCCGTCTCTTGCGTTCCTGGGTGCGCTTCGAGGCTGTCACGCCCGACAACCGTTTCCTCATCGGCCCCCTTGGACCTGAAGGTCTCTGGGTCGCCGCAGGAGACTGTGGCGCCGGTTTCACACGGGCACCGGCCATCGCCCGATTGATCGGCCAGATGCTTGGTGACGATCGTCCTGCCTTCGACACGACACTCTATGCACCTGATCGTTTCTCCTGCGAGTCCCCGACTTCGACATGAAGCGACTGCGAATCTTGATCGACGGCGTGTCGCTTGATGTTCCCCCGGGGACAACCGTTGCGGCGGCAATGGTCGAAGCCGGCCGACTTGTCGTCCACCGCAGCACCCGGCTGGGACACCCGCGCGGAATGTTCTGCGGGATGGGGGTCTGTTTTGCCTGTCTGCTCTCGATCAATGGACGTCCCGACGTGCGGGCATGCCTGACCGAGGTAAAGGAAGGCATGGTGGTCGAGACACAACAGTCATGAGGCGACGGCACACATGTGACATCGTGGTTGTGGGAGCAGGGCCCGCAGGTCTGTCAGCGGCGCAGGCAGCAGCGGAGAAGGGCCTTGATGTCGTGGTTGTGGACGCCAACAGCCGTCCCGGCGGTCAGTACTACATGCAGCCACTGGCTGCGGGATCCGCTTTCGCCAGGTCGACACAGGTCATGCGAGGCAAGACCGAAGTCCGGAACGCAACGGCTGCCGGGGTGACGATGCTGCTGGCAACAGAAGTTTGGGGGGCGTTTCCGGGCTTCGTGTTTCATGCCCAGGATCCCGACGGTGCCGTCTGCATTGAGTCGAAAGCCGTCATCGTCGCGACGGGAGCGCACGATCGGGTTCAGGCTTTTCCGGGCTGGACCCTGCCCGGCGTCATGACACCGGGCGCCGGCCAGCGTCTGGCCAAGACCTCTGGTGTTCCACCCGGCCGGCGGACAGTGCTGGCGGGCAGCGGACCGTTTCTCCTTCCGGTTGCGGGAACCGTCCTCAAGGCTGGCGGCACGCTTGTGGAAGTGGTCGAGGCAAGGTCATCTCTCCTGCCCACGCTGCCGCTCATCGCGGTTCATCCGGACAAGTGGCTGGAGACGCTGCGACTGGTGTTTCCGATTCTTGCGGCTCGTACCAGGCTCCGGTTCGGCGAAGTCGTCGTGGCAGCGTCAGGTGAGGAAAGGGTGAGAGAGGTCGAGCTGGCGCCACTCGATGCTGGCGGCCAGCCCGACCTCGCAAGAAGACGCGTCGTTTCGGACATCGACGCGTTGCTCGTCGGTTTCGGTTTTCAGCCGCAGATCGAACTCACCGCAGTACTGGGTTGCCGGCATCATTTTGACGAAGAGGCGGGCGGCTGGTGCTGCACGGTGATGAGGGATTGTGGTGCAACAGACATTTGCGGCGTGTTTGCGGCCGGTGAAGTATGTGGCGTGGGTGGTGCTGTTCCTGCTGCGCTTTCAGGCCGCATAGCCGGACTTGCAGCTGCCGGACAGATTCTTGACGAGGAAACCGCACTCGAACGACGCTCCCTGGTGAGGCGCCTGCAGCGTGCCCGCAGATTCGCTGGCGGACTCAACCGCCGGTTCATGCCTCCTTCCGGGGTGGCCGAAATTCTCTCGGACGAAACGATCATATGCCGGTGCGAAGACGTAACGGCCGGCGAGATCAGGAAAGAGATCGCGGGAGGAATGGACACCATCCACGGCGTCAAGCTCTGGACTCGCGCTGGGATGGGCCCGTGCCAGGCTCGTTTCTGCGGCTGGTCGCTGGCCCGGCTGGTTGCTGAAGAGACCGGAAAAACCATGGGGGAAATCGGCTTCAGCCGTCCCCGCATTCCTCTCAGACCGGTACCGTTGAACGTTGTTCGCGACTCAATCCTGTAAGTGAATGATGCGTAATCGGCGCCGTGCTGCTGCCCGGTTCAGCCGTTCGCCGTTATCGTCCATGACAACGCCAATGCGTAGCCGGCGCCAATGGCAAGGCGACCGGTTGCGTGTCACAGGGTCACGTCATTGCGGCAGTTGATGACGAGTTCGGCGATGGAGGCGGTGTTCGAGAGGGCGATCAGGGTGGCCGCAAGTTCGGCGATGTCGCCGGGCTCCATCATCTGTTCGTGCGGGAATGTGGTGACATCGGCGGTCATGTCGGTGGCAACGAATCCGGGACACAGCGCCGTGCAGCGCACCCCGTCATCCCAGCCGCAATGACGGGTCGCATGGGAAAGGGCAACGGCGGCGAACTTGGTCATCGCATAGCCGACATTGTTATTGTAGACGGCCTTTCCGGCGATCGAGGCGACATTGATGATGCGTCCCGCACCGCTCTTCCTGAGATGCGGCAGGGCGAGGCGGATCATCGACAGCGGCGCCTTCACGTTGACTGCCCACATGCGGTCGAGCTCTTCGTCCCTGTCGATCTCGACCGTGACCCGCACCACCATGCCCGCGTTGTTGACGAGACCGTCGATGCGCCCGAAGCGCGTTATCGTGTCGTCCACCCACAAGCGGTGGGTGTCCTTGTCCTCGGCGTCATAGTGGTGACAGAAAAGGCGGTCGGGACTCCAGCCATGGGTCATGTCGGTGAGCGAACCGGGGTCGCGAACGCCCAGGCTCAGCGTGTAGCCGGCATCATGGAGGCGTTCGGCGATGGCGCGGCCGATCCCGCGGTTGGCACCGGACACCATGATGACGCGACCTTCAGGGGCAAGCATGGACTGTTTCCTCCAGACTCAGGACCACAGCGCGACGCAACGGACCTCGATGCTCCAGCGGTCGGGTGCGTCGTCCGGTGTTGACGGATCCTCGAAGGCACTGTGAAAGCTGAAGGTGGACGTCGCGTCCCCGTCACCGCACTGGCCGCCGGACGACGCGAGCGTCCCTTGTGAATCCCATTGCTTGAGGATCAGGACCTCGTCACGGGTGAGCGCCGTGTAGAAGGACCACCGGTGGGTGTCGGCATGCCTGGCGAAGTAGTTCTCTCCGATGCGGTCGGCGTAGTGAATCTCGAAGACGACCAGGTCGTCCGGATTCACGCTGGTGGCGTCGCACAGCGCCAGGGGATGGGTGGCGACCGGTTCCGGCCTCACGTTGCGCCATACGTTGATGATGGCAAAGCGTCCGGAGGCGAGAACGCAGTCGACCTCGTCCATGTCGAGCAGCGACGTGCCGGCGGCAAGCACCGTGGAGAGAGTGTCGTTCTTGCCGGGCGGCCGTGTCAGGTCGCGAAGCCTTTGCGGTGCACTGGTGAGGGTGTAATCGCCGTGGACGACATGCGCCGGCCCCTGCACCTGCTGGCCGCCCCTGATGCGGCTGCGGCTGGACTTGCCGCCAGCCGAACGCACGTTGTGATCGAAGGCGGCGGCGAAGGATGCGCCACTCGCCTCGCGCACGATATCGGCACACTCCGGATAGTAGCGGTGCACCACCTCGTCGTGACTGAGAAAGTCGAAATCGGGAGGTGCCAAGGGACTTCGGGTCATGCAGAAACCGTTGCGTGCGAGTGTCGGACGTTGCGCGGCATCGAGGTGGCGGGCGTCGCATACCGGCATCGGGTATTCCCGGAGGTCGACGCCGGTCCAGTGGTCGTCGCTGCCATCCCGGTCACGGCGGGTCAGGACCTTGCCATTGCGGAAGAGGGAGGGCTCCACCGACGCGACGAGATAGTTGAAGCGTCCGGTGCCTGGTGATTGTGTCATCATGCGGTTCCCGATGATTGGCGTAACCCTGGCCATTCTGCCACGATGGAATTTCTGGAACCATGAATCTGGAGGACACGATGGAACTCTTTGCCGACCCGATCACCGTGAACTGCCGCAAGGTGTTTGCCGGTCTGCACCTGCTCGGCGCTGACTACGCGCTTACCAAGGTCGATTACTTCGCCGGTGAGCAGGCGGGCGAGGCATACCGGAAGATCAATCCGAATGCAGCCCTGCCGGCACTCAAGGATGGTGACCTTGTGCTCTGGGAGTCGAACGCCATCCTGCAATACGCTGCCGAGAAGACAGGTCGCGAGGACTGCTATCCCGTGGAGCCCGCAGCCCGTGCCGATGTCAATCGCTGGCTTCTGTGGGAAGCCGCTTCGTGGTTCCCTTCCTGCTACATCTACCTGGTCGAGAACTGCGTGAAGCCACTGCTCGGCGATACCACCGATCCTGCCGTGATCGCCGGAGAGGCTGACAACTTCCACAAGCTTGCCGGCATTCTCGATGATCGTCTGGCGGACAATTCATGGCTCACGGGCGATGCCGTCACGATTGCGGATATCGCAGTGGCAGCGCCCATGCATCTCCATGAGTGGGCACAGTTGCCGCTGGATAACCATCCCAATCTGGTTCGCTGGATGACCGAAGGCGTCGAACAGCTTGAATGCTGGAAAGCCACCCATGTGGGCGAGGGATTTGTCGCCGGCGCCCCGGCTTGATCCCGGGGTAGGGAAGGTCAGCGCCCAAGGACGAGGACAAGGATCCCGGCGACAATCGCCAGAATGCCCATGAACTCCGCGATGCTGGTGTGTTCCCGGAAGATCACCCGCGAGGCGATGAAGGTGAAGACAAGCTCGACCTGGCCCATGGCGCGCACGTAGGCGGCATTCTCGATGGTCATGGCCGTGAACCAGCAGGCCGATGCCATCATGCCGGTCAGTCCGACGAGCCCGGAGACCCGCCAGCTGCCGAAAGCCTCGGCGAGAACCTGCCGCCGCCGCGCGAACAGCCACGCGGTCATGATCACGGTTTGCCAGGCGGTGACGACGAGGAGGGTGAAGGCGGCCTGCATCAGGAAACCATCGCCACCCAGCGACAGCGAGGCGGCACGCACCGACACCGCCGTCAAGGCGAAGAGCGCCCCGGATGCAAGGCCGAAGGGAATGGCGCGGCCGGACAGTTCCCGAGCGCCCGCGGTGGTGCGCGCGATGCTGAGAACCAGCACGCCGACAAGGCTGACGACGATCCCGGCCAGTGCCCCGACGCTCAGGGGATCTCCCAGGATGAGAAGACCGATGATGGCCGCCTGGACCGTTTCCGTCTTGGAATAGGCCGTGCCCGCGGCGAAGGTCCGCAGCGAAAAGAGCGCCACGAGAAAGAGGGTGGCGAGAATCTGCGACAGGCCGGCGATGCCGGCAAAGACCAGGAACGTGCTGTCAGGAAGGGGGAGCGGGTGGCCGCCAACGACGAGCAGTGTGGCGACCCAGACCAGGGTGAAAGGCACCGCATAGACGAAGCGGACGTAGGTGGCGCCGACGGTATCCAGTCTGCTGCGCAGGTGTTTCTGCAGGGCCGAGCGGGCGTTCTGCAGAAACGCCGCGGCAATGGTGACCGGAATCCACAACTCCATCAGCGACGGTCTCCTGCCGCCGGCACACTGTGACGGCCAGGGACGATTGGGGCGCGGACAGGCGCGGCCTGTGCCGTGATCAACCTGGTCGGGCGATTCGCGCCGGCACCAGAGACGTCACGGGGACAAGGCAGGTGGCGTCCGTCGTCGGCCGGCAGGTGCATCGATTCCACCGGACATCAGCGCTTCGGGAAGGGAATGACGTTCCCCTTGTCGCCGGTCTCGTTCGTGTGAACCGTGATGGGCAACGGGTCGCCCTCTCCATCTGCGGTTTTCGGACGGATCTCCACTTCGTACTCGATCCCGGGCTTGAGATCGACAAAGGTGCATGTGGGTAGCGGCGTCTCGAAGCCAGGCCCCCACGGGCCCGATTCCTTCTCGCGTATGCGGATCACATAGGTGACAGACGATTCCCACCGGACATCGATCGTCTGTCCGTCATGGACCGGAAGTGATGCGTGCCAGGTCTTGCCATCCCATGTGACCTTCGGGTTCCTGGTGTCGGTCATGGTGGCGCCCATTCCTCGATCCGGTGCTCCGTGCGCAACATCTGCCGGCGGCCCTGAAGTCCTTCAAAGACCTTGTCGGCATCCGCAACCCCGGACGGATCGAGCATCAGGGAGGAGCGTGCTTCGGCAAAGAACCGGTCGCTCGCCCGCTGCACGTAGCCCTTCTGCCACCATGTGCAGATCCGGTCCCGGGCGTCGTCGAGAGCATCTGCAGAGGGAAGCCGGGCGCGTTTCTGGTGCTGGTTGACGCGCCTGTCGGTGGGCAGAAGGTTCCACAGGGCATCGCACGGCCATGCTGCCCACGGCATGCAGTGATCGATGTTGATCTGTTTTCTGTCGAGTTTGCGGCCGGTCCAGACGCAATGGAGACTGCCTTCCTCGAAGAGTTCCTGGGAGACTCTGCGGGCGAATCCGACGTCTCGGTCGGGATCGGACCACTGCATGGCGGCCTCGACGCGCCGATGATCGAGTTCGTTGCCCCGTGTCGTGGCCCAGTCCGTCATCAGCTTCATCCATTCTGAGATCAGTGCGGGCTCGATCCACGCGTCATGGCGCATGAGGGAGTTCCACAGATGGAGTGGAATGCGAAGATCGCCGAACTGCGCCAGATACTCCCGATCGACGAGAACGGAGCCGGGTGCCGTGCCGACCCTGGATGTGTGTGCCTCGAACACCTGCTCATCGGAACCGGGAAGGGTCATGTAGTGAATCGGCATTGTGACGAGCGTACCCACGGCATCGCGAAGCGCCTGGTGCAGGCCACGGGCGTGGGCGCCTGAAAAGTACTGGCCGACACGCAGGTCGAAGGCGGGGAGATCGCCGATGGCGCGCCAGCCCTTCTTGACAAATCCAAGATTGGTCACGCCATCCTTGCCGGGGCGCTGCGGCAGTCCGGCTTCGACCAACGACTTGTAGAGTCTGAGCCAGTTGAGGGCGACAAGACCGAGAGGCACGGTCACGCTGTCGTCATCCGGATGGCGTGCCATGCCGGGAGCGCTGTCGGCGGCCCGCGCCACGGCGCGGAGCAGGCCGAGCTTGTAGGTCGAAGACTTCCTGTCATTGAGAATGATGTGGCGGAGCAGGGGCAGCGCGCCGGTGCCGTCATCGGGGAGCTGCAGGGCCACCTGCTCCCAGTGGATGCCGGGACGGCCCAGACTGTCCGGGCTGGTGCTGCCTGGAAGTGCCATGGCGCCGTGTCGACGGGCGAGGGATTCGACCTCGGCTGCGCTGGAGGGAAACATGCCATCGTCGGCATCGTCGCCGCCGACACGCAGCGCAAAGATGATGAGTCCGCCGGGCTTGAGAATGCCGACGAGCTTGCGAAAGGCACGCTGCCGTTCATCCGGATGGACGTGCATCCACACGGCGTTGAGCAGAATGACGTCATAGCTCAGGCCCCGCTCCACAGTGCGGCCGAGGGAAGGCAGGCAATCGCGGAACCAGGTGACTCTCGGTGTCGGGTGCCGTCGGCGCGCTTCGGCGAGCATCGTCGCCGAGGGGTCGACTGCCACGACCTCGTAGCCCTTTGCGGCAAACCACGAGGCGTCACGGCCCGATCCGGCGCCGACGTCGAGCACGGCTGCTGGTGGCGGCGGCAGGTGATCGGCAAACCAGCCATGAATCTCGTCGGGGTCAATCGACTCGTAGCGCTCGGCAAGAGCGCGGCCGGTGGCGTTCTCGTACCGCGTCAGTTGTCCAGGCGGCCCTTTCATCGGAAAAGGATAGACCCGTCGGTCTCCCGGAAGAAGGTTTCGCGGATGATCGGCGGGGGATGTTCCGCAGGCCTGTCGCAGCTATTGTGAGGGCGGGAAACCGGAGAGACACCATGGACCAGGGGATGATCAGTTTCGCCAGCGGCAACGCCAATCCGCAGACCTTTCCGGCAGCGGGTTTTGCCGAGGCCGCTGCCGACGTGATGCGCACCATGGCGGTGGATCTCACCACCTATCCTGGAAGTCTCGGTCATGAAGGATTGCGCCAGCTGATGGCCAGACGCGAGATGGACCGTGAGGGGGTGACGGTTGATCCCGAACACGTGCTGATCACAAACGGGTCGATGCAGGCCGTCACCCTGGCTGTGGAGACACTATGCACCGGTGAGGACGACCTGGTTGTCATGGAGGAGCTCAGCTACTCGGGGAGCATCGTTGCCTTCGACTCCATGGGCATCGAGATGGCGGGTGTGCCGGTCGATGATGATGGCATGGTGATGGAGGCCCTCGAGGAGACTCTTCAGTCGCTGGCGAGTCAGGGACGTCGACCCCGCTGCATCTACACCCTCGCCACCTACCAGAATCCGACCGGCACGGTGATGCCGCGGTCCCGCCGCCTCGAGATGATTGCCATTGCCGGGCGTCATGGTGTTCCGATTGTCGAGGACAACTGTTACGGAGATGTCCACTTCGACGGTGACGTTCCTCCGGCACTCTACGCGCTCGATCCGTCCCCCTCGATGATCTACCTGTGTTCGCTTTCCAAGATCTTCGCTCCCGGCGTGCGTCTCGGCTACATGGTGGCGCGGCCACCCATGCTCGACCGCGTGCTGGCGAAGCGTCATGACGCGGGGCCCAACACCCTGGCGTCCGCCATCACCCATGCGTACCTGAAGGATTGCCTGTGGGACCATGTCGCCATGGCCAACCAGGCACTGAAGATCAAGCGCGACACCATGATGAGTGCCCTCAGGCGGGAACTGGGCAACGCATGTTCCGTTGTTCGGCCTCCAGGTGGCCTCTTTATCTGGGTCCGCCTGCCCGATGATGTCGATCCCGCCCGGCTCGTCGACGTGGCCCATGACGAGGGAGTGGAAGTCGTCGACGGTTCGGCCTTCCACGTGAGGAACGACGCCGGTGCGGTCATTCGCCTGGCCTTCGGTTTCCCGACGGTTGAGGAAATCGACGAAGGTGTCAGTCGCCTCGGCGTCAGCCTGCGAAAGGTTCGCGGTTAACCAGCCGAGCCATGAGGACTCTCTTCACACGAGAGGAATACGAGGAACGCTGGCGCCGCGTGCACGAAGACATGCGTCGGCGTGGCCATGCCGCAGCCCTTGTCATCGGTCGCGGCGGCGGTTCCTACGACCGCTGCGGCGATGTCCTCTACCTCGCCAATCACTATTCTCCGGCATCCGGTCACGAAGTCGACAACCCACTCAACACGGCACGCTCGTTCTCGGCGGTCCTGCTCGAGGAAGGCCGCGAACCGCAACTCCTGATCGATGATCCGGAGCCACGCCGTGATCGTCTTGCCACGGGCCATGTCAGTGGTCACAACGATCCCATGTCCGCTGCCGGCCGGGCACTGGCGGAACGCGCCATAGATGGCACCATCGCCCTGGTAGGGGCCGACTTCCTGCCTCTCAAGTACTGGCGGCTCATCCGGTCTGCCGCCGGGAATGTTGCCTGGACCGAGGATGACACTCTCATCCAGCGTGCCCGCCGCATCAAGAGTCCGGCCGAGATGGAGGTCTTTCGCGAAGCAGGGGAGATCGCGACGCGTTCTCTCGACCTTCTCATGGCGGGTCTCGTGGGTGGCATGTCCGAGGCGGAAGCCGTGGGCGAGGCGATCCGCGAATTGCGCCGGTCAGGAGCGGTGTCGCAGATGATTCCGGTAGCCCACGGACATCACATCAGGCACTGGACGTCGGAGCCGCTGACCGGGGCCAGCCGTGACGTGCCGCGCCCGGGCGACCTCGTCAGGGGCTGGCTCGACAGCATCATCTACCAGGGATACTGGCTCGATCCCGGTCGCACCGCGGTCGCCGGCGGCAGGCCGTCAGCCCGGCAGCGGTCCCTTGTCGAGAACTGCGTGACGATCGTCGACGCGTTGATCGAGGCCATCCGGCCGGGTGTCCTGGTCCACGATGTGGCGCGTCTCGGGGATCGATTGACAGCCTGCCATCGGCAGGGCTCCAGCCAGATGAGTACCCAGTGGCCGCTCTATGGACACGGCACCGGGCTCTACTGGGAGCATCCCTACATCGGCCTGACAATGTGTGAAGCCGACGATCGCTTCGAAGCAGGCATGGTTCTCGGCGTCGAGGTCTTTCTTGACAGTGAGGGAACCGGCACCGCTGCGCACGAACAGAATCTCATTGTTCATGCCGGTGGAAACGAAGTTCTCACCCACTCTCCCGATTTCTGGTGGTAGATGCCGGTGGTCAGGGCAGGCGTCACCGCCTGTGGAGGACTCTTCAGTGCTGCGTTGACAGCAATTCGGCAAAAAAATACCGTCATTCACGAGATTGTTCGGACCGTGTGTGACAGGCGTCACGCCGGCAATTCAGACTCGAATTAGGCGTGCCAGGCGGCCGCCGGTGTCATCGGAGGTGTTCATGAACCCGACTATTAATCTTGCCGTCCGTCGAATGGGACAGGGTCTTTTCCTGGCAGCCGTTCTTCTGGTTGCCGTGCCAGGCGAGGCGGCGGCAGCGGTATCCGACGAAACGCAGTTCGTCTTCAACACCTTCTCCTTCCTGGTGTGGGGTGCACTTGTGATGTGGATGTGCGCCGGCTTCACGATGCTGGAGTCGGGCTCGGTGCGCACCAAGAACGCCTCGGTCATCTGTCTCAAGAACATCGGCCTCTATTCCATCGCCGGTCTCGCCTTCTACTTCATCGGCTACAATCTCATGTACGTCGACGTCTCCGGATGGATCGGCACCGTCACCTTCTTTTACGGTCCGTCAGCCGATGAACTGGCGCTGCTCGACGGTGACGAGGGAGCGGCGGAAGCCGTTGTGTCCAACGGCTATTCGGTGATGTCGGACTGGTTTTTCCAGATGGTCTTCGTCGCCACCGCCGCCTCGATTGTTTCCGGCGCTCTTGCCGAACGTGTCAAGCTGTGGTCCTTCTTTGCCTTCATCACCGTTCTGACGGCCATCATCTACCCCATCATCGGCTCCTGGACCTGGGGTGGCGGGTGGCTTGCCGAGATGGGCTTCCAGGATTTTGCCGGGTCCACCATCGTTCATTCGACAGGTGGCTGGGCAGCCCTTGCCGGCACCATCGTGGTGGGCGCGCGCCGGAACAAGTTCCGGGTGGATGGTAGCGTCAAGCCCACTCCGCCATCGAATGTTCCGGTGGTGACTCTGGGTGTCTTCATCCTCTGGCTGGGCTGGTTCGGTTTCAACGGCGGTTCACAGCTCGCTCTTGGTGGTGCTGTCGATGCGGTCGCCATGAGCAACGTTCTCGTCAACACGAATCTCGCCGCGGCAGCAGGCGTCATGGCGGCGATCAGCACCGCCCGTCCGATTTTCGGCCGCCTCGATCTTCTGGCGGGCCTCAATGGCGCCATCGCCGGCCTCGTCGCCATCACGGCAGGCCCGGATTTGGTCGATCACTACTGGGCGGTCATCATCGGTGCGGTGGGTGGCGTTGTCTGCACGGTCGGCATGAAGATCATGGAACTGCTGAAGCTCGACGACGTGGTGGGTGCGGTACCGGCACATCTCGTCGCCGGCGTGTGGGGTACCCTTGCCGTGTGCATCACTTCCGGCGGCGACTTCGGGGTCCAGCTCATCGGCGTGCTTGCCATCGGCGCCTTCGTCTTTGGCGTGTCGCTCCTCCTGTGGTTCGTGCTCCAGAAGACGATAGGCGTCCGGGTTAACGAGACCGTGGAGGAAATTGGCCAGGATTCCGCCGAGCTTGGCATCGAGGCCTATCCGGAGTTCGTGCTCATGCCCGATGCGGACGACGTGGAGGAGTTGAGACGGTCCTGAGGGAAACGGACCGCCCTGAAGACCGGGGCGTGCCGTTGATGAAGCACTGGTGGCAGAGGAGCGCCGCTGAGACGGTGTCGGCGATCAGCCGACGGGAGGTGAGTGCTCTCGAGGTGGTGGAGAGCCACATCGCCCGCATGGACGAGGTCAATGGGCATGTGAACGCCGTCACGGTGCGCATGGATGACGAGGCACGCCGTGCGGCGCGCACCGCCGATGAGGTCATGGCGGCCGGAACTCCTGTCGGACCACTGCATGGCGTTCCTGTCACCATCAAGGAGAATGTCGACGTGGCCGGGCAGGCGACCACCAACGGCATTCCAGCCTTCTCGGATCATGTGGCCAGCGAGGACTCTCCGGTCGTTGCCCATCTCAGGAAGGCCGGCGCCATCATCATCGGCCGCACCAACACTCCGGAATTCAGCTTCCGGTGGTTCACCGACAATCCGTTGCGTGGCGCCACGCTCAATCCCTGGAACCGGAATGTCACGCCCGGTGGTTCGGGAGGCGGTGGCAGCGCGTCCCTGGCCGTGGGGATCGGCTGCATCGCCCATGGAAACGACGTTGGCGGTTCCCTGCGCTACCCCGCCTATGCCTGCGGCGTGGCGACCGTTCGCCCGACGCTCGGACGTGTTCCCGCGTTCAATCCATCGGCGGCAGCCGAACGCCCGCCCATGTTCCAGCTGATGTCGGTCCAGGGGCCGTTGGCGCGCGAGGTGAAGGATGTACGCCTTGCCCTCGAGGTGATGGCGGCGCGTGATCCCCGGGATCCGTGGTGGGTGCCGGCACCGGTCACACGTCCACCTCCCGATCGCAAGCCCAGGGTTGCCGTCACCCCTGATCCGGGCGCCCTCGGGGTCCACCCGCGTGCCCGCGACGCGGTGACGACGGCCGCTGATGCCCTTGCCGCGGCCGGATACGATGTCGTCGAAGCCGAACCTCCTCGGGTTGGCGACGCCATGCGGTGCTGGGAACGCCAGATTGCCACCGAACTGACCTTCTTCATGGAACGCGACATCCGCCGCCATGGTGGCCATGCGATCAACCGCAAGCTCGATTTCATCAGGACCAACGTGCCGACGCTCGACCTCGAATCCTATCTCGCGGTGCTGTGCGAACGGCAGACCCTGTTGCGTGAATGGCTCCTTTTCCTCGAGGACCATCCCCTGGTTCTCGGTCCGGTGTCCACGGAACCGCAGTTCCCGGTGGACGACGATCTTGTGAGCGCCGCACGGCTTGGCGAGATCTTTGTTGCCAATCGGCTGCTGACGACCGTCAATTTCCTTGGTCTGCCGGCAGCCGGCGTACCGGTGGGACTCGCCGACGGCCTGCCGCTCGGCGTGCAGATCATTGGTAACCGGTACCGCGAGGACATGACCCTCGATGCTGCCGAAGCCATCGAGAACGCGACAGGGATACTCACGCCGCTCAACCCGCGCTGATCCGTCACAGCCACCGTGACGCCACGGCCGGGCATCGGGCATGATGGGGCCATGCCCCGATGGCTCAAACGACCCGGAAGAACCGTCGCGCTCGTCGTGCTTGTGACCGGCGCGGCCATGATCGCCGGTCTCCATGGTACCCGCCACGAGATCGCAGGTTGGCTGATCAGCCGCAACCTGGGCGATGCGGTTGCCGGTTTCGAGGTGGCGGAGGTGACATTGGGGACCGTCACCATGACCAATGTCGTGTTCAATCCGCAAGGCACACTCGAAGAGGCCCGGGCGCTGTGGAGTCTGGACGGACTCGCCACCGGCCACCTCGACCGGTTGATGCTGAGGGGGTGGAAGACGGACTGGTCCACCCTGTCGGAAATGGCTGCCGGCATGACCACGCTGGCGGCAGACGTTGTCGTCGAGGACACGCACGTCGACATTTCCGGGCCATGGGGCGCCATCATCCTTCGTTTCGACGCAAAGCTCACCGATCAGCGGACCGGATTGACAGGCACCGGGGAATGGCAGGCAGCGCTGATGGGATTGGAGGGTGCCGGTGACCTTGCCTTCACCTGGCACGGTGACGATGACCAGGTGGTGATTGATGTCGTGCCGAGGGGAGATGGCGCGGCGAAGGGTGCCGGTGGCCGTATCGTGGTGGAGGATGTGACGAGCCATCAGCCGGAGGCCAGGATTCGCCTGGCGTGGCCCGGCCTTGCAGCAGGTGACCTCGACATAGAAGGAACCGTTGACGGCACGGGCCTCGCGGGGACGGCTTCGATGTCCGGCGGTGGAGTTTCTCTCACCGCCGACGTCGGCGTCACGGGCGAAGGCGGGAGCTGGCAGGTGGAGGGGATGGTGACCTCAGGCACGTCGCTCCATGCCGCCTTGCGCCTCGACGCCCAAATCGCTGATGTTTCCGAACCGGCGAGCTGGACGATCACGGGCGACGGGGTCGTAGAGACAGCGGACCTGCGCCTGGGGCCATGGCTGGCCATGGAGGGCGCGAGCGCCGCCGTGGATCTCTCTCTCGAGGATGGTCGATGGCGGGCATCGCTTGGCACGCCCATTCCCCTCGTTCTCTATCTCGGCGATGGCCTGCGCCTTGATCTTGCCGTTGAGGCGGCCTCGATGGAGGCATGGCGGCAGGGGGACGGCCTCGATCTCGCCGTGGCCCTTGAAACGTCGGGCGAGGTGGCAGGCCGGGGGCAGGGGCGGGTTCTCGTCAGGGCCGATATCGCATTCGACAGCGCCGGTCGTGTCGTCGCACTCAGGATTCCAGGCCTCGATCTTGTCATGGAGGGTGATGTGTCGGGTCATGTCACCGGATCGGCCGACGTGACCGGTGGACCGGATGCATGGCGGGGAGGTATCGGGATTCACGGTCTCCTGGATGAGGTGGTGATGGCTGACGCCACCTTCTACAACATCGCTCTCGATTTGCCGCTGACACTGGCGACCGGGAACGGCGACCATCTTCTCGGCAGTAACTCTTCGGCTCTCCTGCATGTTGGTGAAATTCGTAGCCATGCCCTGGTCGTGGGCGGTGTGGACCTGGAGTTACCGTTCCGTATCGATCTCATGGAACGCGGTATCGAGGTCCGTCAGAACGATACCGGCTGGATCGACATGCAGACGTTTGCACATGGTCCCGTGCGCCTGGTGGGGCCGGTTTCCGTCAAGCTCGAAAAGGAACCGCTCCCTCTCTTCGTCCTTGAACAGCTGGGAAATGATCTTTCCTGGGACCTGCGTCTGCAGCTCAACGATACACCGCTGCATGCTGTCGTTCCCGTCGACACACCGCGTCCCGTGGTGATCGAGGGGGTCCTGCCGGATCTCGGGATACGACTTGAGAGCCTCGGCACTCATTACCTGCAGGCAACCATGGAGGCAGAAGGTGGTGATCTCGTCGTCAGGGGACCGGATCTCAGGATCAGGGACGTCCGTGCCCTCCTCAACTACAATTCGGGTCTGTCGCCCTGGCCACAGTTCAGTGCCGATGTACGAACGATCGAGGATTTGAGAGATCCGCAACGCTTTACCCGAATGTCGGTGGATGTGGTGGCGACACCGGTGTGGCCGGCCGGCGACGATGCACGGCTGTCGATGACCCTTCACGCCGACAAGGCGCGATTCCTCGGAGCCGTCGATGCCCGCTACATGCCGGACCGAGACCGTCTCGAGGCTTCCGTCAAGACTGTCGGGGCGCTGTTCGAGGTCCCGGGCCTGCAGCCGGCGGATCTCTCCCCCCTCTATGGTGCGCCCTTCAGCGATGTCCGTGGAGGCGTGGTTGTCACGGGAACACTCTGGTTCGAAGGAGAAGAGTCCGGTGCCGACCTTGCTGTCACCATCGATGACGTCTCCGCCAGGATTGCTGGTGTTCAGGTGCGGCATGCCTCCGGCACCACAACCTTTACCCACCTCCTGCCGCTGGAGACGTCGTCTGCCCAGACCTTCACGATGGCCGGTCTCGATGCCCTCCTGCCGCTCCATGACGTCGAAGTGTCGGTGTCCTGGCCTGGTGACGGCAGGGTGGTGGTGGAGAGCGCGGTGGCTCGTTTGCCAACCGGTCAGCCCTTCAGGGTCGAACCCGTGGGCCGTGACGGACGCGCGATGAAATTCCGTGTTTCAGGTCTCGATGCCGGATCGCTGCTCGGTCATGCCGGGGTGACGGGTCTCGGTCTGGAAAGCCGTCTCGATGGCGAGGTCGAGGTGTCTCCTGGCGAGGCTGGACTTGTGATTGACATGGCAGAACTCCGCACCTCGTCGCCGGGGATCGTCGTCTTCGCCGGCAGCGAAGTGCGGGCCTACGATGCACTGGTGTTCCACTACGATCGTGGAGAAGGGACATCCGGCTCAATGCATGTCACGATGACGGAAGGCCGATGCCGGTTGCTCCGGGAGTTCTCCCTCGGTCACGGTATCGACGCGCTGGCCGGCGCAATCGCGGCATGGATGGATGACGCCCGATGCGACAGCACGTGAAGGACGGCACCGGTGTTCTCCCCGGGTCGATTGACGAGACCGTTCACCTTCTCGAATCGGAAGGCTACGTCACGGGACGGGGTCTCGCCTGCGCCATCTACCTTGCGCTCGCCATGGAAAGACCGCTCTTTCTCGAAGGCGAGGCCGGTGTTGGCAAGACGGAGACGGCGAAGGTGCTGGCGATGGCGCTCGGCCGCCGGCTGATCCGTCTGCAGTGCTATGAGGGCCTCGATGTGGCCCAGGCGGTCTATGAGTGGAACTATCCGCGCCAGATGGTGGAGATCCGGCTGGCAGAGGCTGCCGGGGCGGTTGATCGTGATGCGGTCTCCGGTGCGATCTATCGCGACGAATTCCTGCTCAGCCGGCCTGTCCTGGAGGCGTTGCGCCCTCACGAGGAGGGACCACCAGTTCTTCTCATCGACGAGATTGACCGCACGGACGAACCTTTCGAGGCTTACCTGCTGGAGGTGTTGTCCGACTGGCAGGTCAGTATCCCCGAACTGGGCACGGTGACGGCCGGGCGGCCGCCGGTCGTCATCATCACCTCCAACCGGACACGCGAAGTGCATGACGCACTCAAGCGTCGCTGCTTCTACCACTGGGTCGATTTCCCCTCGCCTGAGCGGGAGATCGAGATCGTGGAGCGCAAGGTGCCCGGATGCGCGGACCGGCTCGGAACTGAAATCGTCAGGTTTGTCCAGACCCTGCGTCGCCAGGATCTCTACAAGACCCCGGGAGTTGCCGAGACCCTCGACTGGGCGATGGCCCTCGAGCACTTCAGCACCCGGTCACTGGAACCGGGAATTGTCGACAGCTCGCTTGGCGTGCTGCTCAAGCACCAGGATGATATCCGGACCATCAGGGACACCGGCATCGAGGTGCTGCTGAAGGAGGCCGGCACGTGAGCGCGTTCCTGGCAAACGTGGTGCGCTTTGCCGGTTCCCTGCGTGCCGCCGGCCTGGCGGCGGGACCGGACAGGGTGCCTGATGCCGTCCGGGCCCTGGAGTTGGCGGGCGTCGGCCGGCGGGAGGATGTCTTCTGGATGTGGCATGCCATCTTTGTCTCAGACGCGCAGGAAAGCGATCTCTTTGCCAGGATATTTGATCGCTTCTGGTCCGGGGAAGCCGGTGACCGGAACGTCATGCAGGAGTCCGTCGTCGAGGCCGGCGCCACGAACCCGGGTCTGCCCGACAACAGCAACAGGCAAGACGGGGGACGCAGCCCGCAAACCGGTGAGCAGGGAACCTGGTCGGCCGCCGAGGCACTGCGCACGATGGACTTCGCCGACATGGACGAAGACGAGATGGCGCGGGCGCGCCTGGTGGTGGCAAGGATGTCGGTTGCCTTTGCCCCGCTCGCCGGCCGCCGCTTCAGGTCTTCGCCATCGGGCCGTCGCATCGATCTGAGGGCGGCTCTGCAGGGGGGCGTGCGTCAGCCGGGCGGCATGATCACGCTGCCTCTCGTCCGGCGGGTCGACAAGCCACCTGGAGTGGTGCTGCTGTGCGATATCTCCGGTTCCATGATCGACTATGCCCGCATGCTGATCTGTTTCGCCCATGCCCTGTCCGCGCATGGCCGCAAGGCGGACACTCGCCGATGGATTGCCGGCGCGATGAGGGTCCATACCTTCACCTTCGGCACCCGGTTGACCGATGTCACCCGCGATCTGGTGACGCGGGATGCGGCGGCGGGCTTGCGTGCGGTTGCCCAGCGTGTGGAGGACTGGTCCGGCGGCACCCGCATCGGCGAGTGCCTGGGAACCTTCAATCGCGGTTGGGGCCGGCGTCTTCCCGGTCAGGGTACGATCGTCATTCTCGTCACCGACGGGCTTGACCGCGATGTCGGTGGAAAGCTCGGGACCGAGATGGCGATGCTCAGGCGCTCGTGCCGGAAACTGGTGTGGCTCAACCCCCTGTTGCGTTGGCATGAGTTCCGTCCCCGCACATGGGGGATCCGGACGATGCTGCCGCATGTCGACAGATTCCTTCCATGCCATAATCTTGCGAGTCTCGAGGGCTTGGCGGAGGTGCTGGCCAGACCGGGACGTGGATCTGCGGAGGGCATGGCAGGATGGCTGAGAGCGGTCTGATGGAGGATATTCTCGAGACGGCAGAGGCTTGGTCCGGCGACGGCCACCAGGTGGCGCTGGCCACCGTGACCAGGACATGGGGATCGAGCCCACGTCCTGTGGGGAGTCAGCTTGTGGTGCGCCAGGATGGCTCGTTCCGGGGCTCCGTGTCGGGTGGTTGCATCGAGGCTGCTGTCGTCGCAGGGGCACGCGAGGCGATGGCGGACGGGAAGGTGCGCACCCTCGAGTTTACCGTCTCCAACGAACGTGCCTGGGAAGTGGGGCTGACCTGCGGAGGTACGGTTCAGGTCTTCATTGCGCCACTGAAATGAAGGGCGCCACGCTCAGGGTTCTCAACGAGATCCGAAGGAAGCGGGAAGGCGTCATTCACGCGACCTGGCTTGACAATGGCGAGTCATGGTTGATCGGTCGCGATGACGCTCCCGATGCCGCCCTGGCCCGGGACATCAGGCAGGCGTTCCGGCTCGATCAGTCCCGGACGCTTGAGGTGAAGGGCCGGCCACTGTTCCTTCATGTCTTCAATCCGCCGGTGCGACTCGTCATTGTCGGCGCCGTTCATGTCGCGCAGTCACTGGCGGTCCTTGCCAGAACAACGGGAATCGACCCGGTGATCGTCGACCCCCGGCGCGCCTGGGCCGATGCCCGGCGATTTCCTGATGTCCGCATGATCGAGGCCTGGCCGGACGATGCACTGGCACAGCTGAAACCGGATCACCGCACGGCAGTGGCGGCACTGACCCACGATCCCCGCATCGATGATCCGGCGCTGATCGCCGCACTCAGGTCGCCGGCCTTCTACGTCGGCGCCCTGGGCAGCCGGCGTAGCCACGCAAGGCGCTTGGAACGCCTCGCGGATGAGGGACTCGACGGCCTTGCGATGGCGCGGATTCACGGGCCCGTCGGTCTCGATATCGGGGCGCGTTCGGCAGAGGAGATCGCACTTTCGATCATGGCGGAAGTCGTCGCCGCCCGGAACGGAAAGGTGCAATGAAGTTCGGAAACATGCCGTTGCGCGACGCCCAGGGCGGCATACTTGCCCACAGTGTCACGATTGAAGGGCGTTCCGTGAGGAAAGGGCGCCGTCTTGACGAGGCGCTCGTCAACGAGCTTCTGGCAGCCGGTGTCACCTCGCTGTTCGTCGCCATGCCCGAAGCGGGAGATGTCCTGGAGGACGAAGCGGCAACCGGGGTGGCCCGGTCCCTTGCAGGGCCGCATCTGCTGGTGCAACCCGCCTCGAGGGGGCGGGTCGACATCGTTGCCCGACAGGCGGGCCTTGTGATGGTCGACACGGTTGCGCTGCAGGCCGTGAACAGTGTCGACGAGGCGGGGACGGTTGCCACGTTGCCCGGATTCGAGCCGGGGGGGGGGGGGGGGGGGGGGGCGGGCATCGAGGGTTGCCACGTTGCCGGGATTCGAGCCGGTGGGTGAGGGTGAGCGAGTGGCGACCATCAAGATCATTCCCTTCGCCGTGCCATGGGCCACCGTTGCGGCATGCATTGACCTGGTGGAGGCGCCGGCACTCGAGGTCGCCCCCTTCAGCGCCTGGCGCACCGGTCTCGTCATGACCACCTCACCGGCGGTGAAGCCCCGGGTTCTCGACCGCACCACCAGTGTGGTGACCGCGAGAATTGAGGGTTTCGGATTGTGTCTCGGCGACAGCGTCAGGACTCCCCACCGGACTCCGGACCTCGCGGACACCATCACCCGCATGGCCAGGAGCCACGATATCGTTCTCGTCTACGGCGCCTCTGCCATCTCGGACCGCAAGGATGTCATTCCGGCCGCGGTCGAGGCCGCGGGAGGTGTGGTCGATCACCTCGGCATGCCGGTCGATCCGGGCAATCTCCTGCTTCTCGCCCACATCGGCAGTACCCGCCTTCTCGGCCTGCCGGGGTGCGCGAGGTCACCGCAGCCCAACGGACTCGATCTCGTTCTGGGGCGTCTTGCCGCAGGCGTCGGGGTGACCGGCACGGACATCCAGGCCATGGGAGTCGGTGGCCTCCTCAAGGGGCGGCCCTCGGGCGTCCTTCCCGTGGCGGGAAGCCGCAGGGAGATGCCTGCTGCGATCGTCCTGGCGGCCGGACGCAGCCGGCGCATGGGCGGGCGCAACAAGCTCCTGATGACGATCGATGGTGTGCCCATGGTGCGCCACGTGGTGAACGCACTTCTTTCGGCCGGAATCATGGTCATCCGGGTGGTGACCGGTCATCAGGCCGGTGCTGTGCGTGCGGCCCTGGAAGGCTGTCCTGTCTCGTTTGTCGACAACAGCGATCACGAGGCCGGGCTCAGCACGTCACTGAAGGCGGGGCTCGATGCGCTTCCCGCTTCCTGTGGTGCGGCACTCGTCTGTCTGGGCGACATGCCGGCGGTCAACGGTGCGGCGCTGCGGTCCCTTGCCCGTGCATGGCAGGGTTCGCAGACCAAGGCGATCATCGTGCCGACGTGGAACGGCCGTCGCGGCAATCCCGTCCTGTGGGACAGCAGCTTCTTCCAGGCGATGCGCAGGGTCACGGGTGACGCCGGTGCCAGACACCTGATCGGCGAGTACGGGGACTACGTGATCGAGGTGGCGATGGACGATGGAGCCGTTCTTGTGGATATCGACACGCCGGAAGACGCGCGCGGTATCGTCATGGCCGGCGGGACGGCAGACCAGGAGAAGCGCGAACGATGAGCGTGACGATCGACTCCATCAACCTGGCCTCAGGCGTGATCGCAGGGCATGTCGTCAGGACGCCCTGCGTCCATTCGCGCACATTGTCGACGATGAGCGGCGCCGACGTGTTCGTGAAGTTCGAAAATCAACAGTTCACGGCGTCCTTCAAGGATCGTGGCGCCCTGGTGAAGATCGCCTCTCTTGGAGACGAGGAACGCTCACGCGGCGTCATTGCGATGTCAGCCGGCAATCATGCCCAGGCCGTCGCCTACCATGCCCAGCGTCTGGGTATTCCGGCGACCATCGTCATGCCCGAGGGGGCGTCGGTGGTGAAAGTCCGGAACACCGAGCGCTTTGGCGCCCGGGTCATCCTGACCGGCGAAACCATCGACGATGCGGCAGTGTCCGCTCATCTCATGGCGGCCGATGAGAATCTCGTCTTTGTCCATCCCTATCATGATGATCACGTCATGGCAGGGCAGGGGACCCTTGCCCTCGAGATGCTTGAGGATGCACCTGATCTTGATGTCATCATCGTCCCCATCGGTGGCGGAGGGCTGATCGGCGGCATTGCCATTGCCGCCAGAGCCATCCGTCCGGAGGTCGAAATCGTCGGCGTCGAGGCCGAGATGTTCCCCTCGATGTACCAGCAGCTCAAGGGACTGGAGGTGAAGGCGGGAGGCCGCACCATCGCTGACGGCATCGCGGTAAAGACGCCCGGAAGGAACGCCATTCCGATTGTACGGGATCTGGTGTCGGATATTGTCCTGGTGAGCGAAAGCCAGCTTGAACATGCCGTCCAGACTTATCTGGAAATCGAGAAGACGGTGGCGGAGGGCGGAGGGGCAGCGCCGCTCGCCTGCCTTCTCGCCCGGCCGGAACGCTTCCGCGGGCGCAAGGTGGGCCTTGTCCTGTCGGGCGGCAATATCGACAGCCGATTGCTGTCGATGGTGATTGAGCACGGTCTTGTGCGTGATGGCCGCATGGTCCGTCTCGGCCTGGAGATTCCCGATGCGCCGGGCGTATTGGCCAGGGTGACCGCCATCATCGGTGAAACCGGAGCGAACATCATCGAGGTGCACCACCAGAGGGCCTTCTCCAATCTCTCGGTCAAGCTCGCCGACCTCGACATTGTCCTGGAGACCCTGGACGGGGAACACATCAACCGCATCGCCATGAGCCTGAGGAAAGCAGGATTTCGCGTCCAGCCCAGCCAGCCCGACGCGGCCCTGCGGGGTTTCTGACCAGAAATCCCGTCACCTGGGACAATTGCGCGTGCGGCAATCATCCACCAGTGACCGTATGCGGGTATGCGCCGGTGCCGGAATCGGTTATGTGTGCGGCGTTTCGGGAAAGGCGTTGACGGGCCGCATGTCATGAATGGTGGGAAGGGCTGTTCGCGGCCGAAGGTGGTCTCGATTGTCCACGCCGAGTGGTCGACGACCGGGCGAATCGGCCGCACCCTGGGCGAAATGGGCTACGAGGAAGTGCGTTGTTGTCCGAGCGCCGGGGACCGGCTGCCCGAAGACCTCCGGGACATCGCCGGTGCCGTCATCTTCGGCGGCCCGATGAGCGCCAACGACGACGACAAACTGGACTTCATCGCTGCCGAACTGCGCTGGATCGAGCGCGTCCTTGAAGCCGGCACCCCCTTCTTCGGGGTGTGCCTCGGAGCGCAGATGCTGGCCCGTTGCCTCGGTGCGTCAGTGAAGCCGCACGACGACGGCTGGCACGAGATCGGTTTCATGGAAGTTCTCCCCACGTCTGCCGGCAAGCCGGTCCTGCGCGACCTGCGCCATGTCTACCAGTGGCACGGTGAAGGGTTCGATCTTCCTTCAGGGTGCGAACTTCTGGCGACCAGCGCGTGCGAACACTTTCCCAACCAGATGTTCCGCGCCAACGGGAACGTCTACGGAGTGCAGTTTCACCCGGAATGCACCATCGAAATGATATGCTCATGGATGAAGGAAGGTTCGGAAGAACTCGACTATCCGGGCGCTCAGCAGCCCGCCGAGCAGTACGCCAGGGCAAGGCAGTACGATCATCTCGTCGATGATTGGCTGCCGGGCTTCCTCGATCTCTGGCTCGGTTGAAGACTCAGAAACTGCCTTCGAGAGCAGCCTCGAGAAGGACCAGACGATCGTTACCCCAGAAGAGCCTGCCATCGAAGTGGAAGGAAGGGACACCGAAGGCGCCAAGGGAAGCCGCTTCGCTGACCCTTGCCTCGTTCATCTCCTCGACTTCATTGCCCTCCAGATCGCGCCGGAAGCGATCGACGTCGAGTCCCTCGACTGCTGCCGCCTCCGTCAGATCCGTGATGTCGATTGCCGTGCGTTCGTCGATGAAGATGAGAGCCATGACGCGGCGGCTCATGGCCTCGACAGCACCCTGGCGTTCACCGGCAAGGCAGGCATGCGCTGTCAGCCGGTGATCGAAGGTGAGACGGTCGACGGGTTCGTTGTAGGGGACACGGTAGTGACGGGCCCACATCAGGGCATCCCGCTTGCGGTAGTCCCAGTCGTATTGCCCTGACGGTGGCGCCTTCACGCCCTTTCCGTCCACCGGAACAAAGGGGTCCCTCGCGTCACGGCAGATGAGGGCCCTGCTGTTCAGCGGCAGCCAGCGAAAGCGGCAATCCAGCCGTTCGGACATCGCAGACACCTGTGTGGATGCAAGGTACGAGTAACGGCTGCCCGCACCGAAATAGAAATCGACCGACCGGCTCACTCGGCTGCCTGGGGCACGGGCAAGGGGCCCCCTTCCATCGCCTGCATGACCAGCATGTGGAAATGATGCACGGCATGCTCGCTGATGTGGCTGCGCGAGCTGTCGACAATGAAGCGGCCACGGTCGTAACCGCGGGATTTCAGGCCCATGTGGACGCTCTCGCACAGCGCGATGTCCTCGGGCTGCAGGACATCGACAACATAGTCGACGGCAGCACGTGACTGATCGGTCAGTGTGCCTCCCAGAGAGTGCCAGTGAAGATGCTCGATGCAGCGTTCCGGACCATCGGGGATCATCTGAAGGGTCATGAGATTGGGCTCGCCCGGCATCAGCCAGATCGTCAGGTTCGGCCACACGAAGTAACCGGCGTATCCGAAGTCGACATCTCCCGACTCGAAATCATAAGCCTGGTTGGTCTGAGAGCGCGGCTTGTCCGATGTCTGTCCGGACCAGTACTGGTGGGTGCGGTTCCGGTACGACGGCATCGCCACCATGTCGACGAAGGCCGGATGTGCCGGTTCGCAGTGGTAGCACTCCTGGAAGTTGTCGATGACCACCTTCCAGTTGGCCTTCAGGGTGAAGTCCCTGTGACACGCCGGCTCGAGAGATGCGGCCCGGGGCATCCAGCGCAGGATGTCTTCCTCGAGTCCGGCGTACTGTTCGCTGAACGGGAGGGCTTGCGCGTCGAGATTGACGAAGACGAGGCCGAGCATCGTGTCGACCCTGACCTGCTTCAGCGAAAACTCCGACTTCTCGAAATCGCGGACATTCTCGCAACCACGCGCCGTTCTCAGGGACCCGTCGAGGTTGTAGGCCCAGGCGTGGTAGGGGCATGTCATGACGGGCCCCAGGGTCCCGTTGCCCTTGAGGACGCGGTGCGCCCGGTGCTGGCAGACATTGTAGAAGCAGCGCAGGGCGCCATCACGCCCCCTCACCAGAGCGAGGCTCTCGTCAGCGATGTCCACCACCCGATAGCTGCCCGGCGCCCTGAGGGTGCTCTCGTGGCCGACAAACAGCCATGAGCGGGCGAAGATTCGCTCCTTTTCCTCGTCGAAGATCAAGGGATCGGTGTAGTAGCGCGACGCCATCGTGAAGGAACGGGAAGGGTCGCCGTGGAGGCCTCCCGGAAGGGTATCATGGAGTGTCATCGTGGCAGTCCGCTGACCATCGTCATTACCGTACCCTTCTTGATCTCCAGTCCGGGCTGTGACCTCGGTATAGTGTCTGAACAGGCCACATTCAATCGAGATGTGTTGCACCCGTCCATCAAGAATATCTCAATGAATGAGCGTGTGCCCGATGAATGCCTCCCGACATTGGCAAGCCTGGCTGACGGCTTGACATTGGAGCAATCGAGTCCGGATCATCGGGCCAGGAGGCGGCGACCATGGCATTGAAGAGGCCGCGGGTGGAAGCTGACCTTCTGCTTGTGATCGAAGTCCAGAACGACTTTTGTCCCGGTGGCGACTGCACTGTGGCCGACATCAAGCAGGCGATGACCCGGCCCGGCATCCCGACCCGCCTCGAGAGTGAGCGGTGGTAGACCGCGTTCCGCCGGCCGATACCGGCGCAGGACGGCGTCTTCCGATCCTGGCCTTCTGTGCCGGCCACATGGCCGTCGACTGGCCCCACGGCGCGCTCTGGATCCTGATTCCGGCGATCGGCGTTGCCATGGACCTTTCGCCGTCCGACCTCGGGTTGATGGTGAGCCTTACGGCAATCGGGGGCACGCTGAGCCTGATCCCCGCCGGGATGCTCAGCGACCACACCCGACGCCGGGGTACACTCTTCGTCAGCACCTTCGTCTGGGTAGCGGCGGGCTACGGCCTTGCCAGCATGGCGCCGGATTTCTGGTCCCTCACGCTGTTGCTTGCTGTCGCCGGGATGGGCACCTCGGCCTGGCATCCCCTGGCCACGGGGACGCTGACGCAGACCCTGCCGGCGCAGCGGGCGCGGGTGCTGGGTATCCATGCCATGGGCGGCACCCTTGCCGAAGTCTTTGCGCCCGTGCTGACCGGTGCCCTGCTGGTCCACGTCGATTGGCGGCAGGGCCTGTTTCTGTCCGTCGTTCCCGCCGTTGCCCTTGGCATCGTCTTCTTTGCCGTCCGCGGCCGCCTGACGGTCCCCGTCGAATCGGGGGCGCGCATGGTGGATCTCAAGGACCTCGCGCAGCGCTGGCTCAGTCGAGCCGGCCTCCTGCTCGTGGCGATGATCAGCGTCTACAACATGGCCATCATGGCGATGCTCGCGATGGCAACGCTCTTCATCGTCAACGATCTCGGCATTTCCGAGTTCTGGGCCGGCATCGCATTCGCTGCGATGATCCTGGCCGGCGCGGTGCTGCAACCGGTGATGGGGCAGCTTTCCGACACGCTGGGCCGGCGCAAGATCTTCGCCTTCTCGCTCCTGGCTGCCGCGCCTCTTGGCTTCTTGATGCCCCTGGTCGAGGCGCCATGGCTCGCCCTGGCCTTCCTGATAATCATGATCGGGGCTTTCTACGGCGTTCGCTCGGTCGTGCTCGCTTCGGCCTTGGATTTCGCCGGCAAGCGTGAGGGAACGACGCTGGCGCTGGCCTTCGCGCTTATGGACGGTGTCGGTGCGTTGGGCGCCTTCCTGGGCGGCTACGTTGGCGACCTTGACCTCGCCTATGCCTTCTCGCTCGCCTCGGCGTTTGCCGTGGTGGCAGCGATCCTCGCCGCGGCCTCGTCGCTTGTCTCCCCGCGCACACGGACAGGGCCGGCAACATGATCCTGCCCTCCATCGAACTCATGGACGGTCGTGCCGTGCAGATCTTGGTTGGCAGGGAGACGGCCATCATCGCCGGCGACCCCAGACCGGTCGCCAAACACTCCGGCTCGCTTGCGAGATTGCCGTGATCGATCTCGATGCCGCCCTCGGACAGGGCAACAACCGCGCGCTGATCGAGGAACTCGTGCGCCTTGAGTGCGCTTTCGTGTCCGGCAAACAGCCGTGAACGGGCGAAGATGCGTTCCAGTTTCTCCTCGAAGATCACAGGATCGGCGTCGCAGCCCGAAGCCATGGTGCAGGAACGGGAAGGGAATGACGGAATGTCATTGTGGCAGTCCGCCGACCGTCGTCATCTCTGTGCCTCAAGAATGCCTCCCGATGTCGGCGGCTCGGCGGATTGCTTGACATCGGGGCGATCAGGTCCGGATCATTGGCTGGGGAGGCGGCGAACCATGGCATTGATGAGGCCGCTGGCGGAAGCTGATCTTCTGCTTGTGATCGACGTCCAGAACGACTTTTGTCCCGGCGGCGCGCTCGGTGTTCCCGGGGGAGATGAGGTGGTCGCCGTCATCAACCGGATGGCGCCGCACTTTCATCATTGCGTCGTCACCCAGGACTGGCATCCGGCGGATCATCTCTCCTTTGCCAGCAGTCACCCCGGCCGCCAGCCCCTCGAGACGGTCACCCTCGATTATGGTGAACAGGTGCTGTGGCCCGATCACTGCGTTCAGGGTAGTCACGGCGCGTGCTTCCACCGCGACCTCGATTGGCGCGGTGCCGACCTCGTCCTGCGCAAGGGATTCCACCGCGCCATCGATTCCTATTCGGCGTTCCAGGAGAACGACAGGGCCACTCCCACCGGACTTGCCGGCTACCTGCGCGAACGGGGTTCCAGGCGTCTGTTCATCGCCGGCCTGGCGACGGATTTCTGTGTTGCCTGGACGGCACTCGATGCGGTGGCGGCAGGTTTCGACGCCGTCCTCGTCGAGGATGCCTGCCGGGCCATCGACCTCGATGGTTCACTCGCCGCCGCCATGGGGGCCATGACCAGCGCCGGGGTCACGATCACCCGCTCCACCGCGGTCACCGGCTGAGATCAGCCGGCTGCCGCCGAGCGCAAGCCTGCGTTCTGCCAGAAATCCGTTGTGGCGCCAACGTGGGCCGCGAGATGGCGTGTCAGATCGCACGCATCGTCTCCCGCCCCGTGGATGAAACTCGACTTGCGGCGACGCAGGAATGTCAGTCCGATGCGGTAGAGCCCCGGTGCCACCACACCTCCGTCGTGACGCAGCCGGCCCTTGCGATCGAACACCGGAAGATGGAGCCACGAATGGTCGGCCTCGAATCCTGTGGTCCAGATCACGCTTCGAATACCCTCCCGGGCGAAATCGAGAACGAGATCCGGTGACTCGGGAAGGCGCGTCGGGTCCGGCCGCTCCGGTGCCTCCACCACGCCGTCAAGCCCGTGGCAGGTGGCCCACTCGTCAAAGGTGTCGAGAAGACGGCCCTGCTTGAGGTCCGCAAGGGCACACTTGTTGGCCAGTGAGCCGGAGAACTGGGCCCGTCCGTCCGCGATGCCTGCAAGACGTCCCACCAGCCGCACGCCTCTTGCCGTCAGCGCGTTGAGGTCGAGCGTGCTCCTGGGGACGCTGCCAACGAGTTGCGGTGACGGCACGCGGCGGGCCCGCGCAACATCCTCGATCTCGTCCCAGCGTTCGTCGTGAAGACCCGTGCGGTCGAACCACCAGAAGATATCCCGTCCCCGGTACAGTCTCGGCATGCGCACATGCTCTCCCACGGCGAGGGTGACCGGGCGTCCCGAGCGCTGCACCTCGTCTGCAATCTGGACGCCGCTTGCCGATGCACCGACCACCAGGACGCCTCCCGGAGGCAGGCTGGAAGGAGAGGTGTAGTCGAAGGGCGTCAGCGACTCGACGTCGACAGGCAGGGATGGAGCGAAGGCCGGAATCCGGGCGATGTCGAATCCGCCCGAAGCGATGACCACAGCGGAACACGCGATGGTGCCCCGGTCGGTGATCACCTGGTAGCCGTCCGCCAATGCCGTCACCGATTCGACGTTCGTGCGTGTCCACAGCGCCGGGCTGACGAGACCTGCGTAGCGTTCCAGGAAGGCGACGACTCCTGCCATGTCCATGTAGCCATCGGGGTCGTCACCGTCATAGGCCAGTCCCGGCAGGCGGGTCAGCCAGTTCGGTGTGAGCAGCCTGAGCGACTCCCAGCGCCCGGTGCGCCAGGAGTGGCCCACCTCGCCGCGCTCGATGACCACGTGGTCGATGCCGAGCGCGGCGAGGCAGTGACTCGTCGCAAGGCCGGACTGGCCGGCGCCTATGACGACTGCGGTCGTGCGCATGGCGCGTTCAGGTCACCTCGACGGTGATGTTGGTCGGATTGGTCACGATGTCGAAGACCGCCGAACGCTTTTGCGACTGGGCGACAAGAGCCCTGATGTCATCGGGAGTGGCATCGGCATCGATGTCATAGGTGACACGGATGTGGCTGAAGCCGTTCCTGACATCCGAATCGGCTCCCAGGATACCCTGGATATCCATGTCGCCCTCGACCGTGGCCTTGACCGAGTTCAGCTGGATTTCCCGGTTCTGGGCCACCGCGGCCACACCGGCCGTGAGGCAGCTTGCCAGTCCGACGAGGACGATCTCGACGGGTGTCGCCGCATTGTCTTCGGCTGCGAAGACGAGGGGGTGGTCGGCTTCGAAGTCGAATTCCGACTTGTGCTCATGTTCGTCGCCGAGCCCGTAGTAGCCCCTGACCGACGAGCGGGAGTGGGTGCCATGGACCCACTCGTTGGTGGCACGCCAGACGAAACGGCCGGCCTCCGGAGTTTCGGCAAGGGCGTTGCGGGCACCGAGCAGGGCCTCGACGTTGACGCCGTTTTCTGCTGATTTGACCTGTACTTCAGTCATCACTGTCTCCTTTTCAGGGATCGGGGTTGGCAACGCAGGAACGCGTCCTCCCGAACGGCAGGAAAGGAGCCCGATGCGAACTGGGCACGCAGCAGCCGAGTGTGAAAAACCTGGAATTTCAAGACGGATTCATTCATCCGACGGCACTCCACTCTCAACTCCTACGCGCTCAGAAGAGCGCCGAGAGCGGTGTGACCGCATATCGGCTGACTCATCGATCAGGCATTGGCACCGTCGAGACGGTTGCCGCGGCTTCAAAGGGCCTGTCCCTCCACCGCTCTGGATGAGCGCGTCCTGAATCGTCACTCTGGAATCAGCTCCGTGACATTGTCAAGTGGTTTGTTCGGGTCCGTCGAGACGCCTGATGCGGCTTTCGCGAATCACGGAAATGATGTCGGCCGCAGATATGTCGTCGGCCTGGAGATCGACCAGCGCCGCATCGATGATCACGTCAGCCGTCTCGAGTACACGGTATCCGTCGCCACCGCCGGCAAGGTCATGTCACCGTTGAACGTGACGAGGGCCGCGCTGCCCAGGGATGCCGCGCGCGCCCTTGTCCGGGCGACCACCGCAGCGATGCGGGGTGCAGCGGTCATGTCGTCCCGGTCGTTCAGGTGAATGACAGTCAGTCGCTCCGTCCCGTGGCCAACAGACCGAAGGCAAGAGCCAGCGCCGGAAAAGCCCGGCACGGAATTCGGCCGGGTATGGGGCAACTCCACGGAACAACCTCTCACGGATCGTCCCGCAATGCGGACTGCCAGGGAGTGCGCGAGGCGTGGGGAGCGGACGGTTCGGGGTCCGCCGAAGCGAAATCCCGGGGCGTTCCCTCTGTCTGGTATTCCGTGGCCGGGATCAGGCACCCGGTGGCACAACGCTGCCAGTGCTATCCGGTGGCCAGTTGGCCCGTCGTGCGGCCCCTTGGGAGGCTATGGCCCGGTGAGGGGTGTCCGACGGGGGAGCGAGCGGACCAAGCGGGCAACCTGGTCACGCTCGATCCCGATGTCTCGCAACTGTTCGTCGGAGAGAGTCGCGAGTTGACGGCGGGTACGCCGGACGTTCCAGGCGTGGCGAATGTGATCGAGAAGGCCTGACATGGATGGTATCCCGGTTACGGTCGTTGAACCTGTGTCTCAGATAGGTCGCCGCGCACCGGGCCGCCAGCGCTGTTATGACACCTCGGACATGCCTGGCATGCATACCGGGACCGTCCTCGGGGCAGCGCCATGCGTTTGTCCGTGGTCAGCCTTGCACAGGGTTCGCATCTCTCTTGCAGCGGACAAGAACGTCGACTGCCATGGCTCCACGGGAATGGACGATCAGCGGATTGACGTCGAACTCTTCCAGGCAGTCGCCAAGAGAGGCGGCAAGACGGGAAAGACGTGACACGGCATCGGCAAGGGCCAGTCGGGCGAGAGGTGGCCGTCCGCGCACCCCGTCAAGGACTGCCGAAACCTTCAGCCGGCCGATCAGTGCATCGGCCTCCTCGATGCCGACCGGCGGAACGAACATGATGGCATCGTCGAGAACCTCGACCAGGATGCCGCCGGCGCCGATGGTCATGACCGGTCCGAACACCGGGTCGGTGATCATGCCGACAATCATCTCGACGCCGTCAGGCGCGGTCTCCTGGACAAGGACCTCCGGGCCGAGGGAGGGGGACATGGCGCGCCACGCATGTTGGACCGCGGCATCGCTTGTGAGTCCCGTGACCACTCCGCCAGCCTCCGTCTTGTGAGCGATATCGCGGTTTGCCGTCTTCAGGACAGCCGGGCAGCCAGTGAACGTCAGGGCCGGGGCGAGATCATCTTCGCGGCAGCATGTGCGTGTTCGTGGAACCTCGAGACCGAGGGCGGCCAGGAGATCGAGGAGAATCTCGGGTTGAGGCGGACCGGAGGTGAGCTGACGGCGCCAGTGCCCGAGAGTGTCCTGTGGCAGGGGCGGGACAGGCTTGTGACAGGTGCGCCGTGCGGCGTGCCAGGTGATGAGGTGGCGAATGGCCCTGAGGCCCGTCAACGTGCCGCAGAGCACGGGAATTCCCGCCTCGCGCAGTCGCCGGGCTTCATCGTCATCGATCGACGAGGTGATGTTCCCCATCATCATGCACGGCTTCCTCGACGTGCGGTGTGCCGTCTCCAGGGCTTCGCTGGACCGGTAGAGGAGTTCCCGGCCGCTCACCATGTTGGTGGCGAACACCACCACGCCGGCTTCATCGGCGCTGCCGAGAATGCTGGTGACCCGAGGCAGGGACTCAAAGCCGCTCTCGCCCCAGTAGTCGACCGGGTTGTCGGAATCGAGACCGGGGTCAAGAACCCTGGAGAGTGCCAGGCGTGTGGCGGCGGAAAACGTGGCGAGGGGCACGTTCTCGCGCTCGGCAAGGTCGGTGATGAGCTGGCGCTCGCCTCCGGAATCCGTCTGCACGGCGACTGTGTCGACCGGCGGAACCCGGCCGCAGGCGACGGCCTCCAGCGTGTCCATCATCTCGTCAAGTGTATCGACCGCAATGACATTGTGGCGTCGGAAGACGGCATCGAGAACCCTCTCGTCGCCGGCAAGAGCGCCACTGTGGGTGAAGGCGAAGGCGCGGGATGTCGCGGACCGGGCCAGCTTGAGAGCGACAAGGGGGATGCCGGCGGAGTCGGCGGCTTCGATGGCGGCAAGAAAGCGTTCGCCGTCACGCACGGTTTCCAGGATCATGGCAATGGCCGACGTGGTCTCCTGGGCAACGAGATGGTCGAGGTAGTCGGCGATGCCTGTCACAAGTTCGTTTCCGGCCGACACGCCGGTGGAAAAGTGCATGGAGCGCTTGTTGGCGCCAAGGCCGGACCATGTCGAACCGCTGTGGGAGACAAGTCCGATGCGTCCTGGCTGGTCCAGTCCCGGAAGATCGGACAGCGAAAGACGGACATCCGCCCTGGTGTTGAAGAGACCCATGCAGTTGGCGCCGCAGACCGCCATGCCCGCTTCCCTGGCAATGGCCGCGATTCGGCCCGGCAATGTCCGGCCACCATCTTCGGCGGTGACGAGGCGGCCGAGCAGAACGGCGCCCTTCACACCCGCGGCGGCGGCATCCTCCATGGCCGTGGCGATCCTGGAGTCCGACACCGCCATGATGGCGCAGTGAGGGGGGTCGGGAACGTCTGCGAGGGACGCATGGCAGGGGCGTCCCAGCACCTCGTCATAGCGTGGATTGATGGCAACGACGGTGCCCTTGAATCGCGGTCCTCCGGCATGTTCGATGATCCGCCGGCCTGCCGCATTCTCTCTGGGTGTGGCTCCGACAACGGCCACTCGTAGCGGGTTCAGCAGGGCTTCGAGAGCAGTCATCCTCGACATTCCGGCGAAACACGGGCATGGAACGGTCTTGCAGTCCCGGGGTCAAGAGCGAAACAGGCATGACAGGCCGACTCATCCTGATCGGTACACCGATCGGCAATCTCGGTGACCTGTCGCCACGCGCCCAAGACGCTCTGGGATCGCTCGATGCCCTCGTCTGCGAGGATACCCGCCGTACGCGCACGATCCTCGAGCGTTTCGGTATCGTGCGTCCACGCATCGTGTTCTCCTGTCACGAACACAACGAGGAACGTTCCGTAGCCCGCATGGAGCGGCTTCTCGATGAAGGGCTGACGGTCGGTCTGGTGAGCGACGCCGGGATGCCGGGCATCAGTGATCCCGGCTATCTCGCGGTACGGATGGCGACCGGTCGCGGCTACCCGGTCGAGGTCATCCCCGGTCCCTGTGCTGTCATCGCGGCACTCTCGGTATCGGGTCTGCCCATGTCGAGTTTCTCGTTTCTCGGCTTTGCGCCCCGCAAGACGGCGCGGCGCCGCAGATTCCTGGAACCCCTGGCCGGCCTGGAATCGACACTCGTGCTCTTCGAATCACCCCGGCGTCTCGGCGCCCTCCTTGCCGACGCACTGGTGGTGCTCGGCGACCGCCGTGCCTCGGTGTCGATTGAACTCACCAAGATGTTCGAGGGAACCGAACGTGGCTGGCTTGCCGATCTGGCCGATCACTTCGCCGGGACGGTTCCGAAAGGGGAAGTCACCGTCGTCATCGCCGGCAACAACGCCAAGTTCATCCGCTCGGAAGGGCAGAAGGGCTGACAGTATCACCAGCTCCGGTCAGGGACAGGGATAGGTGTAGCGGCGGTGGGTTTCCTCGATGGCCTCGACCAGTTCTTCCGGCAGCTCGACGTCGACGCTGGCGAGGTCGCTGTCAAGCTGCTCGGCGTTCATCGCACCGATGATGGTCGAGGTCGTGAAAGGCTGCTGGTTGACCCAGGCCAGCGCCATGATGCCAGGCTCGAGGTCGAAGCGGCGCGCCAGATCGACGTAGGATCGGATCGCCGGTTCGGCGTTGGGCGGACCGAGATAGCGCCGGTTCGAAGGATACATGGTCATGCGGGCGCCGGCCGGCCGGGCGCCGTCGAGGTACTTGCCCGAGAGGGCTCCGGCGGCCATGGGCGCATAGGCAAGAAGCCCGACCTGTTCATACCGCGTGATCTCGGCGCACCCCGCCTCGAACGACCTGTTGAGCAGGCTGTAGGGATTCTGGTTCGAGACGATGCGCGGCAGCCCCAGGGTCTCGGAGAGATGGAGAAAGCGCATGGTGCCCCAGGGCGTTTCGTTGGACACGCCGATGAAGCGCACCTTTCCAGCCTTCACGAGGCCGTCGAGGGCTTCCAGGGTTTCCTCGAGGGGTGTCGAGTCATCGGTCTCGGGATAGTGGTACCCCAGGCGTCCGAAGGTGGATGTGGGCCGTTCCGGCCAGTGAAGCTGGTAGAGATCGACGTAATCGGTTTGCAGGCGCCGGAGACTGGCATCGATGGCCCGCTTGATATGCCACCTGGTGAAGCGTGGCTTGCCGTCGCGGATGTATGTGAAGTGAGCGCCCGGTCCGGCGACCTTCGTGGCGAGGATCACGCGGTCACGGTTCGCCCGGCTCTTCATCCAGGTGCCGATGACCTCCTCGCTCCGGCCGTAGTGTTCGGCGCTTGACGGCACCGCATACATTTCGGCGGTGTCGATGAAATTGACGCCGTATTCGAAGGCCCGGTCCATCTGCCGGTGGCCCTCGGCCTCTGTGCTGTTGCTGCCCCAGTTCATGCTGCCGAGACAAAGCAGGGAGACATCGACCCCGGTACGTCCAAGTTTCCGATACTTCATGCTGACCAGACTTCCCACTCGTGATGCGGGCGCAATCATGGCCCGGGTTTCCCGGACCGTCCACCACGGCCGCGATCGATGTTTGTGTTCGCCGGGCAAAAGGATGCGCCACGCCTGGTGACCCGCGCTTCCATTGACAGGCCTGAACCCGCGCCAGCACGCACGGCAGCGGTGACGGGCAAGGGGCGCTCTCCATGTGGACCGTCACCATGCGCGAAGCCAGGACGCACCTGTTGCTTGGGAGATCGCCATAATGAACCGACCCGGGCGATCCGCATCTTCTGTGCCACGGTTTGCTGGACGACGGCCGTGCCGAACTTCCCGTGACCCGTGCGTAGGCAGAGAAGGAAAGCTTGCTGCCGTCGCTTGACGGTGACCCCTATGAACGCCCAGACGCATTTCGCGCGCATCGTCTTGCCGTCGCCCAGGCAAGACTCCGGGGCGCCATGCAGGTCTCAACCACATATTGCGGACGAATCTTTCCAGAGGCGATTTGCGCCATGTCTTCGAGTGGCAGGGTGCGCAGATCGGTCCGGCTGTCGCCGGACAGCCTGGAGGCGTCTTTGCAATCGCTGATGGCCGTGATGTAGAGTTCACCGTTCGTGAAGCAGGACATGTCAAACCGGAAATGACCGGTTGATCGGTCGTCATCCCGTGCCTGTTGTCACGTGTCATGCAGACCGATGGCGATCACAAGGGAGGAACAATCATGCGAGACCGTTTGAAGGGCACGAGAATGGCGCGGGCAGCCGCCGTCGTGCTGGCGCTCACCATGGCAACCGGGGCCTGGGCCGACGACGACGTCAAGGTCGGTGCGATCTTCGATTTGACCGGTGGACTCAACATTTACGGTATTCAGCAGAGTCAGGCGCTGCACCTTGCCGTCGACAGCATCAATGCCGGCGGCGGCGTGCTGGGCAACCAGATCACCGTCATCGAGAACGATGCACAGTCCGATCTCGCCAAGTACACGCAATACACCAACACACTCATTCTGCGCGATCAGATCGATGTCCTGTTTGCCGGGCTGACGAGTTCGTCGCGGGAAGCCATCCGGCCGATCGTGAGGCAGAAGAAGGTTCCCTATTTCTACAGTGCCCTCTATGAGGGTGGCGCCTGCGACAAGCAAACATTCATCACCGGCGCTTCGGCGTCGCAGCAATTGAGCGTGCTCATCGACTGGGCAGTGAAGGAATACGGGCCGAGGATCTACATCATGGCGCCCGACTACAACTTCGGCACCATCTCGGCCCATTGGGTGGAATATTATGCCGAGCAGTTCGGCGCCGAGGTTCTCGGAGCGGACTTTCTGCCCCTCACAGTGACCGACTATTCACCAACGATCCAGAAGATCCAGGGGGCAAACCCGGACTTTGTCGTCGCTCTGCCGGTGGGCGCCAACCAGACGGGATTCCTGGAACAGTTCGCGGCTGCAGGACTGAAGGACAAGATGGGGATCGTTTCGACCAACTACGGTTCGGGCAACCAGCAGGTGGTTGTCTCGCCGGATGCCGGCGAGGGCATCGTCGCCTCCCAGGAGTACTTCATGTGGATCGACGAGCCGAACAACGAACCGTTCATGGCCCGGTGGGAGGAGGCCTACGGTCTGGATGAGCCCATCATTTCCGAGGCGGCCGACGTCTGGAATGCGGTTCACATCTGGGCAGCAGCCGTCGAGATCGCAGGCTCCACGGACAATGATGCCGTGATTGCCGCGCTCGAGGGCGGTGTCTCCTTTGAGGGTCCGAACGGAACGGTCTCCATGCAACCCGGTTCCCACCACCTGCGGCAGAACATCTATATCGTCCGCGGCAATCGCGAACATGCCTTCGATGTCATCCAGAAATTCGAGTACGTGGTGCCGAGTTTCGAGGACGAGGTGTGCGATCTGATCGCCAATCCCGATACGGCGGAACATTTCGTTCCCTGATTCCTGGAGAGGAACGCGGGCGGCTGCAGGAGCAGCCGCCCGCGCCTTCTCAACCTGACCCGGCGCCAGTACGCGGAGAGTCCCGACCGTGGAACTCGACTATCTCGCGACAGTTCTGCTGTCATCACTGTCGAGCGCCTCTGTTCTGCTCATTGCCACCGTCGGACTCGCCATCGTCTTCGGATTGATGGGGGTCATCAATCTCGCCCACGGCGAGTTCATCATGTTCGGAGCCTACGTGGCTCTGTTCGCCACGCGAAACGGTGTTCCGTTTCCCCTGGCGGTTGTTCTGGCCAGTGTTGTCACGGCCCTGTTCGGCGCCATCGTCGAGAGGGCGATTATCCGACATCTCTACGGGCGCATTCTCGACACTCTGCTCGCGACCTGGGGTCTCTCTCTGGTGCTTTACCAGTCGGCGGTGTTGATATTCGGCACGGTCACGCCCGGTGTCGGCATGCCGCAGTCCAACATCGAGATCGGAAACTACACGCTTTCCACCTACCTGCTCTTCCTCATTCTCGTGGCGGTTGTCCTGATCGGGCTTCTCTACTGGCTGCTGACGCGCACCGGCTACGGCATTGTTGCTCGGGCGGCCATTCAGGATCCACAGACCGCGGCAACAATCGGGATCGAGTCCGGACGCATCAACACGGCAACCTTCGCTCTGGGTTCGGGACTCGCCGGATTTGCCGGCGCCATCCTGCTTCCCGCGTTTCCGGCGACGCCGAGCATGGGTTTCGCCTTCGTGATCAAGGCATTTCTTGCCGTTGTCGCGGCGGGTCCCGTCACCCTGTCGGGAACAGTTGTTGCCGGCGGCGCCCTGGGCTCCATCGCCAGCATGACGGCGAGTTTCTATACGACCGTCATGGGAGATGTCGTGTTCTTCCTCGCGACCATCACGATCCTGCGGATCTTCCCTCTGGGGATCTCCGCTCGCTGGCGCCTGAAACTCTGACCCGATGGCAAAGGCCGTGAAAGCGGACATGCCCAGGGTGGCGCGCTTCGAACCATTCTCGCTCGTCTGGTTTTGCGGGTTGGTCGGCCTGGCGATTGTCGCCAGCCTCGCCTTCGATCCCTACCTCGCCTATGTCGCGACGTCGTGGGTCATCTTCGGACTGCTGGGTCTCAGCCTTGACCTGGTGTGGGGCAGGGGCGGCATCCTGAGTTTCGGACAGACCGCGTTCTACGGTCTCGGCGGCTACCTTGGCAGTATCACGGCGATCAATTTTGCGTCCCTCACCGGGAACACCCTTGTCTGGTCGCTGCCGGTGGGCATGGCGACGGGAGCGGCAACGGCGTTCCTGATCGGTGGCCTCACATTCTACGGTCGTCTGGGTCCGCTTCAGACGACAATCATCACCTACACCTTCACCCTGGTGCTTTGGACCGTCGCGGTATCGTTCACGGCGACAGTAGGCGAAGCCGTTGTTGGCGGCGACAACGGCATGTCGAACATCCCGGGGTACGTCCTCGGTCTCGGACGTGATGCTCCGTTGCTAGAGCCTGGCGCGATGTTCCTCACCGTCGCCGTCATCGCCACCATCGCGTGGTATGCCAGTCATGTCCTGATGCGCTCGCCCTTCGGACTGGTTGTCGACTGCATACGCATGGATCCGGTCAAGGCCGAACTTCTCGGTTACGACGTCCGACTCTACCAGTTGCTTCTTTTCACGATCGCCGGGGCTGTTGCGGGTCTTGCCGGGGCCCTGTTCGGCGCCTGGGCCAACTATCTCAACCCTTCCGTCTTCAGTGTCCAGGAGGCCCTGCTGGTGCCCATCTATGTCCTCGTCGGCGGCAGGGGAACACTGGTGGGAGCCTTTATCGGAGCTCTCGCGGTGGGAGGTCTGTCCTTCTGGCTTGGCGGGGGTGTCATCGGCGGCCAGACCACACTTGTCATGGGCGCCTGCCTCATCCTGCTGGTGATATTCCTGCGCAACGGGTTGACCGGCGGCCTCAAGGATCTCATGGAGCTGGCGAGACGCCTGGCGAGGCGCCGCGACCAGGGTGAGGAGGCCGAAGCGCGCAAATCCAGTCTCAGCGTGGACTTCGAGCGTCTCGACCTGCTGCGCACGGCGGGCGGAGAACCGGTGGTTCTGGAGACCGAGGACACGTTCAAGCGTTTCGGCGGAGTGACCCCGGTGAGGCATATCTCCCAGTCCTTCTCCCGTGGCAGGGTACGGTGCCTCATCGGCCCCAACGGCGCCGGAAAGAGCTCCTATCTCAAGGCCTGCACGGGTGTTTACAAGCCCGATGGCGGGAGCATCACGCTGGCCGGGCAGGACATCACGAAGACCGACCCCTTTCGCCGGGTGCGCATGGGGCTGGGCATCAAGAACCAGAGGGCACAGGTGTTCGCCGGTCTCGATGTGCGCCGCAACCTGTGGGTTGCTGCGTACAGCCGCAGCCGGGACGCGCGAATGGCCGACTGGATCACGACGGAGATGCTCCACATGCTTGGCATGCGGAACTCGGCGTCAAGACCCGCCAGTGAACTTTCCCACGGGGAGCAGCAGTGGCTGGATCTCGGCATGGTGCTTGCCCTGGCCCCCGATGTCATCCTGCTCGACGAACCTGCGGCGGGCATGACAAACGAGGAGCGCCGTCAGCTGTCACACATGGTCCGGGCACTCGCCAGGACTGCCTCCGTGGTGGTGGTGGAGCACGACATGGATTTCGTGCGCACACTCGATGCCGATGTCACGGTGCTTCACCAGGGTGAAGTGTTTGCCCGCGGTGACATCGAGTCGTTGCGCCAGGACGACCGGGTGCTCGACATCTACCTGGGTCGTCGTCAGCATGTTTGAGATCACCGACGCCACCGGCGGCTACGGCAAGACGCGGATCATCCGCAGCGTGTCGATGAGCGTGAAAACCGGGGAAGTTGTGGCGCTTCTGGGGAGGAATGGAGTCGGCAAGACGACGTTGCTGAAGTACATCATGGGACTGATCGATGTCTTCGGTGGACAGGTGTCACTCGACGGCGCACCGCTTCCCGCTTCCACCGCGCGGCGCGCCCGCGCCGGACTCGGTTACGTGCCGCAGGGCCGCTACGTCTTCCCGCGTCTCACCGTGACGGAGAACATCGCGGCGGCGGCCATCGGTTGCGGCCTCGGCAGGAAGGAGGCGGTCGAACGGGCGCTTGCTAACTTCCCCATCCTCCGCGACAAGGCCGAGGCGTTGGCCGGCAGCCTGAGCGGCGGCCAGCAGCAGATCCTCGCCATCGCCCGTGCCCTGGCCACGCGTCCCAGGGTGCTGATGCTCGATGAGCCCAGCGAGGGCGTCCAGCCATCCATTGTCGATGAGATCGCCGGAATCCTGATGGCGATGAAGGATGAGGCGACGCTCTCGATCATCATCGCCGAGCAAAATCTCGACTTTTGCCTCTCTCTTGCCGAGCGGGCCTACGTCATGGCGGGCGGTACCATCGCCCGGGAGGTCACACGCGATGAACTCATCGGCGATCGCGAACTGCTGCATGACCTGCTCGGGGTATGACGGCACACGATGAAGGAGAATCAGTCACCATGACACGCGTGACGGGTGAGCAGGTGATCGGCCATCGCCGGGCCATGGGCTGGCCGGAACTTGCGGATGCCGATGTCGACCGGGTGGTCGACATCCTCAACGATGCGCTTGGGGCGCTCGCCGGTCTCGACGATGCATGGTGGGTCGAGCCGGCGCATCGCTTCCGGGTCGAGCGTCATGACTGAGGTCCCTCTCAACGAACTGGAAGTCGGCGAACTCGTCCGTCGCCTGCATCGACGTGACATCTCCGCCGTCGCCCTCGCCGAGGCCTGTCTTGCCGCCTCGGCGAGTGTGCGTGACACGATCAATGCCCATGTTGCCCTTGACGAAGGGAAGGTTCTTGCCGAGGCCAGGGCACTCGACAACATGAGGGAAGGTGGTGTCGTTGCCGGCCCGCTCCACGGCATCCCGGTGGCGATCAAGGACAACTTCTGGACCCGGGACTATCCGACAACGGCATGCTCCCGGGTTCTCGCGGATTCACCCGCCGGCATCGATGCGACGGTTGTGGGGCGCTTGAGGGCCGCCGGCGCCATCATCTTCGGCAAGACCAACATGCACGAGTGGGCCTATGGGGCGACGAACACGTCGTCGGCGTTCGGTCCCGTGCGCAATCCGTGGAATCCCGATCATATCTCGGGAGGGTCGAGTGGTGGATCCGCAGCCGCTCTGGCGGCCCGTGTCGTGCCTGCGGCCCTGGGCAGTGATACCGGCGGGTCGGTGAGAATACCCGCAGCGGCATGTGGCGTCTGCGGTCTCAAACCGACCTACGGGCGTGTCAGCCGCTTCGGCGTCCTGCCGCTCTCGTTCTCGCTCGATGTCGCGGGACCCATGGCCCGTTCGGCGCGGGATCTCGGAATTCTCCTCGACGTACTGTCCGGCGAGGATCCCAGGGATCCCACGACCCGCGTCGACAGGCATGCCGTCAGCAGGTCGCCAGGAACACGGCTCGCGGTGTTGCGCGGCGAAGGAATTCTCTGCGACGAGGACGTCGGGCGCGCCTTCGAGAACGCTCTTGGCGAGTTCCGGGAAGCGGGCTTCATGCTCACCGATGTCGAGGTTCCCGGGCTCGAACGGGGGTTTGGCATCTGGAAGGTCATCATGCTCGCCGAGGCGTCCGCCTGGCATGCACGGTACCTCGAGACCCATGCCGCATCATACGGAGAGGACGTCAGGGTCCAGCTGCAGGCCGGGCAGCACATCGCCGCCGTCGACTATCTCGGAGCCCAGCAGTTCAGAACCCGCCTTGTCACCGGGTTTCAGGACATTCTCAAGCACCACGATGCCGTGTGCCTGCCGACACTGCCCGTTGCCGCACCGGCGCATGGAGAGACGAACATCACAGTCGGCAAGAAACGCATCTCCGCGCAGGACGCGATGACGGTGATGCCCTGGATCGCCAATCTGACCGGCCTGCCGGCGGTCTCGATCCCCTCGGGGAGCAATGCAGCGGGGCTACCGGTCGCGCTGACCGTGATGGGTCGCCCCTTCGGCGAAGAGACCATTCTCGACATTGCCGGAACATTCCAGTCCGTCACCGACTGGCATACCCTCAAGCCCCGCATGGTGGCATGACCTCCTGCGCTGATTCGGAGGATGCAAACGGTCTCGATCACCCTGGGCACCGGGTAGGCGTGAGGGATGGACAAGAGACTTCTTGAACTGATGACCCGTTCGCAACGGGACAGGGTGATGGCGCCGATCGGCGAGGCCATGACACTTCCCTCCCAGGCGGCGCATGGCATGCGCTTGAGGTGGAACGCGTCTTTGCGCGGAACAGGACCGCCGTCATGTTCGCCGTGGAGTTCCCGTGTGCCGGAGACGCCCGGCCCTTCGATCTCTTCGATCAGCCGCTGCTGGCTGTCAGGGGAAGCGACGGGAGGTTGCGCATCTTTCACAACATCGTCCCTCATTTTCATCGCCGCGCTCGGTCGCTCATCACAGAGGCCGGGAAGGAGGGTCTCGCTCTCCACCAGAGCGCCGCATACGAGTACTGGCACGATCAGACCCGGTACTGGGCCCGGGAAGTTCGCCGGGTTCTCGGGCGTGAAGGACCCCACGGCGAGGTGCTTGCCGACGGCAGCAAGACGGCCCGCGGCATGGCCGAAGCCATGGCCGCCTTCGAGAAGATCAGGAAGGCTCATGGTCCGCCCGATGACAGCGTACGGATGGAGCGGCGGCGCGAGGAGCGAAAGCAGGAGCAGTCGCGATCCCGGGGCCGCGGGTTCTCCATGTAACGTGAACGTGTCTTGCCCCTCGTTCGTGTGCCATGGAGCAGCTATCCACAAGGGCATGGCCATAGTGGGTCTGACGGCCTTGGAGGCTCCACCGTCTAACCCCAAGTGCCGGACGGGAACAAGAAAAGGTTCAGATCAAGTGCCTGCTCACAGCGAGATACTCAAGTCATACGGTTTGCCCGATCAGGAGACCTTCGAGATTCGGACGGAGCGTCCGGACTTTGAGGGTCTCGAGGGACTATGGATGGTTGTTGTCAGTACCCGTAGCGCCGGCGCCAGGGTTATGTTTCATGAGGATGCAAAGCGCTTCGCCGACGCGGTCCGCATTGTGGACCCAACATTAGCGGACCAACTGGATGAAGGTGTCGAACGGGCAAAGCGTTACGCCAGAAACAAGGACTAACTCTCCGACGGTCCAATGGAAGTTGGTAGGCTTGGTCACCAAGCGGAACCTTCCCGGCCGTGACCTCTTCTATACGACGGGCGTGGTCACCCGCCAAATCAGCTATTGCCCCTTGGAGTGATGTGTCGTTTGTTCCAAACACGCTCAGCAACGTCAACGCGCCTACCAGGACGGTCGCAAGTACGAAGCCCGCGAAATGCTGGAACCGAAAGGAATGATTGAGCCGCGGCCGGCCTCGTTCCACACTCTTGAAACGCTCGCTCGTTTCGACAAGCGGTAGCGCGATCTCAAGGCTGTACCATAGAACCATCCACCGCGGAGCGTCGACCGCTCGCTGTGCTGTACAACGACGATGCGCCTTGAACAATCAGCCATGTCCTGAATTCTGGGGCTGGCGAGACGGATCTCCCTGAAGACGCAACAGCTCTCTGATCACATGGCGCTCGCCTGGGAGGTATCCGATCATGCAGTCGGTCATTCGTCGTGTGTGACTCCAGCCATTCCGATCTTGTTCTTCGGCGATCTCGACGCGTATCGCGCTTCGTGAAAGCCTGCACGTCGCCGGACGACTGCTCGGACATCGGCGCGCCCTCATCACCCGCCAACCGCCATGTGACATCTCGATGACACCACACTCAACGAGACCGTTGAACTGGTGACGGCAATTCAGCGGAAACTGTTCGCAACGGTTCCGTGGTGCATGCACACGGTCAGCAGAAGCCTAAATTCGTTGGAATTACATATAACACACATCTAATATTCGATAGTTCACATATTATATTTATGGACAGCTTGCTGCACCACTGTGTAGAGTGACTTCGGGTCGCTCGCCGAAGCGAGGGCTTGGTCCAACTCGCCGGACACCGCGATGGACGCCAGGTTCTTACACCACGCCGCGGGACAAGATCCAAGCATCCCGGAGATTCCGATGTATTTCCTGACGGGCGTCGACATTCAGACACAGGTGCGGACGATCGCGTCGCGCAGCGGCAAGGTCATGGTAGCTGTCGCATACTGGGGTAAAGGCGCCGCCGAGCGGACCGGCCTCAGCGGGCATGAAGACCCGGCGAGCGTCCGAATCATATGCGACCTGCTTAGCGGCGCCTGCAACCCGAACGAAATCAAGGCGCTCCAACAGTGCGGTTTCCGCGTCAGGACTCTGGACCGCCTTCACGCCAAGGTCTGGATCGGTGGCGACGATGTCATCGTAGGTTCCGCCAATGCTTCCCAGAACGGGCTTCTCGGCGAGGGCGAAAAGGCCGCCGATGCCAACGTGGAAGCAGCGGTCATATCGCACGACCCGGCCATGGCCCGTCGACTGGCGGCTTGGTTCGAACTGCAGTGGGACGCTTCGACCGAGATCGAAAGGCGGCATTTGGTCCGGGCGTGGCAGATTTGGAAACGGCATCGGCGGTCGGGCGGCCGCGGCTTCACCTCGACGCTTGGCGAGAAGATCCGCAATCCCGGACCGCTCGACCGATTTTCCGCTCTTCGCCTGATCGCATATCCATATCCCGACGAAGGCGTGAACCCGGAAGCTATAGAGCACGTCCATGAGAACGCCCGACGCTATTACACCGCTGAAGAATGGGACGAATTCGGCGCCGAACATCCCTGGTACGAGTGGCCGATTGGCGTTCCCGTATGGTCGCACAGGCCCGGGACCGTGTTCGCGGATTTCGACTGCCCAGTGGAAGGCGGTCAATTCAGGTTCAACGGTTTCTGGCAGATCCGCGACTGCCCGATCATTGAGCTGGAGGAGACCCGCATTACGCTGCTGACCAAGCTTCCAGATTTGGACGGCTACCCGTTTCCCCGGCCAGAGCAGACAGCCCTTGCCCGCAGCATTCGTGCGCATGTTGAGGAGCGCGGTTGTAAGACGGACAAATTCGGGTCCTACATCGACCAGAATTTTCTCGAGTTCTTTGATCCGGAACGTCCCGCCCTACACCGGCGCCTGGTCACTCAGGTCGCCGAAGCGGCCCGGGAACTGTGCCGCGCCGGCCGTTTCGGCCCCAAGATCATTTTGCACGCCATCCAGGCGTGCACAAGAGATCCCGAATGGCGCGCCGCCTACGCCAGATTTGTCGGCGGCGACATCTACCGGACCGATAACAAACTGAAGGAACCGATCAACCGGGAGTTCGGGCGATCAGTCAGAGCCGCCACCCGGGCCCACGTCCAGACGGACGAACGCGGTCGTACGATCAGGGAGACGGTGGAAGGCGAGATAATCCAAAGTTATACACTGCTGAAAAAGTAAAGCCCTACGGTTGCCACGACATTGCTCTGCGGGACTTCTAGCTCATCTTGGGAATCCCAACTTTTTCCGACGCGGTCTTCGGACTTCCAAAGTCTCCCGGCCGCAGTTCATCAAGCCGGTCCTCCGAATGGGGAGAGGCCCCGACTGGAACCAGAGCCGACCCGCGCTCTCGCCCAGCCCAGAGCGAAGAACCGGCACTACAAGGGGTCGATCACCCCTTTCGAGCTCTGCCACGTCACGCTCAGTCTCGGCGTGGCGGACAGCCTCTGCCGCCAACTCGCCGGGGCGACCCTGCTCTTCGGAAACGGCCGGCGCGTTCCCGTGGAATTCGACTTGGCCACCTACCGGCGCCTTCTCGCCCTTCTCCCCGACTGCCGGAGGGACACCAACTGGAAGACCTACCAGGAAAACGCGTCCATCAACCTCCTCCACGAGGCCTTCACGTACGACATCTTTCGCAAGTTCCCCGAGGTTCCACGGGTAGGAACGGCGGGAGAGCCCCGCTTCGAACTCACCATGGAGGGGTCACTCCTCGCCTTTGCCCATTCCCGTGATCAGTCCGGCGCCACACATGATGGGGCCCACCTTCCATTCAAGACTGCAATGGCGATCATTCGCCGGGTTTCTCGCCGAGGAGAGACAGTGATCCTTGATCTGCTGGCAGCTGGCACACAAGCCGGGAATGCTTGTTGGTGGAGGCTGGCCAACTTTGTTGCGCATGACCTTGATCAGAGCCAGGTCATCATGTCCGGTTTGTTTCTGAAGTTGCAAATGTAGACTAAGTTTAGTAAACTTAGTTCAGGACAAGGGGGCTCTTCATGCGCACCGTCAATATGCACGAAGCCAAGACGCATCTGTCGCGTCTTGTCGAAGCCGCCGCCAAGGGCGAGTCATTCATCATCGCGCGCGCCGGCAAACCGATGGTCAAGGTCGTCGCTCTCGACGCCCCGGATGCGCGGCATCGAATTGGTTTCCTGGCCGGGCAGATATCTGTACCGGACGATTTCGACAGCATGGGCTCGGATGAAATCCGCACCATGTTTTCGGGGCGCGGGTGAAGTTCCTGCTGGACACGCACCTGTTGCTTTGGGCGGCACAGGGGTCGGCGAAGCTTCCGACTGAGGCGCACGATCTCATCGTAGAGCCCGGAACCGAACTGGTGGTGAGTGCAGCGTCACTCTGGGAGATCGCGATAAAGAACGGACTCGGGCGTGCCGATTTCCAGGTCGACCCGCATCTCCTGCGCCGTAGCTTGCTGGAAAATGGCTATGCCGAGCTTCCCGTGACCGGTGCGCATGCAGTGGAAGTCGGCTTGCTGCCGTTGCTTCACGGTGACCCCTTTGACCGCATCCTGATTGCCCAGGCGCGCGTCGAGCGCATCTCCTTGCTGACCGCCGACAGGACGCTGGCGCGCTATTCAGGTCCCATCCACGCGCTGTAGGCATGTCTTGCGGCCCGACGTCGCACGCGGGGGACAATGCGCCCGCCGGGAAGTCGAGTTCATCCCCACCACCGGCAACATTGTCCGGGCTATGGTTCCGAGAGCCTGGTGGCTGACTGCGGAAGGTCCTGTGATGTGTGTCCTGCCTGGTGTCAGGATGTCACTCACTGATGCGAGTGAAATCGCTCCGTGACGGCGTTGAACGTGGAAAATTTGTCCCCTGACTGGCAGAGTGCGGTGTCTTTGCCGTTGCCGATTGCCGTCGTGTGGGCAGGTCTTCCGGATCAACAGGATGGGGTTGAACGATTTCCCAGCGGGACACGATCCGGTCACGTTCCTGTCTCTGGTCGTGCGCATGCCGCGATGCCGAGTGTTGCCAGAGGATTTGAGGGATGGACAAGAGACTTCTTGAACTGATGACCCGCTCGGAACGAGACAGGGTGATGGCGCCGATCGGCGAGGCCATGACATTGCCTGCCAGTGCTTTCACGGACGGCGCATGGCATGCGCTTGAGGTGGAACGCGTCTTTGCGCGGAACTGGACCGCCGTCATGTTCGCCGTGGAGCTCCCGTGCGCCGGCGATGCACGGCCGTTCGATCTCTTCGATCAGCCGCTGCTGGCGGTCAGGGGGAGCGACGGGACGTTGCGTGTGTTTCACAACATCGTCCCTTATGACGGCTGCCTGGCCCTGCTGCGTCCGGCAAGGGGGCTGAAGTCCATCAACACTCCCTACCATGGTCTTCGCTACGACCTGAGCGGCCGCCTCGTGGGCGCCCCCTACTGGGATGGCAATCCCCAGGCCGGCCCCGAGGCCCTGGACGGATGGCCACGCGATCTCGTCGAGGTTCCCAGCGCCGAGCGGTTTGGCACCCTCTTCATCAATTCGCAAGGCGGAGCACCGGACATCGATGAGTGGCTGATGCCCTGGCGCCGCCTGGTGGGCGCCGACTTTGCCGTCGACCGTCTGGTTCCCGCCCGCGACAGCGACGGACAACCGCTCATCGAACAAAGATCCGTCAACACCAACTGGAAGACCTACCAGGAGAACGCGTCCATCAACCTCCTCCATGAGGCCTTCACGCACGACATCTATCGCAAGTCCCCCGAAGTTCCGCGGGTAGGAGCAGCCGGAGAGCCCCGCTTCGAACTCACCATGGAGGGATCACTCCTCGCCTTTGCCCATTCCCGTGAGCAGTCGGGCGCCACCTATGACGAGGTCCACCTTCCCTCGGCCGGTCACGACATCGGCATCGTGCCGGAACGGGGCTACTTCACGACGCTCTATCCCAATGTCAACATTCCGCTGCTCGACACCTTCGCCAAGATCAACATCGCCCTTCCGCGGGGGCCGGATGTCACCGAGCTCAGGCACCTGAGGTTCTATTCTCCCGAAGCGCTCGAGGATCCCGCCTTTCAGGACCAGGAACGGCAGGTGCAGCAATTGTTCGATGTCGTCCACGCGGAAGACAGGATCATGATCGAGGCCGTCCAGGCCGCCCGCCGCAGTCCGGTGTGCCGCCAGCATTACTACGCTCCGTTCTGGGACAGGCTCCACCATCGACTCAACCAACTCGTCATGGCGGATATGGAGCGTACCTGAACACCACCCGGGATGGCGCACGAGTTGTCAGGAAAGCCGGCGAAGACGACTTCCATCGGGGTCGGCCATCAGGAGGTGCGGGCTTGCGGATCCGATCCGCACCTCATGGCATGCCGGGTGCGGAGCAACGGAGCCGGTGAGGAGATTGATCGAAAGAACCGGGTGACCGGACCAGGGCACATCAAGGGCTGCCGACTGGTCCACCGGCACCACCAGCACCAGCGGGTTGCCGGCTTCCCTCATCTCCAGATGTCGCCCGCCCGCAAGATCCCTGGCGGTCCCGGGCACAATTCCGTCGTCGACGATGTCGAAGGCCGCATGCATGTGGCGCACCACGTGGTAACCGGGACGCGGGTTGCAGAGACGATCGAGAACGCCTGACCGGGGGAAGTAGCCTCGGTCGATGTCAACCAGGGTATCGGCGAACACGGTGACATCGGCAAAGGTCATTGCAGCCGCCATTGCCTCGGCAATCCGCCTGACAGTAAGGGTATCGTCCATGACGGGGCTGGCCGGACTGGTTCCGGCCATGCGCATGTGGATGTGGGCCCTGAGGCCGAGGCCGGTCGCCACGGCGCTGGCCGCTGCCACCGTTTCCCAGACCGGCATGTCGAGGGTGAGGCGGAAGACTACGCCGGCGAGCACGCCATCGAGTTCGGGCAGCCTTGCGATCGCGGCGATTTCTTCCGTGTCGCGGACGAGAAATCCCTGGTTGATCGAATGGTAGTACTTGCCGGCTTCGGCGCGTTGCTCGTCGATCGAGCGCAGGCGCGACAGCACGAGGGGGACGCCGGCACTGGTGGCCGCAGTGGCGATGGGGCCGATGTCTCGATCGATGACATCGGGATTGATGGCAACGTCCCACGTCCGGAAGAGGTCGCGGTGGGATTTGAGGCGTTCCATCAGTTCGCCGGTGGGGGCGCCGAACGACATGAGCGTGAAGAGGTGCCCGTGCTCCGCCAGAAGGTTCATGCGTGCGACATTCGCCTCGTTTACGAGATCGCGCACCGGCACCCTCAACGGCCGCACGGCCATGTCCCACAGGGCGAGCAGTGGGTAGTCGTTGCGCACGGTCTTGCGATCAAACTCGTCGAGGCCACCGGTGGGAGGTATCTCGACGATCTCCATCCAGTTGTGGCGCATGTCGAACCCGAATGCGGCGCGCCGGTTCTGGCGCGGATGGATGGCGGCGAGACGATGCTCCGGCCGTGTTGCCGCCGCCGCACCGACGTCGAGAGTGTTCCCCCACGTGCGCACGATCTCGACCATGTGCCCGTCTTCGTGAACATGGCAGATCGCATAGCCGAGCTTGGGCCGGTCATTGCGTCCGAATTCGGTTTCAGCGCCAGGCGAGGCCCTCAGCATCTCGGCGTAGTCAAAGCGCACGAAGGCGGTCGACGGCAGGATGTAGCAGTCGGTCGCGTCAAGCCGGAGGTACCAGAAGTTGTGGACATGTCCGGCGATCAGGGCTTCGACCTGGTGTTGCCGGGCGAGCTCGAGGAGCCATGAGCGACCGGGTTCACCGATGTTGTCATAGGTCTCTTCCTCGTCTGCCTCCAGAAGACAGGGCGGATAGTGACTGAACAGGAAGATGCGCCGGCCGTGGTGGCTGCGGAGATCGGCCTCCAGCCAGGAGCGCTGGCGTTCCTCGGCCTCCAGGTGCGAGTTGATGACCTGGGCGTTGATAATGACGAAGTGGCACCCCTGATGATCGAACGACGTGTACTGGTCGCCGAAATGGTGTTGCCACAGGGAAAGATGATCCTCGTTGATCCGGGCAGCAGGTGCCCAGTCGTTCGGCTTGTCACCGACATCGTGATTGCCGGGCGTGAGCCAGGCAGGGTGGCGAAGGGTATCGAACACCTCGAAGAAGCGCCGGGCCGCATCGGCATAGAGTCCGGGGATCGCCGGAACCGGGTGGACGATGTCGCCGACGTGGACGACAAAGGCGAGGTCCCGCGCATTGAGATCCCGGATGACGTGGCGCATGCGACGGTTGGCAAGGCGCCCTGATTCGAAGGGCGAATTCGTCTCGTCCTCACCCTGATTGACGTGGGTGTCGGTGATGATGCCGAAACTGAAGAGATGTCTGCCAGGGGCAGTGGATCGATTCCGGGGCCCGGTCAAGACAGTGCTCCAGTGAAGTTGGTAACGTGACGCGCCAATCTGAGTCGTTTTTTGACCGCCGGTCAATCGGCCAGAATCAATTTGGGGACGCCGGCGGCAGTAAGGAGGATCCCATGCCAGGTGTCACCGTGATTGATCATCCCCTGGTTCAGCACAAGCTCTCCCTCCTGCGTTGCAGGGAGACTGGAACCCGCCCCTTCCGCCGGCTCATGCGTGAACTCGCAACGATGGTCGGCTACGAGGTCCTGCGAGATCTCGATCTCGTTCGGCGCACCATCGAGACGCCGCTTGCCAGAATGGAGGCGCCGTTTCTCAAGACGGGAGGACCGGTCCTGATTTCGGTCCTGCGCGCCGGCAACGGACTGCTCGACGGCATGCTCGAACTGGTGCCATCAGCTCCCGTCGGATACATCGGACTGGTACGGGACCCGCATACTCTTCAGGCAAGCGAATACTACTTCAAGGTGCCGTGTGATCTTGCCGACAGGCCGGTCGTCGTTCTCGACCCGATGCTGGGGACGGCCAATACTGCGTTGGCCGCCTTGTCACGGCTGAAAGGCGCGTCGGCCCGCAGCATCCGGCTGATGTCCCTGTTGGCCGCACCCGAGGGGATCGACGCTGTGGCGAGAGCCCATCCGGATGTCGCGGTCTTCACCGCCGCCATCGACCGGAGTCTGGACGATCATGGCTACCTGGTGCCCGGTCTCGGGGATGCCGGCGACCGGCTATGCGAAACATGATCATGCTGGTGCGGCTTCCGGCGCGCTGATACAAGCCATGGCGTGATGCGAGCCTGGAGGGACGTCTTGGTAACGACGGGTTTCATCGGCCTTGGACGCATGGGATGTCCCATGGCCTCAAATCTCGTGCGCAAGGGCTTCGATCTGATGGTTCACGACATTGTGTCGGGTCGGATCGACACTCTGGCACGCCTGGGTGCCGTGCCTGGTGCTTCACCGGCAGAGGTGGCGGCCCAGGCGGAGGTGGTGATCACCATGCTCCCCGGCCCGGTCAGTGTCCGCGAGGTCGTCACCGGTGAGGAGGGAATTCTCGCCACGGCGCGGCGGGGCACCATCGTCATGGACATGAGCACCATCGACCCAGAAACCACGGACGCCATGGCGGAACTCTGCCATGGCAGGGGGCTGGAGTTCATCGACGCACCAGTGGGGCGTCTCGCCTCCCATGCGGATGCCGGAGAGTCCCTCTTCATGGTGGGAGGCACGTCAGACAATCTCGAGCGCGTCCGGCCGCTTCTCGAGGCCATGGGGACGGCGATCTTCCACTGCGGTCCGTGCGGTGCGGGCACGCGCACGAAACTCGTCAACAACTTCATTTCCACGGCATCCTGCCAGATCAACGCCGAGGCGCTCGTTCTTGCGGCGGCCTTCGGCCTCGATCTCGACAGTACACTCGACGTGATCTGCGGCACGTCGGCCGTCAACGGGCAGATCAGTTCGGCCTGGCCTGTCAAGGTGCTGGCCGATGACACGTCCCCCGGGTTCACCATCGACCTGGCGCACAAGGATCTCTCTCTCGTGGTCGAGGCCGCCAACGCCACGGGCGTGCCGATGCCCATGGCCGCCGCTGCCCGGGAAGCCTACAGTGTGGCAAGGGTACGCGGATTTGGCGGCAAGGACTTTTCGGCGATGCTCGATGTGCACTGCGACATCACCGGCACCCCGCAGCCGCGGCTCATCGCCAATTCGAGGTATCGCACTGCGTAGGTCGCCACGAAAGTGCCGGAGCAACCGGCCCTTGTTGAGTTTGCCAGTATGATCTAAGTGAACGTGGGGCCACATTCCGGCGGGGCGAACGGGTGAAATCCGACATCAGGTATGTTTCGACCCGCGGCGGGACGGCCGAAGCAGACTTCGAGGAAATCCTGCTGGGTGGATTGGCTCCCGATGGAGGTCTGTGGCTTCCGAAGACCTGGCCCTGGTTCGCGGCTCAGGACTTTCGAGCCATGCAGGGCATGACATACGCCGAGATCGTCGCGCGTGTCGTCCAGCCATTCGTCGATGGCTGGATCAAGCCGGACGAACTGCTGGCCATGACACGCCAGGCCTACGCTCAATTCGACCATCCGGCCGTCATTCCCATGGTGCAGACGGCGGACAACGACTGGCTCCTCGAACTGTTTCATGGCCCGACCTTTGCCTTCAAGGATCTGGCCCTTCAACTTCTCGCCCGCCTCATGGACCGGGCGCTCGAGCGGAGAGGAGAACGGGTCACCGTTCTCGGCGCAACGTCGGGAGACACCGGCTCGGCGGCCATCGCCGGGTGCGCCGGGCGGCGCAACATGGACATCTTCATCCTGTTTCCCAGGGGCAGGGTGAGCGACATCCAGCGGCGCCAGATGACCACCGTGGTCGCCGGCAATGTCCACTGCATCGCCATCGAGGGGACGTTCGACGACTGCCAGTCCCTGGTCAAGGCCATGTTCAACGACACGGCCTTTGCGACCTCCCGCAGACTGACGGCGGTCAACTCCATCAACTGGACAAGGATCGTGGCGCAAGCGGCCTATTGCGTTGCCGCAGCCGTCCGCCTCGGTGCGCCGGATCGCAAGGTGGCCTTCTCCATTCCTTCCGCCAATTTCGGCGCCTGTCTTGCCGCCTGGTGTGCCGTCAAAATGGGGCTTGGCGTTGACCGTCTGGTGGTGGCGACCAATGCCAACGACATCCTGCACCGGTTCATCCAGACCGGACACTACACGCCCCGTGAGGTCGTGGCGACGTTGTCGCCAAGCATGGATATCCAGATCTCGAGCAATTTCGAACGGCTGCTCTTCGAGCTCTACGATCGTGACGGCAATTCCATCCAGCGCCTGATGGGACGCCTGCCACGACTGGGGTCGTTCGACGTGACGGCACGGGCCCTGATGCGGGCACGCTCAATCATCGCCAGCCATCGTCTTGACGATGACGGAATCATCGCCGAGATGCGACGCATGTGGCGCGAATATGGCGTCATGGTGGATCCCCACACCGCCTGCGGTACGGCGGCTGCACGTGGGGTCGGGATCGATGCGGATGTCCCGGTGATCATGCATGCCCAGGCCCATCCGGCAAAGTTCCCGGAAGCGGTCGCGGCTGCGCTTGGAGAACCGCTGAAAAGCCCCGCGAAACTCTCGAGTATCCAGGGGTTGACGGAGAACATGACGACCTTGCCAAACGACGTCGACATCGTGCAGGGTTACGTTCGCGACAACACGGAGGCGGACGGTTGATCGAGCGGCCGATGCGTAACGGGCAGCCTTGAGTCTGGATGTCACACGCCTCGCCAACGGTCTGAGGATCGTCACCGACAGGCTCGAAGGTGTCGGCTCTGCTGCGGTGGGTATCTGGGTCAATGTCGGTGCGCGCGACGAGCCTGACCATCTCCACGGTATCTCGCACCTTCTCGAACACATGGCGTTCAAGGGTACGGAACGGCGCAGTGCTCGCATGATTGCCCAGGAGATCGAGGATGTCGGCGGGTACGTGAACGCCTACACCTCGCGCGAGAACACGGCTTACTATGCCCGCGTTCTGGGGAACGATGTGCCGCTGGCCATCGACGTTCTTGGAGATATCCTGCAGAACTCCATCTTCGACGAGAGCGAACTCGAAAAGGAGCGCTGGGTCGTCGAGCAGGAGATCGCCCAGGTCTTCGACACGCCGGATGATCTCGTCTTCGACCTCTTCCAGGAGTGTGCCTTCCCCGACCAGCCCATGGGGCGCTCCATCCTCGGCACGCCGGCAAGCATTGCCGGCATGACCCGCCAGACCCTGTTGGGGCACATGATCGGCCACTACACCGCCGAAAGCATGGTGCTGTCGGCTGCCGGAGCCGTTGATCATGGGGAGATCGTGCGTCTGGCGGAGGACCAGTTCCGCGACCTGCCTCATTCCAACGGTCATGTCCCGCATGCTGCCGTCTATGCCGGCGGCTCCATCGACCGCAAGGATGACGTCGAGCAGGTCCATCTCGTCCTGGGATGTCCGGGGTTCGGTATTTGCGACGATAACTACTACCCGGTCCAGTTTTTCAGCAATGCTCTCGGCGGCGGCATGTCGTCGCGTCTCTTCCAGGAGATTCGCGAGGACCGGGGACTCGCCTATGCCATCTACTCGTTCCACTCGGCCTTTGAGGACAGCGGCCTCTTTGGCATCTATGCCGGGTGTGCCGAAGTCGATGCCCGGGAGGTGGCGAACCTGGTCATCGACGCGGTCGCGCGAACTGCAGACGGCCTCGCCGATGACGAGATTGAACGGGCACGCACACAGATGAAGGCGGGGCTCCTGATGGGGCGCGAAAGCACGGCTGCGCGGTGTGAGGCGCTGGCGCGCCAGATGCTCGTCTTCGGGCGCCCCATCGCGGAGGAAGAAATCATCGGGAAGATCGACGACGTGAGCGCGGCGGACATCCGCAGGTGTGCTGATACCCTGTTCCAGGGAACACGTCCCGCGATGGCCTGCATCGGGCCCGAGGAGGGCATCGTTCCTTACGGGAGAGTCCTGTCGGGCCTGGGCAAGGGAACAGGGACGTGTTCGCCTTCCTGAGGAAACCGGCGTCGCGGCGGCAGGCGGCCTCTCTCGAGAGTGCCAGGCTGGTCCTCCGCCCTCCTGCCATTGATGACTGGCCGCAATGGGCCAGGTTGCGCAACGAAAGCAGGGAGTTCCTGCAGCCCTGGGAACCGACATGGCCGCGCAATGCCCTGACCAGGGGTTCCTTCACCCGACGCATCAGACTGCAGGCGCGCGACCATGAAGCCGGAACGGCCTTTAGCTGGTTTCTGGTCCGGCGCGATGACGATGCGCTGATGGGTGGTGTGACGGTGAGCGACATTCGCCGGGGTGTGGCGAGTTCGGGGACCCTTGGATACTGGATTGGCCGCTCCTATTCCCGTCAGGGATACATGAGCGAGGCCGTGGAAGTGGTGATCGACCACGTCTTCGACGAGTTCGGACTGCATCGCCTGGAGGCAGCCTGCCTGCCGGCCAACGAAGCGAGCCGCCGGCTCCTAGTCTCCCGGGGGTTCAGTCTCGAGGGTATAGCCCGCAGCTACCTCAAGATCGACGGGGACTGGCGCGACCACCTGCTGTTCTCCCTGATCGACTCCGAATGGCGTCCATCGCACCGATCTCATGAGTCACAACCCTGAAGCCTTGAGTTACAGATCAACCATGTGATGCTTGGCGAGCGTCACAAGCGAGGGCCGGGGACGGCAACGACGAGATCACCGTTGAACACGTCTTGCCCGGTGGCAAGAGCGACCTCGAGAGGGTCAGGTCAGTTCGGCTTGCCGGTGCTGCCCACGGCGGTGGCCAGCATGGCCGGGTCAATGCCGAGTTTCGTCAGCGCTCCCGTCCACTTGCCATCGAGGTCGCTGTTGAAGAGGAGCTCGGGGTCAGCGTCACAGACCAGCCAGCCGTTGTTCTGGATTTCGGCGTCGAGCTGGCCTGGCGCCCACCCGGCATAGCCGAGAGCCAGCAGGCTGTTGCGGGGTCCGTCTCCCCGGATCATGGCCTTGAGGACATCGACAGTGGCGGTCAGAGCAATGCCTCCGGAAATCTGCAACGTTCCATCACGCATGTAGTCGTCGGAATGCAGCACAAACCCTCGGCCTGTCTCCACGGGACCGCCGAAGTGCACGCGGATGCCATCGCCACTGTCGCCCGGATCGAGACCGAGCCGTTCGACGACGTCGCCGACCGTGATGCTTTCCAGCGACTTGTTGACCACCAGTCCCATCGCACCCTTGTCGCTGTGGGAGCACATGTAGATCACGGTCCGTTCGAATCGTGGATCACCGATCGTCGGCATGGCAATCAGGCAGCGCCCCTCGAGCTGGCTGTTGTCGTCCATTGGTTCCTTCATGAATCCATGTTCACGGCCGAGGGTCATCATAGCTGTTGCCGCAGACTTTTCCATTACCGGCACAGCAAGGGTTGAGGAAGGGTGCCGGCGGGTCCATATACCACGGCACAGGTCACCCAACCCGGACGAAAGGAAAGAGACCATGACGATCAGTGTCGGCGACAACATGCCAACGGGAACACTTCACACAATGACGGCAGACGGTCCGGCGCCAGTTACAACCGACGAGCTCTTTGCCGGCAGGAAAGTGGTTCTGTTTTCCGTTCCCGGTGCCTTTACCCCCACCTGTTCGGCCAAGCATCTGCCGGGGTTTGTCACGCATGCCGACGCGATCAGGGCCAGGGGCGTGGACACCATTGCCTGCATGGCGGTCAATGACGCCTTTGTCATGGGGGCCTGGGGCGAGCACCAGAATGTCGGCGACAGCGTTCTCATGCTTGCCGACGGAAATGCGGACTACGCAAGGGCGCTGGGACTGGAACTCGATCTTTCCGGGGTTGCCTTCGGAATGCGCGGCAAGCGGTTTTCGCTCCTCGTCGAGGATGGAGTGGTCAAGCAGGTCAACGTTGACGAAGACGGCTTTTCATCGACCAGTGCGGAGACCATGCTCGAGCAACTGGGCTGACCGGTCCGGATTGCATGTCCGGGCCTTCAACCGGCCCACAGCAGCCGATGACCTGGCCCCGGTGCTCCAGTGCCACACGGCAAGCTTGGGTTGTGGTTGGCCTGGCAAGTGGCATGCAGTAACCCGATCCTGTAGTATCTCCGTCATTTCCGGGAGATCGGATTGTGGCGGACACTCCTCTTCTCGACACGATCAGGGTTCCAGGCGACCTCAGGAAGTTGCCGGTTGATGCGCTCAGGCAGGTTGCCGACGAGCTGCGGGCCGAGACAATCGATGCAGTGTCGGTCACGGGAGGCCATCTGGGAGCAGGTCTCGGGGTGGTCGAGCTGACCGTGGCGCTCCACTATCTCTTCGATACGCCCGACGACCGGATCATCTGGGATGTTGGCCATCAAGTGTATCCCCACAAGATTCTGACCGGTCGTCGAGACCGGATCCGCACCTTGCGCAAGGGCGGTGGTCTGTCAGGATTCACGAAACGCTCGGAGAGCGAGTACGATCCGTTCGGCGCGGCGCACGCGTCAACGTCGATATCGGCGGCCCTCGGCTTCTCCGTTGCCCGCGACCTCCAGGAGCGGTCGAACAGGGTGGTCGCCGTCATCGGCGACGGCGCCATGACCGGGGGCATGGCCTTCGAGGGCCTCAACAATGCCGGTGTGATCGCCAGGAAGCTGATCGTCATCCTGAATGACAACGACATGTCGATTGCACCGCCCGTCGGCGCGCTGTCGGCTTACCTGTCGCGTCTCATTTCGTCGAAGTCCTACCGGTCCCTGCGCGACCTCGGCCTGCAGGTTTCGGAGCGGTTTCCCGATACTGTCAGGAAAACCGCGCACAGGGCGGAAAGCTATGTCCGGGGGATTTTGACCGGAGGCACGCTGTTCGAGGAACTCGGCTTCTTCTATGTCGGGCCCATAGACGGTCACAACCTGGACCACCTGATCCCCGTCCTGCGCAATGTTCGCGACGATACAGCCGAGGGACCGGTCCTCATTCATGCGGTCACCCGAAAGGGGAAGGGCTACGCACCGGCAGAAGGATCGAGCGACAGGTATCACGGGGTTGGCAAGTTCGATGTGGCGACGGGCAAGATTGCCAAGAGCACCAGCAACAAGCCAAGCTGGACCGGGGTGTTCGCCGACAGCCTGATCGAACAGGCGCGGCGCGACGATTCGATCGTGGCGATCACGGCGGCCATGCCATCGGGAACCGGCATTGACCGCTTTGGCGACGTATTTCCCGAACGCACGTTTGATGTCGGACTGGCCGAACAGCACGCGGTCACCTTTGCAGCGGGTCTGGCGGCCGAAGGCATGAAGCCATTCGCGGCCATCTACTCGACCTTTCTCCAGCGGGCGTTCGACCAGATCGTCCACGACGTTGCCATCCAGAGCCTGCCGGTACGCTTTGCCATGGACCGCGCCGGATTTGTCGGCGCGGACGGACAGACCCACTGCGGCGCCTTCGACATCGCCTACATGGGCTGTCTTCCGGGCATGGTCGTCATGGCGCCTGCTGACGAGGCGGAGCTGGTCCACATGGTGGCGACGGCCGTGGCCATCGACGACCGTCCGAGCGCCTTTCGCTATCCACGCGGCTCAGGGGTCGGAGTACCTCTGCCGGAACAGGGCCAACCTCTCGAACTCGGGCGTGGCCGGATCATGCGCGAAGGCACGCGCGTCGCGCTCCTTTCCTATGGTGCGCGGCTGCAGGACGCGCTGGAAGCGGCGGTGATGCTGGATGCCAGTGGTCTTTCGACGACCGTTGCCGATGCCCGTTTTGCCAAGCCAGTCGATGGCGAACTGATCATGCGCCTGGCGACCAACCACGAGGTTCTCCTGACGGTTGAGGAGGGTTCGATCGGCGGCTTCGCTTCCCAGGTCATGCACGTCCTTGCCGGCGCAGGTCTCTTTGATTCCGGTCTGATTTTCAGGCCGGTGATCATGCCCGATGCTTTCCTTGACCAGGATGCGCCCGAGATTCAGGTACGCCAGGCGGGGCTCGATGCATCGGCAATTGTCTCGACGGTCCTCGCTGCCGTGGGTCTGGAGGAGCACCAGCAGGCGAGGGGCAGTTCATGAGTCTCGTACCCTGAATGCCGAGACCGTCGTGACCGACGACCCGTGGGATCATGTCAACGGTATCATCGCACGTTCCGGCACCTCGTTCCTTTGGAGCATGAAGGTGATTTCGCCGGCGCGCCGGCGCGCCATGTATGCGATCTATGCCTTCTGTCGGGAAGTCGACGACATTGCGGACACTCCGGGCGACGTGGCATCCAGGAAGGCCGCTCTCGACGCATGGCGCGAGGAGATCGGTCGCCTCTATGGCGGCTCTCCCACCATGCCAACCGCTCGTGCGCTCGATCAGGCCGTCAGGCGCTTTGAACTCCCCAGGGAAGAGTTCCTGGCGATCATCGACGGCATGGAAACGGATGTTGCCCCGGGAGTGGAAATGGCAGCCACCGAAGACCTCTTCGCCTACTGCCGCCGCGTGGCGGGAGCAGTCGGTGTGCTCATCATCCATGTCTTCGGTATTACCGGACACCCCGGGCCGGTCATGGCACAGACCATGGGAAACGCGTTCCAGATCACGAACATCCTGCGTGACCTTGAGGACGACGCGAAGGAAGGAAGACTGTATGTTCCGAGGGATATCCTGGCGAAGCACGGCATCGGGGCTGCCTCTCCGGGCGAGGTCCTGATGCATCCGGCCTTTGCTGGCGTCTGCTCCGAACTGGCGTCGATGGCACGGCGCCACTATGCGGAAGCGGACCGGCTTCTGGGCGAGATCGGCCGGAGGCGCATCAGGCCGATTGTGGCAATGATGAAGGTCTACAGCGAGATCCTCGATCTCCTGGAGCAGCGGGGTTGGAATCGGCTTGATGTCCCGGTAAAGCCGCCCAAGGCGCGTCTGGTATGGCTTGCACTCAGATACGGAATCCTTTGAAGGCCAGGCGCTGTGCCCGTGATCCATATTGTCGGTGCCGGTCTCGCGGGTCTGTCGGCTGCCGTTTCCCTGGCGGGCAGAGGGAAACGGGTGGTGCTTCACGAGGCAGCCGCACAGGCCGGAGGACGATGCCGGTCTCTTGTTGATTCCCGGCTCAAGTGCCGGATTGACAACGGCAATCACCTCTTGATGAGCGGCAACCGTCACGCCCTCCAGTACCTCGATGCCATCGGCGCGGCCGATCAGGTCAGGGGGCCGGTCCCGGCCGCATATCCATTCGTCGACGTGGGTGATGCACGGCAGTGGACCGTACGGCCGGGCAGGGGGCCGATACCGTGGTGGATTCTCGATCCACGACGCCGTGTTCCACTGACCACGCCGGCCCAGTATCTCTCCGCACTTTCTGTCATCACCGCCGGGGCAAGCCGGACAGTGGGAGAGTGTGTGGGACAATCGGGAAGGCTCGTGACGTGTTTCTGGGAACCCATGACCGTGGCTGTTCTCAACACGCCGCTCGCGGAAGCTTCGGCGGGATTGTTGCGCCAGGCACTCAGGAGGACGCTCATGAAGGGGGAGGCCTGGAGCCGTCCTCTCATCGCCGGGCAATCGCTCTCGGCAGCCTTCATCGATCCGGCCTTGGAATACCTCGCGCACAAGGGTGTCGACATCAGGTTGTCCAGCCGTCTGTGCGGTCTGCAGACGACAGCCGGCAGGGTGGAAAGGCTGGACTTTACCTCGACCAGCGATACGCTGGTTCAAGGGGACAGCGTGATCCTTGCCCTGCCTCCGTCAATCGCCGGCGATCTCGTGGCGGGCCTTGAGGTTCCGCGCAAGCATCAGGGGATCGTCAATGTCCATTTTCGCCTGTCCGGTCCAGCTGTGCTTCCCGGTGGCCATCCCTTTGTCGGATTGATCGGAGGCATGGTCCAGTGGATTTTCTTGCGGGACCAGATTCTCTCCGTCACGGTCAGTGCGGCAAACGACATGATTCGCCGGCCATTGGACGATATCGCCATGACGGCCTGGCGTGACGTGGCTGCAGTTCTCGAAGCCGATCCGCACTCGCTGCCGCCCTGGCGTGTCATCAAGGAACGCCGGGCGACGATTTCGCAGGACCCCGACACCATCGCCATGCGTCCAGGAACCCGCACAATGTTCGACAACTTGTACTTGGCCGGTGACTGGACGGATACGGGCCTTCCGGCAACGATCGAGGGAGCCGTTCTCTCCGGCAAGCGTGCCGCCCGGGCCTGTGAGGAGGCATGACGTCCGGACGCAAGCGCGGTTCATCGCTTGAGGTCTTCCGTGTCTTCTTGATGCTGGGTCTCACCTCCTTCGGGGGACCTGTGGCCCACCTTGGCTACTTTCGCGAGGCCTTTGTCGTTCGGCTTCAATGGATGAGCGACAGGGCCTATGGCGATATCGTCGCCCTGGGGCAACTCCTTCCCGGTCCCGCCTCGAGTCAGGTCGGCATGGCGATCGGGCTCTTGCGCGCCGGTTATGGCGGACTGATTGCGGCGTGGCTTGCATTCACGCTCCCGTCAGCGCTCATTCTCATCGCGTTCGCCTTTGGCGCGGGCGAACTCGAAGCGGCTCTGGGTGCCGGCTGGATCCATGGATTGAAGGCCGCCGCGGTTGCGGTTGTCGCCCACGCGCTCATCGGCATGGCGCGCAGCCTGGCGCCGGATCGCAAGCGGGCCACGATTGCGGTCGCCGGCATGATTGGCGCCATGCTGATTCCATTCACCGCCGGGCAGCTGATGGTCATCGTCGCGGGGGGGCTTGCCGGTCTCGTCTGGTTGAGGGATGAGCCGGTACCGGATGGGGAAGGGCCGATGGAGGTTCCCGTCGGCCGGCCAACTGCCATCCTGGCCCTGCTCGTCTTCTTCTTTCTTCTGGTGGCTCTTCCGGTGGTGTCCCGCCTCGTCGGTGATGGCCCATGGCCTCTCATCGATGCGTTCTATCGCGCGGGTTCGATGGTGTTCGGCGGCGGCCATGTCGTCCTGCCCCTTCTCGAGGCCGAGGTTGTCGACACCGGCATGGTCGACCGCGAGACCTTCCTCGCCGGATACGGCGCGGCGCAGGCGGTCCCCGGACCGTTGTTCACCTTCGCCGCCTACCTTGGCGCCGTGATGGAGACGCCACCCTCGGCGCTGGCGGCACTGATGGCGCTGGTGGCAATTTTCGTTCCCTCGGCCCTTCTCATTGTCGGCGGCCTGCACTTTCAGGGGCTCTTGCGCCGTGCGCCTCCGGCCCGGCGCGCCTTTGCCGGCGTCAACGCCGCGGTCGTGGGACTCCTTGCCGCCGTGTTCCATGACCCGATCCTCTCGGCCGGTCTCATCTCAGTCCACGCGACCGCCATCGCAGCAGCCTCCTTCGTGGCGCTCGCGGCATGGAAGGCGCCCGCCTGGGCGGTTGTGCTGCTCGCAGGTGTCGCCGGTTTCGTCGTTCTGTGAGAAGGGATGCTCCGTGTCCCCCATGATCCCGACACGTACCTGATGTCAGTACCAGGCATCCTCCATCGATGCTTTGCGCCGGGTGACGAAGTCGCCGAGGGCCTCTGCAACCGCATCATCGATCGATGGCGCCTCGAAGGAATCAAGCATCCCTTTCCACACGGCGTTGGCCCGTTCCTCCACACGCCGTGATCCGTCACCGGACCAGGCTTCCCAGGGGCCGGGTTCCGGTATCCCGGGCATGAAGTTCGCGCTTCGGTACTGGCGCAGTGTGTGGGCCGTCGCAAGGTGGTTCTGACCCGGGGCCGCCTCGAGATAGGCGTCGGCTGCCAGGCCTTCGGGTTCGGCGCGGAATCCCTGGAGCATGCGGAGCATCATGCCGCAGTGATCGGCATCCATCACGAACTTCTCATAAGACATCGTGAGCCCGGCCTCGAGCCATCCTGCGGCATGCCAGACCTGGTGGGCGCCGGAGATCATTGTGGCCCACATGGCACTGGTGCTGTCCTGCATCGCCTGTCCGTCAGGCGTGTTGGAAGCCGTGATCTGGCCGCCGCCGGAGCGCACGGGAACGCGAAGCCTGCGGCCGAGCTGTGCCAGGGCGAATGTCACGAGGTTGGCCTCGGGTGTGCCGAAGGTCAGGGCGCCTGACTTCAGGTTCATGGTGGCGTGGAAACTTCCGAAAACACAGGGGCAGCCCGAGCGGACAAGCTGGGCGAGCGCGATTCCCGCCATGCCCTCTGCCAGCGTCTGGGCACAGATCGCCGCAGGAGTGAGCGGGCCCATGGCGCCGCCGATGACCGACGGAGAGACCGCGACACACTGGTTGGCCTCGGCGTAGACCCTGAGAGCCCCCGACATGCTGGCGTCGTAGACCAGCGGGGAATTGACATTGATGTTGGCCTGGATGACGGCGTTCTCCTCCATCACCTGCGAAGAGAAGACGATGCGGGCCATGTCGATCGAATCACGCGCACGCTGAGGCGTGGTTACCGCCCCCATGAAGGGTTTATCGGAGAGCGTGAGGAGGGCCAGCGTCATGTCGAGATGGCGTTTGTTGACAGGGATGTCGACAGGTTCGCACACGGTGCCGCCGGAATGACCAAGCCACGGCGTCATGAACGTGAGACGGACGAAGTTCCTGAAGTCCTCGAGCGAGGCATAGCGCCGTCCGCGGTCAAGATCGGTGACGAAGGGGGAGCCGTAGCCTGGCATCAGCACCACGTGATCGCCGCCCAGCATGACATGTCGCTGCGGATTGCGTGCATGAAGCACGAAGGTCTCCGGTGCAGACGCGCACAGTGCGCGCGCCTGACCCGGCTCCATCCTGACACGCTGGTTCCGGACGCGCGCTCCGGCCGACCGGAAGAGTGCCAGGGCAACGTCATCCCCGCGAAAGTCAACGCCGATGGTGTCGAGGATCCAGTCCGCCTGTCTCTCGATGGCTTCGAGTACGTCCTCGCCAAAGGGTTCAAAGGCGGGTATGCGCCGCCGCGCCGGCGTCACCACAGCCGTGGTCACGAAGGGTGTCCTGCCACGCCGCCCGGAACGCCGCCTTTCACCTGCTGTCGTCATGTCCTGTCCGCCATGGATGCACCCAACGCCAGTGTCCACCCATTCGGATGTTCCTGCCAAACCCACGCTTCAGGAAATGGGCATGACGAGCGAACCGGCGTCCTGACCATCCAGGTTCCGCGATCCTTGCCGGAAGGTTCCCGCAGTCGTCTGAGTGACCTGTCGTGGCAGGGCCGTGCCGGCAGCGAGCGTGATGGTGATGACCCAATGGAGTTCCGCACAAGGTGACCTGGCATCTTGGGACGCAGCCCGGTTACGGCGATCTGACCGGCGAAACGGAGATCAGGATGGGCCGGTGGTCGGAGCCGATGTCTGGACCGGTTTCGATGTCGAGGATGCGCAGGTTTCGGCTGACAAAGGCGTGATCAATCGGGATGCCGGCGAGACCGAACCAGGCGGGCCAGGTAGCCCGGGTGTTGAAACCGGTCAGGTCGTTGTCCGAGACGAACGCGCGCAGACCCGCCGACCACGGGGTAGCGTTGAAGTCCCCCACCACGAGTTTGGGCACATCGGTGTCGACCAGAATGTCACCCGCGATGGCGAACTGCTCGTTGCGCCGGGCGAGACGCTGCGGCGTTATCGGCGGGAACGGATGCAATCCGGTGACGTGAAGCGTACCGGCGGGGGTTTCCACTCCCACCGTCACGATGATCGGAGCCGACGCCGGAGGTGTGTCCTTCACGAGTTCGGTGACGGCCTCGCCCGAGATCGGGTAGCGGCTGTAGATGACCATGCCGTAGGGATGCCAGCGAGGCTGCAGCACTTGGAAGGGGTAGTTCCCCATGGCCTCGGCCACCTGCTGGACATGACCAGGCGAGAATTCCGTCGCCACGACAACGTCGGGATCGCTGCTCTCGATCCAAGCGACGAACTTGTCGGTGTCGTCGTTGACAATGAGGATGTTGGCAAAGACGACGCGGACGGCAGCATCACCGTTCCGACTGGCGCTCCTCGCTTCCGCCTGTGCGGAGTCCATTTCCGTTCGAGCGACGTCCGCGCCCAGCACGACGGCGAGCGCCACGAGCGAGCCGGCGAGGAGAAGGAAGCGCACGGCAAACGCCATTGCGGCGCAGATCAACGTCCCCAGGACAATGTGAGGACGCCAACTCGCCGCGAGTTCCCCGATGAATCCATCCAGTCCAACCATCGGCGCCGCACACGCCGCACCGACGGCCAGCGCGCCAAGTCCGATCCCCCGCACGGGCGGACCCGGCCATCCACGTTTGCGCGTCATCCGACACCCTTGCGTTGCCGCGAAGTTCATGCCGGCCGAACCCGGCAGACAGATGGCGGCGTGTCGGAGGGAACCGGGGCTGCCTTGCGTGGTTCACGGGCGGGCCTGGGTCATGGTCGCAAGTTCTCCCGCATCAGCGCATACGCGCATTGAAGACAGCATGACGTTGAAGGTCTGCTATCGTAAGGTGAAGGGGAGTCGGCAGCGCCTCTGTCGGCAGAAGGGATACAGGTGATGATCAAGCCGGTATCGGGAATGCCGCGCCGATCGGCACTGGCGACGGGAGCCGGTGGCGTCGTGGCAGCACTGGTGCCGTCGGCACTTCTGGCTGAAGCCGACCTGAAGTTCTTCCGCATTGCAACCGGCGGCACAGCCGGGACCTTCTATCCGGTGGGCGCACTGGTGGCCACGGTGATTTCCGGTCCACCGGGCGTGCCGGATTGCGAAGAGGATGGTGGCAGCTGTGTTCCCGGACTTCTGGCGACTGCCCTGTCGTCGGAAGGCGCTGTCGAGAACGTCGGATCGGTCGTCTCGGGCGATGTGGAATCGGGATTCTCCCAGTCGGATGTCGTCTATTGGGCCTACACCGGGACCGGCATCTTCGCCGGCAGCGACCCGCGGCGGAAGCTGCGATTGATCGGCAGCCTCTATCCCGAGGTCATCCACATCGTCGTCAGGCGTGATGCCGGCATCACCTCTGTTCCGGACCTGGCCGGCAAGCGGATATCACTGGATGTCGAGGGATCGGGAACGCTGGTCGCCGCGCGAATCATCCTCGATTCCTACGGTCTCAGCGACGTCGATCTCGATGTCCGCTACATCAAGCACGGCCCGGCCGTCTCCATGATGAGAGCGGATGAACTCGATGGACTCTTCGTCATTGCCGGATATCCCGCCAATTCCGTGTTCGACCTTGTCGAGGAAGGGATCGCGGATCTCCTGCCGATACCCGCGGAACATGCGCTTGGCCTTCTCGTCGATCACCCCTTCTTTTCCCTGTCTGTCGTTCCGGAAGGGTCCTATCCCGGTCTCTCCCATGTCACCACGCTGGCGATCGGAGTTCAGTGGATCGTGACACAAGCCGCGCCCGAGGATCTGGTCTATCAGATCACGCGGGCGCTGTGGCACCCCAACAACAGGGAGGAACTTGCCTCCGGGCATCCCGCGGCGCGCCAGATGAAACTCTCCAATGCACTGCTTGGCGCCGCCGTGCCGTTGCATCCCGGCGCGGCCGCCTTCTACATCGAAGCCGGACTCGATCTTTCGGATGTCGCGGTCGCGGAATCTCTTCCCGTTCAGTAGCCGCGGTCGAGGTCCACGATATTGATGAAGGGCTCGCCGGTGTGCAGCCGCCGGCAGTTCTCGGCAATCTGGGGAGCGCTGGTTTCCGGCACTGTCAGGGCCGCGATGTGCGGAAAGGTCAGGATCTTCGGGTGATACCAGAACGGGTGGTCGTCAGGCATGGGTTCCTGGCGCTGGACATCGAGCGCGGCCCCGGCGAGACGGCCATCATCGATCGCCCGAACGAGGTCCTCTTCCACGACATGGCCACCGCGTGCCGCGTTGATGAGAAAGGCACCCTTCTTCATCCAGGACATGGTGCGGGCATTCAGGATGCCTTCGGTTTCCCTGGTGAGCGGCAGCAGGCAGATCACGACGTCACAGGGGGCAAGAAATCTCTCAAGGGCCTCAAGCCCCGACTGGCAGGTCACGCCATCGATGTGACGCGGTGACCTGCTCCATCCCATGACCTGGTAGCCCATGCCCCCGATGACGCGGGCACAGTCGCCGCCCAGCACACCGAGTCCCAGGATGCCCACCGTGACATCACGCGGCAGCGGAACCTCGAGCTCCTCGTAGCGCCGCTCCCGGTGGAGCCGGCGGTAGTCTTCCATCCGGCGCAGGTGGTCGAGCATCACCATCAGGCACCAGCAGGTCATCTGCGCGGTCATGGCTGGATCCACAATGCGTGTGAGCACCACGCCGTCGGGAACGAGATGACGGAACGCCATGACATGGTCGACGCCGGCACCAAGGGACATGACGAGCCGGAGGCGGGGAAAGCGCGCCAGATCGTCAAGAGGGTGGTTCCAGACCAGCGCCGCATCGATGTCCTCGGACGAGCCGCTGTCAGGGTGAATGCCGCCCCAGACGGAAAGGGGGGGGGTCCAAGCCCGGCGCCGCATCGTTGCCCTGGGAGGAGCCGCTGTCAGGGTGAATGCGAAAGTCGAGTCCGGGCGCATGGGGCGCGAGGCATGCCTGCCACACCGGACCGTCGCTGCGTCCGCTCATGTAGAGAAGTGCCATTGTGCTTCCTCCGGGAACTGGTCGACCATGGATCAGGACAGCGGGTCCGTTCCGGACAGCGGCCATGTCCCTCCAGTGTCGCTGACCGCAGCCATCAGGGCGCGGGTGTAGTCGGATTTCGGCGTTTCGAAGATGTCGCGAGCGCTTCCCGATTCGACCACGCGTCCTGCCTTCATCACCAGGACATGGTGGCTCATCGCACGCACCACCCTGAGGTCGTGACTGATGAAGAGATAGGCGAGATCGTGGTCGTTCTGAAGCTGGCGCAGCAACGTGATGATCTGGGACTGCACCGACATGTCGAGAGCGCTTGTCGGTTCGTCGAGGACGACGACCTTCGGTTTGAGGATCATGGCGCGGGCGATGGCGATGCGCTGGCGCTGGCCACCGGAGAACTCGTGAGGATAACGATCCATCATGGCGGGCTCGAGACCGACCTCCTGGAGGGCTTCGGCAACCAGGTCGCGGCGGTCTGCCGGACTCTCCCCGATGCCATGGACCTTCAGCCCTTCCTCGATGATGCCGGCCACCGACATGCGTGGCGACAGCGAGCCGAAGGGATCCTGGAAGATGACCTGCAGTTCCCGGCGCAATGGTCTGAGATCCCGGAAACCCAGCCCCTGCAGACTGCGATCTTCGTACCTGATGTCGCCTTCACTGGCGATCAGCCGCAGGATGGCCATGCCGAGCGTCGACTTTCCGGATCCCGATTCGCCGACAATGCCGATGGTCTCGCGGCCGCGAACGGCGAGGTCGATGCCATCGACAGCCCTGACATGGCTGGTCGATCTCCTGAACAGACCGGCGCGCACCGGGAACCAGACCTTCAGGGAGCGCGCTTCGAGACGCCTTGCACTGTCATGTGGAACCGGCTTCGGCCTGCCACGGGGTTGTGAGGTGAGAAGATGTTGCGTCGAGGCATGCTGTGGCCGGGTGAAGACATCGCTGACGGTTCCCGATTCGACGATCCGTCCACCATCCATCACCGCCACCTGGTCGGCAAACCGGTGAACGATGGAGAGGTTGTGGGTAATGAAGAGAACGGCCATCGACAGTCGTCGCTGCAGGGAGCCGAGGAGTTCGAGAATGCGGGCTTCCACCGTGACATCGAGGGCCGTTGTCGGTTCATCGGCGATCAGGAGATCCGGATCGCAGGCCAATGCCATGGCGATCATCACGCGCTGGCGCTGGCCTCCCGAAAGCGTGTGGGGGTAGTCATGAATCCGGTCCGCCAGATCACCCAGTCCGACGAGGTCCATGAGTTCGCGCACCCGTCTTGCGGCTGCTTGCGCCGTCATGCCCTGGTGAACCACCAGGGGTTCGGCGATCTGTCGGGAAATGGAATGGAGCGGGTTGAGGGAGGTCATCGGCTCCTGGAAGATCATGGAGATCCGGTTGCCGCGCACCTTGCGCAGGTCGCGTTCCGGCATGCGGGTGAGATTCTTGCCCTGGAAAATGACCTCACCGGAAGAATGCCCGGCGGCGACAAGGCGAAGAATGGAAAGGGCCGTGACCGACTTGCCGGATCCGGACTCGCCGACGAGAGCAAGGGTCTGCGACGGGGCCATGGAGAAACTCACGTTCCTGACGGCTTCGATGGTGCGATTATCCACCTTGAAGCGAACCGAGAGATCGCGGACATCAAGGAGTGTCATGACGGCAGCTTCCGGGGATCGAAGGCATCGCGTACGGCTTCTCCGGTGAAGGTGAGGAGAGAGAGCATCAGTGCGACGACGGCAAATCCCGTCAGCCCGAGCCACGGCGCCTGAAGGTTGTTGCGTCCCTGGTTCAGCAGCTCTCCAAGCGAAGGCGAGCCCGGCGGCAGGCCGAATCCGAGAAAGTCGAGAGCGGTGAGTGTGGTGATCGAACCATTGAGGATGAAGGGCAGGAAGGTCAGGGTCGACACCATGGCATTGGGCAGCACATGGCGAACCATGATGACGCTGTCCGCCACCCCCAGTGCCCGCGCCGCCTTGACGTAGTCGAAGTTTCTGGTGCGCAGGAATTCCGCCCGTACCAGGCCCACGAGAGCTGTCCATGAGAACAGGACCAGGAGACCAAGAAGGGTCCAGAATCCAGGAACGATGACGCTCGCCAGAATGATGAGGATGTAGAGCACCGGTATGCCGCCCCATACCTCGAGGGCGCGTTGCGCCAGAAGGTCGATCCAGCCTCCGTAGTAGCCTTGAACGGCACCGGCGGCGATGCCGATGACGGACGAAACGAGCGTCAGGGCGAGACCGAAGAGGACCGAGAGACGGAAGGCGTAGATGACCCGTGCCGCGACGTCGCGGCCCTGATCGTCCGTTCCCAGCCAGTTTTCGGTTGTCGGAGAGGAGGGCGCCGGACTTGGAAGGTCGTAGTTGATGGTGCGGTAGTCGTAGGCGATGAGCGGCCAGACGATCCACCCGCCTCCAGCATGGATGAGATCCTTGACGAAGGGATCGCGATAGTCTGCCTCCGTCTCGAAGTCGCCACCGAAGGCCGTTTCGGGATAGACCGTCAGCACTGGCACGTGGAGAGCACCGTCAAACCAGACCGCCAGCGGCCGGTCATTGGCAATCAACTCTGCCGGCAGTGTAAAGGCGAAAAGGATGAGGAAGATGTGGAACGACCAGTAGCCGCGCTTGTTGGCCCGGAAGTTGGCTACGCGCCGCCGCGTGATGGGATCCAGCCTGTGGCTGCTGAACCTCATCCGACATCCCGGCTTTCGAAGTCGATGCGCGGGTCGACGATGACGTACATCAGGTCGCCGACGAGATTCATGAGGAGACCCAAGAGGGTGAATATGTAGAGAGTCGCGAACATGACCGGATAGTCCCGGTCAATGGCCGCCTCGTAGCCGAGCAGGCCGAGGCCGTCGAGCGAGAAGATGATCTCGATGAGAAGTGCGCCCGTGAAGAGGATGCCGATGATGGCCCCGGGAAAGCCGGCAATGATGATCAGCATGCCGTTGCGGAACACATGGCCGTAAAGGACTCGCCGCTCGCTCAGCCCCTTGGCGCGTGCTGTCGTGACGTATTGACTCCGGATCTGGTCGATGAAGGAGTTCTTGGTGAGCATTGTCAGTGTGGCGAAGCTGCCGATGATAAGGGCCGTCAGGGGCAGTGCCAGGTGCCAGAAGTAGTCCGCTATCTGGCCCAGGGTGCTCATGTTCTCGAAACCCGGGGAAACGAGACCGCGCAGCGGAAAGAGCTTCCAGTAGGAGCCACCGGCGAACAGCACCACGAGAAGGATCGCGAACAGGAAACCCGGGATGGCGTATCCCAGGACAATGGTGCCGCTTGTCCACACGTCGAAGGCGCTGCCGTCACGCCTCGCCTTGGCGATTCCCAGAGGGATGGAGACGATGTAGACGACAAGCGTCGTCCAGAGACCCAGGGAAACAGAGACGGGCATCTTCTCGACAATGAGATCGACGACGCGCCGGCTCCGGAAGGCGCTCTCCCCGAAGTCGAAGGTAAGATAGTTCTCCATCATCAACAGGAAACGTTCGACCGGCGGCTTGTCGAGGCCATACATCCTTTCGAGTTTCTCGACGAAACCGTCCGGCAGTCCCTGGGCCCCTCGGTAGAGCGATTCACCTGCGGTCTGGACGTCACTGCCGGAGCCTGCGACCCTTGCCGTGGCGCCGACAGCCGTGCCTTCGAGTTCGGCGAGGATACGTTCGACAGGCCCGCCCGGCACGAACTGCACGATGACGAAGTTGACCATCATGATGGCCAACAGCGTCGGGGCTATGAACAGCAGGCGCCGTACAATGTAGGCGAACATGACGCTGCCTTCGCTCAGTCGTTCTGCGCTCCGGTCCGCGCCTTGAGGGCCGCATCCCTCCCGGCATCGATCCACCAGGTGTCGAGAACGATGCCGTCGTCGGATACGATGTCGGGTTGCCCGAACCTGTCCCACCAGGCCACCCGGTCGTACGTGATGTGCCAGTTGGGAATGACATAGTGGCCGTGGCGCAGCACCCGGTCGAGAACCCGCGCTGCCGTCACGAGTTCCGCACGGGTGCCGGCATAGATGAGCTCCTCGATGAGGGCATCGATCGCCGGACTCCTGATGCCCGCAAGGTTGTCGCTCCCGGGGATGTCGGCGGATGCCGAGCCCCAGTAGTTTCTCTGTTCATTGCCCGGTGAGCGCGACTGGCCAAACCCGGTCACCACCATGTCGAAGTTGAAGTTGTCGAGGCGTTCCTTGTACTGGGCGGCATCGATGGACCGGATCTCCAGGCGGGCTCCGAGGCGTTCGAGCTGGGCACGCAACGGCTGGAGAATGCGTTCGAATGCGGGCTGGACCATGAGGAACTCGATTTCCATGGGTGTGCCGGCGGGACCGGTCAACACGCCGTCCTCAACCGTCCACCCAGCCTCCGCGAGCAGCGCCTTTGCCTTGCGCAGATTGGTTCTGTTGTTGCCCGACCCGTCGGTGACCGGCGGTACGGCGACCTCGCCGAAGACGTCGTCCGGAAGGTCCTCGCCAAGGCGTTCCAGCAGGGCGCGTTCGGCATCATCCGGGGCGCCGCTGGCAGCAAGCTCCGAATTGGAAAAATAGCTCACCGACCGCACATACTGACCATAGAAGAGATTCTGGTTGGCCCATTCGAAATCGAAGGCCAAAGCGAGTGCCTGGCGGACCCTCGGATCGGCGAACTTCTCGCGGCGAAGGTTGAAGACGAACCCCTGCATGCCCTGGGGACGGCTGTGTGCGACCTTCTCGACGATGACCAGACCGTCGTCGAAGTTGCTGCCGCTGTAGGACGTTGCCCAGCGCTTGGAGTTGTTCTCCGAACGGAAGTCGTACTCGTTCGCCTTGAAGGCTTCCATGGCGATGTCGAGATCGAGATACTCGTCGTAACGAATCCGGTCGAAGTTGTAGAAGCCGGCGTTGACCGGAAGATCGGCCCCCCAGTAACTCTCATCGCGCTCGTAGGTGATGGAGCGACCCGGGTTGACATCGACGACCCTGTAGGGTCCGCTCCCCATGGGGAATTCGAGGCTGGCTTCCTCGAAATCCCGTCCCTCGTACCAGTGGCGCGGCAGCACCGGAAGTTCACCCAGAATCAGCGGCAGTTCGACATTCCCTGGTCCATCGAACGTGAAGCGAACCCAGCCGCCGTCCTCCACGACCGCTTCGGTGACGTTGGCATAGTAGGCAGCATAGAGCGGCAGACCGCTCTCGCGCAGGGTTTCGAGACTCCAGACCACATCGTCCGCCGTGACCGATGTGCCATCGTGCCAGCGTGCTTCGGGGCGCAGGTGGAAAGCGACCCAGGAGTGGTCCTGCGGAAGCCGCACGCGGTCGGCCAGCAGTCCGTAGGCCGCGGTCGGCTCGTCATTCGAGGCTTTCAGCAGGGTGTCGTAGAGCCTTGAGAGACCGGCCGCCTTGCGCCCCCTGAGGCTGTAGGCGTTGAGGGTGTCGAAGCCGCCGAAGCCGAAGAAGCGAGCCTCGCCGCCCTTTGGTGCGTCAGGATTGACGTAGTCGAAGTGACGGAAGGTCTCGTCGTACTTGAGGTCGCCGTACCGCGAGATTCCGTGGGTTTCCCGAACCGTTTCGGCCAGCGCGGACCCCACTGTCAGCACCAGGACAGCAAGAATGGACACGAGACGCATGGCCGACACTCCACAGGACGAAAGGGACGGGGAGTATGGCACGCCGTCATGTCCCGATGAAGGCAAGCAGTTGAACCACATCTCTCCTTCGACTCCGGTGCTGGGAGCGGCCTCTCCCGGTCGGATGATGCAAATGAAACCCCCCTCACATTCCATGAAGGCGTTCTGATTCCCCGGGGGTTCCTGATTCACAATGCTCAGCCTTTCCGGCGTGCTCCCATGTTCCGCTTCGGTCTTCACTGTTGTCATGTTTCCCGAGGGCTTGCGCGTGGGAGAGTCTGGCCCGGTAGCAACCGGGCTTCCATCCTCTTCCCCCGACGGCACAACTCGACTGTCGGCTAAACCGAAGGGAACCGACCCCCAGTAGAGGCATACACAGTTGTCTCGAACGTCATCGCATTCAAAATGTTGTGCCTGAGCGCGGCTGGAACTTCGGGTTAATCGCCGTTTTGGTCCACAAGGCACGGCTTTCCTTGAAGGACTGCTTGATGAGCGAGTGCCTGTCGTCCACAAGAAGGCAACTTCGTACGCCACCGGGTCTGGCATTCCGAATTCACCACCTGGCAGAAGGTCTGGCAGACCGGTGCCGATGCTCTCTTCAGCCGCCTATGACCGCCTGGCGTGCGCACATGCCGCCGTCGATGGTCAGTACGACCCCACTGATGAAACGCGCCCGGGGGCTGGCGAGAAAGACGATGGCATCGGCCATGTCCGCGGAGACCGGAAGTGACCCGCCAGGCATGCCGGACATCAGCTCGCGCCACCTGTCGCTGTCACCGAATCTCTTCAGGGCATGATGCTTTAGAGCCATGATGCCGCGGTCGTTTTCCATGTCGCCTGGACTGATTCCAAGCACCCGGATTCCATCGTCGAGGCTTGTTCCACCGAGCGCGCGGGTCAGTGTGACAAGCGCACCATTGGCCGTCACCCCTGCGGCGTAGCCGGACGGCTTCTGGTCGCCCGCCGTGCCGATGTTGTTGACGATGACACCGCGGCCGCGCGCCTTCATTTCAGCGTACATGGCGCGGATCATGGTGATGTAGCCGAAGAGCTTGAGATCCCAGGCGGTACGCCAGGTTTCGTCGTCAACATCGAGTAACGTGCCGAGGGGAATGGCGCCGGCATTGTTCACCAGAATGTCGGCGTCGGCACAGGCATGCGCCACCGCGAGTATCTGCTCCCCGCTCGAGAGATCCGCGACGTGAATGTCGACGGCCACCGGAAACTCGCTCCGGATGGCATTCCTGGCGCGTTCCAGATCCTCTCTTGTCCTCGAGACCAGGTGGAGGTCCGTTCCTTCCGATGCAAAGACACGTGCCGTGGCATAGCCGATGCCGCGCGATCCGCCGGTGATCAGGACCGTCTTGCCACCAAGTCCCAGATCCATCACCGGAAGCCGTCCGTGGCGCCCACGAGTTCGTGAACGTTGCCCGGTTCGAGGGCCGTGTGCCCCGTATCGGGCACCAGGCGAAAATCGGCTTCGGGCCAGGCGCGGTGAAGGTCCCACGCCGTTCTTGCGGGCGTACAGATGTCGTATCGTCCCTGGACGATGACCGCGGGAATGTGACGGCACCGGTCGATGTTGCTGATCAGATGGCCGTCACGGGGGAAGAACCCGCGATTGACGAAGTAGTGGCATTCGATCCGGGCAAATGCCCTGGCGAAGTCGTCGCTGGCGAACCTCTTCTCGCGTCGCCGGTCAGGGTAGAGCGAAAGGATCGACCCCTCCCAGACACTCCATGCCCGCGCCGCCACGCTTTCCACATCGGAATCGCCGGACATCAGGAGCTCCATGTAGGATCCCATCATGTCGCCCCTTCCGGTTTCGGGAACGGGGGTAACGAAGTCCTCCCATGCCTCGGGGAAGATGTGGCTTGCCCCGTCCTGGTAGAGCCAAAGGAGTTCCGAGCGGCGCAGGGTGAAGATGCCGTAGAGAACGAGTTCACTGACACGCTCTGGATGGGTCTGGGCGTAGGCAAGCGCCAGCGCACTTCCCCAGGAACCGCCGAAGACAAGCCAGGAGGAGATTCCGAGGTGCCTGCGCAAGGCCTCCATGTCGTCAACCAGGTGCCAGGTGGTGTTGGCCTCGAGCGAGGCCCATGGCGTGGAGCGGCCACAGCCCCGCTGGTCAAAGAGGACGACCCGCCAGGCCTCGGGATCGAAGTACTGCCGGTAGTGCGGCCTGATTCCCCCACCCGGCCCGCCATGAAGGAACACAGCAGGTTTTCCCCGCGGGTTGCCGCACTCCTCGAAATGAAGCTCGTGGCCGTCCCCGACCGCCAGGCGGCCGGATCCAAAGGGCTCAATCGGCGGATAGAGGTGGCGAAGGGTTTCTGTATTTTCGCTTGCCATGCTCATGCGCCGCTTGCCTTCACGGAAGGCGCGGGAGCGGGTTTCCCGATCCAGGGGCCAGACCTTGCCGGATTCGCGATGACGCGAAGGCCGAAAGGTTCGCGGCGGTCGCGCGCTCCACGATAACCGGTCGGCGCTTCGCCTTGCAGGGTGTCCCCTGGACACCGTCGTCGCTGACATTCACGACGTGCAGCCCTTCTCCATCCCTCTTTGGGGCCATGGTGCACATGAGGTGTCGGTGACACAATCTCGGTCATTCACGGGCGATCTCTCGTTCAGGATGCGTCCGGGCGTGGCAGATGGCGTCTCCAGACGACGGGGAATCGGCCGCAATCAAGGCATGCGCCGTCGGCAAGGTCCGGCAGAACAGTAGGCACGGAAATCTCTCCTGGACGCCGGTGAAAACGCGCATCGTCTCCGGTCCACCGGGTCGAGAGCGCCCGGCGGCGATGATGCCCGGTGTTGCCAGGGGCGCCGTGAACGATCATGCCGTGAAACATGAGCGCGTCCCCGGGCTCCATGGGAAAGCGAAGGATTTCGTAGTGTTTGCGGTGTGATTCAATGTCCGGCAGGGGAGGGAGTCCGGCCCCTTCATAGAGGCGTCCGTCCTCGAAGTGATAGGGATTGAAAGCCTGCCAAGTGTGGGAGCCCCTGACGAACTCGACGGCAACGTCGCGGCTGACGGGATCGAGCGGCAGCCACAGGGAACAGACCTGGCGCCCGGCGACGGCCCAGTAGGGCTGGTCCTGATGCCACGGAGAGGGCTTGGTGGTTCCTGGCTCCTTGACCAGGAGATGATCGTCAAAGTAGTTGACCTTCGAGGAGCCCATGATGAGGCCGGCGTAGCCGGCGGCAGGCGACTCACACACGAAGCGCATGAACGCCGGCAGGCGATGGGCGAGTTCAACATCGCCGAAGAAGCGACCTTCCCTGGCATACTCCATGGCATGGGGCCCCGGGTTGGCCATGGCCTCGTCAACGGCCTCTTGGAGAAAGGTGATCCATGCCTCATCGAAGGCCCCGTGCAGCAGCACGACGCCGTCTTCCTCGAACACGGCACGGTCCTGATCAGTCACCTCACGCACACGTCACCTCCCGTTCCCGGTGAACTGGAAGTGCGCAGGCACCTGTTCGACCCGGAAAGGAAGGTCCCCGGGGTCGGTTTCGTCAAGCGAGCGCGCCGCCAGATGTCCACTGAAGACGGCCTCCGAAATCAGCCCCGGGGCGTGGCAATCCCCCACGGCAACGACATTTTGGATGGTGCCGGCCGCGCCGTTCTCCATGGCCCTGCCGAGGTCGTCGGCCAGCTCGGTCTGCGGGTGGCGCATCGTGACCAGAACGACGCTCGCCGCCTCCCGGATGGAGGGAGGCTCGCCGAACATGCCGGCAACGCTCACCGAGCCGTCCCGGATGGCCACGAGATTGTGGTTGAGGAGCACGTCGACACCACACGAGACCAGGCGACGATGAATGTCCGCCTGGTCGGTGGCGAAGCGGGTCCAGGGCGACACCATGGCACCGGTGCTCACGAGAAGCACCCGATGTCCATCACAGGCCAGTCTCTCTGCCAGGGCACCGCCAATGACGTAGGGGTCGTCGTCGAAGATCACCACAGGCGACTGGAGCCGGGCGTCACCGGGAACATCATCGGGGGACAGGACATGACCGCATTCGTGACCCTGGACGGGATCGATGTTGGTGCGCCCCACTCCGTCACGTCGCCAGAGCGATCCGGCGGCCACGATGACGTGTCCGAAGCCCCAGCCGGTCACGTCGGATGCGTTCAGCCTGCTGTTCCGGTACACCTCGACATTGTTCAGCCGGTCGATCTGGCCGATGCGCCAGTCCCGCACCCGGATCCACTCCTCAAGGCCCGGCAGGCGTGCCATCCGGTTGAGATGACCGCCGGGTTCCGGACCGGCTTCTGCCAGGGTCACCTCGTAGCCCCGCTCTCCGGCAGTCCGTGCCGCCTCCAGGCCGGCCGGACCGGCGCCAACCACCAGGACGCGTGCGCTGCTGCCCCGCCTGGGCAGCCGCTCGGGGTGCCATCCACGGCGCCACTCCTCCGACATGGTGGGATTCTGGGTGCAGCGTATGGGCACGGACATCATGTCGGAGGCCAGGCACACGTTGCAGCCGATACACTCGCGAATGTCGTCAATGCGGCCTTCCTCGATCTTGCGGGGCAGGAATGGATCGGCGATCGACGGTCGTGCCGCGCCGATGAAATCGACAACGCCACGTCTGACCATGGCCGCCATCGTGTCCGGGCTGGTGAAGCGGCCGACACCAACGACAGGTCTGGAGGTGAGTGCCTTGACAAAGGCCATGGACGATTCCTGCCAGCCCTCCTTGCGGAAACGGGAGGTCAGCATGTCGTTCGGCCCGCCGATGTTCACATCCCAGAGATCAGGAACTTCGGCCAGGCTCTCGACGACAGCCCGGCACTCCTCGTCTCCCAGGTGAACCGGTCCATCCTTTTCGTCGACGCCGAAGCGCAGGGCCACGGCACACCTTCCCTGAGCCTCTTCCATGACCTCCTCTAGGGTCTCGCGCAACAGGCGCAGACGATTCTCGAAACATCCTCCGTACTCGTCCGTTCGCCGGTTGATCCGCGGTGACAGGAAATCCGTGAAGACCGTGATGCCATGGCTGGCGTAGACGTAGACAAGGTCGAATCCTGCCTCCAGGGCACGTCTGACACCCTCGCGGTGCCAGCGCCGGATATTGCGAATGTCGTCGCGTGTCATGGCCCGGCCATGACCGGGAAAATCCTGGGGTGGCATCGGCCGGGCGGACGGCCCCATGGCCGTCAGCCGGCTGTAGGAATTGTGCGATGTGAGGCCTGCGTGGGCGAGTTCGCACCCGGCCAGTGCGCCGTGGCGATGGACGGCCTCGACCATCAGGGCGTGAACGCGCACGTCCTCCCGGCTCCACAGCCTCGTGCCCTGGGCCGCCGGAATATCCATCGAAGGGTGGACTGAACACCACTCGGTGTTCACCACCGCCCAACCGCCCTCGGCCTTCATGCCGCGCATGGCGGCCTGTCCGTGGGGAAACTGGATACCGGCGCCGTTGCAGTGGGGGACCTGGTAGAACCGGTTGCGCGCAATGACGGGGCCGATGCGTACCGGCTCGAAGAGAATGTCGTATCGCGGGTCGCGCGCCACGCTCGTCACACCTCCTTCTGGACCGGAACCCGGTCAGCGCCCCTTCCAGACCGGCTTGCGCTTTTCCTGGAAGGCACGGGGCCCCTCCTTGCGGTCCTCGCTGGGAATCATGATCTCGACCGTGCGGTACTGTCGCGCGTTGACCTTGTTGAGAGCGTCCTGGAATTTCTTGTCCTCAGCATCGCGCACGATTTCCTTGGTGGTCGCCTGGACGAGAGGTGGTCCGTCGGCAAGGAGCCGTGCCATTTTCCATGCTTCGTCCATGAGGTCCGCTGATGGCACCACGCGATTGACCAGACCCCAGCGGTGTGCCTCGGCGGCATCGAACCACCTTCCGGTGAGCAGGAGTTCCATGGCGATGTGATAGGGAATGCGCTTGGGCAAGGCGATGCAGGCCGCTGGTGCATAGGTGCCGACGGTGATTTCGGGGAGCGCGAAGGTGGCGTGTTCGGCTGCAATCAGGATGTCGGCGTCAAGGGCGACTTCGAGTCCGCCACCGCAACAGATGCCGTTGACCGCGCTGATGATGGGTTTGTTGAGATCGAGCAGGTCCTGCATGCCGCCAAACCCGCCAGGTCCGTAATCCTCCTCGAGCACCTCGAGTTCGGCCGAAGCGGCCTTGAGGTCCCAGCCGGCCGAGAAGAACTTCTCGCCGCCACCGGTCAGGATGGCCACCCTCAGGTCAGGATCGTCACGAAATCCGAGGAACACCTCTCCCATCCTGCGGCTGGTCGCAGTGTCGATGGCGTTGGCCGGAGGGCGATCAAGGGTGACGAGCAGCACGCCGTCCTCCCGGTGGACAGTCACACCCTGGCTGTCATTGTCTTCGGCAGGCAAGGTCATGGATTGCTCCCGCTGTTCCGACTCAACCAATCTCTCAGTTAACGCCTGAGCGCGTCCTCCTGCAAGGCGGCCGAGTCCTTCTTGACACACCCCATGACCGGACCATGATTTGCCGGCGGTCTGGCGAGGGGTTCACGATGACGGCACGCACCCACTGGCTTGCGCCTCTGCTGGCGCCCCGATCCATTGCCCTTGTCGGTGGGTCGCCGCGGCCCGGCTCCGTCGGAAACCTCATGGTGAAGAGCCTTCTGGCGGGTGGTTACCCTGGCAGTCTTGTCGTGGTGAATCCGAGGCATTCCGCCGTCGAAGGAATCGAGGCCAGGGCTTCCATGGCGGAGCTCCCGGGCCCGGTCGATCTAGCCGTCCTGTCGGTGGCCGCGCATCGCATGGAAGGGGTTTTCGATGAGGCGATCTGCGCCGGAATCCGGGCAATGGTCATCTTTGATGCCTGTCTCCCGGATGACGACCGGAAACCTCGACTTCTCGAACGCCTGAAGGCGATGGCCCGCGAGGCGGGTGTCCCGGTGTGCGGTGGCAACGGCATGGGATTCTACAACTTTGACGCCCGGACCTTCGCGAGTTTCCAGGAACCCCTCGATACCGTGCCCGGCCATATCGCGGCCTTCTGCCACTCGGGATCGGTGTTCGGCATGCTGGCCAACGAGTCACGCCGGTTGCGCTTCAATCTTCTGGTGTCACAGGGACAGGAGATCAACGCATCAGTCGCGGACTACATGGACTACGCCCTGGAGCAGCCGACAACCCGTGTTCTGGCGCTCTTTGCCGAGGCGATCCGTGATCCGGACGCCTTTGTGCGGGCCGTTGCCAGGGCGCGTGACCGGGGGATTCCGGTTGTGGTCACGAAGGTCGGAAGAACTCCGGAAAGCGCCCGGCTTGCCCGGACACACTCAGGGGCCCTTGCCGGAGACGACACGGCATTCGATGCAGTGTGCCGCCGCTACGGCGTGTTGCGCACGGACGATCTCGACGGACTCATGGCCGCGGCCCAGATCCTCGGTCTCGGAAAGACCGTGGGCGAGGGGGGATTTGCCGCGATTCTCGATTCGGGAGGATTGCGCGAACAGATGATGGATCTCGCCAGTGATATGGGGCTTGAGTTTGCGCCACTGTCCAGGGCCACAATCAGCGCTCTCGAGTCCTGTCTCGACATTGGACTTGAGGCGGTCAATCCCCTCGATGCGGCCGGTCGTTACAACGAACGTCTCGGACCCGTGATGATCCAGTGTGCCGGCATTCTCGAACGGGATCCCGGAGTTGCGATCCTTGCCCATGAGTACTTCCGCACGGACCGGCACGAGGGCCTGCCTGAAATCGGCGCGGCGGCGCGGCGGATTGCCGGTGAATCGGAAAAGCCCTACATACTCACCAACTCCCTTGGTATCGCGCATAACGGGGCCTTCGCCAGCGACATGCTCGACAGCGGCGTGCCGGTGATCAACGGTGTGAAGCCGCTTCTCACGGCCGTGAAGTGCGCTCTCGCCTATCGCGATCGACGGGTGCCTGACGATGGCGTGGCGCAGGTCGTGGACCCGGATCTCGTCCGGCTCTGGAGGGAACGTCTTGCCGGGGGTGATTCCCCTGGCGAAACCGAAGTCCTCTCCATGCTGGGCGCTTTCGGCATCCCGGTCGCCGCGAGCCGGTTTTGCCGATCCCCCGACGAAGCCGCCGCGGCGGCCCGCGACATCGGATATCCGGTGGTGCTCAAGACGGCGGTCCCGGAACTCCATCACAAGTCCGACGGGGGCGGCGTTCGTCTCGACTTGAAGGACGAGGCCGCGGTGCGCGCTGCCGCCACCTCCCTGATGTCTCTTGGACCGGAGTTATGTGTCGCCGAAATGATCCACGGGCAAACCGAAGTGGCCTTCGGCATGGTGAATGATCCCCAATGGGGCCCTGTGGTAATGGTGGGCGCCGGAGGCACCCTGGTGGAACTGCTTGACGACAAGGCCTCTTCACTGGCGCCATTCGGCGCCGACGAGGCCCGACATCTCATTGACGGACTCAGGATCCGGCGCCTGCTTGACGGCGTACGCTCCCGTCCGCCATGCGACGTTGCCCTGCTCTGCGTCGTGCTCAGCCGCTTTTCGGCCGTCTGCCACGCGCTGAAGGACGTGATTTCGGAGATGGACGTCAATCCGCTCATCGTCGGCGATGACTTCGTGAGGGCCGTTGATGCCGTGCTGATTCCCCGGCCGGCAGTCAAGCATTCCGACAGGCCCATTCCGCCGCCGGCGGCTGCCGGGCATCGGGCGCACACGGTCCCCGCATAGGCATGCGCTTGTGGAGTCTGCATCCTTGCCATCTTGATGCGAGCGGTCTGGTGGCCCTGTGGCGTGAGGGTCTTCTTGCCCAGGCCGTTCTTGCCGGAAGGACCAGCGGATACCGCCATCATCCCCAGTTGATCCGGTTCCGCAACGAGACCGCACCGGTGGCGGTGATCGGGAGCTATCTGTGGGCCGTCCATGTCGAAGCGGTGTCACGGGGATACCGGTTCGACGGCGCCAAGATCGAGGCCTGTGCAGAGACAGTCGTGATTGACGTATCCCGGCGCCAGGTCGACTTCGAGTGGCGTCACCTCATGGCGAAGCTGGCGCGCCGCTCGCCCGCGTGGCGGCAATGGAATGAAACGGCCACGCGGCGGCTCCATCCGCTGTTCCGCATCGTCGATGGCAGAATTGCCGACTGGGAAGCAAGCAAGCCCGGCTTTCCGGACCCCGAACTGAGGCAAGCCACCGCTCGACCGCGCGCATCGACGCGGGCGTAGCAGGGTGATTCGCTCGATGCGGGACGTGCCGGTCAGAACCGATGTGCCGTTTCGGTGACCGGCGCGATTCAACTGCCGGGGAACGCGTCAACTGGCGTTGGTGTCGTCGATCCCTGACACGATATGGCTGACAATGCCGTAGTCGCGGGCTTCTTCCGGCGTGAGCCAGTGGTTGCGGTCCGTGTCCCGCGCCACCTGCTCGAGAGACTGTCCTGTTTCGCCGGCAATGATCTGATTGAGGCGGTCGCGCATCTTCAGGATCTCCCGGGCCTCGATCTCCATGTCGACGGCACTGCCACCGATGCCGCCCATGGGCTGGTGAAGCAGGAAACGGGTGTTGGGCGTGCAGTAGCGCCTTTCCCGTGCCGCGGCGAGGTAGACATGCACACCCGCACTGGCCACCCAGCCGGTTCCGATGACCGTCACGGGAGCGCCGATGAAGCGGATCATGTCGTGAATGGCATCGCCCGACTCGACATGGCCTCCCGGTGAGCTGATCACCATGCGGACGGGTTCATGCGAGATCTCGCTCAGCGCAAGGAGCTGTCCGGTCGTCTCGCGCGCCACTTTTTCGTTGATCTCGCCGAAGAGCAGGATCAGGCGGGAGTCGAAGAGGATCTTCGCCGCTGCGGCAGTCTTGTCGCGGGGGTCCCGCTCGTCTTCAGACAGCACCGGTGTTGTCATGCGCACCGTATCCGGTTGAATGGAGGCTGACGAATAGCAGTCCCGGGGTGGTCAGGAAAGCCCCATGAGAGAGCGGGCGTACTCGCGCGCCTCGAAGGGCTTGAGATCATCGGTCCCCTCGCCAACGCCGATGGCGTGCAGGGGAAGCTGGAATCGTTCGCCCAGACCGACGACGACTCCGCCCCGCGCCGATCCATCGAGCTTGGTGACGATCAGTCCGGTAATGTCGCACGCATCACGGAAGGTCTCGACCTGGGCGTGGGCGTTCTGGCCGGTGGTCGCGTCGACGACAAGAACCCGGTCGTGTGGCGCACTGGCATCCAGCTTGCCCAATACCCGTCGGATCTTGACCAGTTCGTCCATCAAATGGCGCTTGTTGTGGAGACGGCCGGCAGTGTCGACGAGAAGGAGGTCCGCATTGTGCGATTGCGCCGTCTGGTAGGCGGTGTAGGCAAGGGCTGCGGGATCGCCTCCCTCCTTGCCGCTCACCACGATGGCGCCGGTCCTGCGGCCCCAGATCCCGAGCTGTTCGATGGCTGCCGCCCGAAAGGTATCGCCGGCGGCCAGCACCACGGCGAGACCGTTTTCGCGGTGCTGCCGCGCGAGTTTGCCGATCGTCGTGGTCTTGCCTGTCCCGTTGACTCCCATCACCAGGACGACATGGGGACGATTGGCGGGATCAGGACACAGGGGCACGGCGAGCGGCTCGAGAATGCGGGTGATGTGTTCGGCAAGATCGCCGCGCACTTCCTCATCCGTCACCTGCCGGTTGAACCGCTGGCGCGAGAGTTCCGCCACCAGGGTGGCCGCCGTGGTCACTCCGATATCGCCCTCGATCAGCACGTCCTCGAGGTCCCCGAGAGCTGCACTGTCGAGCTTTCTGGCGTTGACGATCGCTCCGATCGATTCCTTCAGCCTGTCCGAAGAGCGCGTGAGACCGGAACGCAGCCGGGCGAACCAACCGTCTCTGCTCACGGGCCGGGTCCCGTGAGAAGCCTGTCACCGTCGCGGCCGGTGAGGACGAGTGCATGGATGCTGCCCGTTGCGAGTTCCACGGGCGTCGCCACCGGGGCATAGTGTTCCGTGCGGCCTGTGCCCGGGGATTCGACGAGAACGGCAGACGTGGAGCCAACAAGAGAGTCAAGACAGGCGACGGCAGCGGCCGCGCCGGCCTGCCGCAGCCTCGCCGCACGCTCCTTTCTCACCTGGCGCGGAAGGGACGGCATCCTTGCTGCGGGTGTTCCGGGCCGCTCGGAATAGGGAAAGACATGGAGCCATGTCAGGCCACAATCGTCCACGTGGGCCAGGGTATTGGCAAACATGCCTTCCGATTCGGTGGGAAACCCGGCAATCAGATCGGCGCCGAACACGATGTCGGGACGCAGCCGGCGCACGCTCCGGCAAAAGCGGACAGCGTCAAGCGGTGTGTGCCGGCGTCTCATTCGCTTGAGAATCATCGGATCACCCGCCTGAAGTGACAGGTGAAGGTGGGGCATGAGGCGCTCCTCGCACGCAATCGCATCGAGGAGTGTCCCGTCGACTTCTGCGACATCGAGGCTGGTCAACCTCAGTCGCGGCAGTTCGGGTACGCCGGCGAGGATGGCGCGGACAAGGTCGCCGAGGCGGGGCCGGTCCGGAAAATCCTGACCCCATGCCGTGATGTCGACGCCGGTCAGCACCACCTCGTTGCACCCGGATGAGACGATGTCTCCAACATCGTTGATGACATCCTCAGCCGGACGGCTTCTCGAGGCGCCGCGACCGCGGGGGATGATGCAGAACGTGCAATGATGATCACACCCGTTCTGCACCTCAACGGGTGTCCGGGCCTTCGCTGCCGGGGGTACGGTCCGCGATGGGGCGGGCGCCGTGGTCCACGTCTCGCGGCGGGTCTTGAGGCCGTTGGCCACGACACGATCGATCTCCGGCATGGCGGTCCACGCCTGGTGGTCGATCTCGCTGGCGCAGCCGGTGGCGACGATGGTGGCCGACGGATGCTCTCGGCGCAGCCGGCGCACCATCTGGCGCGCCTGACGCTCGGCCTCGGCCGTCACGGCGCAGGTGTTGACGACAATCGTGTTCTCCACACCGCCCGATTCCAGGTGACGGGACATGATTGCCGCCTCCCGGGAGTTGAGCCGGCAGCCGAAGTTCACCACATGGCTCATGCCGTGATCTCCGGCATGAGCGTTCCCCTGCACACCAGGCTGGCGGGTCCGGTCATGTGAACATGTCCGTTCTCGCGCCAGTCGAGGTCGAGGGCACCGCCCGGCAGGGCCACGGTCACATGGCGCAGGGTAAGGCCGAGCCGGTGTCCGGCGACGGCGATGGCGCAGGCCGCGGAACCGCAGGCACGTGTTGCGCCAGCCCCCCGCTCCCAGACCCGCGCCCGCACTCTCGTGACCGTCTCGACCGAGGCAAAGCTGATGTTGGCCCGTCGCGGGAAAAGAGGGTTTTCCTCGAGCAGCGGTCCGGTCGCCGCAAGATCAACCGCATCGCAGTCCTCGACGAAGAGGACGGCATGTGGATTGCCGATACTGACACAGGTGGCGGGCGAAGGTGCGGCATCGCCGAGATCCACCTGAAGCGTGTCCGATGGCCTCGCCAGCGGGATGTCCTGCCAGCCGAGCCGGGGCTCGCCCATGTCGACGTCGAACATCCCGACTCCACGCCGGCGTGCCTTCAACAGGCCGGACTCCGTTTCGATGCCGGCGTCATCCCTCCCGGTCTCTTCCATGAGCAGCCGGGCGACGCAGCGGGTTCCGTTGCCGCAGGCTTCGGCCTCGCTGCCGTCCGGATTCCAGATGCGCATGAAGGCATCGCCCGTGATCGAAGGCTCGAGACGGATGAGCTGGTCGCATCCCACACCGACACGGCGGTCGGCAATGGTGCGGATCGCGCATGAGGGCAGGGGTGCGGCACGTTCCCGGGCGTCAATGATGACGAAGTCATTGCCCAGGCCGTGCATCTTGACGAAACTGACAGGATCCATGGCTGTTGCTATATAGGGGCGGACGCCACGGGCGTCCATGCCCTCCCGGCAGACGAGGTGACTCCAATGACAACGCTCAATCGCCTGCCGGTTCTCGAAAGGCGGCGAATTCAGGCCGAAGTTGTCAAGCCGCTCTGGCAGGCCATGAAGGCCGAGGTCGGCGAGGCGCGCGCGCGCCGCATCCTTTCATCGGCGATTGTCGAGGCGGCCATCGCCGAGGGACGCGAGTTCGCCGAGAAGAACGGAGGTCCCGGGGGAATCCGCGGATTCTTGTCCTTCCAGCATCTCTGGGATGCCGATGGCGCCCTTGAGACCGAGGTCTCGCGCAGCACGGATGACGAACACGTTTATCGCGTCACGCGGTGCCGCTATGCGGAAATGTACCGGGCGATGGGGCTGGCAGACATCGGTTTCGAGCTTTCCTGCAATCGGGACGCGACATTCGCGACAGGTTATGATTCGCGTATCCGCCTCAGCCGTACGCAGACCATCATGCAGGGTGCCGACCACTGCGATTTCCATTATCGGATGGCCCGGGAAGAGACCTGAGTCCCCAGGGGAGTCTCCATGTTCGACAGGCTTACCACCAACTTTGAGGAAATTTTCACCCGGCTGCGGCACAAGGGCTCCCTGCGCGAGAGCGACATAGACGCTGCTCTGCGTGAGGTGCGTGCCGCCCTGCTGGAGGCCGACGTCGCACTCTCGGTTGCCAGGGAATTTGTCGAAACGGTCCGCGAGCGGTCACGTGGTGCGGAGAGGCTGCGGGGCGTCAATCCGGCCCAGCAGGTCATCAAGCTCGTGCATGACCACCTGGTGGAAACGCTCGGTTCCGAATCCACCGGACTTGATCTCGCAGGCAATCCCCCCGTTGCCATGATGCTGGTCGGTCTCCAGGGCTCAGGCAAGACCACGACCACGGCCAAGATCGGGCGCTGGCTCCAGGATGGGGAGGGGAGGAGGAAAGTCCTGATGGCCTCCCTCGATGTCCGCCGTCCGGCGGCCCAGGAGCAGTTGGCGGTTCTCGGTGAACAGGCGGGGGTTGCAACCCTGCCGATCGTAGTCGGAGAAGGCCCCCTTGCCATTGCCCGGCGCGCCCTCACGGCAGCGCGACGCAGCGCCACCGATGTCGTTCTCCTCGATACCGCGGGGCGACTCCATATCGACGATGAACTGATGGAGGAACTGGCAAGCGTCAGGGCGTTGGCATCGCCTCGCGAAGTGTTGTTCGTGGCGGATGCCATGACCGGGCAGGATGCGGTCAACAGCGCCCGGTCATTTCACGAGAGCGCCGGTGTTACCGGAATCGTCCTGACCCGGATTGACGGCGATGCCCGCGGCGGAGCTGCCCTCTCGATGCGGCAGGTCACCGGGTGTCCCATCAAGCTGTTGGGAACCGGTGAACAGCTCGACCAGCTGGAGTCCTTCCACCCCGACCGCCTCGCCGGCCAGATTCTCGGCATGGGCGACGTCGTCAGCCTGGTGGAAAAGGCTGCCCGGGTCGTGGAAGAGGAGGATGCGCAGAAACTGGCAAGGAAGATGGAGTCCGGGCAGGGACTCGACTTCGACGATCTGCGCCTGCAGATATCGCACCTGCGTCGGATGGGCGGCATGCAGGGGCTTCTCGGAATGCTGCCGGGCGTCGCCCGGGCGCGCCGGGAGATGGAGGCCTCGAAACTCGACGAGGCCGCGCTCGGCCGCATCGAGGCCATCCTCTCGTCGATGACCCCGGCCGAGCGCCGTGATCCGCGCATCATTCACGCGAGCCGCAAGAAGCGCATCGCCGCCGGTTCGGGCACCCGTATCCAGGATGTCAACAGAGTCATGAAAATGCATGCCCAGATGAATGGCAGCATGAAGAAGGTCCGCAGGATGGCGAAGCGGGGCCAACTTCCGCCCGGCTTCGAGATGCCTGAATCCGGGAGCCCGTTGTCCGGCATCGACATGCCGGGCGGACTGAAGTTCCCCTGAACGGGACCAGGACCACAACCACCTCGTCCGGATCACCAGACAGTGCCGGGGCTGGCGTCCCGGCACTGTCTGTCTGGTCAATAGGTGATCAGGAGCCTGCCATGGCGGCGTCGACCATCGGCTGCCAGACGTCGACGTTGTCGTCGAGCCACCGGTTCGTCACTTCGATGAGATCCTGCTGCTGGTTGTCGATCAGATCCATCATGACTTCCTGAGGCCCGTTCGCGAGCGTGAAGCTCTCGAGGAACCGGGCCGCCACTGGCCATTCGTCGTGAGTCCCGGGCCAGGCGACCTTGAAGATGCGCGGCTTGTGCAGGCTGTACTGGTTCACCAGGTCCTCCGGAATGTCGATCCATCCGGTCTCGTGAACGGACAGGACCCAGTGGGGGGCCCAGAACATCATGACGAGCGGCGCCTCGCGATCCACCGCCGAATTGAGCTCCGCGATCATCGTTCCTTCACTGCCCGCGGGAACAACATCGAACGGCAGCTCCTGCTCTCGAATGAGATCGCCGGCACGACTGCGCCATTCTGACGGGTAGTCAAGGAAGCGGCCGTTGGGAATGGTCTCGGTGGTGGCAAAGAGCTCGTGGCAATCGAGGAAGGCTTCCCATGCGGGCAGGCCCGGGCACTCCTCCTCGACATAGAGTGGATAGAGCCAGCCTTCCCGGGCATCGAGTCCCAGGTCACCGATGTCGACGATGTCGCCGTTCTCGATCATGACCGGATAGACATCACCCAGGTTGTTGCTCCACATCTCGGGCGAATAGGTGATCTCGCCGTCGGCGATTCCCTGAGGCGCGGCCAGCGCGGAGATCGCCACGTACTCGACATTGTAGCCCATGCGCCTGAGAATCTCTCCCGAAACGGTCGAGGAGATCTGGGCGCCGGTCCAGTTGTGCAATGGAACGATGATAGGCCTCTCCGATTCGGGGACGTCCGCCCCGGCCGGTACCGTGAACAGGAGGGCCGCGCCGGCGGCGAACAACAACTTCCTAGCAGTTTCCATGACATCAAACTCCAGTCGTCAATTCACATGTGATGGTGAGTCTGCCCTGTCGCATCAGCCAATGCGAGTCGCACCCTCTCGCCTGAGAGTGTAATGATCCTGCGGCTGACACGACGGAGTTGATGAGGACATGGGCCGGACGACGATCAATGCGATGTGCGCTGTCTTTCCGGGTGCCGTGGATACGGACCCCTGGGGAGACGGCCATGACGCCTGGAAAGTTGGCGGCAAGATGTTTGCCTGCATGGGGGCATCCGATGACGGCGTTTCCGTCAAGACCGACAGTATCGAGACGGCGACGATGCTGATCGATGCTGGTGTCGGGAGAAAAGCGCGGTACTTCCACCGCTCATGGATCAACCTGCCTCTTGACTGTGCGGAAGACCAGCTGTGGCAGCGCCTTGTCGTGTCCTATCGCATCGTGCGTTCCGCACTCCCGGCCCGGGTGCGGGCGGAACTCCCCCCTGAAGAGGACCCGGCGCTCCTGCATTCAAGATATCGGGCCGCAAGGACGGGTTAGGGCCTCTCCCGGGATGTCGGGGAATCAGGAGGCGATGCGGTCAAGGTACCAGTCGGTGAAGGCTGCCGTGTAATCCTCCAGGGTCGCATAGGGCCCGGGTGCGTAGCGCGTGGAGTTCACGCCCTTCTGGTTGTCGATGATGATCTTCGTGTCCTCGACGGTGGTGACGTCCCACATCCAGATCAGGCGCTTGAGGTCAACGTCCCGGTCCAGGTCGGCATCGGCGCGAACGTGCCAGGTCACGAGCACCTCGCTGAATTCCGGCGTGACCGGCGTGAAACGGAACATCGCGAGATGATCGGCACACAGGTAGGCATAGGACAGCGGGCCGAGTGTGAAGGCGGTCTCTCCACCATCCCAGTGTTCCAGGGCGCCAAGCAGGGGAGCGACGGGTTGTCCGTCCTCCGAAAGCGTGAGATAGCCCTCCCTGATGGGCTGGCGCCATACGCTGTGGGGCTGGCGCGGGTCACCGATGTCGCCATTTGTCCAGCCCACGGGGTGGCCGAGCTCTTTCGTCTTCTCGGCCCAGGCATCAATCACCGGACGGTAGGTCTCCGGGTCGCGGTCGTGCGCCTTCACGTAGGCATTGACCATCGTGTACTCGGGGTGTGCCGGTGAGCAGTGATAGCACTCGCGGAAGTTGTCGACGACGAGTTTCCAGTTGGCGTAGGTCGGATAGATCTTGCGGTGCACGATCTTCGTGTCCCTCAGGTGATGCAGTCCGGCGTAGGTGTCGAGCAGGTCGGCAACTCCGCTGAAATCCGCGACATTCGGATCATCGGCGCCGGCCAGACAGATGAAGATGAGACCGTGGGCCACGCGGACCGAGCATCCATGAAGCGGGTAGTCCGTCTTGTTGAATCCCTCTGGCATGGAACGTGCGGCAATGAGTCGGCCGTCGAGATCGTAGGTCCAGGCATGGTAGGGGCACACGAGCTTGCCGGCATTGCCGCGTTCCTCGAGGCAGATGTGGCTGCCGCGATGACGGCAGACATTGAAGAAGGCGCGGACCATGTGATCACGGCCGCGTACCAGGATGATCGATTCCTCGCCGACCCGGTAGACAAGGTAGTCACCCTTCGAGGGAATCTCGCTCTCGTGGGCGACATAGAGCCAGGACCTGGAAACGACCTTCTCCATGTCCCGTCTGAAGATCCCGGGGTCCCGGTAGAACGGCTGTTCCAGGGTGAAACCGGATCGTTGCCGGGCGATCAGGTCATCCACCGCAGGGATGTCGTGTGGCTGCATTGTCACCTCCCGCCAATGCTGCAATCTACCCCAACTCGCGCCGGGACGTGAAGTCCGCTGGCGCACCATGATGGGAACATCCGGGAGCGGAGCGATTCGCAGAGCAGCGTTTCGGGACAGGCGTGGCTCACGTCATTCCCGACAGGATTGAAGAAGGGAGCTTACTCGATAGCAAGGGGCGACCATGCGGGTGGCCCGGTCACGAGGTCCATGGCTCTTTCCCTGGCCCGTGCGAGGCCAGTCTCATCGAGCCTGGAAGAGAGATCGGCCAGAAGCTGCCGGGAATAGATGTAGTCTGCCCCGGGACCGGTGTTCTCCAGGGCCACGATGGCCCAGGCGCAGGCCTCTACCGCGTCGGAGGCGACGCCGTCACCTCTGGCGTAGCGGTCGGCGATGTCGTGTTGCGCCGCCAGCAGTCCCCATCGTGCCGCCTCCAGGATCTGGTCGCTGGCCGAAACACCAGGTGGACGCACGTAGTTCACGCCAGGGGCGGTGCGGCCGAGAAGAAGGAGGGCGTCCGCCGAGCCGGCGGCTTCGGCCCGCGCCAGGAGCTGACCCTTCAGGTTGTTGAGAAAGAAGGTCCCCCATCCCTCGGTGAGCATTGCTGCCAGGGCCCAGATGGCCCGGGGATGGCGATGGCGTGCCGCGACGAGATACCAGTCGGTTGCATCCTCGATGTGCGGGATGCCGATCCTGCCGAACCTCGCCATGTCCCCCATGAGCAGGGCAGCCTGAGGATCACCGCCTTCGGCCAGCGGTCCCAGGAGGTCGCGGGCGGCCTGATACTCGCCCTGGCGAATGAGTTGACGAGCCTCTGTCACGCCGGGGGTGTCGGACCCGGACCACGCACCAGGCCAGGTCGTGTCCGGATAGTTTCGGTCGACGGCCAGTGTCATGATCCATGTTTCCGGCGGTGTGCCTTCCATGGTGACGGCGACATCATCGCGCACCCGCACCAGCCTCTTCCCGGAGCCGGGCCAGCCGAGCCACGACTCGTAGAAGAGGCTGTAGAGCCAGGACGCCATGGGCGTCAGGTTTGCCGGGCCGGCTTCCATGGGTGGCATGGGCGGCAGGTATGATGGCAGGGTCACGACAAGACCAGCGATGCTGGCAGCGAGTTCAAGGCGATCACTGAGGCCTTCCCAGGGGGCGGACATGACGAACTGGATCTGTGTCAGTCCTGTCGAATCGCTCCCGAACAAGATGATGCTGAAGGTCCGTGCCGGGTCACCCGGTACTCCGGGCCGGCCAACAAGGAGCGGACCCACATGGGGATCGTCAATGGTTTCGAAATCCGCCTCACCGATCAGTCCGCTGGCGACAGCGGCATGGATCACCTGGGAGCTCGACACCTCGAGCGCCAGGGCGTCATCTGCGGCAGGGCAAAGGGCCGGTCCGAGAACGAGCCCGAGGAGGGCGACAAGCCCCCGGGTCGTGGAACCGGACGGTGGAAAGAGACGGGTCATGGTTCCCCGGCAGGTGGAAAGTCATGCATCTGGACCACCGACGCCCTCTGCCGTTTGTGAGAGGCGTTTTGATAATGCGCGCAACTGTTCTAGTCTAGTGCCTCGGAATTCACTTCCTTGCGGAGGTGGACTCCGGTATTTGGGCTTGGCAACGTGCTTGTGGGCAAGATGGACCGTGGTGTGTGGTGTCTCGGAGGGAAGAAGTGATCAGGATGGAGTACCAGATATCGGCGAAACGTTCGGGACCGGGTGAATGACGGACAGCATGCACAGCCGGGACCAGGGGAGCAACGAGCCCCAGGTCCGGTTCGAGAACGTCCAGAAGACCTATGATGGTGAGGTTCTCGTGGTGAAGGACCTCAACCTGGCGATCGAGAAGGGCGAGTTCCTCACGCTCCTCGGACCATCCGGATCGGGCAAGACAACGACGCTCATGATGCTGGCCGGGTTTGAATCCACGACCCATGGCGACATCGTGCTCAACGGACGCTCGTTGCGCCTGGTGCCCCCGCACAAGCGGGATATCGGCATGGTCTTCCAGAACTACGCCCTGTTTCCCCACATGACGGTTAACGAGAACCTCGAGTTTCCGCTGCAGTGCCACAAGGTCGAAAAGTCTGCCCGGGAGACGAAGATCGCCGAAGCTCTCGCCATGGTGGAACTCACCGGTTTCGAGAGGCGCCGCCCGGCCCAGCTTTCCGGTGGTCAGCAGCAGCGCGTCGCTCTGGCGCGCGCCCTCGTCTTCGAGCCCCAGATCGTCCTCATGGACGAGCCGCTTGGCGCTCTCGACAAGAAGCTGCGCGAGCAGATGCAGATCGAGATGAAGCACATTCACCAGAACGTGGGCCTGACATTCGTCTACGTCACCCATGACCAGAGCGAGGCGCTGACCATGTCGGACCGCATTGCGGTCTTCGATGACGGAATCATCCAGCAGCTCGACGCGCCCGAGGAACTCTATGAACGGCCGAAGAACGCCTTCGTTGCCCAGTTCATCGGAGAGAACAACCGGCTCAGGGGGACGATCAAGGAGTTCGCCGAGGATGTTTGCCTTGTCGAACTTCCCAGTGGGCATGCGATCAGGGCCCTGCCTGTCAATGTTTCCGGGGTGGGGCAGCAAACCACCCTGTCACTGCGTCCAGAGGTGGTGGTGGTTGGTGCCGTGGAGAGTGATGGTTGCGATGACATCTTCACGGCGGTGGTGCAGGAGCAGATCTACATGGGCGACCACGCGAGAGTGCGCCTGGAGGTTTTCGGCGACGACGATTTCGTCGTCAAGGTGCCGCGCGGTTCGGGCCATGGCGGCCTTGAACCGGGACAGGAAATCAGAATCGGCTGGCGGTCGGGCGACTGCCGGGCGCTGGATGCCGCCTGACATGACGGGAGGTGTCCTCAAGGCCGCGTGACGCGGCACATGAAGCACGGTCCTAGCGACCTTGCACGACATGAACAACGTCCTTTGAAGGGAGACGACAATCATGAAGGGAATATTGAGAGTTTCAGCTGCGGTCCTTGCCGGCGCCGCGTTGGCGGGCCTGCAGGCTCCGTCAGCCGTCCTGGCCCAGGACACGGTTACCGTGGCTTCCTGGGGCGGCGCCTATTCCGCCAGCCAGCGCGAGGCCTACTACAAGCCTGCGGCCAAGGAAATCGACATGACCGTCCTCGAGGACGAGTGGGGCGGCACCCTGTCGGAGATCCGTGTCCAGGTCGAGACTGGCGAATACAAGTGGCACGTCATCGACGGGGAGTCGGGAACTGCCATGGCTGGTTGTGATGAAGGCCTTCTCGCCGAACTCGACTGGGAGATGCTCGGCGGCATGGACCGCTTCTTCCCGGGTGCTGCTCTCGACTGCTCGGTGGGCACCATCTCATGGGCGACCATCTATTCCTATGATGGCGACGCCTACTCCGGCGACAACGTTCCGACCACGATCGCCGACTTCTTCGATCTCGAGGCGTTCCCGGGCAAGCGTGGCCTCTATGCCAACAGCCCGGCCGCATCGCTCGAAATGGCGCTTATCGCTGACGGTGTCGCCGCGGATGATGTCTACACCTACCTCTTGGAGAATGAGGAAGAGGGCCTTGATCGTGCCTTTGCCAAGCTCGAGACGATCAAGGACGAGGTCATCTGGTGGGATGCCGGCTCCATGGCGCCGCAGCTTCTTGCCGACGGCGAAGTCGCCATGACCACCGCCTGGAACGGCCGCATCTACAATGCGATCGTCAAGGAAGGAAAGAACTTCGTCATCGTCTGGGATGGACAGATCATTGACTATGATCACTGGGTCATTCCGGCCGGGCATCCGGAATTCGATCTCGGCATGAAGTTCATCGAGTATGCCAGCCGTCCTGAAGTCATGGCGCGTCAGTCCCAGTACATCTCGTACGGCCCGACGACCGCCGAGGCGGGCGCGCTCATCAATCCGGACATTCTGCAGCACTTGCCGACAGCTGCGGCCAATCTCGCGAATGCCCTGTGGGTAGACACCGTGTGGTGGGCGGATCGGGAAGAGGAGCTGACAGAGCGCTTCCAGGTCTGGCGTTCACAGTAACGAGCCAGTTCCAGGGAAAGCCGGGGCGTCACAGCCCCGGTTTTCCCTGTCTTTTCTATCATCGGTGCGGAGACACCAGGACATGGTGGCAACGACAGGCAGCCATGACGTGATGCGCACAGCCGATGGCGTGCCGCTGAAGATCAAGCTCAGGCGCGCCGAGCGCATGCGCAAGGTCTGGGCAATCGCCCTCGTTGCACCGCTCTTCCTGTTTCTCGTTGTCGGGTTCATCCTGCCGATCATTTCGCTGCTGGCACTTTCCGTCGAGGATCCGGATCTCACGTCGGGGTTCCCGCGCACAGCGGAGGTGTTCCAGGAGTGGGACGGCGAGGGATTTCCTTCGCCGGAAGCCATGGCCACCTTTGCCGAGGAACTGTCCGTTGCCGAACGCGGACAGTTCGGCCGCGCGGCCAAGCGGCTCAACTATGACATCAGCGGCTTCAAGTCGATGGTGAAGAAGACAGCGCGCCAGTCCGAACAGCTGGCGCTGCTTCCCCTGGACCAGATCCACGATGGCTTCATCAAGATCGACAAGGACTGGGGTGACCCTGCCTACTGGTATGCCATCAAGAACGCCTCCAGCTACTACACCGATTACTACCTCCTGTGGTCACTCGACCTGCAGCGCGACCAGGAACGCGAGATTGTCGGCGTCTCCCCGGACAGGGCGATCTACGTGGACGTTCTCCTGCGGACCATCGAGATCAGCTTTGCCGTCACCCTGCTGTGCTTCCTGCTCGGTCTGCCAATTGCCTATCTTCTGGCGACATTGCCGACACGCATCAGCAACCTGCTGCTGATTCTCGTTCTTCTGCCGTTCTGGACATCACTGCTGGTGCGGACAACCTCCTGGCTCGTGTTGCTGCAGAACGAGGGGCTGATCAATGACCTGGCGTTGTGGCTGGGCCTGTGGAATGAGCCTCAGGAACTGATCCGCAACCGGTTCGGTGTCTACGTGGCGATGGTGCACATCCTCCTGCCGTTCATGGTGCTGCCCATGTACAGCGTGATGAAGACCATCAACCCATGGCACATGCGGGCCGCGGCGTCCCTTGGTGCGCCGGGCTGGAAGGCCTTCCTGAAGGTCTACTTTCCGCAGTGCATGCCCGGCGTGGCGGCGGGAACACTGCTCGTCTTCATTCTCTCACTGGGGTACTACATCACGCCGGCGCTGGTTGGCGGACCGGGCGATCAGATGGTCAGCTACTGGATCGTCCAGAACATGGGGCAAACAGCCAACTGGGGGCTCGGGGCGGCATTGTCCTGCGTGTTGCTCCTGCTCACTCTTGTCATGTTCTTCATCTACAACCGTTTTGTCGGTGTTGACCGGCTCAAGGTGAACTGACCATGGCGATGCCGTCCTACGCCACGACGCTCGACAGGATCTGGTATGTCACGTTCCGCGTGATCTGCTGCCTGATCTTCGCCTTCCTGATCATTCCGATCATCGTGATCATGCCGCTCAGCTTCAATTCCGAGCCCTATTTCACGTACCCCATGCCAGGCTTTTCGCTGCGCTGGTACGGCGATTTCTTCTCGAGCCCGCAGTGGTTGCTGGGCCTTCAGAACAGCATCATCGTCGGTGTCTTCGCGACCCTGGTGGCGACGGTGCTGGGAACCCTGGCAGCGCTGGGTCTCAATCGTGCCGAGTATGCGGGAAAGTCCACGATCCTTGCAGTCCTCATCTCTCCCATCATCGTGCCGATCGTCATCACGGCGGCCGGCATGTTCTATTTCTATGCCAAGGTCGGACTGACCGGGACGCTTGCCGGCCTCGTCTTCGCCCACGCGACCATCGGTGTGCCCTTCGTCGTCATCACCGTTTCGGCCACCCTGGCCGGATTCGACTACAATCTCATCCGGGCCGGTGCGAGCCTGGGTGGCGACCCCTTGCGCGTCTTCTTCAAGATCACGCTTCCCCTCATTCTGCCAGGCGTCGTGGCCGGTGCGCTCTTCGCCTTCATCACGTCGTGGGATGAACTGGTCATCGCGATCTTCCTGGCCAGCACCGAGGAGCACACGCTCCCAAGGCGCATGTGGTCGGGCATCCGCGAGCTTCTTTCGCCGACCATCATGGCGGTCGCCACCATGCTCATCTTGACATCGATCGGATTGATGATCGTGATGGAACTCCTGCGCCGCCGAAGCGAACGGCTTCGCGGCATCACGCCCTGACGGCCAGTTACCCGGCTGCCGACGGGCAGGACACCTGTTCGCCATCATTTCCGATCATTGTCGTCCGCAGACGGGCGGCGTGACTGTTCATGAATGTTCCGTTTTGTGGGATGAAGCGTGATCACGGGCTTTCCGGCGACGCTGTGAGAGGGGAATGAATCTCTCCAGGGCTTTCCTGACGGTCAGCGGACTGACAGCCGCGAGCAGGGTTCTCGGATTTGTGCGAGACGTGCTGTTCGCAGCAGCCCTGGGGACGGGCTGGGTGGCGGACGCCTTCCTTGTCGCCTTCAAGCTCCCCAACTTCTTCCGCCGACTTCTGGCGGAGGGCGCCTTCAACACGGTGTTCATTCCTCTTTTCGCCCGCAGCCTCGAGGGTAATGGCGAAGTGGCCGCAAGACGGCTGGCCGACGAGGTCCTGGCGGTTCTCGCCGTGGTTCTTGCCGTGCTTGTCGCAGTCTTCGAGGTGGCGATGCCGTGGGTGGTCACGGCCCTGGCGCCCGGGTTCGTCGACGAACCCCGAAAATTCGACCTGGCCGTCGATCTCACCCGCATCACCTTTCCCTACATCCTCCTGATCTCGCTGGTGGCGCTCTTCGGCGGCATGCTCAACTCGACCGGGCGATTTGCCGCCTATGCCGCCGCACCCATTCTGCTCAATCTCAGCCTCATAGGCGCAGCGCTCCTGATTCATGTGCTCGACGATGTGCACGCAGGCAGGGCCGTCTCCTGGGGCGTGACGTGCGGCGGAATCCTGCAGCTGGCACTTGTCCTCCATGCAGTCAGGCGTGCCGGCATGATGCCTCGCCTTCTCCTGCCGCGCCTGACGGCAGGTGTGAGGGAACTGCTCCGCCGCTTCGTTCCCGCGGCCCTTGGTGCCGGCGTCGTGCAGGTCAATCTTCTCATCGATCTGTGGGTCGCCTCGTTTCTTTCCACCGGGGCCATTTCGTGGCTCTACTATGCAGACCGGGTCAATCAGTTGCCGCTGGGAGTTGTCGGCATTGCCGTGGGCAGTGCACTGCTGCCTCTGTTGTCGAGGCAGATCGAGGCTCGTGACGAGACCGGGGCCAACGAAAGTCAGAGCCGCGCCATCGAACTTGTGATGGTTCTCACCCTGCCCGCGGCGGCCGCTCTCATGGTCATCGCGCATCCGGTGATCGCCGTGCTCTTCGAGCGCGGCGCCTTCAAGGCGGTCGACAGCGAGGCGAGTGCCGCCGCTCTCAGGGCATTCGCCGCCGGGCTTCCTGCCTATGTGCTGATCAAGGTGCTGGCACCTGCCTTCTTTGCGCGCAAGGACCCCGGGACCGTGCTGAAGATTGCCGTGGTCGGTCTCGTGAGCAACATTGCCGTCATGCTGGCCCTGGTCTGGTCTCTGGGTCATGTCGGCATTGCCCTCGCGACCGCCACGGCGGCGTGGGTCAACGCCATCATCCTCTATGTGGTCCTGGTCCGCCGGAACCACCTCATTGCCGATCAGCGCCTCAAGCGGCGCCTGCCCCGCATGGTCGCGGCCACAGCGGTGATGGCGGCCGCGCTGGCAGCACTCCACTACACACGCTACCACTGGTGGCCTGCCAGCGGCGATCACATTGCTGCTTATCTCGTGGTTCTGGTGGCCCTCGGTTTCGTCACCTATGCCGTTTCAGCCCGTTACCTGGGTGCGTGGGCCCTCTCGGACCTCCGCGCCATGGTAAAGCGAACGCAAGCCCGAGAATGACCGGGCAGGCTCGCCTTTCCGGTGACTGCCGTTGAGGGATTCGCGCCTGGAAACGTCCCCGATTGGAATGGCGAAAGAGGTCAGGCGATCACCGCGAAACCTCATGCTGACAATGTGCGACAGCAGCTTCAACGACACGTCCCGAAGGCGAACTTCCACTGGCCTTGTGCCAGGGACAGTTCGGAACAGGCAGGTCGGATTGGAGCCCACGGATCACGCTCCGCATGGCGGTCACCGACAAGGACCCCGGCCAGTGCCTGGGGGATCCACGGGCTGACATTCGGCGGCGAGCAAACCTGAGGAAGTTGTTCCGAACGTGGTCGAGGTGCCGCTCCGATGATGATCCTTGGGTTCCCGGAGCGAAAGCGCCGTCGTGCGCGTCAATTCCGGTCTTGGAAGGGGTCTCGCTGACAAGGGTGGACAGGACAGCACATATGTGGGGCATGACGCGCCTGGTCCTTGTCGGACAGGCGGCGGGAGATTCTCGACCCGGCTTGATCGAGCCGTGGCGGTGCGTTCGGGGTCAGCTGCAACGTCTCAGGCCGCAGGCTCCCCTGGCAGGCGCCGCCGCATGGATAGTGTGATGATGGCGAGACCGAAGATCGCTATGGCGCCAGGCAGCCACATCTGCCGTCTACGGACGTCCATCAGCGCCTCGATGGTGTCATCAACCGAGATCAGGGTTGTTCCCCCGCTGTCGAGCTGCCAGACAAGAGTGGCATCGTCGGGGTCGGACGCATCGATCCACAGATGAAAGACATGAGCTCCTGACTTCAGGGTTTGCTTGAGTTCCCGGTAGTGTGGAAGGTCATTGCGATAACGCACGATCCTCCTGTCTCCTTCGAGAACTGCCTGCAGTTCGACGGGGTCGGGAACGAGGAAGCGGATGACGGCGCCGCGCCGCTTGCGGATTTCGACAGCCTCCACGACGCCCGCCTCGACTGCGACGAGGTCTTCCGCCATGGGGTAGTCGTGACGCAACGGCTGGAAGAAGAACCAGACACCCACAATCGTGAGGATCGTTCCGGCCACCATTTGCCCCGGAAGACGGCGTCCCAGCCTTGCCGCGAATCGTCCAATCAAGGCTCAGAACCTCATGCGGCGGGCTGTGATTCGACGGCGTCGAGTGTCGCTAGGAGCGTGTCTGCCAGCACGTCGACCTCGTCCGCCGTGATGATGAGGGGCGGTGACAGGATGAGCGATTCTCCGGTCGCGCGGACGAGAAGGCCGCGTTTCCATGCCTCTTCGCGAACCATGGCGGCGGTGCCCTTCTTGCCGCGGAGTTCCACCGCTGCCATCATGCCCACGCCGCGCACCTCGCCGACGAGAGGACGATCGACAAGATCCTGCAGGCGCTGTTGCATGTGTGGCGCGGTCACGTTCCGGCATGTCTCGATGATGGCTTCGCGCTGGAGAATGTCGATGTTCTCCAGCGCCACGGCGGCGGCAACAGGATGGCCCGACCACGTGAATCCATGTTGAAACTCCCCACCTTCTTCAACCATCACGCCGGCAATCCGATCGTGCACGAGTACGCCGCTGATGGGCTGATAGCCTGACGAGAGTCCCTTGGCGATGGTCATGATGTCGGGTTCGATGCCGAAGGTGTTGCTGCCGAACCATTCGCCCGTCCGGCCAAACCCGCAGATCACCTCATCGGCTATGACGAGGATGTCGTATCGGCGGCAGATTCTCATGATTTCCGGCCAATAGCTTGCCGGAGGCACGATGACCCCACCGGCGCCCATCACCGGTTCGCCGATGAACGCGCCGATGTTCTCCGGGCCGTTCTCGGTAATCAGCCGTTCGACCGAGCGGGCCGTGGCGATACCGAAGTCTTCCGGGTCCATCCCGCGGCCGTAGCGGTACCAGTATGGACAGTCCGCGTGGATGAATCCGGGAAGGGGCAGGTCGAACTGGGGGTGCATCTCCTCGAGCCCGCACATGCTCGCCGCCGCCATGGTGACACCATGGTAGGCATGGCGGCGGGAAATGATGGTCTTGCGGGATGGCTGCCCCTTCGTGTGCCAGTACCAGCGCACCATCTTCGCCGCCGTGTCGTTTGCTTCCGATCCGGAATTGGCGAAGAAGACATGGTTGAAGCCCTCCGGAGCAATCTCCGCGAGGCGTCCGGCGAGGCGGGTGGTGGGCACGGTCGATGTCTGGAAGAAGGTGTTGTAGTAGGGCAGAGAGAGGAGTTGGTCATGGGCTGCACGGGCAAGTTCCGGGCGCCCGTAGCCGATGTTCACGCACCACAGACCCGCCATGCCATCGAGTACGCGGTGACCGCGCGAGGTGGTGAGATAAACGCCCTCGGCTCCGGTGATGACGCGTACGCCGGCGTCATTGAAGACGCGGGCATCGGTAAAGGGATGCAGGTGGTGATGACGGTCGAGATCCTGAAGTGACTGCGTGAGTCGGTCGTCCATGGTGTCATCCCTCTCCCGGACCCCCGGAGTGTCAGGAGATCGTTCTACCATACCCGGGTCCAGGGCAACCACGGTGTCGGTGACGTTGTCTGCCCGACAACGAGCCTGCTGCGTTTGCCGAAGATGCAGAGGGGCCGCAGCCTGGCCCGGTCCATGCGCCACCGATCATGCTCGTTCGTTCGCTGCCTGGTTTGGCCCGTCGGTGGAGTGCGATGTCTCCGCCGAGGCCGGCAAGCACGGGACGGCTGGAAGGGATGGCTGTCTCGTGTGTGGTATCAGGACGCAAACTATGAAACATTGATCTCAAGACCGATGAAAGGAAGTTTCCCCGGATTTCGGACACGCGGGGAACCACCACACAGCGGACAACCGTCCCCAGGTTCCTGTATTCAGGGGAAACCAATTCGTCCGAATATTCCGTGAACGTTGCGGTGACGTGGGCGACCATTGAAGTCATGCCGTGTCCCGTTGCAGGCACCGCATAGAGAGGAAAGCGGACACAAGCGTCATGACGGAAGCAACGATGTGGACGATACCCGAGCCTCTTGCCACGTTCGACGTCCGGATCGACGCGAGCACCGTGACCACCGTGCGGCGATACGGCAACCCGTCCGGTCCACGGCTTGTTCTGACCCACGGCAACGGTCTCGCGGCCGACCTTTACTATCCGTTCTGGTCGTTGCTCGCCGATGACTTCGACCTGATGGTCTACGACCTCAGGAACCACGGCTGGAACGAGGTCGGTTCCCAGCGGGACCACAACATTCCGACACTGATATTTGACCATGACATCATTCTCGATGCCATCGTCCGCGAGTACGGCGAAAAGACGACGGTCGGAGTGTTTCATTCATTGTCGACGCTTGTCGCCCTGCTGTCATTCAATGACGCCTATTCCGCGCTGGTCCTGTTCGATCCGCCGCTCTGCAAACCCGCCTCAAGCGAACTGGAGTTCATCGAGGCGGCGGAGAGGACGGCCGCCATGACCCGGCGCCGGACGGAGCGGTTCAAGTCTGAAGAGCAGTATGCGGAAGTCCTGGCCATCGTTCCCGGATTTGCCCGGGTTGTACCGGGTGTGCGCGATCTCATGGCACGATCGACTCTTCGCGAGAGCGCCGACGGAAACGGGTACGAACTGCGCTGTCCTCGCGACTACGAAGCCCAGATCGCGGAGTACGTGAGGAGCTTCTCGCCGTTGCTGGATCTGTCGATTCTGATCTGCCCGACCAAGGTCATCGGCGCCGATCCGACGCTGCCATACGCGTATCTCCCCACCTTCGACCTCAGTCATGCGTCGGCTGTCGACTACGACTTCGTGCCACAGGCGTCGCACTTCCTGCAACTGGAACAACCCGCGCAATGCGCGGCGATGGTGCGCGAGTACCTGACAGGACTTGGCTTCCGAAAGGCCGCGCACGGGGATCCGGAAGACGAAACCCGCGCTCGTGGTCCCGCCTACCGTTCGCGCGACACGAGCCAGTGGCTTCGGCGCTGGAACGGGTAGCCGGGAAGCGCGATCCGGCGCCTGGCCTCGCCCGCAAAGAGACCCTCGAAGGACACCGCAAGGCCCGCCTCGTAGGCTGCGGCGACCGCAGCGATGAAGCCGCCGTCCTCGTCTCCGCCTGATCGCCGCAGGGTCTCGATCGAAACCGCCACGCCGCTGTCGGCAGCCGCCCTCGAGGCACGGGCGAGCATCGATCCGAATTCGGTTCCTGGGCCGATCTCGATCATCGCGTCGACGTCCAGTTCCGCCAAAGTGCCGGCGCAACGCTCCAGGGCCGCCCGGACGTGCGTCTGACGACTCCAGCGAGCTCCGTCCGGCATGTCGCCTGGATCGACCAGCCGCCCTGTGGCGCTGCTGACGAGGCTGATCGATGGCGGGGATGGCATGATAACTTCGGGTGCATCGTCCGGTTCCGTCGCAAGCGTGAGCCCCTGCTCCAGATCGAAGACGCCGGCGGCCTGGGCTGCCGCCAGTTCGCCGGCTCCCCAGCCGATCGCCACGCCTGGACGGATGCCGATGCTCGACCAGAGCGCCGTGAGCGCACATGCCAGGGAACAGACCATGGGCCGCGCCCATGCCGGATCAACCGGTTCGCTTCGGCGGAACAGTCTTTCGAGCAGCGACTCGTTCCACCGGTCGTGCATGGCGGCCTCACAGCGGTCGAGTACCGCCCGGACCACCGGTTCGGTCTCGTAGAGTGTCCCCGCCAGGGCAGTCCAGTTGCCTAACTCCTCCGGGTAGGCGAATGCAACCTTCGCAGGTGTCCCGGGTTCCGGGAGGTCCCGGGATGCCACCAGAGCCTTCAAACCCGCCCGCAGCGCCGCGGCGTCACGGAACACGAGGCCGGCGCGATGTGCAAGATGGCTCCTTCCCACTCCGGCCGTCCATGCCATGTCGGACAGCAGGGAACCGGATGCAGCTTCTCCCGGCGCCAGTTCGTCGGACCGCTCGTCAAGCCATCCAAGGTACCGCTCGGCGAGCGCTCTCAGCGCGTCATCCGACTTGGCCGAAAGCGGCAAGAGACGCATGGTGCGCGCTGCGAGCGCAATCTCTTCCTGGGGTTGAGAGGCAATCGGTTTCGGCAGGGAGACTGCGGTCGGCAGCGCCGGCCCCACGGGAACAGGGCCCTCGGCAGCATATCCCTCCAACACGACATGGGCGTTGACTCCCGAGATTCCGAAGGCGCTGACCCCGGCCCTCGGCGGTCGGGCGGTATCGCATGGCCAGGCGGTCGCTTCCTCCGTCACCCGCACCGGCAACCGGTCCCACTCGATGAGCGGATTCGGGGTCCGGAAGTTCAGGTGGCGGGGAATGGCGCCCCGGTTCATGGCCAGCACGGTCTTCATCAGTCCGGCGATGCCGGCCGCCGACTCGAGATGTCCGATACTGGTCTTTACCGAACCGATCAGTAGCGGGCGGTCGCTGGCTCTCTCCCTTCCATACACCGCCGCCGCTGCCTGTACCTCGATGGGATCGCCGAACGCCGAGCCGGCGCCGTGCGCCTCCAGGTAGTCCACTTCGCCGGGGGCGAAGCCGGCCTGCGAGAGCGCCTGCTCGATCACCCGCTCCTGAGCCGGGCCGTTTGGCACCGTTGCACCGGCGGCCGCGCCGTTCTGGTTGACCGCAGAGCCGCGGATCACCGCCCAGATCCGATCGCCGTCAGTTTGCGCGTCTGCAAGACGCTTGAGGATGATCACGCCACAGCCCTCGCCCCGCACAAACCCGTCCGCTTTCGCATCGAAGGTCCGGCATGCACCGCCGCGCGACAGAAGGCCCAGATCAGCCATTTCGCGCGTCACCGGCGCAGACAGGACGGCGCTCACACCGCCGGCCAAGGCCATGTGCACCGTGCCCAGGCGCAGGTCCGTGACGGCATGGTGCACCGCAACCAGCGACGAAGCGCAGTTGAGTTCCACGGGCATCGCGGGCCCGCCAAGACCGAAGCGGAACGAAAGCCGGCCAACCGCCATGCTCGCAGCGGTGCTGAGATAGCCGATACCGTAATCGTCGTTCCTCATCAGGTCGCGGTATTCGCTGCTCGCTATGCCGGCATAGACCCCGGTGCGACTGCCCTTGAGCCGGTCGGGGTCGATCCCTGCGTCCTCCAGGGCCTGCCAGGTCGTTTCCAGCAGCATCCGTTGCTGTGGATCGACCAGCCGTGCCTCGATCGGCGAGATACCGAAGAAGCGGGCATCGAACTGATCGATCCCGTCGATGAAGCCTGCGTTGCCGAATTCCGCGTATTGCGGGGGCAGATGGTCGATGTAACCACTCCAGGGGCCTGTCTCGGGACGCTCCCCGGTGACGGCACTCGAGCCGGAATCAAGGTGACGCCAGAAAGCCGGCAGATCTGGTGCTCCCGGGAATCGGCAGGCCATGCCCACAATGGCGATGCCGTCCGAAGCGTCGTCGTGATCGCGCACGGCTGCCGGCACGGTTCGCGCGGCGGGCGCGTCGGCGCCCACGACTTCGGCGAGCTCATCCGCGAGAAAGGCGGAGAGTGCGGCGATGTCGGGGTAGTCGAACACCACCGTATTGGACGCCGTGTAAGCGCCTGCGAAGGCGCGGTTGAGCCGATTGCGGAACTCCACCGCCATCAGGGAATCCATACCCAGGTCGAAAAACCCGACCGTGGGCGCCGGTGGTCTGGGAAGCCTGAGTACAGCCTTGATTTCTCCCTGGATAAACGACGCCATCACGTCTTCGCGCATTGCCGCGGGCGCATCCTGCAGGCGGGTGAACAGATCGTCGGCCAGGGAATCATCGGCGCCGTCGTCGGCACCGTCCGACAACAGGTCCTCCAGCAGGGGCGGACGGCTCTCGAGCGATTCTCCAAACGCCGTCCAGTCACGCGCGAGCACCACGGACGCCGTGGCGTCCTCGCGCACCAGCCGGTCGAAGGCCCTCATGCCCTGTTGCGGATCGATCCACTCGAGCCCGCCCGACGCGGAGCGCCGGGACATCCGCTCCCGCTGTTCCTCAGCCTCCCCGATCTCCGACCAGGCGCCCCAGGCAATGACCTGGCCGGCAAGCCCGAGGGAGCGACGGTGCGCGGCGAGCTGGTCGAGGAACGCATTCGCCGCCGCATGGTTGGCCTGGCCCGGATTACCAAGAACGCCCGCGACACTCGAGAAGAGAACGAACATGTCGAGATCGCGATTTTCGGTCGCCCTGTGCAGATGCCATGCTCCCAGAATCTTGGGCCAGAGCACCGTTTCGAAGTTCTCCCAGCCCTGATTGCCGATCGCGGCGTCCGAAAGGACACCGACGCTGTGGATCACGCCCGCGAGTGGCGGCAGGTCCTCGTCGATCCGCGCCATCATGGCGTCCATCGCGGGCGGATCGGTCATATCGGCTATCTCCACCCGCACCTCGGCTCCCCTCTTGCGGAGTGCCTCGATCACCCGCTCGACGTCGGGGTCGGGAGACCGTCGGCCGTTGAGCACGATGGAACCGGCGCCGCGGTCTGCCAGCCATTCCGCCACCGCGCAGCCGATGCCGCCAAGTCCACCGGTGACGAGATAGCTCCGGTCACCCCGCAGGGCTCCCCTGGCGAGCGGCGAGTTGGTGAAGACGATCTTGCCGATGTGCCGGGCGCCCTGCATGCACTTCATCGCAGCTCCCACTTCGGCCACGGGCCATCGCGCGTGGAGCAGCGGAGTCACCTCTCCGGCGGCAAGCCGCGCCATCACGCCGCGCAGGATGTCACCGGCGCGTGCGGGTTCGTCCTCCTTGAGAGCGTCGATCATGAGGATGGCATAGGACACGTCCGGACGCGCAGCCGCCATCTCGTCGTCGCTCAGGATGCCGACCCGGCCCATTTCGACGAAGCGCCCGCCTCGGGCGAGGCATGACAGGCTGGCCTCGATGAAGCCCTCGCCGGTCAGGCTGTTCAGCACCATGTCGACGCCGGCGCCGTCTGTCACCTCCAGGATATCCTGGCCGAAGGCCGTCGTGCGGCTGTCGAACACATGAGTCACGCCCAGCGATCGGAGATGGTCCCGCTTGCGCGCACTCGCCGTGGCGAAGACCTCCGCGCCCGCCGCCTGCGCCAACTGGATGGCCGCAAGGCCTACCCCGCCTGCCCCGGCGTGGATGAGCACGCGATCGCCCGCCTTCAGCCCCGAGAGCTCGAACGACAGCGCGGCTGAAACAAACGCCGTCGGAAATGTCGCAAGCTCGCTGACCGAGAAACCCGGTGGTGCGGCGACGATCATCTTTTCCAGAGTCACGGTCTCGGAGCCGTAGTTGCGGAACGTCAGTCCGACGACGCGGTCTCCCAGGGAGACGCCGGTAACACCCTCTCCGACTTCGAGGACGCGGCCGCAGAACTCCCCGCCCATGAAGTCGTCGACGACGCCGATGGCGATGAAGACGTCGCGGAAATTGAGCCCGAAGGCGTCGACCGTTGCGCGGACCTCTCCGGGTTCGAGCCTGCGCGGCGGCACCTGCATGATCCCGATCGAGTCGAGCGAGCCGCCGGCATCGGGCTTCAGTTCCCAACCGGGTTCCTCGGGAAGGATCAGCCGGTCCGCGACCGCTTCTGCGCGGACCAGCCGCGCGCCAAGGCGGCGGCCGAATCGATGGGCGATGTGTGTTTCCGCATCGGGATGGAGGAACTCGTCCGCCAGGCCGGATGGCAGGACCGCATCGTCGGGATCGAGATCCAGCATTCTCGGTTGCAGCTGGGGCGCTTCCCGTGCCGCCACCTTGCCGAAGCCCCACAGAGTGGCGCCGGTCAGTTGTCCGCCACGCTCGCGCTCCAGGATCTGCGCGCCCCGCGTCAGGAACCAGAGACCCTTCGACAGGGCCAGATCGCTGTCCACCAGCGCCTGGGTCAGTGCCAGCGCGCTCGCCGCCGCATGGCGGGTGTCCTCGGCCAGTTCCGCGGTCGTCGCCTGCGCGCCGTGGCCGTCCAGCCCGGCAAGATGAACGACGCCTGCAAGGTCGCCCGGCAGGTTTTCGAGCAGGGATGTCCACGACTCGCGTCGCTCCGCCTCCACGAGAGTCTTGACGACGCCCGCGGCCTCCGTTGGTTCACCGGGGGGCGTTTGCGGTCCGGCAAGCACCACCGTCTGGTTGTGTGCCGCGAGATCCGCCGCGAGATCCGCCGCCACGCCACCGCGGTCGGCGGCCAGGACCCAGATACCCCGCATCTCGCTCACGTCCGCCGGGCCCCGGGCAAGGATCACGCCCCGGTCCGGATTGGCGTTCGGGTCGGACTCGTCGAAGCCAAGGATCGCGATGTCTCCGAAGCCGGCGTCACCCAATGCCTGACGCCACACCGCCGGAGTGGCGAGGGCATGGTGTGGGCGATACGTGTCGGCAAATCGCCACCAGCCGTCGAGTTGCCCGAAGGTCAGGTCGAGCCATCCCTGGCCACGCAGGTTCTCCAGCGCGACAAGCTGGCCCGACGGGGCGAGGACCTTGAGGCAGTGCGCCAGCGTCTCGTTCAGATATCGTGTCGCGTGCAGCACATTGGAAGCGATCACGAGGTCGTAGCCGTGCCGGTCGAAGTCCTGTTCCGCCGGGTCCTTCTCGATATCCAGCACCCTGTAGTTGATCGATGCCTCGGCGCCGCCGAAGCGCGATTCCGCCTCCGCAAAGAAGCCGGCCGAGATATCCGTATAGGTGTACTCGTAGCGCCCTTCCGGAAACTCCGGGAGTATGGCCGCGGTGGCCGAGCCGGTGCCGGCCCCGATCTCCAGAATACGCAGCGTGCGTCCATCCGGCAGGGCTCGCAGCAATGCCGCCGTCGCATCCGCCAGCATCCGGTTCGCGGCGCGGGCCACCGGCGCCTTCAGATAGAGGTCGGCCGCTGTCGGTTCGCCGCTGCTGAACAGCAGTGTCAACGGATCCATGCGTCCCTGCAGGACATCGGCCAGGGCATCGGCGCTTCGTCGGAACAGGCCGATTTCGGTCGTGCCATGCGCGTACTGCGCCGCCATGTCGCCAGCCACGGCATCCGGGTCGCTCGCCAGTCCCCCCGGCAGAGGTGCTCCGGAGGAAACGTTGACGACGAAGCTGTCGCCCTGGCCCTCCAGAACCCCGTCCTGAGCCAGCATCTCCAGCATGCGGCGGAACAGTCGCCGGTGGTGGTCGCCGACCTCCAGACGCTCCCGCAACGCCTCGGACTCCACGCGTTCGCCGGCGATGCGTTGCCAGCCGAGCCTGTCCAGAGTCCGGAGGGCGTAGGCGCGCGCCAACTGCTCCAGATCCGCAAGCAGCGCGGCCCGGCTTTGCGCGCCCACATCCTCGTTCGCCAGGTAGTTGCTGAAGAGTTGGGTGTCGGCCGCAATGTCCCGCGGCCCGGTCAGGAAATCCGCAGGCAACATGCCGGGTGCAAGGGAGCGGTCCTGCCAGACGATCTCGTAGAGGAGATCGTCAATTCCTTCCACGGAAGCCAGCAACGCCGCCCGTGTCGCGCGTTTGACCGTAAAGCCGGCCAGTTCGCCGACCGGTACGCCGTCCGGATCATAGAGCCACAGATCGGCGGCCCGAACCTCGGGCTCATAGTCGTCGGCATCCGCTTGCGGACCCGCGGGAGTTTCCCTCATCTTCACATGGCAAACCAGTCGACCCGGCAGACTGCCCGCCAGCCACAGTCGCTCCCAGGCGAAGGGGAGGTAGGTGATGTCCTCGCCGTCGCTGCCGGCGTTGCGCGCAGCGCCGACGGCCTGGAAACAGCCGTCGAGCACGAGCGGATGCACATCGAGCGCATCACCTTCTCGCTCGACGGGGAGCACCACGTCCGCGACCGCTTCACCGGCGTGGGCCCACAGCGCCTGCAGCGTGCGGAAGGAGGGACCGAGATCGATTCCGACAGCGGCCTTGGAGCGGTAGTAAGCGGCGAGGTCGACCGGCACGAGGCCGGCCTTAACTCCCTCGACATCGAGGCGCGACGGCGTCCGCGTCGAACCGGAGGCGTCTGTCGGGGTGCGGCCCTCTGCATGCAGTGTCCACGTGTCCTCGCTGTCGCCCCTGCTGAGAATGCGAATCCGGCGGGAACCGTGGTCGTCGTCGTCCAGCAGGACCTGCATCCGCCGGCCCCTGTCGTTCGATCTCTCCTCCGCGTCGTCTTCGGGAAAGACCAGGGCGTTCTGTATCTGAAAGTCCTCGACCGCAGCTTCCCCGCCGCCATCCCCGCGGATGCCGGTGGCGGCCATCGCACCGTAGAGCGCGCCGGGCGCAATCAGACGGCCGAACACCCGATGGTCGTTGAGCCACGTCGGGTCCGAGGCAAAGACCTCGGTGTCGAAGGCGACCTCGCCGCTCGCGGACTCGTGGCGTGTTCCCAGCAAGGGGTGGCCGGTCTGAGACCGCCGCCTGGTTCCCTCGACCCAGTAGCGTTCTCGCTGGAAGGCATAGCCGGGCAGGGCGATGCGGCAGCGCATCTCGCCCGTGAACAGTCCCGGAAAGTCGAGCGCCAGGCCCGCATCGTAGGCGCCGGCAACCGCCTCCGTGAAGCCGCCGCCCGAACCCGGCGGCGGCGGCTCCTCATCCTTGCCCGGCCGCCGCAAGCTTGAGAGCACGACCGGAGGTTCGGCTGTGGATTCCGGCCATGCCATCGTTGCCATCGGGCCCAACACGGCATGGGGACCGATCTCGATGATCGCGTCTACGCCGATCTCAGCCAGGGTCTCGATGCACTCACGGAAGGCCACCGGTTCGCGCACCTGACGCCGCCAATAGGACGCGTCCGGCGCGACACCGGCCTCCAGCGCGCGGCCGGTCAGATTGCTGACGAACGGGATCGAAGGCGGAGCGAACACGGTTCCGGCCAATGCGCCTTCCAGGTCGTCCAGGGCCGGGTCGATCATCGCGCTGTGGTAGGCCGGGCTCTTGCGCAGTTTCACGGCCCGGATGTCCTGACCTTCCAGGCGTCCCAGGATCGCGTCGATCTCCACCGCCGGACCGCTGATCACCTGCTGGGCGCCGTTGTCCACCGCGATACAAAGGCCGATGCCGTCCGAAGCCGCATTGTGTTCGTCCAGTGCCTCGGCGACACGCGGAGCGGGCGCAAAAACCGCGGCCATCGCGCCGTCGCCGGGAAGCGCCCCGATCAGCCCGCCCCGGGCTGCGGCGAAGCGCAGTCCTTCCTCCAGACTGAACACGCCCGCAGCCTGCGCCGCCGCGATCTCGCCAAGACTGTGTCCGACCACGACATTCGGCCGTACGCCGAGAGTGTCCCACAGCGCGGTGAGCGCGCATTCAAGGGCATAGATCGCCGGCTGTTTCCACCGGGGCTCGTCGAGGTCACCCGCGGCTCCCGGTTGGCCGAACATCACGTCCAGCAGTGACGCATCCCGTTCCTTGGCGAGGATCGCGTCGCAGCGGTCGAGCACGGCGCGCACCGCCGGCTCGCTTGCGTAGAGTGCTTCGCCCATGCCAGGCCATTGACTGGCCTGTCCGGTAAAGGCGAACACCACCTTCCTCGCCGCCGCCGGCACCCGCGTGCCGCCTGCTTCCCGGAGATCTTGCAGGCCGGCGCGCAGGGATCCGGCGTCATGGAACACCACTGCCGACCGGCACTCGAAATGACTGCGTCCGACGGCGGCCGTCCAGGCCATGTCGGCAAGCGCTTCCGCACTGTCGTCGCGGGTGCCTTCATCGAGCCAGGACAGGTACGATCCCGCGAGTTCCCTCATGGCTTCGTCCGATCTGCCCGAGAGAGGCAGGATTCGCGACCCGCGCGAGGCCAGTGTCTTCGCAACCGGCGCCGCTCCTTCGATTGAGGACGGTTGAATGATGGCGATGCACCGCGGCGGCCCGTCGGTCCAGCGTCCCGGATCTTCGGCGACGGTGTCGTGCCGGTCACCATACCCTTCCAGCACCACATGGGCGTTGGTCCCCGACCAGCCGAATCCGCTCACCCCCGCGCGCGGCGGCGCACCGGCAGACCGTGGCCATTCAGTGGGCTCTGCCGTCACCCGCAGGGGCAGACGGTCCCATTCGATTTCCGGACTGGGATCCCGGAAATGGAGGTGCCTGGGGATGACTCCCCGCCTCATGGCCAGCACCGTCTTGATCACCCCGGCGACTCCGGCCGCCGCTTCAAGGTGGCCGATATTGGTCTTGACCGAGCCGATCAGCAACGGGCGTTCCGGATCGCGTCCGTGGCCATAAGCCGTGCCGGTTGCCTGCGCTTCAATGGGATCGCCAACCTCGGTGCCTGTCCCGTGCGCCTCCACGTAGTCCACATCCGAAGGCATGAGGCCGGCCCGTTTCAGCGCGGACTCCATGACTTTTTCCTGTGCCGGACCGCTTGGCACGGTCAGACCCGGGCTGGCGCCATCCTGGTTCAGCGCGGTACCCCGTATCACCGCCCATATGCGGTCGCCGTCGGCCTCGGCATCAGAGAGACGCTTGATCACCACGATCCCGCAGCCCTCACCGCGCACGTAGCCGTTGGCAGCCGCATCGAAGGTGGCGCACCGGCCGTCCGGCGAAAGCATGCCGGCATTGGCGCGCATCTCCAGCAGACGACCGGAGAGGATCGCATGCACGCCGCCCGCCAGCGCCACGTCCGCCTCGTCTCGCTGCAGGGCGGTCACCGCCTGATGAATCGCGACCAGGGAGGACGAGCAGGCCGTATCGAGCGCGAGCGCCGGGCCTTCCAGGCCGAGAGCGAAGGAGACCCGGCCGATTGCGGTGTTGAACGAGGTACCGGTGACGGAGTAAAGGCTCGCGGCGGGTTCGTCAGGCCGGGTTCTTTCCAGGATCAGCCCGCGATACTCGTTGTTGCTGATCCCCGCAAAGACGCCGGTGCGGCTGCCCTTCAGGTTGTCGGGGTCGATGCCGGCATCCTCCAGCGCGCGCCAGCAGGTTTCCAGCATCATTCGCTGCTGGGGGTCGAGAAACTGCGCTTCCACCGGCGAGATGCGAAAGAAGGCGGCGTCGAACCGATCGAGTTCGTCGAGGTAGGCGCCGAACCTGCAGGCCGGGGCTCGCCCCTCGCCTTCAGCGAACAGTTCACCGATGCGACCAACGCCGGAACCGGGAACCCCTTCGATCACGCCGCTTTTCCCCTCTTCCAGCATGCGCCAGAAGGCGAAGAGGTCGTCTGCGCCGGGGAAACGGCAGGCCATGCCTACAATCGCCATGGCCTCGCCGCCGGCGGACACTCCCTGTTTGCGGCCTTCCGTCCTGTTCGGATCCGTCATTGGACTGCTCTCCTGGTCAGCTGACCGCCATGATCATACCGCGAGCGAAATGTGAACAGGCAGCAACAGAGTCGTGACGCAATGCCGCTCTCAATCGGCGTCGGACATCGGCGCCGCAACGCGAACGGTCACGATGTCGACACCGTGATACTGCTGGTGATGAACAGAGGATGCCAGCCCGCGCAAGAGTCGCAGCGACACCTCCCGCTCCGCGGGCGTTGCGCCCGGCTCGTCGCCGATCAGCGCGAGGCGATCCTGGAGGTTGACGTCCTGTGCGGCCACGACGAATTCGACGACCGCGCCGGTGCCTTCCCTGTGGACCGCCAGACGCAGACGCCGGCCCGGATTCGCCACGTCTGACCCGTCGTCCTGGTGGAGAAGAGTGAGAAGCGTCTCCTCGCAGGCAGCGTCGAGCCGCGCGGCCATCGCCGCGCCCCACCCGTTCCGGTCGGCAAGGATGCCGAGGAAACTCCTGATCTTCGGCATCGAGGAGGTCTCGAACGCAACCACGAGCTGGCTGCGGCGTGGTTTCGTCAATTCCACGAAAAGTGTCATCAGGATGGCCGTGGCGCCTCCTGTCATGACCCCGTTTCGCAGGAGTCCACCGGCGATCCCGGAAACATGTTCGGGATAGATCATGTCGTACTGGAAACCGATGCCGACCCAGAAGGAGACGCCAATGATCAGGCCCTTGCGGTAGTCGATCCCGTCGCGCATCGCGACACTCATTCCGACAATGAAGATCATGGCCAGCAACACCCCGAGATAGGCGGCGACCACCGGGCCCGGTATCGCCAGCACGACGGCGAGCGCCTTCGGCAGAAATGCGATTACGACAAGGATTGCGCCGGTGGCGATACCAACGCTGCGGCTCGCGACACCCGTCAACTCGGTTACGGACGCACCGACGGTCGTGGAAGCGTTCGGCACCGTACCGGCGAGACCGGTGAGCAGGTTGCCCAGACCGTCCACTGTGATCGCGCCCTGTACCGCGCGGAAATCCACCGCCCGCGGCCGGCGCCACGAAACCCGCTGGATGGCCACGGCGCCGCTGATGGTCCGGACCGAGGCAATGACGGTTACGAGCAGAAAGGTCGGCAGAAGCGACCAGAATGCCGGGCCGAATTCGAGATCGAAGCCCGCCCACTCGCCCGTTGGAAAACCGATCCACGGCGCCTCGATGATGCGGTCCGTGTCGTAGAGGCCGAACGCGGCGGCGACAACGGAGCCTGCGACCACCCCGACGATCGGCGCCCACAAGCGTGGCGCGTCCGTCACCTTCAGCGCGATGCCTACGATGACGAGGAGTACCGCAAGGGCGCTCAGCGCCGATGCCATAACGGACGTGCCGTCCGGTACTGCGGTCAGGAGACCGAACACGGCAGGCATCACCGTCACGGGGATCAACATCAGGACCGTTGCCGAAAGCGTCGGTGTCAGCAGCCGCTGGAACAGCGGCAACCGCGCGGCCAGCACGAGCGGAAGCACGGACGAGACAACAACCAGGGTCGCCATAAGCGCTGGCCCGCCCTCGGCAACCGCGGTAATGCAGACGGCAATGTAGACCCCGGTGGGACCCATGACGACCAGGTGGCCGGTGCCGATTCGCCAGATCCGGATTGCGTGCAGGATCGTTGTAGCGCCGCAGATCGCGACCGTTGCGAACACCGCCCAGGAGAGATAGCTCTCGCTTGCTCCGCCGGCCCGCATCACGATCGTCGGGATCAGGATGATGCCAGCCAGTGAGAGAATGACGATCTGCAGTCCCAGGCCGAGCGAGAGCGCCGGAGCCGGCGTCTCATCGGGCTGGAAGCGGATGCCTCGCGTTTCGGCGGCGCTCATGTTGCCTGTCGGTCGCGCAGGCCGCAGGCCGTGCGGCGGCACGCTGGGCGAACGACCGCATCGGGACAAGGGCGGACTCCGGCCACGGCGGTTACCACCGGGACTCGCTGTCCGGCGGTTCGTCGCCGGTATCGATCCGGGTCATGACGACAGCCGGTAGGCAAGCGCGGCGGCGAAACGAGGCTCCCCCAGGTCCAGGACCCGCCACGCCTGTGACGGCAGGTGCGGGAAGCGGAAGATGCCGGACCGTTCTCCCCGCAGCATCGGTCCGGGAACCTCGAATCCCGACGGGTTCAGGGAAAACCCGGTGCCGAGTGCCTTGATCAACGCTTCCTTCATGCTCCACAGGCGATAGAAGATCTGCACTTTCTCCCGATCCGAAGCGATCCCCAGGAACCGCCGCTCCCTGGGGCCGTACACCAGGCTGCCGATGCCGTCGAGATCGCGCTGAGGCGCACGTTCCTCCACGTCGACACCGACACTCGCCTTGTCGGTGATCGCGATCAGGCCGTGCCCGCCGCTGTGACTGACGTTGAACGCCATGTCCACGGACCGGTCGGCGAGCCTCGCGTAGGGCTTGCCGTGTTCCAGAAAGCCGAACGAAAGCCGTTCACCAGAGCAGCCCAGGCGCTCGGCGAGGCTGACGCGAAGCGCCGCGCGGCAAAGGACGAACTCGCGGCGGGCACGCACGGACCGGAAGCGGAGGCCGCGCGCTTTCTCGCTGTCGTCGAGCAACGAGACCGCCCGCGCCTCGCGCCCGGCATCCGGCGCCAGATCGACATGGAGAACGGTCGTGCCATCCACCTCGCGCCAGTGAGTCCACCATGTGTTCTCCGTCAGGGTCATGGTCGGAGTCCTTGGTCGCCATGCCTCCGGGGACTCTACCGGCCGCATTCAATTCCGCAAACGAGCCACGTCTCCCGGAGTCGACCATGGTCCTCGATAGCTCCACCCGGGCGATCGGCACGGACTGTACCAGGACGCTGGAAGCGTTCCGGCGCACAACCGGACGCCATTGGCACCGTTCGACTCGAAGTTCCGGTGCCGGCTGGATATTCGTCGAGTTGGACAGGCGGCAGCTTTGGGCGTGGCGGCCATGTCGCCACCTGCTGACAGAGTGGATGCCCGGCCGACGCCGGTTCGGCTTCTCCGTGTCCCCTTTGCGGCACGTGTGCCGGTTGGCCGCAGGCGAAAGTCCGGAAGGCGCCAAGGCCAGCCGGCCTGCCCTCAAGAACCCATGGCGAGGAGCCCGTTGTTCGGTCGGGAACCCTGGCCCGGGCATCCTGTCGCACCGTCGACCCAGCGACGGGCCAGGTGCGACATCCTCTCAGTCGTCAGTGCAGATGTGCTGTTATGCCGCCTTCTGATCGATGTGCTGAACCAATTGATTCAGCGTCTCGAATTGCCGGCACTCCTCGGCGACCAGTCCCAGGCTGAACTCGTCGTTCACAATCTTGAAAAACGCGATGCAGTCTACCGAGGACACGCCGGAGTCAACGAGTTTCGCGTCGAAGTCGGGATCGCGACCAACGTCGAGATTATCGGCGATGATCTGCCTGATGCGGTCAGCGGTGGTGGCCATGTGTTCAGTCTCCAAACAGGGTTGAGCAAAAGCAGTTCGACGATGCTGAAACGACCCAAAGCCCTGAAGAAGGACAGACGGGCGACTGCGCCAACACGTCGACGTCACGCTAGAGATTCCCCTGTCCGGGTCAAGTGGGGTTTCCCGGATCGTGCAGAAGATCAATTGAAAAGGGGGTGATCAGTCGGTCATGGCCTCAAGCTCGTCGCGGGTGAGTTCGATGCCGAAACCGGGCGTGGCCGGTGGAACGAGGCGACCGTCTTTCGGGATGGCCATGCCCGGTGTTGGACGCCAGCCTTCCTCCAGCGGGATGCCGGGAGCCGAGTCAATGTAGAGTTCACCCCACATGTTGCTGGGCATGGCGTGGCACAGGTGCTGGCCGAACGAGTCGTTGACACCGCCGTGCAGGGCGACCTGGAGGCCTGCGCCTTCGGCGATGTGACCGATCTTGATACAGGCCGTCACACCTCCGACCCAGCGGACGTCGGGCTGGAAAATGTCGACGGTGCGGCGCGCCGCTGCCTCGCCGAAGGGAAGATGGGTGAACCAGCGTTCGCCGGTAGCCAGTGTCTGCCAGGGAAGACGCCGGCGCAGTTCCTCGTAGGAGGCGAAGTCTTCGGGGTAGAGATAGTCCTCGAGCCACTTCAGGCCGTAGGGCCGCAGCCGTTCGCCAAGCCTTACCATGAACTCGACATCTCCGGCCACCCAGCAGTCGAGCATCAGTTCACGTTCGGGACCGATCATCTCCCTGGCGTGCGCCACCTTCTGCTCGATCCTCTCCAGGGCCACGATGCCCTGAGCCTCACCTAGGAAGCATGGCAGTTTGACCGCCTCGAAGCCCGATTCGAGCATCCACGCAACGTCGTGGCCGGTGGCATAGCAGAAGGTCTCCGCGTGCGCCGGTCCGCCCAGCAGTTCATAGACCGGGCGCTGCAGGAGCTTTCCCTTGAGATCCCACAAGGCGAGATCAATGGCGCTGATCGCGTAGCTCACAATCCCGCCCACCCCGGGAACGCTGGCATGACGGAACATGAGATCCCACAACCGTTCGGTCGCCAGTGCATTGCCGCCTTCGATCATGGGAGCGAAGTACTCGTTGATCAGGGGCACGACTGCCCCGGAGAAATCGGTGATACCCATGCCCCAGGTGCCGTCGCCGGCGATTGCCAGGCACAGCGCCGGCGGGCCGCTGCCGCCGGGGTCGCGGGCCCGTCCGGAAAACTCGCGGTAACGCGACAGCGTGTTGCCGCCATCGCCTCCGGGCGGGATGGACGCACGTGGCGACGTTCCCCGGTCGAGAGGCGATCCCCGCTTGAGCGGACGGGCGATGATGCGTTCGATCTTCATGCCATAGACCCGAATCTCCGGCAGAGCGTATCCGATACGACCATCCGTCGCGATCCCGAATTCCTCGTCGCCCGGCGACACCGACCTGTCGATCTGCAGGTCGGGACAGCTCTGATTGGTGACGGCTTCGGGCTCGATCGTCCGCCATATCGCCCGATCGTCCCCGGTGATCACGCCATGAAGCGCTGATGCAATTCCGGCCGGTCACGGATACCCTGATCAGGATTCTGGTCATGTGACGGACGGTACATCTGTGATTGCGGACGTGATTATCGGCATGGATGCCGGCACTTCGGTGCTGAAGGCCGTGGCCTTCACGCTGGAAGGCGACGAGATCGGTATGGCGTCGCGGCCCAACAGCTACCGGATCGGTCCGGATGGTGCTGCCGAACAGGACATGGAGCGGACCTGGGCCGGGACCGCCGGCGCGCTACGCGATCTCACCGACAGCACGCCCGGTCTGCGCGGCAGGGTCCGCGCCCTTGCCGTGACAGGTCAGGGGGACGGGACATGGCTGATTGATTCGGCCGGAAATCCTGTCGGTCCGGCGTGGTTGTGGCTCGACGGCAGAGCGGCGGAGGAGACCCGCCGGGTCCGGGAGAGGCCTGACTACCAGGCGCTCTATGATGCCACGGGCACCGGAGTGGCGCCGTGTCAGCAATCGAGTCAGCTCGCCTGGATGGTCCGTCATACCCCGGATGTACTCCAGCGCGCCGCCACCGCCTTCCACTGCAAGGACTGGCTCTATTACCGGCTCACCGGCCAGCGCGTGACTGATCCGTCGGAAGCGGTCCTGACCTTCGGCAACTTCCGCACGCGCCAATATTCTGATGAACCCCTGGCACAATTCGGTCTTGAATCCCATGCCAGGCTGTTGCCCGACATCGTTGACGGAATGAAGGACTCCCACCCGCTCACGCGTGAAGCGGCTGACGCCACCGGATTGCCGGAGGGCCTGCCGGTGATTCTCGGCTACATCGATGGCGTCTGCACGGCACTTGGTGGCGGTATCCACGATCCTGCAGGTGGAGCCGCCTTCTCGATCATAGGCTCGACCGGCGTACACATGCGCTACGTGACCGGTGCACAGTCGGTGCGGTCCAGTCCCCGGCTTTCCGGCTACACGATGTGCTGCCCGCTTCCGGAGACCTACATCCAGATGCACTCCAATCTCTCGGGCACACTCAACATCGACTGGCTGCTGGATCTCATGCGCGACATTCTCGAGGACTCCGGAGTCAGCAGGAGTCGTGAAGACCTGATGCCACGTATTGATGCTCTGGCACATGTCGGCGAAGCCGGACGGATCCTCTATCATCCCTACATCTCTCCGGCCGGAGAACGCGGGCCCTTCCTTGCTCCAGAGGCGCGGGCCAGTTTCACAGGGCTCGATTCGGGGGCCGGCCTCGCAGAACTGGCGCGCGCCGTGCTGGAAGGTCTCGCCTATGCGGCGCGCGATTGTCACAGCGACATGGGTCCGGTTCCACCGGAAGTGCGCCTCGCGGGAGGCGCGTCACGGTCGAGCGTCCTGCGTGCCATTCTTGGTGCCGTGCTGGACCGGCGCTTGCGCCGTACCCGGCGTGACGAGACAGGTGCGGCGGGAGCGGCGATGATCGCGGCCATGCAACAGGGGATCTACACCACCATGGAAGACTGCACGGCCGACTGGGTGACACCGCTGCTGACAGCGGCCGAAGCGCCGGACCCCGAACTTGTCGGAATCTACGAGGAGCTCTATCCGCTCTATGTCCGAACCCGCGAGGCCCTGGCCCCGGTGTGGAGTGCGCACGCCGCCGTGAACCGCAGGGCTGACCGATGACCCGGAACATCTCGATCATTGGTGACCGCTTCATGCTCCCGTGGATGTTCGATGACGCCCTGCGCAAGGCCTGCGGGAGGCGGATCGTGACAAGGCTTCACGAACTGGCGTGGCCCGATGAGCCCATGGAACACGGCTACCGGGTTCCGGGAATGGAAGGTCTCAAGGAGTACATGGGTGTGCCAGACGACATCGTTGCGAGGATCGGCGTCGCCGAAGTCCTTGTGACCCATCTTGCTCCTCTTTCGGCCTCCATGATGGAGCGGTTGCCCCGGCTGAGGTGTGTTGCCGTCTCGCGCGGTGGGCCGGTCAACATCGATATGGCTGCGGCACGGGCGCACGGCATCCGGGTCGTCAACACGCCGGGGCGCAACGCATCGGCGGTGGCGGAATTCACCATCGGCGCCATTCTCGCCTTGACCCGCAACATCGCCCGGGGACACGAGGCCTTGCGCCAGGGCGTGTGGCGGGGGGACCTCTACCGCGCCGACGAGGCCGGCGTGGAACTCTGTGACATGACTGTCGGTGTCATCGGCTACGGAAACATCGGCGCTCGCGTCGTTCGCCTGCTGCGCGCCTTCGATTGCCACATTCTTGTCGCCGATCCCCTGATCGGTGTGCCGCCAGGGGACATGGATGACAAGGTGCGCCAGGTGGATGTCGATGCACTCCTCGAACAGTCGGATCTCGTGACACTGCACGCTCGCGTCACCCCCCGGACCGAAGGGTTCATGAACGCGGACGCCTTCGCCCGGATGAAGCAGGGGGCCTGGTTCGTCAATACGGCCCGTGGACCGCTCGTCGACTACGATGCTCTCGCACGTGCGCTCGACAGCGGGCACCTCAGGGGGGCGATGCTGGAGACTTTCGCCGTCGAGCCTGCGCCGGCGCACTGGCCGTTGCTCTCCCACCCCGGCGTGGTCCTGACACCGCATATCGCCGGGGCCTCCATGAAGACCGTGCGCGACGCTGCAACGCGGTTGGCGGAGGAAGTGCGGCGCTACATCGACGGCGAGCCGCCGCTCAACCCCTGCTGAAACGGATCAGCGACCCACGGCGTAGCACTGCCGGCGCGGACTGGCGGCGGCGCGCAGCACGCGGCCTTCCTTCGAGGCCATTGTCATCGAGTTGTAGTGACTCCAGTGCGGATAGATCCTGAGGTCGTGACCCCTGCGGTCGAGGTCATCGAGGGTGGACCGGGGGAAATGATCCTCGATGGCCAGATGGCCCGGCATCCACTCGCGCGGGTAGAACGAACTCGGCATGTGGTCGGTGTAGAAGGATGGCGCGTCAAGGGACTCCTGGAGAGTCATGCCGTGATCCACATGGCGCAGGAAGGCATGGAGAGACCACTGGTCCTGATGATCGCCCCCGGGCGTGCCGAAGACGAGGCGCGGTTCGCCCCTGTGAAGCGCCAGGGTAGGAGTCAGAGTGGTGCGAGGCCGCTTGCCTGGCTGCAGTGCATTGGGATGGGCGTCGTCGAGCCAGAACATCTGTCCCCTGACCGAGACCGGAAAGCCGAGACCGGGTACGACAGGCGATCCCGTGAGCCAACCACCGGAAGGGGTGCCCGAAATCATGTTGCCATGGCGGTCGATGACGTCGAAGTGGCAGGTATCACCATGGCGCCGGGCCACAAATTCGCTCCATGTCCGCCACGGTTTCGATCCGGCGCTGCTCTCGGGAGAGGTCGATGCATGGGCGATGTTGGTTGAGCCCAGAGCTCTCAGCGTGATGGCGCCACCGTAACCGTCGATCGTTCCGGGCCGCATCTCCAGGCTGGCGGCTTCCTCCACGAGTTGGCGCCGGCTGGCGCAGTAGTCTTCGGACAGCAGCCGTTCAAGCGGCACATCGACAAAGCGGGGATCGCCGTAGAAGGCCTCGCGGTCGGCAAGGGCAAGCTTGGCGCATTCCTGAATCACGTGGACGAATTCAGGCCCCGACGCATCCATGGCCGCCACGTCGAAGCCCTTGAGGAGGGCCAGCTGCTGGAGCAGGACAGGGGCCTGGGACCAGGGTCCGGCCTTGCAGACGGTGTAGTCGCCGTAATCCAGAGTCACCGGATCCTCGACGGTGGCGCGCCAGCGCGCCAGGTCATCACCGGTGAGAAATCCCGCATGGGCCTCGCCGCTGGAATCCATGACCGGTTCGCGCATGAACCGGTCGATCGCCTCTGCGACAAACCCCTCGTACCATGCCTTGCGTGCCGCCTCGACCTGGGCCTCGCGGTCACCGCCCGCGGCCTCCGCCTCCTCGATGATCCTCTCCCAGGTCCGGGCCTGCATGGGCAGGCGGTGGAGGTCACCGGCCTCGAGGGTGCCGTCACAGTAGGCTTCTGCCGATGTCGGCCAGAACTCCTCCATGAAGGGACGCGCTTGCCGGAGAACGGAAGCGACCGTCGGAGTGAGCAGGAAGCCGTCGCGGGCGATGGCGATGGCCGGTTCGAGAACCTCGCGAACCGTGAGGCACCCGTAGTCGCGCAACAGCAGCATCCAGGCCCCGAAACTGCCGGGCACGACGACGGGCAGATGTCCGGTTCCCGGCATGATATCGAGGCCCATGTTCCGCAGGGCCTCACCGGAGATCGTCGACGGTGCCACCCCCTGTCCACAGATGACGTCGACCCTGCTCCTCTTCTCGCTCCACAGGATGAGGGGGACATCGCCGCCTGGACCATTCTGGTCCGGTTCGACCACATGGAGGACACAGCCGGCCGCCACTGCCGCATCGAAGGCATTGCCGCCCCGTTCCAGCATGGCCATGCCGGCGGCACTGGCCTGCCAGTGGGTGGTGGTCACCATGCCGAAGGTTCCGACAAGTTCCGGGCGTGACTGGATCATGGCATGGCTCCCTGGCCGGCTATGGACTTGGGCGACAGGGTAGAGCACGCACCTGAAGCGTGCCAGTCAGGGGGAGGGCACGGCGGCGCCTGTCCGGTCACCCCTGTTCCGGCCAGTCGTCCGGGCCTCCTCCGGCGCGTTCGACATCGAGGTCCATGACATCGTCGGGCGGGCCCTCGGCCCGGCCGTTGGGACGCGCGGCCTCGATCTGTGTGCCGATGCCTCGGCTCTTCATTGCGGCTGGCGGGGGTTCACCCCAGAACTCACGCCACGGCTGCAGCATTTCGCTGCCCTCACCGGCTGAGCGCACGCCTCTGTCCGGAAGGGGCTTTCCGTCGACGAAGATCGTCGTGTCGGCGCGCTCGTTCCAGAACGCAAAGTGTCCGGCGATCGCCGCCACCACGGGCAGGGGGCGGACATACTGCCAGGCCACATCCCTGTAGCGAGTGCCATCGATCCGTACATGATGATAACGCGCACGACCCTTGTAGGGACAGAGCGTGTAGGTGGCACTCGGCTCGAACAATCCGGATTGCACGTCCTCTTCGGGGACATAGTAGCGCGTCACCAGTCCGGTCTCGAACAACAGCACGGGACGGCGCGTTTCCGCAACGGCACGTCCGGCGATCTCGACCCTGACGGATCGGGCGCTGCGCACCGCGTCCACCCTCAGGAACGGATCGCGCGCGTGCACGAGAATGCGCTCGTCTTCCTCCCACCAGGCGTCCATGCTGTGCCAGTCGAAACCGTAGTGACCGCTGGTGTCGGGCGATCCGCCCTTCGGCCGCAGATATCGCCACACGGCGAAGCGCGCGACACGTGATCCGGTGTCGAGATGCCAGTAGTTCGCCGTGCCCTTGTAGGGCGACGTGGTCGTATAGTCGGTGGCCACCAGAAGGTCGGTGCGCACGTCGTCTTCGGGAAAGTAGTAGACCGGCAGGAAGCCGTGCTGACGGAGCAGCATGGTGCGCTCGGAGTCCGCGACCCTGATGCCATCGAAGTGCACATGCACCCGCCGCGGACTTCGGTGCCATTCGTTCGTTGCGATCTCTGCCTTCACGGGCTCCCCCCTGGTTCCGTTCGGAGACGTCGATTCAGCCTACCCTGTGCGCGGATTGTCGGGCCAGACGTCACCCGGCCTGAAGGTCGGGCGCCGGTGGCAATTCCTGATCCACGTAGGGAGCAGGTCGATGCCGGCAAGAAGTCGTGCGTCGTGCGGTCATGTTGATGAAACTGCCACCGGCGTGGTCACGGGTGCGGCCGAGGTGGCGACCATGCCGTTTGTCATCCGGCGGTTTCAGGTCCTGGCATAGATGCCATCCACGTCACCGTCGCCACGCACATACTCACGCGAGGCATCACGCACCGGTTGCCAGTCCCAGGGTGTGCGACGGCCAACCGACAGGGCGGCGTGAAGGAACTTCCTGCGCCTCTGACTCTCGATCACGCGATCCTTCAGGGCCGCGGTATCCCACCGGCGACAGACCTCGCCGGCAAGATCGGTCTCGACGCCGCCGACCTCCGGTGTCCCGGCGAGGTTGACGAGTTCGTCAGGATCCTGCTCGATGTCGAAGAGCAGGGGCGGATCATCCTCGCAATGGATGTACTTCCAGCGTCCGCGGCGAATCATGAGCACCGGTGAGGACGCGCCCTCACCGCAGTACTCGCTACCGACGACATCGGGCCAGCCGTCACTGTGTCCGGCGGCCAGTCCGGCGATGCTGGCGCCGTCGATCGGCGCGAACAGTTCCGGCAGTTCGCCGTCGCCGGCCCATTCCAGGAAGGTCGGAAAGAGATCCAGCAGGGACACGTTCTCCCTGACCCGGCGCGCTCGATAGAGCGTCGGTGCATGCACGATCAGCGGTACGCGCACCGACCACTCGAAGAAGTTCATCTTGAGCCACAGGCCGCGTTCGCCAAGCATGTCTCCGTGATCGGCTGTCAGGACGACGATCGTATTGTCGTGTGCGTCGATGGCCTTGAGGGTCTCCAGGATCCGCCCGATGCGGTCATCGAGCCAGCTCATCACGGCATAGTAGGCGCGTCGCGCCCGGCGTACGTCCGCAGGACCGATCGTCTCCATGTGGCGACCGATCGTGTAGTACAATCTGCGACTGTGGGGGTCACGCTCCTCGAGCGGGATGTCGCCGACCCTGGGATCGTCGATCCCGTCGTCCGTGTAGAGATCCCAGTGAGACGGAGGCGCCAGGTAGGGGTCGTGCGGGCTGATGAAACTCGCCGCCAGGAAGAAGGGCCGGCCATCGGCCCGGTCGGCGTGATCGTGCAGCCAGCGGCAGGCCTCGACGGTTGCCTCCTCATCGTAGCTCGTGTTGACGCTGCGCCGCCGGGGTCCCGCATCGCGCACAATCCGCACCGAGTGGAACCACGGTTCCCAGAAGGTCGGACCCAGCGACCAGTCGCTGGTCCACGAGAAGTCGGCGGGATAGACGTCGGTCGTCACCCGATCCTCGAAACCGTGAAGCTGATCCGCACCGACAAAGTGCATCTTGCCGGAAAGACACGTGTGATAGCCCATTGCACGAAGATAGTGTGCGAAGGTCGGGACCTCGGATGGAAATTCGGTTGCGTTGTCGAACGCTCCGATGCGGCTCGGCATGCGGCCTGACATAAGGCTGAAGCGAGCCGGCGCACAGATCGGGTAATTGCAGTAGGCGTTCTCGAACACAACGCCCTCGCCGGCCAGCCGCTCCAGATTGGGCGTCCGGCACACCGTGCCGCCGTAGGGCTTCAGCACCTGAGGCGCGAGTTGATCCATCATGACAAGGAGGATGTTGGGAGGTGCCGTCATGGTTCGTCGGTCTGGTCTCGGTTCCAGCGGACAGACTAGACTACCCTCTGCATCGGGGGAATCCGTGATGAAGCTGCCGGAGAGCCTGTGGGCCGCGAGCGCGGCGCCGGCCATCGACACGCCACCCCTTGCCGGAGAGACCGGTGCGGACGTCGCCATCGTCGGTGGCGGCTTTACCGGACTGTCGGCGGCACTTCACCTGGCTGAAGCCGGCAAGCGGGTGATCGTGCTGGAAGCCGGAGAACCTGGCTGGGGCGCCTCCGGGCGAAACGGCGGCCAGGTCAATCCGGGCTGGCGCATGCTGCCCTCGGAGGTTGCGGCAAAGTATGGCGGCAACAGGACGCCTGCCGTATTGGCCATGCTCGATCAGGCGACGGAACTCGTGTTCGACCTGATTGGCCGCCACGGCATCGACTGTGATCATGAACGCCCCGGACTGGTCAGCGCCGGGCTTGGCCGCCACGCCAAGGCCTTCCTCGAGGCGTGGTCCCGGGAATGGGGCGAACAGGGTGTGAAGGTCGAGCGCCTGGAACGTGCTGCCCTGAAGGATCTCATCGGCACGGACTACTACCATATCGGCATGCACGACCCTCGGGGCGGTCACGTGCAACCACTGTCTTTTGCCCGCGGTCTGGCGCGGGCGGCCATCGCAAGGGGCGCCATCGTTCATGGCGGGACCCGCGTCCACAGTGTTCATGCGCATGGTGCCGGTTGGCGCCTGGCAGCCACCGGAGGCGAGGTCGAAGCCGAACATCTGCTGCTCTGCACGAATGGCTACAGCGACCGCCTGTGGCCCGGACTCGAGCGCTCGGTGGTGCCCGTCACCAGTTTCATCGCCGCGAGCGAGCCCCTGGATGAAGCCCGCCGCAGAGCCATCCTGCCCGGTCGTCATGCCGTCGCGGAGACCCGCCGGACGCTGCACTATTTCCGGCTCGATCGCGACGACCGCTTCGTCATGGGTGGTCGCGGCAATTTCACGAACGGTGCGGAGCCGGGTTCGGTCGGACATCTGCGCAAGATGGCCACGGCGATCTTTCCGGCGCTCGACGGCGTCGCCTGGACCCACCGCTGGGGCGGCCGGGTGGCCGTGACGCCCGATCACACGCCACGTCTCTTCCGGCTCGCCCGGAACGTCCACGCCGGTCTTGGTTTCAACGGACGCGGCGTCGCCATGAGTACGATGTTCGGCACCCAGCTCACGCGCCTCGTTCTTGGCGAGGAAACCGACATGCCCGTGGAATCGCTGGGCCTCGTCCCCCGTCATGGCTTGCGACAGTTCGGTCTCACCTGGTACCTCGTCTCCGGCGTGATGCGCGACCGTCTTGATCTGCAGGAAACGCCGCCCACCTGGACCTGACTCCCGGCTCTTGCGCTCAACGCACTGGCGAGGCGATGTGGCTGCCGACCAATCCAGATCGCCACGGCACGCGTTGGCCCCGGCCAGGGTCGCCTTGAGGACCATGTCAATGGTCGATTGCGAGAGCGGCCCGGTAGTGGCCTCTCCGTTGCCAGCACAGCCGGTGCGGTATCAGGGCAGGTTGAGGTCGGCCAGATCCGGCACCGGGCCGTCCCACCGGGGATCCTCGGACCAGGTATTCCACGATGCATTGATCACCCGGTCACGCTGACGCCAGTCGTCCAGCACGAAGCTGATCCAGAACTCCATCATCTCCTCGTCCGAACCCCAGCCCCACGTCACGGTCTTGGGCGGCAGCGTCGGGTTGTAGGGGTTGTGGGAGGTGTTGTTGAATCTTATCCAGCCGTCGATCGTGCTGCCGGCGGGCAGGTGGATCGGTTCGCGGAAGGTGTAGATGTTCTGCCACCGCAGATCCCATTCCTCGACATGGACGAGGGGCACCTGCGTGCCGTCCGGAAGGGTCGCGATCGCCCTGGCCTCGGCGCCCAGGTAATGCATGTGCGGCAAGATGTCGATCAGCTTGATCGACGCCGGAACCTCCATCCGGACATGGCGCCAGTAGGTGTCCGATTCCGGAGGGATCGCGAGCTGTTGCGTGCCGATCACGAGCCCGTCAACCCAGTGAGCAACGGGCTCGTCGGCGAATCTCAGGCCGATTCGGCTCCGGTCCTCCGTGGCCCTGCCACTGAGGTGGTAGTGGATCTCGAACACGATGTCACCGGCGCCGGCCGGCAGCCACATGGCATGCTTGTCGGGCAGGACATAGGGATCGACGCCGGGTGTCCAGCCTCCGATGCCCCAGGTTTCCTGCTCGCCGCTGTAGTCGAAGAAGTTCCCCGTCCCGAAGACGGAAAAGCCCGGTATGTCGTCCTTGGCGTCCTCACGGCGCGCAGCACCTGAGTAGTCGACGAAAAGGTTGGCGTGATGAACGACGCTCTCGTCGCCGGGCTGGAATTCGATGGCCCTGATTCCATGCTCCTCAAACAGCTCGAACGGGATGACGAAGTACCGATAGATATCGGGACCAGTCGCGGGAATGGCGAAGGGCTCCTCCATCTCGAGAACGAGATCCGGTTCGCCGATGCGCCACTCGGGGTCCGGCCACACCGTTTCCGGGAGCGCATCCGCTGCGTCCCCCAGCGGTGCACCGGCTTCGGCCCATGCTGCGAGGAGAGCGATCTGGCGGTCGGAAAGATGTCGCTCGTCGCGGAAGGCACCGAACCCCTCGACGGCACGCCAGGGCGGCATGATCTGCTCGCGGGTCACGAAGGCCAGCATGCGGGCCCGGCGTCTGGCATCGACAAAGGTATCGAGCGGGAAGGGGGCAACACTGCCGTCCCTGTGGCACTCCGTGCAGTTGGCCGTGAGCAGGGGAGCGATATCCCGGTTGTAGGTCACGGATTCCGGCAGTCGGTCCGCATCCCAGCCCTCGAACACGCAGCCGACTGGCGTCGTGGAGACGGGCAGCGGATCGTCAACCGCCCCCACCATCGCGATGGCATCCTTGAGGTCGTGGCTGGTGATCTGGTTGCGCAGCACGCCGATCGCTTCGAAACGGTCGTCGATGCGGCCGCGGTAGATGACATTGTCTCCGGTATCGATGACAAAGGCCTCCGGAGTGACGACGGGGTTGAGGCGCAAGGCGAGGTCACCGGAGGGATCGAAGATGACGGGAAAGTCAAAATCGTGGTCAGCCACGAAGTTCCTGGCTTCGCCCACCGTCAGATAGGGGCCCGACATGACACCGTAGAAGGAGGCGTCATGCGCATCGGCAAATGTGGCAAGGTCGTTGAGCTCGGGAGCGTAGCGGTTGGACACCGGACAGAAGGCGTTCATGAACAGGAGGACCACCGGCCGGACGCCGGCGTCGGTCCCGATGCGATGAACGGCGCCGTCGAGATCAACCATGCGGGTGCCGTAGACTTGGGCCACCTGGCCGCTCCATGCGTCGTGGCTATCGTAGGCGGTATCCCCCGTTGCCACGCCGAAGGGGCAGGCCAGGATGGCAAGAGCGAGGAAGTGAGCCATTATGGCGGTAAGGCGGCAGTGCATGAATCCACCCCTCTCCAGGTGTTCGTGGATGGCAATTCTGATAGATCAATATAGATTGTCAATAGTGACAATCAATTTTTCCGACAAGACACGCGCAATCCGGGGTGACATCCATGGCGCGTCCTGATCTCAGTGCCGAGCGATCGGAACAGATTCTCGATGCGTTCTCGCGGTGCGTGGCACGGTCGGGGCTGGACGCCGCCTCCCTGGAGGAGGTGGCCGGTGAAGCGGGTGTCAGGCGCTCGATCATCCGTCACTACATCGGCAACCGAGACGATCTGGTTGCGGCATTCCTCGATCGTCTGGAAGCCCGCCTCCAGCTGCAAAACGACGAGATGCGCGCCTGGTTCATCGCCAATCCGGGCGTCGGGAGCGTGCCGGACTACCTGTTTCCGGAGGCTCCGGACGACGAGTTGCCGGTCCTCGAATCGGTTTATTCTGCCGCCCGTCGCAATCCGGCGATTGCCGCCCGCCTCGAGAGCTGGCTCCAGGGCTTCGTCGATGCCCTCGGGGATGTGCTGCGTGCCTCGTTTCCCGATGCGGATCCAGATGACGTCACGACCGTTGCCCACGGCCTTGCCGCCATCTACAACGATCACCAGTCGATGCTGACCCTAAGAGGACCGCCTCGCTACCGCGCCATGGCGCTTGCGGCGGCTCACAAGCTGATCGCCTCGCTGACAACGCGGGCAAGACCATGACCCAGTCCTTCGGACCAGCGGGAGCAGGGTCGATGGAGTGTCCGGTGCACGGAGGGTCGCACGACAGGAACCCACCGAACCAACTGCCGTCACCCCGACTGATGGAGGGATCCGATGCGTGATGGCGTCGCTGGATGCTGTGACAACCTTGCCTGCCACATGGACAGCCGGCAGGCGGAGATTCTCGACTGGGGTTGTGGCGACGGCGCGGCCGGCGCGGTTCTCGCAGGTCTTGGATACCGGGTCATCGACGGCATGGATGCCTGCGCCACCATGCTCGCACAAGCACGCGCGAGGGGCGCCTACCGCCGGCTCTTCAGCGTCACGTCACCCGCTGATCTGCCGGATCGCACCTACGACGCTGTCGTCGCAGCAGGGGCTTTCAGGGGCGGCGATGCTTCTCCCGACGTGCTTGACGATCTCGTCAGACTGCTGAGGGCGGGAGGAGTATTGTCCCTTGCCGTGGCGCCTGGAGGCGGGCTGGCGGACGCTTGCGAGCGGATGTGCGCGGCAGGCGCGCTGTTGAAGATGAAGGCTACCTGGGACAGGCTCCCGCCAACGGGAGAACCGGTCGTGCGGTTTCTGGTTCTCGGACGATTCTAGCTGGGGTCACACATCATGCAGATCAACATGCAGGGGCCGGCAGGCCGCTACAATCCGCCCTACGGCGGAATCGCGACATTCCTGCGTCAGGACTACTGCGACGACATCGCCACTCTCGATGCCGACTACGCCATTCTCGGGACACCGATCGACGAGGGGTCTCCCTTCATGGGCGGGTCGCGTTTTGCTCCCCGTTCCATCCGGGAACACTCCCTGAGGTTCGGATCAGCGGGGTACTACGACAGCCTCACCGGCAAGTCCTACCTGGTCGAGGAAACGGCAAACCGGCGCATCGTCGATGTCGGAGACAGTGACATCCTGACCACCAATGTCGAAAGGACATTCGACAACATCACCGCTGATGTCGCGGGGATCCTCGAGCGCGGCGCCATGCCGGTCATCATCGGTGGCGATCACTCGGTTACCTATCCGGTGGTGCGGGCGTTCGGTGAGCCCATGCACGTCATGCACTTTGACGCCCACCTGGATTATCAGCCCTTCGTTCACGACCTGCGGTTCACGAACGGCCATGCCTTCCGTCACATCAAGCCCATGTCCCATGTGCTGTCGCTGACACAGATCGGCATCCGCAGCCTCAGAAGCGCCCTCCAGGAGTTCATCGACGCCCGCGCCGAAGGCAGCCACATCGTCACCATGGATGACATCCGCCGGCTTGGCCCCGAGGGCTTTGTGCATGAGACCTTCCCGCGGGGCGAAAAGATGTATGTGTCGATTGATGTCGATGTTCTCGACATGTCGCTCGTGCCGGGCTGCGTCTCTGCCGAACCCAACGGCATGCTCTATGCCGAACTGCGCGACATCCTGCGCGCCACGGCACGACACATGGACGTCATCGGCTTCGACTTCGTCGAGGTCAACCCCCAGCTCGACGTCGGCACCGGCGTGACGTCCTACCTCGGGGCTCACACCATGCTGGAGTTCCTCGGCGCCATCGCCGAGGCGAAGGCCGCCAGAAGGTAGGTTCCGCCCGGCACGGCAGGCGCGTCACACAAGATGACGGTCGATGGGCACGGACCAGCGGCGCGTCAGGATCCGGTCACGGCCCTCCCGGACGTCGAGATCGGCGGCGAGATGGAACTGTTCGCGTGATGCCCTGAGATGGGTGCGGGCACGCACGTCCACCTCGAAATCGCCGCGTTTCATGTGGGTGGTGACGACGACCTCACTCTCGGCGGAGAGCGGGTCGTCCGGAGTGATGCTCATGCGTTCGAAGGTGTCCCTCGCGAACTCGAGACCATGGTCTTCGATGCGGTAGGTGCCGCTGCCCCGCTCGGACGTCACTTCGAGACGCCCTGATTGCTGATCAATCGTGGTTACGTTGCGCGATTGCGGAGCGGCGATCTGCGTCATTGCCATCGCCGGTGCCTGTTCCGGTTCCTCGAATTCACCGATCCGGGGCCCGCCCGTGGCAGGTCTCACCGGAAGGTCGAGCACACTGGTCCCGGTATGGACCGTCAGCAGTACCGGTTCGGGAGCCGGAAACAGCATCGGCCAGTAGGTTGTGGAGAGCGACATGCGGATCCGGTGCCCCTTGCGAAAGCGGTAGGCGCAGTCGTTGAGCGTCAACTGCACCGTCGTCGGGCTGCCCGTGGGCATGGCTTCGGGCTCATCGTGTCCGTGGCGATGGGTCAGGTTGAGGACACCGAAGGACGCCCGTGACACCGCGCCATCGGGACGGACGTCGTTGAGGCGGGCGATGAGATAGGCGACCGGCCTGTCGACCTCGAGTTCAAGTTCCGCCACCGGCTGGCCGAGAATGTCGATGTCCGTGTCAAGAGGTTGGGTCTCGAAGGTGATCGACGCACCGTCGTCCTGGCGCTGATCGCCAGGGAACTCGGTTCCGTCACCGCCGGTGCCGTAAGGGCACCATTCGCCGCCGGCAAGACCCAGCGTCTGGGGCGTGACGGCGGATCGCGGCTCGTTGCGGGCCGGCTTCCCCGCCAGAGCGCCCCGGGGCGGGGGGCGTGACGGCGTCTCGGGCCTCGTGGCGCCCCGCTCCCCCGCCGAGACCGTCCGGGTTCAGGTGGTAGCGGCGGTTGCGGATTCGCTGCGAGGGCCACGTGACCTCGCCGATCCAGTGACCCGGACAGTCACGGTACCAGGAACGGGGCGGCACCCCGTCCTGCAGGAAGACCCGCAGCATGGGCTCTTCCATGATTCCCGTCTCCTCGTGCTTGAGCCAGTGATCCCACCAGCGCAGCATTTCCTGGAGAAAGCCGAAGTGGGGGCCGGGCGCGGTCTCCATATGGCCCCACTGGTGGGCATGGGGGCCGATGAGTCCGAGGCGCGGTACCTCGAGCCCGGCAAGCAGGCGGAAGACGGCATTGGAATAGCCGTCGAGCCAGCCACCGACGGCGAAGACCGGGCAGCGGATGGCGCCATAGTCCTCGCACACCGATCCGTGACACCAGTAGGCATCGCGCGTCTGGTGGCGCATCCAGGTTTCGACGGGGCAGGGGACGTCCTCCAGCCGCGCTTGCCAGTTCGCTCGCCAGTCCTCTCCCATGATCAGCGGGTCTCCGGGGAGGGGCAGGATGCCGAAGAAGGTGGTTCCCCAGTCGAGGTTGTCGTTGAGCAGACAACCACCCATGTAGTGCATGTCGTCGCTGTAGCGGTCGTCGGTGGAGCACGACGTGACCACGGCCTTGAGTTCCGGAGGCTGCAGGGCGGCCACCTGAAGCGAGTTGAAGCCGCCCCAGGAGATGCCGAACATGCCCACGTTGCCGGTGCACCAGGACTGCCTGGCGATCCAGGCAATCACCTCGCGGCCGTCCTCGAGTTCCTGCCTGGTGTACTCGTCGCGCATGACGCCGAAACTGTCACCGGCGCCGGCTAGGTCGACGCGCAGGCTGGCATAGCCGTGGCCGGCGAACCAAGCGTGTTTCGGCTCGTCTCCCGGCCGCGTCATGTCGCGCTTGCGATAGGGGAGATACTCGAGAAGCGCCGGCACCGGGCGGCGTTCCGCATTGTCGGGAAGCCAGATGCGCGCCGCCAGGCGAACGCCGCGCTTGAGAGGGATCCATACACCCTCTTCCCTCACCTCCACCTTCGAGGGCAGAGCGTCGACGATGCGCATGACTGTGACTCCCGCTGCTCCATGACAGTCTACACGCATCCGTGCCATAGCGCCTTGTCGTCGCGCCGGTGTCGAGTTTGATTGACCAGTCAGAAAACCTGGGTGATGCTCACCAGGTCCGCAACCAGGTGACGCGGACACAACATGAAACCCGGGGCCACAGGGCTCCGGGCTGGTGACAATCTGGAGGATCACATCCATGGATATCAGGGATACCATCAAGCGACTTGAAAACGGGGAACTGAGCCGTCGCGAACTCGGCCAGGCGATGGCCGCGGTCGGACTGGTGTCGACGGTGATGCCGTTGACGGCGGCCCGTGCCGAGGAACAGGCGATCTACTTCACGTGGGCCGGTTATGACGATCCGATTTACTGGCCAGGTTATGTCGAGAAACATGGCGTGGAGCCGGACTGCCCGGTCTATGGCGACGCCGAGGAGGGCTTCACCAAGGTGAGAGCAGGCTTCGTCGTGGATGTCATTCATCCGTGCAGCAACAATGTGCCCCGCTGGCGGCACGCGGGCATTCTCCAGCCCATCGACACGTCCAGACTTTCCAATTGGAAGGACTTGATTCCGGCGCTCTACAACATCCAGGACGCCCAGCACGAGGGAGAGCAGTATTTCGCTCCCGTCGAGTGGGGACAGACGTCGATCACCTACCGCACGGACATCGTCGACTGGCAGGGCGAAGAGGAGTCGTGGGGGCTGCTGTGGGACGAGCGCTATGCCGGCAGGCTTTCGATCATCGATGCAGCCGAGGATGCCTGGTGGTGCGCCGCCATCTATGCCGGCGTCGATACCGACAACCTGACCGATGAAGCCTTGGCAAAGGTGCTCGATATCCTGAGGCAGCAGCGTGACCTGCTGCGGTTCCGCCAGAGTGACATGACGACGGTGGAACAGGCTCTCGCCTCCGGCGAACTCGTGGCGGCCATGACCTGGAACAGTTCGCCCCTGGAACTCACCAGGCAGGGCATTCCGGTGAAGTTCGCCAACGTCAAGGAGGGCGCGCTCACCTGGGTCTGTGGCACGGTGCTGACCAGCAATGCGCCTCACTACGACAAGGCCCACGATCTCATTGACGCGATGCTCGCTCCCGAGGTCGGGGTGCACACGATCGTGGAAAACGGTTACGGTCACTCGAGCGCCGCGGCATTCGATCTCGTCAGTGACGCCGATCTGACGGCCCGTGGACTCTCGAGAAATCCCTCCGACATCCTGGACAAGGGTGTCTTCCTGAGAGCGCAGGAAGAAGAGATCGAGACCATGATCAACCGTGACTGGGGTGAGATGATCGCCGGATTCTGACCGGACATCTCACCTTTTTGTCTGACAGAAGGGAACCGGGACACGCGTGGTCCCGGTTCCCGTTCCCTTCACAATGTGGTGGAAGCGATATGCCAGATGTCGCATCCCCGGCTTCGACCGGGTCGCAACCGACCGGCACGGCGGATCGGCGCCTTGCCGCCCGGCAGGCACGGTGCCAGCAGCTGATCGACGCCACCATCGAGTCCATCGCCAGGCGGGGGTTTTCGGGCACCACCCTGGCAACGGTTACGAGAGGCGCCAGGCTCTCGCATGGCGTGGTCAACTTTCACTTCCGCACCAAGGAAGACCTCTATGTCGAGACCCTGGGGTACCTGGCGCGGGAGCACTATGCGCTGTGGCGTGACGCCATGCTGAATGCGGGTCCGGACCCGGCGAACCAACTTCAGGCCATCCTGGAGGCGGACTTTGATCGCCGGATCTGCTCCAGAAAGAAACTGGCGGTGTGGTTCGCCTTCTGGGGTCAGGCGAAGTACCGGCCCGCCTATCTCGAGATCCATCATCGCTTCGATGACGAGAGATACGTCGAGATCTGCCGCCTGTGCCGGGAACTGGTGGCAAGCGGCGGATACCAGAACGCCGACGCGGAAGGCATTGCCCGCAGCCTCGAGGCCCTGGTCGACGGCCTGTGGCTCAACCTTCTCATGTATCCGCGGGATATCCGCCGGCAAACCTCGAGAACGGACTGCCTCGCCTATCTCGCCACGGTCTTTCCGCATCATTTCGCGCGGCCGGTGACGCATGGCTGCACGGCCTGATGCGGTGACCCGGGACTTACGCCACGACATCCTGTTCGAACCGGTGGCCATCGGGCCGGCGAACCACGCGTGTTTCGGCTCGTCTCCCGTCCGCGCCATGTCGCGCTCGCAACAGGGGGGCATTCGAGAAGTGCGGGCACCGGATTGTGTTCCGCATCCTCGGGTAGCCAGTTGCGCGCCGCCAGGCGAACACCGCGCTTGAGTGGGATCCACACACCTTCTCCCCTTACCTCCACCTTCGATGGCAAGGCGCTGACGATGCGCATGGCCGTCTCTGCGCTCGTTCATGCCAGTCTGCACACAACAGTCGCGATGGGTTTCATTGGCCGGGTCACCTTGAAACTTGATTGACCAGTCAGAAAAATTGGAAGATGCTCACCGGGTCCGCAACCGAGTGACGCGGACACAACATGAAACCCAGGGCCACCGGGCTCCGGGCTGGTGACAATCTGGAGGATCACATCCATGGATATCAGGGATACCATCAAGCGACTTGAAAACGGGGAACTGAGCCGTCGTGAGCTCAGCCAGGCGATGGCTGCGGTCGGACTGGTGTCGACGGTGATGCCGTTGACGGCGGCCCGGGCCGAGGAACAGGCGATCTATTTCACGTGGTCCGGCTATGACGTGCCGGAAATCTGGCCAAGCTATGTCGAAAAACACGGTGTGGAGCCGGATTGTCCGGTCTTCGGTGACGCCGAGGAGTCCTTCACCAAGGTGAGGGCGGGGTTCGTGGTGGATGTCATGCATCCCTGCAGCAACAATGTGCCGCGCTGGCGGCACGCGGGCATTCTCCAGCCCATCGACACGTCGCTGCTTTCCAACTGGAAGGACGTGGTCCCGGCGCTCTACAACATCCAGGACGCCCAGCACGAGGGACAGCAGTGGTTCGCTCCCTTCGAGTGGGGACAGACGTCGATCACCTACCGCACGGACATTGTCGACTGGCAGGGCGAAGAGGAGTCCTGGGGGCTGCTCTGGGATGAGCGCTACGCCGGCAGGCTTTCGATCATCGATGCGGCCGAGGATGCCTGGTGGTGCGCAGCCATCTACGCCGGTGTCGATACCGAAGACCTGACCGATGAAGCCCTGGCAACGGTTCTCGAGAGCCTGAGGCAGCAGCGTGACCTGTTGAGGTTCCGCCAGAGCGACATGACGACGGTCGAACAGGCTCTGGCCTCCGGCGAACTCGTGGCGGCCATGACCTGGAACAGCTCACCCCTGGAACTCACCAGGCAGGGCATTCCGGTGAAGTTCGCCGACGTCAAGGAGGGAGCGCTCACCTGGGTCTGTGGCACGGTGCTGACCAGCAATGCGCCCCACTACGACAAGGCCCACGATCTCATCAACGCGATGATCGCTCCGGAGGTCGGAGAGCATGTGATCGTGGAGTTCGGTTACGGTCACTCAAGCGCCGCGGCCTTCGATCTCGTCAGTGATGACGATCTTACGGCCCGTGGACTCTCGAGAAATCCCTCCGACATTCTGGACAAGGGTGTCTTCCTGAGAGCGCAGGCTGAAGAGATCGAGACCAAGATCAACCGTGACTGGGGTGAGATGATCGCCGGTTTCTGACCGGATATCGCACCTATTTGTCCGACAAGAGGGAACCGGGACACACGTGGTCCCGGTTCCCGCCCCCTTCACAATGCGGTAACGCGTTATGCCAGCTGTCGCATCCCCGGCTTCGACCGTGTCGCAACCGACCATCACGGCGAGCCGTCGCCTTGCCGCCCGGCAGGCACGGCGCCAGCAGCTGATCGACGCCACCATCGAGTCCATCGCCAGGCGGGGGTTTTCGGGCACCACCCTGGCAACGGTTACGAGAGGCGCCAGGCTCTCGCATGGCGTGGTCAACTTTCACTTCCGCACCAAGGAAGATCTCTATGTCGAGACCCTGGGGTACCTGGCGCGGGAGCACTATGCGCTGTGGCGAGACGCCATGCTGAATGCGGGGCCGGATCCGGCGAAACAACTGCAGGCCATCCTGGAAGCGGACTTCGATCGCCGGATCTGCTCCAGAAAGAAACTGGCGGTGTGGTTCGCCTTCTGGGGCCAGGCGAAGTACCGGCCCGCCTATCTCGAGATCCATCATCGCTTCGATGACGAGAGGTATGTCGAGATCTATCGACTGTGCCGGGAACTGGTGGCAAGCGACAGATACAAGGGCGCCGACGCGGAAGGCATTGCCCGCAGCATCGAGGCCCTGGTCGACGGCCTGTGGCTCAACCGTCTCATGTATCCGCGCGATATCCGCCGGCAGACCGCGAGAACGGACTGCCTCGCCTATCTTGCCACGGTCTTTCCGCATCATTTCGAGCGGCCGGAGACGCAAGGCTGCGCGGCCTGATGCGATGACCCGGGATCCACGTCACGACATCCTGTTCGAGCCGGTAGCCATCGGGCCGGTGACGGCCCGCAACAGGTTCTACCAGGTGCCGCATTGCACCGGAAGCGGCTGGCAGAGCCCGCACATCCTTGCCGGACTGCGCGCCATGAAGGCCGAAGGCGGCTGGGCCGTGGTCAACACGGAATACTGTTCGCCTCATCCATCGATCGACGACACCCCCTATCCCATGGCTTCGCTGTGGGATGACCGCGACATCCGGGCTCACGCCCTGATGGCCGACCAGGTGCACGGGCACGGTTCCCTTGCCGGCGTGGAACTGGTTCTGGGCGGCGCGAGGATGGCCAACCACCTGACCCGCGAAGTACCGCTCGGAGTGGTCAGCATGCCGCTTGCCACAGGAGAACCCTTCCAGACACGGGCCATGGATCGCCAGGACATCCGCGAGGTCAGACGATGGCACCGCAATGCGGCTCTGCGCGCCATGAAGGCGGGTTTCGACATCGTCTACGTCTATGCCACCCACGATTACCTGCTGTCGCAGTTCCTGTCGCCGGTGCTCAACACCCGCTCGGATGAATACGGCGGATCGCTCGCCAACAGGGTGCGTCTGGTGCGCGAACTCATCGAGGACACGAAGGACGCTGTCGGCGCGACCATGGCTGTCGCGGTGCGATTCTCAGCCGAGACGAACGGCGGCGGTGGCGGTGACGGCACACCGGTTCCGGGCGAAACCGAAGACATGCTGGGACTGCTGGGAGAACTGCCGGACCTCTGGGACATCAACGTCAGCGACTACTCCCTCGAAATGGGGCTGTCACGATTCGTCGGTGAGGGGTCCCTGGAATCCTACGTTTCGACCATCCGGTCCCTGACGACGAAGCCGATCGTGTCTGTTGGACGTTTCACCTCTCCGGATACCATGGCGGCCTGGGTGAGGAAGGGGCTGGTTGATTTCATTGGTGCGGCGCGGCCCTCCATCGCCGATCCCTTCCTTCCGAAGAAGATCGAGGAGGGACGTGTCGAGGACATCCGCGAGTGTATCGGCTGCAACATCTGCTACATGGGTGATGCCCGCGGCGCCCCCATCCGCTGTACACAAAATCCCACCATGAGCGAGGAGTGGCGCCGCGGCTGGCATCCGGAGTCCATCGCCAGCCGGGGATCCGCGTCACGCGTTCTCGTCGTCGGGGCGGGACCGGCTGGCCTGGAAGCAGCTCTTTCCCTGGGGAGACGGGGATATGACGTCGTGCTTGCCGAGGCTACCCGCGAGCTTGGCGGCCGGGTGACAAGGGAAGCCATGCTTCCCGGCCTCGCGGAATGGCGGCGTGTGCGTGACTATCGGGTGACCCAGCTGAACAGGCTGGCCAACGTGGAGATCTATCCTGAAAGCACGCTGGGTCCGGAAGATGTCCTCGAGGTGGCGGCGGACCATGTGGCTGTGGCGACGGGAGCGCGCTGGAGAGCCGATGGTTTCGGCACCAGCAATCGCCGGGGGATCGAGAGCCTCGGGCCCCGTGAGAGCCTCTTCACGCCCGATGACATCATGGCCGGACGGTTACCTGAAGGCCGTGTGCTCGTCTATGACGATGACCACTACTACATGGGAACCGTCATGGCCGAGGCGCTGCGTGGCCAGGGTCTCGAGACCACGCTCGTGACGCCGGAAGATGCCGTCTCGTCCTGGGGAGGATTGACCCTGGACCGCTGGCGGGCCCGCAGACGGCTCATGGAGACCGGTGTCGGCATTGTCGTGGCCCATGAACTGGTATCCTTCGATGGCCGCCGGGCCCGCTTGGCCTGCTGCGCGAGCGGCGAGGAACGGGACATCGACGCGGACTCCATCGTTCTTGTCACTTCGCGGACCCCAGATGATGCCCTCTACCGGTCGGTTCGCGAAAGCATGGAGGCGGGAGAGAAGGGCGCGCCGAAGTCGCTTAGACGGATCGGTGACTGTGATGCGCCTGCCATCATCGCCGCGGCGGTGTACTCCGGCCACCGTTACGCCCGCGAACTCGACACCGACATCGATCGCGACAATCCTCTCAGACACGACCGGGTCAACGTGGAGACGAACCATGAAAACTGACGGCGCCCTGCCGATAGCCGAAGTCTGGTTTGCCATCGAGGCTCTCGATGACGGGATCATCCGGTTCCGGGAAGACCACATCGATTCCTATGCCGTGGGCGACATCTGGCTTGTCCGCGGGCGGGACCGGGACCTTGCGGTCGATACGGGCACCGGCATCGTGCCGCCCGCCCCGCTCGTCGAGGCCGTGGCCGGCAAGCCCGTCACTGCCGTAGCCCTCAACTGCTACTATGACCATGCCGGCGGCTGGGCGAGTTTCGCGGACCGCGCCTGTCATCCTCTCGATGCACAGGAACTTCGCGCACCCACCCGGGAAAGCGTAGGCGCCGGAACCTATCTCAACCGGACGACGCTGTGGGCGCTGCCTCATGAACACTACGACGTGGACGGCTACACCATGACTCCGGCCGAGCCCACGCGTCTTGTCGAGGACGGATCACAGTTTGATCTGGGCGACCGCGTGCTCGATGTCCTGCATGTCCCGGGGCGCTCACCAGGCGGTCTTGCGATCTGGGACGGCACAAGCGGTACGCTCTTCACCAGCGACATGCTCTATGACGGCGATCACGGACCTGCCTGGCCGCCCCCCGAGCCGGCCGCCTACTGTGTCAGCCTGAGGCGCATGCGCGAACTCCCGGTCAAGCGCGTCTGTCCGGGTCACTACGGTGTCATGGACCGCCAGTACATGCTCGATGTCATCGACCGGCAACTGGCCGATCTCGAGGCAGACGCCTCCCGAGACGATGGCTCTGGGTTAGTTCATTGACCGCCGATGTTTGAGGACGGCTTTCCTCTCGGGGTATGACATGGCAGGTGGTTGACGAACCCCTTGTGTCATCACACGCCAGGTTGGAGGGTGCTGCTTGTTTGTCGTCTGCAGTCGAATTCGCCCAACCTTTCTGACAGGGAAGCGGGTGGGCATGATGGACTGGACTGTTCTTGGCGTCGCACTTCACTTCGGCATCTCGGGCCAGCTGATTGCCGGCGCGTGCGGCAAGAATGGACGGGGGAGGTCGGCGGGGCGATAGGAACCAACTAATGCGGATGTTCGTTGTTCGTCTGAACCCAGATCCGCGCGAAAGCCCACCATACTCTCGATGTCCAACAGCCAAGGAATACGAGCGGGTGTGGCACTCGTCGCCAATGGATGGTTTCCACGAGGCGGTCAACTTCCATTCTGAGAACGGAGTCATTCGGGGCTATCTCCCACCAAAGCATCTAAGAGCAATGCGAGACGGGGAGCCTTTCATTCTAGTCACCATTACCGCAAAGACAGCAATGCAAAACGCCAATGAAATCGTTGGCCTGCAGTCTGGCTGTAGATACGTGGGTGAATCTGTGCGAGGCGGGCGCGGCGCTGCCCTTGGCCTCACATGGCACTACTATTGTCCAGCATCTCTTTCGATGCTGCTCCCAGAACCCATCCACCACGCACGCGAGATCATTCTAGGAGAGGAAACCTGGGTATGGGGCCCAACGTTCATGGCGCAACGCGCCTCCCAACAAAGAACCGCGGAGGCGATACTTACAAGTGTCAAGAAAGCTGCGGATAAGCGGAAGATCGAGCGCTCACTCGAGGGGTCGGGGATTGAGTCGGATCGCTTGGGCTTGGATGTAGAGGCGGATTTCGAGGCGGAAGTCTCGAGACAAATCAAGAAGCCACTTAGAGAGGTGAAGGGGAACCCGAATCCCCTCCAGCGAGAAGTTCGGTCACTCCAATACGTTCGAGACCCGAAGGTCGTCGCATACGTGCTCCGCCAGTCCAAGGGCAAGTGCTTCGATTGCAAGGAAATGGGACCATTCGTCTCCCGTACGACAGGGTTGCCCTATCTAGAAGTTCACCACATTCAGACGCTCAAGGAAGGAGGCGCTGACACAGTAGAGAACACTTTAGCACTCTGCCCAAACTGCCACCGCAAACGTCATCATGGCTGTTGAGCGAAGAGTGCTTTCAGCTGCACGGTGCAGGTGCGGGAGGGACTGAACGCCCCATTGGCAGATCCGGCTCCCTCGGTTGCTGCCATCGCCGAGATCCGGAAGAAGGCCGAGCAGGAGCGTCGCCGGCTGCGCTACCGTGGTGGCGGCCTCTCCTTGTGAATGCCCCGGTCTATTCCGGTGCGGCACCACGCCCCTTGTGCTCCAGGTAGTCCTTATCCTGTATGCCTTGCTGAAGGAGATACGGCCTTACCCGTCAGACACGGCGAATACGCTCAACCGAGCCGGGGAGCACGGACATGTCCTTTGATTTCATTTGCCGGCGACTCCATCCTGCCGCCATAATGTGGCGGGTTCAGATTTTCGAGAAGTTCGTGCCTGATTCCTTTGCCCTCGTTGCCACTTTCGGGGATGGAGGGACTATCCATACGAGAAGGAACGAGTATGGACCGTGTTGACGATGCTCTTCTGCGGCGGATGACGGCGACCATCGTTGATACGGCTGATCCCGAACAGGTGATCCTCTTCGGCTCTCGCGCCCGTGGCGACGCCAAGCCCGACTCAGATGTCGATCTGGTGGTCGTCGAGGCGGAACCGTTCGGGCCGGGCCGGGACCGCGGCGCTGAAGAGACACGCCTCTGGCGCGCGCTCGCGAAATTTCACGTTCCGAAGGATATCCTGGTTTATAGCCGGGAAGAAGCCGACCGCTGGCGCGGCTCCCTCAATCATGTGCTCGCGCGCGCGTTGCGCGAAGGCAAAGTGCTTTATGAGCGACCTTGAGCAGGCGGTGGAGCTGGCGGGCGCGGCTGAGAGAGACATTTCGGCGCTTCGCGGGATGGGTGATGCAACCGTCTTCGCCGACGAGATTTTCGGCTTCCACGTCCAGCAGGCGGCGGAGAAGCTGTTTAGGGCCTGGCTCGCTTCGCAGGGCGAGACGTACCCGCTGTCGCACGATCTGGCCGCTCTGTCGGACATGCTGAGCACCGGCGGAGCGGATGTTGCCCGTTTCAACGGGTTGGTGGACTACACGCGCTACGCCGTACGCCTGCGTTACGCGGGCGCGCAAGGAGACTGAGACCAAGTTCATCGAAACCGAGGCCGGCGCCGGCAGCCTGAAACTCATCGCCGACGCCCGGGCCGAGGTGGGGCTCGGCAACGACCTCGCCTATCCGGTTGATCCGGGGAGTCCTCATGACAGCGTGGCGGCGACCTCCCGGGCGACGGATCGGCCGTTGAGCCAGGCGCCGCCGGCGAGCTGGTACCATGGCGCGGCCGTGGCCTCGCCGGCAAAGAAGATCCTGTCGGCGACCGGCCGGGCGAGTTCGGCCCGTGCGCCATGGTGGCCGGGGATTGCCGCGGCATAGGCGCCACGTGTCCAGGGATTGCTGTCCCAGTCCGTCGCCAGTCCCCTCACGAAGTGCTTGTGCACGTCATTGCCGAAGATCGCGGCAAGCTCGCCCAGGGCGAAATCGATCGCGGCATCGGATCCCTCGGCCGCCAGTTCGCGGCCGAAACGCCCTCCCGTGAAACCGATCATGAGATCGAAACTGAAGGGGAAGGTGAGGAAGTAGCAAGCCCGCGCCGGCAGCAGGTTTTCCACATGATAGGTCATCCAGTTGTTGTCGCCGAGACCGAACCGCTCACCATCGAACTCGAGAGCGATCTTCATCAGGAGCCCCATCGGCAACCGGTCGATGGCTTCCTGTTTCCACAACGGAAGGGCGGGAGCAAAGGAGATGTCTCCGGAGCCCAGCACGCCTGTGGATACGGTGACGATGCAGGCCCGTGCCCGCACGGTGCCCGACGGTGTCTCCACCGCAACGCCCTCGCCACTCCAGTCGATGGCGGTCACCGGCGTCTCCAGCATGACAGGAAGACCGGATCCATCGCGGGCGACCAGCGTGCCGTACCCTTCTCGGATCATGTAGTAGGCGCCGGTATCGCCGAACATCCAGTTGTCCAGTGTCGACAACTCGTCAAAATCGACGGCGAAGTCCATGGGTCCCATCCACGTCTGGGAGACGCCGGAAAACGGCATGTCGGACGGAACGACCGTCGCGGCGGCGACATCGAGACCATCGCGTCCCGCCTTGTTGAGAGCGCTGTTGATGGAGGCCCAGGCGCTGTCGTATTCCCCCCTTTCCTGGCCGGTTGCCTTGCGGTCGCCGACAAAGATGGATTCTCCGGCGCTGTTGTGGTTGTGCAGCGTGAACCCCCACTCGCGCGCCTTGGCGATGTAGGGAAGATCCGCCGGACCCATGACCCAGGAACATCCGTGATCGAAGGGAACGCCGAAGGTGTCGCTTTCCGTCCATGCCCGCCCGCCCGTTCGTCCCGCAGCCTCGAGGACGACGACGGACAATCCCTCGTCCAACAGGGTCCGGGCCGCTGCAAGGCCGGCCGCTCCGGCCCCCACGACCACGACATCCGGGTTGGTGGAAGCGCCAAGGGCGCTGGAAGGCAACGCCACCGTCGCCCCGAGGCCGGCCAGAAACGCCCGGCGAGAGAATGGTCGTGCATGAATCATGATCGATCTCTTGCTTCAGTCTGCCCCCGCGTCACCACAGCAGCGTGTGGTTGTTCTGGATCCGGGATCACGTCAGGTATCGTGACTTGCGGCGCCGGCGCACCAGCAGGAGGACCGCACTGACGGCAGCCGTGACGATCCACAAGGGACATCCCAGCACGGGCAGGCCGACATCCAGCCACAGGTCTGGATCGACATCCTTCTCGATCAGCGCCTGCAATCCGACAAGACTGTTGGCATCGATCATGGCCCAGAGACCGCCGATGGAGAGGGATGTGAAGAGAACTGCCAGCACCACGGTGATGATGACAAAGAGACTGGTCGTGATGAATCGCACCTCGGACACCACTACCCCCCTGGTCCCGGTCGGCCTTCGTACGATTTGCGGTCGGGGGAATCCCCGTGCCGGTTATCCGCACGGCATGCAGTGTAGCCGACATCCTCCGGTCCGTCATCGTTGGCCCTGGCGGATGTTGACGCGATGCGGGGCAAGGGGTGAGATTGGTTCGGCGTGAGGATCGGAGAGCTGCCATGCCCGCCGCGAGGGGAGACGGGACCTTTGTCGCCACGCCGGTTCCGGGTGATGCCATGGTAGAGCCGGGATGACGGATCCGGACCGGCCACAGCGCGTGACGTGATGCCGGCGGATCCCGGAGCATTCATCGCCTTTGCGTCCATCGTTCTGGCACTGGTGCTCTATGCTGCGCCACGGGCGTCGATGGAACTGGCCTCGCTCACCATCCTGTGCCTGTTGATGCTGGCGTTCCAGGTGTTCCCCGAAACCGGAGCGGACGGCCGCAACAGGCTCGGCCCCGATGTCCTGCTGGCCGGGTTCGCGAGCCCGGCCTTGCTCGCCCTGATCGGCCTCATTGTCATCGGCCAGGGTCTGGCCCAGACCGGAGCGCTTGACCGCCTCGCCAGGGTTCTGCTGGGCGCTGCCGGAGGGCGACCCAACGTGGCGCTGGTCTTTTCTCTCATGACCGTGCTGCTGATCAGCGGGATCCTCAACAACACGCCCGTTGTCGTGATCTTCATCCCCATCCTGCAGTCCTTCGCCAGCCGTGCCGGTACGCCTCCGAGCCGTGTCCTGATGATTCTGAGCTATGCCGCCATCCTGGGCGGCATGACGACACTGGTCGGCTCGAGCACCAACCTACTGGTCGATGGCATGCTGAATGATCTCGGGCAGCAGGGTTTCGGCTTTTTCGATTTCACGGTGCCTGGGCTCGCGATTGCCGTTCCGGGCCTTCTCTTCGCCCTTGTCGTGGTGAGGCGCCTGCTCCCCAGGCACGACATCTCCGGTGACTCCACGCTGCCGTCGGCTCGCCAGTTCCTTGCCCAGATCGATGTCGTGACGGACCGCCCGCTCCACGGCCTCAAACCAAGGGGTGGATTCTTCCCCGATCTTGGTGAAGTGACGGTCCATGCCATCCGGCGCGGTGAGAACAGCCTGCTGCCGCCCTTCGAGGACGAGGCCACGTTGCGCCACGGCGATATCCTCATCCTCAGTGCCACAAGGGCCGCGCTCACCGAGACGGTTCGCGGCCAGATGGACCTGCTGCACCCCTCGCTGGGCGATGCCTGGGTACCGCGTGAGGACGAATCCCACGGCAGACCACCCTGGCTGCGTGGCCGGCAGATGTTGAGCGAGATCATGATCACGCCGGGTTCGGAACTCATCGGCCGCACGCTGGAGCAGATCGGGTTTCGCTATCGCTACAACTGTGTCGTGGTCGGTGTGCAGCGCCGGACCGCCCGCATAAGGCGGCCGATTACCGATCTGCCGCTCGCCGCAGGGGATGTGATGCTGATCCAGGGGACCGCCGAGGCCAAGGCAGGCCTCAGGGGGCGACCGGGTCTCCTGCCGATCGAGTGGTCGGTGAGCGACATTCCGTCGGCGCCCGAGGCATGGCGGGGGGCGGTTCTCTTTTTCTCCTCGCTCGGGGGGGCGGGGCGCGCGAGGCATGGCGGGCGTTGTTCATCTTTTCCATCGTGATCGGTGCGGCGGCGCTCGATATCGTGCCGATTGTCATCAGTGCCCTCGCCGGGGCGGTCGCCATGCTGGCCATCGGTGTGATGACCCTGCGTCAGGCAGGCCGTTCCATCGGTGCGGACCTGGTACTCATGATCGCTGCCGCCCTGGCCCTGGGCAAGGCGCTGCAGGAAACCGGTGGTGCGGAAATCCTCTCGGGCCTGCTCGCCGTTCTCCTTGTTGATGCGCCGCCTCCGGTCGTCCTTTCCGCCTTCTTCCTGCTGGTTGCAGTGCTCTCCAACCTTGTGGGCGCCAAGGCGGTTGCCGTCCTCTTCACCCCGATCGCAGTGTCTCTGGCAGCGGATGTCGGCGCTCCCGTCGAGCCCTTCGCCGTCGCCGTGGTCTTCGCCGCGAACTGCGCCTTCGCCACACCCATGGGCTTTCCGACCAATCTCCTGGTGATGGGGCCTGCAGGTTACCGGTTCATGGACTTTGTCCGCGCCGGCCTGCCCATGGTCCTCTTCGTGTGGGCGACCGCCTCCATCGTGCTCCCCTTCCATTACGGCCTGTGGAACTGAGTTCGGCACTGTGCCGGTTGACGGGCACCGGGTGTCGGGGGAGATTGACGGCACGGGTGACAACGGGGATGGATGATGAGGAATGCGGCAGAACGGGAAGTGCGGTGCGACCTCGCGGCCGCACACCGTCTTGCGGTGCGTGACGGCCTCAACGAGGGAGCGTGGAACCACCTGTCGGTCATGTCTCCCGACGAACCGGGCGTGATGTTCATCACGCCAGGCTATACCCACTGGAGCATGGTCAACGCCAGCAACCTTGCGGCCGTTGGCGAGGACGGCGAGCCCGTCAGCGAGGGCGGTCCGGCCCCGTCCGTCGCCGGATTCATCATTCACATGCCTGTGCATCAGGCTATACCCGGAGCGCGATGCCTGATGCACGTCCATGCGCCCTACATTACGGCCCTTTCCATGCGCAAGGGTGTCCGGCTCGACACGTCGTCATCGCAGCAGGCGGCACAGTTCTGCGATGATGTCGCCTACTACGACAGCTACGACGGACTTCTCGTCGCCGAGGACGAGGGCCTGCGCATGGCCGACGCGATGGATGGCAGGCGCGTTCTCATGATGCGCAACCATGGCGCCATGGTGGCGGGAGGGACGGTGGGTCAGGCCTACGTCGATCTCTACCAGCTCGAACGGGCCTGCATGTACCAGATCCTCGCCACAGGCGACGGGTATGCGCTCGAGGAAATCCCTCCCTCGATTGCCGCGGCGATTGGCCGTGATGCGCGTGAACGGCCGCGCTCCGACCGGTTCTTTCGCGCCATGCGCGATGTGCTTGATGCCGGGGAACCGGACTACGCCGCCTGAGGCCATTCAGTAGCGTTTCGGGATGTAGCGGGAGTACCAGGCTCCCGCCGCCATGCCGAGCCCGACCCAGGCAAAGACCGTCGACAGCGGAAGGACCAGCAGCACGACGGCGAAGACACTCTGGGGAACGATGCGCCCGAACTCCCTGTAGGTGGTGTAAAGCGACATCATTTCTGCCCGTTCGTGCGGGTGGACGGCACGCACGAACGGCGCATTGCCCACCGCATCGATCCAGGAGGCGCAAAGGCACGACACCAGGATCAGGCCGATGACGGCATCGGGAAGAAAGGCGAACAGCGTCGCCGCGACAGACACGACGGCGGTGGCGAGATAGCCGATGACGAGATGCCGGCGCATGCCAAGCGAGGCGCCCAGCCGTCCCCACAGGGGGGCCAGCATGACAAAGAGGCTGCCGACGGAAATGATGAGACCGGCGTCGGCGTCGGTGAAGCCGTTGTTGACGCAGTAGATCGGCGTGTAGATGAAGAACACCGACCACCAGGCCGAACGCGCCAGGGCCAGCACGTAGGCGAGACGCAGGCGGGGTTGTCTGGCGAAGCGGGGAATGAATCGCAATGGATTCGAATGGCCGCGGACCATTCTCCTTGCAGGTGTCACATAGCGGCGCCACACGATCCAGGCACCCGATGACAACGCCAGGAGCGCCATCGCCGCGAAGGGAGCCCACAGTCCGGCGAGTGAAGAAAGCTGGACACCGGCCCACGGTCCCAGGGCGAAGGCAAGACCCAATACAGCCATGCGGACCCCCTCGAAGCGCACGAAACTCCGTCGTCCCACCCGTTCGATGATGACCATGTTGATGACGATATCGGCGGCGAAGAATCCCCAGGTGTAAAGGACGACGGCGAGGAAGAAGGCCAGCCCGCTGTCCATCGGAAAGAGAAGGGCGGACACCAGCACGCCGGAGAAACCGAGCATGATGAGACGGTAACGTCCCTGGCGCGCCAGCATGTAGGGCAGCGCGAGCGCTCCACCCAGGCCCATGACTCCAACGGCCGTGAAGAGCACGCTCACCTGCTGCGTGTCGCCCAGCAGTTCGAATGCCCGCAGCGGAAAGACGGTGACCGGTATGGCCAGGGCCAGGATCATGAGACCCTGGATCAGGGCCAGTTCGAAGGCATGGGGAATGCCTTCGATGTTCAGCATTCGAACGAGACGAACCGGCACGAATGCGATCCCCGAAACGGACGACGCATCATCACTCCCGCCAGGGCGACGATGTCAAGCACCGGAATGACGAATGACGGGCTTTCAGCTGGTGATGATTTCGCGAATCTTCCGGGCGACGACTTCGGGCCTGTGCCGGAAGAGCGAACAGTGCCCCAGGCCCTTGAGAAGGTGGAAGTGGCCATCGGCCGCAGCCTCGGCCACCAGTCGGCCGCGGGCCGGCGGCGTCTGCATGTCCTGATCGAAGCCGATCACGTGGAGCGGTCGCGTACAGCCGGCGAGCCGGTCCATGGCCGAGTAGTCGAGGCAGGCCTGCCACTGGGCGGCGAGCATGTCGCCGTCGCGCTCGGCGTAGGCGGCGGCGACCACCGGCTTGCACTTCTCCCACATCTCGTTGTCGCCCAGAACCTCTGATGGGTACATCAACAGGGCATAATGGGCGAGAGCGAAGTCGGGAGGCAGCCGGTGACCCGCTTCCCGGAACCTGATCTCTGCATCCTCCCATTCCGCTATGAAACCGCCCTTGGCGCCTGATGTTCCCATGGCGATTCCCAGGCGTACGAGCTCCGGCCAGGCCAGCAGCATCTCCTGGACGATGAGCGCGCCCATGGAAAGGCCGACGATCACGACCGGAGGATTGCAGGCTTCCCTGATCAGGGCCGCGACATCTTCGGCGTACGTGGCGATCGGCCAGGGCGGCGGGCGGTGGCTGACGGTGCGCCCGGCGCCACGCGGATCAAAGCTTGTGCAGCGGTAGTCGGAAAAGAATCCGAACTGCTCCTCCCATTCCTCGCCGGTCTGGTCGCCACCCGGACACCAGACAATGTCCGGCCCGGCTCCCGCGCGGACCCAGTGGAGGGATACATCGGCTGTCTGGAGTGTCGCGTGTTCCATGATTCAGCCGGTCAGCCGGGCGAGTTGAATCGGTCCCGGTGAAACCCAGAGGCAGAACGTGAAGAGCGGCGTGGTGCGGGTGATCATCTCGTGGGGAAGCCAGGGGGTGTTGTGAACCGGTTTGCCTGGCGGGCGCGGTCGGGGCGGGGCGTCATCCTGCCCCCACAGTGTATCGCCGCCGAAGGGATAGTAGATTTCCACGGCTTCGTGATGGTGACGTGGATAATGTTGTCCGGGACCGATCACGAAGAACGCGGCGACGACACGGTCGTGAGGGATGAGGGCCTCGAAGCCCAGAATGTTGGTGTAGCAGTAGTTGTTCATGTAGTCGTCGCCAAGGCTCTCGCGATAGTGCTCGCTGCGGATCCAGCGCAGTGAGGGTTCCAGTGCGGCAAAGGCGCCGGCGAGGCTGGCCATGGGACCCTCCATGGCCATGTCGAGCGCTGCATCGAGATGGCGGCAACCCGGCAGCCGCCGCGCATCCTGGATCCTGTCCGGCAGGCGGGCGGCCGAGAGTTCCCGGGAGAGAATGGAAAGCGGCTGAGATGTTGGCCCGTCGCCCTGGCTGGCGATGAAGCGCAGGATTTCCTGGCGCACGTGTTCGAAACGCGCGTCGATACCATCGTGGAGCATGGCCTCTTTCCCCGTTGGCGTCTCCCTGCCATGGTGGGCAGGAAACCGGTCGAAGAGTGGGGGCAATGCAGACAGGACACAAGCCGGGGTGGCTGACACCGGCAACTGATTACGGGCCGCTCGCCCTCTTCCTTGCCGCCTATCTGCTGGCTGACCTGATGGTGGCGACAGGAGTGCTGGTTCTGGCGACGCTTGCCGCCGTCACCCTGGGATACCTGGTGGCCCGTCACGTGCCGAAGATGGCGGTGGTGACGGCCGTTCTGGTCTGCGTCTTTGGTGGCCTGACTCTCGCACTCCAGGATGCGACCTTCATCAAGATGAAACCTACGATCGTCCAGCTGCTGTTTGCCGCGGTGCTGGCCGGCGGTGTCGCCCTCGGCCGGTCACCACTCAAGTTTGTCATTGGCGGCGCCTTTGATCTCGACGACCGGGCCTGGCGCACCCTGTCGCTCAGGTTCGCCGCCTTCTTCACGGTGATGGCCGGTCTCAACGAACTCGTCTGGCGCACCCAGGATGAAGAGACCTGGGTGTTTTTCAAGGTGTTCGGCATTCTCGGGCTGACAGTACTATTCGCCGTTGCCCAGACTCCGTTTCTGATGCGTCACAGCCGTTCCGACACCTCCGGTTGACGGAACTCAGCGCACGGTACCGGAATACGACGCCTGGATATCGCCGCCCTCGCGGAAGTAGAGCTCGGACGCATCGCGCAGGGGCTGGAAGTCCCAGGGAGTTCGCCTGCCGGTGTCGAGGGCAGCGCCAACCAGGCGCCTCGCGGACTGGCTCCGGCGCACAGCGGTGTCGAGTGCCTGGAGGTCCCAGGTCCGGTCGACGGCAGCTTCGAGTTCCGCACGCATACCTGCATGTGCGGGGTGCACCGCGAGATTCTCCCGCTCGTCCGGATCGGCATCGAGGTCGAAGAGAAGCGGTGGATCAGTGGGACACGAGATCAGCTTGCAGGGGCCCTTGCGCACCATCACAAGAGGCGCCCGCACGCCCTCGGCCGTGTACTCGGCGCAGACGAGATCAGGCCAGTCATCGCCGCTGCCCGAGGCCAGTGGCGCGAGCGAGCGGCCGTCAATTGGCGCCGCCAGTTCCGGAAGCGCGCCGTCGTAGGCGACGTCGAGCAGGGTCGGGAGGAGATCGACGTGGGAGACGTTCGCACTCACCCGGCGCGGGGCGAAGGCAAGAGGCGCGTGCATGATGAAGGGAACACGGACCGACCATTCGAAGAAGGACATCTTGAAAAAGAGGCCACGCTCGCCGAGCGAATCGCCGTGATCGGAGGTGAAGACGATGAACGTGTCCTCTGCCATGCCGATCTCGTCCAGCGTCGCCAGCAGTCTGCCGACTTTCGCGTCTACATAGCTCGTCACCGCAAAGTAGGCGCGCCGCATGCGAAGAATATCCGCTTCGCCGATGTCCACCTGGTGACGACCGGTGAGGAACCAGTGACGCCGGCTGTGCGGGTCGCGTTCTTCGAGCGGGATGTCCGGAACCCGGAGTGGATCGATTTCGATATCCCTGTACTGCTCCCACCAGCGGGGTGGAGCGAGGTAAGGGTCGTGGGGAGAGATGAACGAAACGGTGAGCGCAAACGGCCGTTCGTCACCGCTGTCTGCATGCTCGTGCAGCCATCGGACCGCCTCGAATTCGACTTCGTCGTCGTAGGCGATGTTCACGCTTCGCCGGTGCGGCCCGGCATCGAGGACCGCGTGCATGCTGTGATACCACTCAAGCCAGCTCTCGTCGTCGAGACTCCAGTCCGGCGACCACAGGAAGTCGGCAGGGTAGACATCGGTCGTGACCCGCTCTTCGTATCCATGGAGCTGATCGGGGCCGACGAAGTGCATCTTGCCGGCAAGACAGGTCCGGTAGCCGGCAATTCGAAGGTAGTGGTGGATGGTCGGCGTGGAAGCCGGGAACTCGACGGCGTTGTCGAATGCGCCGATCCTCGAAGGCAGACGCCCGCTCAGCATCGAAAACCGCGCGGGCGCGCACAGTGGAAAATTGCAGTAGGCGTTCTCGAACACCACCCCGTCCCCGGCAAGGCGATCGAGATGCGGGGTCCTCACGCCGGTCCCGCCATAGGCGGACAGCACCTGCGGCGCGAGCTGGTCGACCATGATGAAGAGTATGTTGGGACGTTTTGCCATCGAGCCTGCTCTCAGTGGTGGCGCCGCCATGACAGGTCAATGTCCGTGCCCCGGGTGACGAACACGAGGCCTCCGGGACTCCGCAGGGTGTGCGTCAGGGAGCGCCCTGATCCGCCGGCGCCTTCTCGCGGGCCTGCTTGGCATCGGCCTTCTCGATTGCCTCGTTGAGTTCCGCCGCGGTACACAGCCCGGCAAGCACCGGATCCTTCATCTCGATCATGCTCGAATTGCGGTGGGTACCCTCCCGGATTCTCTCGATGGTCTTCCTGGTGGTGCCGATGAGCCTTTCGATCTGCCGAGCCGACAGTTGGGGGTAGTTCTTGATGAGATAGGCGATGGCGTCAGGTTTGTTGCGGCGTTTCGAGATGGGTGTGTAGCGGGTGCGTGAGGTCTTTCGGGGCGTGTCTTCACCACGCTCGGCGAGCTGCATGGCAGCGGATGGATCGGCCTGGCAGCGGTCCAGTTCCTCCTTGGTGATCTGCCCTGTCTGTATGGGATTCTGGCCGATAAGGTCCTTCTCGATCTCGCCATCAGCGATGTTCTGGATTTCCAGTTCGTGCATGCCGCAGAACTCGGCAATCTGGCTGAAAGTGAGAATCGTGTTGTCGATCAGCCACACGGCTGTTGCCCGAGGCATCAGCAATTCTTGCGACATGGTTCATCTCCGCACCAGCAGTTCGGGAAGACGGCAGCGAGACATACAACGGTCATTGGTCACCGTGTTCTGATGGCATGCGACACGGCACCGCCTCACGGAGACCATAGAACACGGGCAACGGACGTGACAAGGTATCGGCCGGGGAATGCCCGCATCTTTCCGGATCCGGAACGCTGAGCCCATGGGCATCGTGCATGGCGACGCAAGGAGCACCCGTGGCCCCCGCGTGAACGAAGATGACCCGGAGTCCCGAAAGCGCACGGCACCGGCATGGCCTGGACGGTGATGCCGGAAGACCGCCGGTACTCAGCTCATTGTCAGCACCACCTTGCCGACATGATCGTCGTCAAGAATGTCCTGGGCGCGGGCGGCCTCGGCGAGGGGAAGGGTGGCGTGGATGACCGGACTTACGCGGCCGCTTTCGAGCAGGGGCAGAACCTCGCGTTCAAGTTCGGCGGCGATGACACCCTTTTCGTTCACCGATCTGGCGCGCAACGTCGAGCCGGTGATCGTCGCCCGCTTCATCATCATTGATGCAAAGTCGACCGTCGCCCTGGATCCGGAGAGGAATGCGATGAAGCACAGGCGGCCTTCGGTCGCCAGAAGCCGGATGTTCCGGGGAATCGTCTCTCCTCCCGCCATGTCGAGGATGACGTCGATGCCGCGTCCTCCCGTCAACTCCCTTGCGAGAGCGACAAAGTCGTCCCGGTGATAGTTGAAGGCCCGTTCAGCTCCGAGCGACTCGCAGGCCCGGCACCTCGAATCGCTGCCGGCAGTGGCGAACACCCTGGCGCCTCTCGCGTCCGCCAGCTGAATGGCGGTGGTCCCGATACCGCTTGCGCCGCCGTGCACGAGGAATGTCTCGCCTCCGGAGAGCCGGCATCTCTGGAAGACATTGGTCCACACGGTGAAGAAGGTCTCTGGCACTGCGGCGGCCTCGGTGTCTTCGAGGCGGTCGGGAACGGGCAGGGCCTGAGGCACAGGAACCACGCAGTACTCGGCATAGCCACCTCCTGACACCAGCGCCATGACCCGCTGACCCGGCACGAGAGTCCCACTCGACGGCCCATTGGCGATCACTTCTCCAGCGATTTCGAGACCCGGGATATCGCTCGCTCCGGGAGGGGGCGGATAGTTGCCGGCACGCTGCAGGATGTCCGGCCGGTTGACCCCTGCCGCATGGACCCGTACCAGCACCTCGCCGACGTCGGGTTGCGGGATGGCGCGGCGTTCCATGCGAACCACACCGGAATCGCCGTGGCCGTCGTACACGATGGCATTCATGGTGGCAGGCATTGTTACTCTCCTGTGCGCCCTGGTCACATGTGCCCGGAGACTCTGGTTTCAGACGACCGTCCCGGGTTGATGGAGCGTCTGTTCAGACATTCCACGCGCGACACTTGTGTTTGGAGGTCCGGCGCATCGGTCACTCATGTCCCCGCCGGCCTGGCTGTTCCTGATTGATCAACTGTCCTGTGCCTCATTTGCTCGCTGGCGCTCTTGAGCCACGCCAGTACCTTCACCTCGATTCTTCCCCTTCGTCGACGTCCGGCAAGGGAAGCTTCCCCACCAGACCAGCGCGCCGCTGATGCCGTCATGCCAGCGTCATCGAGAGAGGGCCTGTGCACCCCCTCTTGACATGGGATGTGCTATGGTTGCTGCCTCGGTAGTGGTCGGGAGATTGTCGGAAACGTCATGGCCGGGCATTCCAAGTGGAAGAACATCATGTACCGCAAGGGCGCGCAGGATGCCAAGCGTGCCCGCCAGTTCACCAAGGTGGGGCGTGAAATTGCCGTTGCCGCCCGGTCGGGCCTGCCTGATCCCGATCACAATCCGCGTCTGCGGGCGGCCATTCAGGCAGCGCGGGCGGTCAACATGACCAGGGAGGCCATCGACAGGGCCATCAAGCGAAGCACCGGAGGCGACGGGGCGGCCGATTATGTTGAAATGCGCTACGAGGGCTATGGTCCGGGCGGTGTGGCGATCATCGTCGAGGCCCTGACCGACAATCGCAACAGAACGGCGGCCGAGATCCGCGCCGCCTTTTCGAAGAAAGGCGGGACTCTCGGGGGGGCGGGGCGCGGCCTGTTCTTGGTCGACGGCCAGGGGCAGGGCGGCCTTCAGGCGAGGGGCGGCCGAGATCGGCGCCGCCTTTTCGAAGAATGGCGGCACTCTCGGAGAGACGGGCAGCGTCTCGTTCATGTTCGAGCGCAAGGGTCAGATCGTCCTTGAGGCTGAGGCCGGTGACGAGGACGAGGTGTTCGAAGCGGCGCTCGAGGCCGGTGCCGGTGACGTCGTGTCCGACGATGACGGCCACACAATCCTGTGTGCGCCGGAGGATTTCGCCGCCGCCAGTGACGCCCTGGCGGCGCGATTCGGCAACCCCCGCGAGGCTGGCCTCATCTGGAAGGCCTCGGTGATCACGGAGGTCTCGGAAGACAAGGCGGCAACCCTGCTGCGGCTGGTCGGGGATCTCGAGGACAATGACGATGTCCAGTCCGTGGCGGCCAATTTCGAGATTGCCGATGACGTGATGGAACGGCTGGTCGCCTGAGGTCCGGGATGCGAATTCTGGGACTGGATCCTGGCCTCCTGAACACTGGCTGGGGAGTGATCTCGATAGATGGTTCTCAGCTTCATCACGTCGCGCACGGTGTCATCTCGCCCCGCCCCTCGCTCGCCATGGCCGAAAGGCTGACCATGATCCATCGGGGGGTCAGTGATGTGCTGGCGGATCAGGTTCCCGATCAGGTGGCCATCGAGGAAACTTTCGTCAGCCTGAACGCGGCCAGCACCCTCAAGCTCGGGCTGGCCCGCGGCGCAGCCCTTGTGGCGGCTGCCGCTACCGGCCTTGAGGTCAGTGAGTACGCCACGCGACTGGTGAAGAAGACCGTGGTCGGAACGGGAAAGGCGGAAAAGCACCAGATCGCCACCATGATCGGCATCCTGCTCCCGGGCGCAAAGGCGGCGCGCAACGACGCCGCCGACGCACTGGCAGTCGCCGTCTGTCATGCCTATCACTCGCGAACCCTCGAACGCATCATGGCCGGAACCCGCACATGATCGGACGTCTCACCGGCCGTCTGGATGTGGTGGCTCACGACCGGGTGATTCTCGATGTCCAGGGTGTGGGCTACCGCCTTGCCTGCTCGGCGCGCACCATCAGTGCGTTGGCGGGGGAGGAGGGTGATGCCCGCCTCCTCGTCGAAACGATCATCAGGGACGATCGGATTGTTCTCTACGGGTTCGCCGACGCAGCGGAACAGGCAACCTTCACGATGCTGACTGCAGTTCAGGGGGTTGGCCCCCGCGGCGCCCTTGCCATCCTCTCGGTGCTGGGTCCCGATGACCTGGCCGATGCCGTGAGAGCGAGCGACCGTCGCGCCATTGCCCGGGCCAGTGGTGTCGGTCAGAAACTGGCCACGCGGATCATCACCGAACTTGCCGACAGGCTGGAGAGCTTGGCGCCACCTTCGGGAACCGGTGGGGAAACGGCGGCCGGTGGCATCGAATCGGATGCGATTGCCGCCCTGGTCAATCTGGGATACACGCGGTCCGAGGCGTGGCGCGCGGTCACCTCCGTGCGTCATGCCGCAAAGGCAGGTCTCGACGCGCTCATCCGGGCGAGTCTCAAGGAACTGGCGCGATGACGGACGAAGACGGGCGCCTGGTGGATGCCGCCGGGGCCGACGACGAACAGGCGCCGTCATTGCGTCCGCGCGGGTTTGCGGAGTTCATCGGCCAGAAAGCTGTAACCGAGAGCCTGATGACCGGGATTCGTGCTGCCCGCGGCCGCAGTGAAGCACTCGACCACGTGCTGCTGCATGGCCCGCCCGGCCTTGGCAAGACAACCCTTGCACGGATCATCGCCAATGAACTCGGTGTCAGGTTTCACCAGACGTCGGGCCCCGTCATCATGCGCGCCGGCGATCTCGCTGCACAGCTCACCAACCTCGATGATGGCGATGTCCTGTTCATCGACGAGATCCATCGCCTCAATCCTGCCGTGGAAGAGGTGTTGTATCCGGCCATGGAGGACTTTCAGCTGGATCTCATCATCGGCGAGGGCCCGGCGGCACGTTCGGTCAGGATCGACCTGCAGCGCTTTACCCTGGTTGGGGCAACCACGCGCGCCGGCCTGATCACCAAGCCGCTTTACGACCGCTTCCTGATTCCACAGCGCCTCGACTTCTACGAAGCGGACGACCTTGCCGTGATGCTCCTGCGTCTGGCGCGGGTGATGAACGTCGCCCTGGCTGCCGACGGCGCACGGGAATTGGCTGCCAGGGCGCGCGGAACTCCGAGGGTCGCCGGGAGACTGTTGCGCCGGGTCCGCGACGAGGCCTTTGAGAAAGTGGATGTCATTGACGCCGTGTTCGCCCGCCAGGCGCTGGAAACGCTCGGCGTCGACGACAAGGGCATGGATGCCATGGACAGGAGGTATCTCGCCTGCATCGCCGACAACTATGGTGGTGGTCCGGTCGGCGTCGAGACCCTTGCGGCGGCGCTGTCCGAACACAGGAACGCCATCGAGGACGTCATCGAGCCGTTCATGATGCAGCAGGGGTTCATCAGGCGTACGCCCAGCGGCCGTGTCCTTGCCGCTGCCGGCTGGCGTCACCTCGGACTTCCGGTCCCGGCAAACGATACCCCGGACCTCTTCGCAGACGAGCCGGCGGATGACTGAACCGGCTGGCAGGATCAGGACCAGGATCTACCATGAAGACACCGATGCCGGCGGCATCGTCTATCATACCGCCTACCTGCGTTTTGCCGAACGGGGCCGCACGGAACTGCTGCGTTCCCTGGGACACGACCACCGCGGTCTGCGCTTCCGGGAAGGGGGTGGTTTCGTTGTGCGTTCCATGGTCATCGACTATGCGGCGGCCGCAAGGCTTGATGACGAGGTCGAGATCGAGACGGAGGTTGCCGATGTGAAGGGCGCCAGCCTCGTCATGCGGCAGAAGGTCATGCATGACGGTCGGACACTCGTCTCGATGGATGTGCGCCTCGCGTTCATCGGTGCCGGGGGCAGGGCGATGCGCCTTCCCGCAGCGATCCGGGAGACATTCAACCGATACCCTGGCGAAGGAATCTGAACCGTGGAAGCGACTGTACTCGCGGATGTGTCCGCCCATGGCGACATGTCCGTCTGGAGCCTGTTCTGGCGTGCCGATGCCGTGGTCAAGTTCGTCATGCTGTTGCTGCTGGCGGCCTCGGTATGGTGCTGGGCCATCATCTTCGACAAGATCAGGAGACTTCGCCAGCTCGGCGCGCGGGCGGTGGAGTTCGAGCAGGCTTTCTGGTCGGGAGGCCCGCTGGACGAACTCTACAGGAACGTCGACGGCGTTCCGCCGCACCCGATGACGACGGTATTCAAGGCGGCGATGGACGAGTTGCGGCGTGCCATGGGCCACCAGGAGATGATCGCCGACAGCCGGTTGCGTGCAGACCTCAAGCAAAGGATCGGCCAGGCGATGCAGATCGGCATCGACCGTGAGATGGATCGCCTCGAACGCTACATGGGGCTGCTGGCTACCGTGGGCTCCACGGCTCCATTCGTCGGACTGTTCGGTACTGTCTGGGGTATCATGAATGCCTTCACGGCCATCGCGGTCGAGCACAACACATCGCTGGTCGTCGTTGCGCCGGGCATTGCCGAGGCGCTCTTTGCCACCGCACTCGGCCTGCTGGCGGCAATTCCCGCCGTGGTGGCCTACAACAAGCTTTCCGGCGACCTCGATCGCTATGCCAGCCGGCTCGAGAACTTTGCCACGGAGTTCCACGCGCTGCTGTCGCGTCAGCTTGACGAGCACGGCGGCTGATGGCGGTCCAGTTCACCACGGCCAGCGCCAGGCGCAGCGCCCGGGCCGGGCGCCGGCGTCCCCCGATCAGCGAGATCAACGTCACGCCCCTGGTCGACGTCATGCTCGTTCTGTTGGTCGTGTTCATGATCACCGCACCGTTGCTCACCGCCGGTGTCGAGGTCGATCTGCCGGAGGCTGCTGTCAGTGATCTGGCCGGTATGGATGAACCGGTTGAAGTCACGATCACGGCTTCCGGTGAGATCTGGCTTGGTGAGACACCAGTGGAACTGGATCAGCTGGGACCGCGCCTTGCCATCATCTCGGACAACAATCCTGATGTGAGAGTCTTCATCAGGGGAGACAGGATGGTGGCCTACGAGGAAGTCATGGCCGTCATGGGTGCGCTGACCGAGGCTGGTTTCCGGCGCCTGGCGCTGGAGGCACGACGGTTCGACGGAGATTCCTGAAACGTGTCTCCTGCGGGCTGGGCCGGATCGATCATCTTTCATGTGCTCGTCATCACGCTTGTGCTGATGGAGCTTCCCGAACTGTGGCGGACACGGCCATTCGTTGCCGACACGGTCACAGTGGATGTCATCACGGTTGCAGAGGAAAGCGTGGCGCCGCCGGAGAATGAGGAACCGGAGCCGGAACCCGAACCGGAACCGGAACCCGAACCGGAACCCGAGCCCGAGCCCGAGCCCGAGCCAACTCTCCCGACTCCCCCGCCACCAATACCTACCATCCCTGAAGAACCCCTGCCTGCCGAGGAATCCGCAGAAGAGCCGGTCGAGCCGGTGCGGGTGAGTGAAACTGTTCCGGTTCCACTCCCGGCCGCAAAGCCCGAGGCACCGTCCCGCCCCGAAGAGGAAGTGCCCTTCACCAGTGTCAGGGAAAGTCTGCTGGTCGACCGCAGGGAACCGGCGCCGGAGGAGCAGTCCACCACCTTTGCCGATGTCGCATCGGCCCTTGACGGAGCGCCCGATGTACCGGTCTCGGACATCGAACTGGCCTCTCTGCGCCGCAGTATCGCCAACCAGGTGACAAGGAGATGGATCATCCAGAGCGGCGCCATCGATGCCCGGGACCTCGTCGTCACAATCGAGGTGGTGCTCTCCATCAACGCACACGTGCTGCGCGCACGAATTGTCGATGTCGAGGGTGGAGAGGATGAACACTCGCGGCGGGTGGCGGCCGAATCGGCCCTGCGGGCGGTGCTCTTTTTCCGCGATCATCCTTTCGAGAATCTGGACAGGCAGCGTTATGACATCTGGAAGGAACTGATCGTCCGCTTCGACCCCAGCGCCCAGTTCTGACGATTTTGTCCCGTCCATTCCCGAGAATCATCTGCGTGCCGCCGATTTGCCACATGAGCGGTCCACAAGCCGGCAGCCCGCCGGATGGTTGAGCGAAGGCATCATTCGGCGCTTGATTCGCGCTCGTGGTTACCGGTATCAACAGTGACGTGTTGAGGGTCTGCTGCCGGGCCGACCATCTGTTCGGGAGACAGGACGACAAAATTGATGATCGCACATGTCACCAGGTTCATTCTGGTCGGGGTCGTCTGTGCGGCTCTGTTCACGGACAGGGCCGATGCGCAGCTTGATGTCGGTGTCTTCGAGGGGCGTGCCGACCCGGTTCCCATCGCCGTCACGGATTTCAATGGCGTTGGCCCCCTGGCGGACCTGGGAGCGGACATCGCTTCGGTGGTAAAGGCGGATCTCGAGTTCTCCGGTCTCTTCCGGGCCATACCGCCGGGTGCCTTTCTCCAGGACCCCGCCTCGCTCGGGGAGGACGCGCAGCCTCAGTTCGACCTGTGGCGCAGGAGCGGTGCACAGGCACTCGTGACAGGCTGGGTGTCAACAGAGAGTGATGGTCGGATCCGCGTGAGTTTCCGGCTGTTCGACACCCTTGCCGAAGAGGGGCTGGTGGGTTTCGTTTTCCGAGGCGGCGAAGGAATCTGGCGGCGTATCGCCCACAAGATCTCCGATGCCGTCTACCATCGCTTTACCGGCGAGGACGGCTACTTCGACACACGCATTGCCTATGTCCACGAGGAAGGCCCGCAGACGGCACTCACCAAGCGCATCGCCATCATGGACTACGACGGGGAGAACCACAGGTTCCTGACGTCGGGAGACCATACGGTGCTGACACCGCGCTTCTCGCCAACGATCCAGAAGATTGCCTACTTCTCCTATTTCAACGAGACCACACCACGCGTCAACCTGCTGGATCTCTCGACAGGGCGACGCGACGTGCTGGGCGATTTCCCGGGTATGAGTTTTGCACCGCGGTTTTCACCCGACGGATCCAGTGTGATCATGTCGCTTGCCATCAACGGCAACACGGACATCTATGTGATGAATCTCGAAACCCGTACCATCAGGCAGTTGACGAACGGGCCCTACATCGACACGTCACCGTCCTACTCGCCGGACGGTTCCCGGATCGCCTTCACGTCGGACCGCACGACCCAGACACAGATCTACGTCATGAATGCCGACGGCAGCGATCAGCATCGCATCAGCTGGGATCTAGACAATCGGGCCTCCTACTCGACACCGGTGTGGTCGCCGCGCGGTGATCTCATTGCCTTCACGAAGCATATCCCGGACAGCGACTGGGCCATCGGCGTGATGACTCCGGAACCGGGCGAAGGGGAAAGGCTGCTGGCGTTTGGCGATCTTGTCGAGGGACCGACCTGGTCCCCGAACGGACGCGTCATCATGTTTGCCCATGAAACCTATGGTGCCGGCGAGGACACGGAGAGGGTCATCAAGAGCATCGATCTCACCGGTTATGTCGAGCGCACGATCCGTACACAGGGTGCTGCCACCGATCCGGCATGGTCTCCCTTGATTCCGTGACTTCCGGTCGTCTATAGAGGTATGGACCTTGTGAACAACACAGCCGAGACGAGGTTGACAGCCGGCGGTGTTTGCGGTCATTAGTGGCGCGGTTCTCGGGGTGTATTGGCGATCTATCCGGAAAGGGGGCTTTCCCATGCGTTTCAAACTGATTGCGGCCCTGGCGGCGGGCCTTCTGGTAGCCGCGTGCGAGTCCACCCCGGAGGTCGCAGAGGAAGACGAAGGCACGGGCGCTGTCGAGGTCGTCACGGAGGAAGTGGTCGAGGCTGATCCCGTTGACCCGAGGTCCGAACGCTACATCGAGGAAGTCCTCGGCAAACGTGTTTTCTTTGCTCTCGACAGTTCGGTGCTCAATGCGCGCGCCCAGTCGACCATTCGACGCTGGGCTGACTGGATGAATGAGTTCAGCGATGTCAATGTAATTGTCGAGGGCCACTGTGACGAACGCGGCACCCGCGAATACAACCTGGCGCTCGGCGACAGGCGTGCCAATGCCGTCAAGGATCATCTCGTTGTCCTGGGGATCGATCCCAATCGCATCACGACAATCAGCTACGGCAAGGAACGCCCCCTCGTGCTCGGTCACACCGAAGCCGCGTGGGGACAGAATCGCCGGGGTGATCTGACCCTCAGTTGATCCCGCTCAGGACGGCCGGGCGAGAGCGTCCGGCCTCTTGAATCCGGGCGGGTGTTGCAGACACCAGAACGTGTTTGTCGGGCGTCATGTTCGCCGGCGTTCCTGGAGAGGGATGGTGGCCATGAAAAGACTCCTTCTGGTAGTTCTCGTCATTGCGTCAACAGTTCCGGCCGGAGCCCAGGACGGATCCGCCGAACTGGCGCAGGCCCTGGAGAGCCTGCGCCGGGACATGAGTGATCTCCAGGCGTTCATCTACAACGCGGGTTCTCTCGAAGACAGCAGCATTGCCGGTGCTTCCTTCGATGGCAGCAAGCTGCATGCCGGCATGCAGCAGATCCAGGAATCGCTGCGACAGCTTGCAGGGCGCATCGATGGCCTGGAGTTTGCCCAGCGCCAGATTCGTGAACAGCTTGCAGCTCTCGAGGCCGACGTTGCGGCCCGAACCGCTACCGGGGCCTTGACCGCGGAGGTGGACGACGGCGTGCAGTCGCAGGACCCGCAGACCGGGGACTTTGCCGAGACGGGTGTACTGCCGCCGGGAACGGAAGTGGAGAAGTACGATCACGCCTTCTCCCTGCTGCGCAAGGCCGATTACGAGGCGGCCGAGATTGCCTTTTCGACCTTCATTGGCGAGCACCCGGAAAGTGAGCTGGTCGGCAACGCGTGGCACTGGATCGGCTCCATGCACCTTGTGCGCGACCGCTTTCACGAAGCGGCCGTCGCCTTTCTCAAGGGCTACCAGCACGACCCGGATGGGCCCAAGGCCGCCGGCAGTCTGCTGAAACTCGGCACGTCCCTTGCGCATCTCGGCAAGAAGGGGGAGGCCTGTGCGACGTTCCGCGAGTTCATGGAGCGGTTTCCCGATGCGGGCGAGGCGCTGCTCGGCCAGGCGCGCGAGGAGGCCGCCACCACCGGGTGCACCTGATTCCCGGCGCCTCGCCCACATCCATCGCGATGCCGCCTGAGGCCGCTCACGAGCCTCTGGGACGTGCGGAGTTCGCCGAAGCGATGGCGGCGCTGGCTCCCTTCGAAACCCGTCCCCGCCTGGCTGTGGCCCTTTCCGGCGGACCCGACAGCACGGCGCTTGCCCTGCTGGCCGACGATTGGGTGCGGGTCCGCGACGGCGCGCTCGTGGCCTTCATTGTCGATCACGGGTTGAGAAACGGATCGGCGGTCGAGGCACGGGCGGTGGCAAGGCGTTGCTCCACGTGGGGCATCGCGTCACGAATTCTCACCTGGAGCGGGCCGAAACCGGCGAGTGCGATCGAGGAGTCGGCACGTCACGCGCGCTATCGTCTCCTCGAGACTGCCTGCAGCCGCGACGGTGTTCTCCATCTCTTCACGGCACACCATCGCCGGGACCAGCAGGAGACGGTCGCCCTGCGCCGTGAAGCCGGCAGCGGACCGATGGGTCTGGCCGGCATTTCCCGATGCGTCGAACGGCCGTCCCTGAGGATCCTCAGACCTCTTCTCGGCTTTCATCCCGCGCGCCTGAAGGCGACACTTCGGGCGAGAGGCGAACACTGGCTTGACGACCCCATGAACCGGGACTCCAGGTTCGCCCGTGTCCGCCTGCGCCAGCAGGGTGTTCCGGACTGTGGCGTCGACATTTCCGAAAGGAGAACAAGACTGGAACGAACGCTCGCCCGTGTTCTTCCCCGCGTGTCCCACGTCGATGGCCGGGGTGTGGCGACACTCGACCGCCCTGGCTGGCTATGCCTGCCGGCGGATGTGCGCCACATGGTTCTGGTGCGTCTTGCGATGACTGTGGGCGGATGCGCCTATCCTCCAGCCACCCGCAAGATTGACCGGCTGGATCGCCTGCTTCGTTCGCAAGCAACGGTGGCGGCCACTCTTGGCCATTGCCGGTGGCAGGGAGGCAGGGAGGTGACGGTCAGGCGCGAGAGGAGGAATCTGCCCGTCATCGAGGGGCATGGCGGGGAGGGCGAGATTCTCTGGGACGGACGGTTTCGCGTGACGGTGCCGGACAGCCCCTGGCGCATCCAGCCGGCTGGCGGTTCCTTCCCGGTGGTCGAGCGGCTGTCAGGAGAGCCCTGGCCTCCTTGCGCCACGTCCATCCGCTTTGCACCCCGCCACCCCCTCACGGCCCCGCTCTTCCGGGATGGCGCATGAGGTGAGTGGCCAGGTGGCGCCGGCACTGGAAATTCGCTCGTTCAGTCACCATAATAACTGTCAGATCAGGGCATCGAGACGTTCTTGAGCAACTTCGGACGCAACCTTGCGCTTTGGGTGATCATCGGTTTTCTGCTGATCGCTCTCTTCAACCTGTTCCAGCCCTCGGGCAACAGTGAACGGGAGATTGCCTATTCGTCTTTCCTGCAGGCGGTTGCCGCCGGACAGGTGCAGGATGTCACCATCCAGGGAAACCGGATCACGGGCCACGAGGCCGGGGGCGTGGGTTTCTCCACCTACGCGCCGGATGATCCCGGTCTGGTACCGCTTCTCGATGAGCACGGGGTCATTATCTCCGCCGCGCCGGCAGATGAGGGCATGCCGTCGATCTTCAGCATCCTGCTTTCCTGGTTCCCGATGCTGCTTCTCATCGGCGTGTGGATCTTCTTCATGCGCCAGATGCAGGCGGGCGGTGGCAAGGCCATGGGATTTGGCCGCTCCAAGGCCAAGTTGCTGAACGAAAAGCAGGGCCGCGTGACCTTCGAGGATGTGGCCGGCATCGACGAGGCCAAGGACGAGCTTGAAGAGATTGTCGAGTACCTGAAGAATCCCCAGAAGTTCCAGAAGCTCGGCGGCAAGATTCCCAAGGGTGTGCTCCTTGTCGGTCCGCCGGGAACCGGCAAGACCTTGCTGGCACGGGCCATCGCGGGCGAGGCCAATGTCCCGTTCTACACGATTTCCGGATCGGATTTTGTCGAGATGTTCGTCGGCGTGGGCGCGAGCCGTGTGCGCGACATGTTCGAGCAGTCCAAGAAGAACGCCCCGTGCATCATCTTCATCGACGAAATCGACGCCGTGGGACGGCATCGCGGTGCCGGACTGGGAGGCGGCAACGACGAGCGCGAGCAGACCCTGAACCAGCTGCTCGTCGAAATGGACGGTTTCGAGACCAACGAGGGCATCATCCTGATTGCCGCCACCAACCGACCGGATGTTCTCGACCCGGCGCTGCTGAGACCCGGGCGTTTCGATCGCCAGGTGGTGGTGCCCAACCCCGACATCCTCGGCCGCGAGAAGATCCTCAAGGTGCATACGCGCAAGACGCCGATTGGCGCCGATGTGGTTCTCAAGACCATCGCCCGCGGCACTCCGGGGTTTTCCGGAGCCGATCTCGCGAACCTGGTGAACGAGGCGGCATTGCTGGCGGCGCGCCGGTCCAAGCGTGTCGTCACCATGAAGGAGTTCGAGGACGCCAAGGACAAGGTGATGATGGGGGCCGAGCGCCGTTCCATGGTCATGACCGAGGACGAGAAGAAGCTCACCGCCTACCACGAGGGCGGTCACGCGCTGGTCATGCTCTATGCACCGGGGCACGAACCGCTCCACAAGGTGACCATCATCCCGCGCGGACGGGCACTGGGCCTCACGATGTATCTTCCCGAACGCGACCGGTTGAGCCTGTCGGAACGCGAACTCAAGGCCAAGATTGCCAGTCTCTTCGGAGGCCGCATCGCCGAGGAGATGGTGTTCGGCAAGGAGAACATCACCACGGGCGCCAGCAACGACATCAAGGTGGCCACGGATATCGCGCGCCGCATGGTCACGCAGTTCGGATTCTCCGACAAGCTGGGCCCGTTGCTCTACGGCGACAACGAGGAAGAAGTCTTCCTCGGCCATTCGGTGACGCAGCGAAAGAACGTGTCCGATTCGACCGCCGCCGTCATCGATGCGGAGATCCGGCGATTGATCGATGAAGGTGCCGAATCGGCGCGGAAGATTCTGACGTCCCGGCGCGACGAACTTGAGCTTCTTGCCGAGGCCCTGCTCGAACACGAAACCCTGTCGGCGGACGAGGTGCGGCGTGTCATCAGGGGTGAGACCATCACCCGTGGCGACAGTGACGAGGGTGAACACCAGCCGCCGCCGCGCCAGGAGTCATCGGTTCCGGCGACGGGCGAAAGGGGAGGGGCAGCAGCCGGACCGGAGCCCGAACCGCAGCCGGGGCATTGACCTCGCCGATTGTCAGCACGGATCCCGACGATCTCGCCGCCGCTTTCACTCCCCACTGCCGGCCTTACGTCAGGCCGGTGGGGAAAACGGGATCGATGGAGGTCATCGTCCGCAGGCCCGACGGCCTGCTTGCCGCGAGAATCGATGCTGCCGGCGTGGATGCCTGGACGGCACGCCTTCCGGAACCCGCGGCCCGTCGTCTTGCCACTCTGGTCAGCCGTCTTCGTTCACCTCCGCGCTCATTCGCCGGGCTCGACCTGACGGAGCCCCGGGTCATGGGCATCATCAACACGACGCCCGACAGCTTCTCCGATGCCGGCAAGGCCCTCGATCCTGATGATGCCATGGCACAGGGCGAGGCCATGCGCGATGCGGGGGCTGCCATTCTCGATGTCGGCGGGGAATCGACCCGCCCCGGAGCCGAACCGGTGGACTGGCGGGTGGAAACGCGGAGAGTCCTGCCGGTCATCACCCACCTTGCAGGCACCGGGGGCCTGGTCTCCGTCGACAGCCGCAAGGCGGATGTGATGCGCGCGGCCATCGCCGCTGGCGCCGCGATTGTCAACGATGTCAGCGCGCTCACCCATGATCCCCGTTCCATGGATGTCGTGGCCGGGGCCGGCGTGCCGGTCATTCTCATGCATGCGCTCGGCGATCCCCGCACGATGCAGGATGCACCGTCCTATGATCATGTCAGCCTCGACATCCACGACTATCTCGAGCAGAGGATCGCTGCCTGCGTTGAAGCCGGAATCGCCCGCCGCAACATCGCCATCGATCCGGGGATCGGATTCGGCAAGACACAGGCCCACAACATGACCCTGCTCGGCCACCTGGCATTGTTTCACGCTCTGGGTTGCCCCATTCTTCTGGGTGCGTCACGCAAGAGATTCATCGGCCGGATCACGGGCGAGGAGAGGCCGGCGAGGCGCCTCGGCGGCAGCATCGCGGCGGCGCTGGCCGGGGTGGCAGCCGGCGTGCAGCTCCTCAGGGTCCATGATGTGGCCGACACGGTGCAGGCGGTAAGGATCTGGTCAGGCATGGCGGAGCCGGTATCGACATGAGACAGTTGTTCGGAACCGACGGCATACGTGGCCGGGCCAACCGCGAACCCATGACCGTCGAGACGGCATTGCGGGCAGGCATGGCGGCCGGAGTCCATTTCCGCAGGGGCGATCACACGCACCGCGTCGTTATCGGCAAGGACACCCGGCTTTCCTGCTACATGATCGAGTACGCCATGGCCTCGGGGTTCGTGAGCGTTGGCATGGATGTCCTGCTCATCGGTCCGGTGCCGACACCGGGCGTGGCCACTCTGACGCGTTCGATGCGTGCCGATCTCGGGGTGATGATCTCGGCATCCCACAATTCCTTCGAGGACAACGGCATCAAGCTCTTCGGGCCCGACGGCTACAAGCTCTCGGACACGGTGGAAGCGGCCATCGAGACAGGCATGGCCGGAGACCTGTCGGCAGCCAGGGTGGACGCCAGTCATCTGGGACGTGTGCGGCGTCTCCAGGGAGCCCTCGGTCGCTATTCCGAGTTCTGCAAGAACATCTTTCCAAGGAACCTGCGTCTTGACGGTCTGAAGATCGTCATCGATGCGGCCAACGGCGCGGGCTACCGGGTGGTGCCCGAGGCACTCTGGGAACTCGGTGCCGATGTCATTCCCCTGGGTGTCGACCCGGATGGCACGAACATCAACCGGAACTGCGGTTCGACAGCGCCCGGGGCGATGCAGAGGGCGGTGACGGAAAGCGGCGCCGATATCGGCATCGCCATCGACGGGGATGCCGACCGCGCCGTCTTCGCCGATGAAAACGGGACACTCGTTGATGGTGATCAGATCGTGGCATTGCTTGGCGACTGGCTCAACCGACGCGGCAAGCTTTCCGGCGGCGCCGTCATCGGCACCGTGATGTCGAATCTCGGCCTCGAACGCTTCTTTCAGGAACGCGGTCTTCGTTTCGAACGCACACCTGTCGGAGACCGCTACATCGTGGAACGCATGCGTGACAGGGGCTGCAATTTTGGTGGCGAGCCTTCCGGTCACATGGTCTTCGCCGATCACGCGACAACCGGGGACGGACTCATCGCCGCCCTGCAGGTCCTTGCCGTCCTTGTCGGGAACGGACGGCCGATGAGCGACATCGCACACCAGTTCCACGCGGTTCCGCAGGTGGCAAGCAATGTCCGTCTCAACGGCAAAGCGTCGCTGGCAAGCGACACGGTTCAGACCGTCCTGGCCTCGTCGCGGGCCCGTCTCGCCGCTGACGGGCGTCTCGTGGTGCGCGAATCGGGAACCGAACCGTTGATCCGGATCATGGTGGAGCACCCCGACGGCGGTCTCGCGCAACGTCTCGTGAGCGAACTCGAGAGCGCCATCCGCCTCGCGGCCGGCGACGCCTGAACACGGCCGTGCGCTGTCCCTTCTACCAGGTCGACGCGTTTACCGGCGAGGCGTTCAGGGGCAATCCCGCCGCGGTGCTGGTGCTGGAAACGTGGTTGCCCGACACCGCGCTGCAGGCCATCGCGGCTGAAAACAACCTCGCCGAGACGGCCTTCCTGGTGCACCAGGCGGACCGGGACTATCAGCTGCGCTGGTTCACGCCCGTTGTCGAAGTGCCTCTTTGCGGTCATGCCACACTTGCGTCCGCGTTCGTCATCATGACAAGGATCGACGTGACGGCAGACCAGGTGTGGTTCATCACGGCGAGCGGGCGCCTCGGCGTGCATCGCCAGGGCGACATGTTCGTCCTCGACTTTCCGGCAGAGACACCGGTCGCATGCGAACCACCAGGCGACGTCGTTGCGGCGGTCGGCCGGGCGCCGGTGGAAACCTTGTGCGGCAGCAATCATCTCTTCGTCTATGCCAGCGAGGCCGAGGTCCGGTCCCTGAAACCGGACATGAGGGACCTCGGCACCGCGCTCGAGGGAGGGGTGAGGGGCGTGATCGCCACGGCGCCCTGCTCGAGCGATGCCGCAGACGTCGTCTCCCGGTTCTTTGCTCCCCATCACGGAATCCCGGAAGACCCTGTCACCGGTTCTGCCCACTGCATGATCGTCCCCTACTGGGCTGCCCGCCTGGGAACCGGGACCATTCATGCCCTTCAGGTGTCGCGTCGCGGTGGCGAACTCCATTGCCGGCTGAGACACGACAGGATCGACATCGCCGGCAAGGCGGTGGCGTTCATCGAGGGCGTCGCCTTGATACCGCCATGACAGGGGACCTCGACCGGTTGCGTTCCATGCTCATCGACGCCCGGCGTGTTGTCGTCTTCACAGGTGCGGGGATCTCCACGGAATCGGGCATTCCGGATTTCCGCAGTCCCGGTGGAATCTGGTCGCACACCACGCCGATCATGTTCGACGACTTCGTGACCTCCGTCGAGGCACGGCGCGAGTCGTGGCGCCGCCGGGTGGAAATCGAGCGCGACATGGTCGGTGCAAGGCCCAATCCGGGCCATCTGGCCGTGGCCCGCCTTGTGGCCACGGGCAAGGTGACCGCACTCATCACGCAGAACATCGACGGACTGCACCAGGCATCGGGTGTTCCCGAGGAGAAGGTCATCGAACTCCACGGCAACAGCACCTACGCCACCTGCCTTGCCTGCGGCGAACGCCATGCGCTCGATCCCATCCTGGATGCCTTCCGCGCGGATGGCACGATTCCCCAGTGCGGGGCCTGTGACGGCATCGTCAAGACGGCCACCATCTCCTTTGGCCAGCCGATGCCCGCCGAACCGATGGAAAGGGCACGCGCAGCAGCGCTCTCCTGCGATCTCTTCCTTGCCATCGGGTCCTCGCTCGTGGTCTGGCCGGCGGCCTCCTTCCCGCTCCTGGCCAAGCAGAACGGTGCGGCCCTCGTCATCCTCAACCGCGAGGCCACCGACCACGACCCCTGCGCCGACCTTGTCCTCCACCGTGAGATCGGTCCGACCCTGTCAGCAGTGGTCGAGCCTCCCTGACACGTTTTCCCGGTGTCCCGCCTGCAACCGCCCGCCGGTTGGCACGGGTCGCAGCCAAGTCTCTTTGCCGAGGCACGAACGTGTGGCAGGGTCAGGTTGTGACGGTCGGAGGAATCCTTGGTGGAAAGCAAGGACGCGCAGCCGGTCCGGGCGACGCCGTTCAAGGACGGGTACGCCATGCCGGGCCGTTTCGAGAGGCATGCCCGCACGTTGCTGACATGGCCGCCGGTCGAGGAGAAGGTCGGAACGGACGTAGACGGATTTCGCGATGAATTGGAGGCAACAGCCCGGGCCATCAGCCTCCACGAGCCCGTCACGCTGGTCGTGGATCCGCGCGACGAGGAAGATGCCCGCAGCCGCCTTGGCGGCGAGGTGGAACTTCTCGTGGTGCCTGTGGACTGTTGCTGGCTCAGGGACAACGGACCGATTTTCGTGCGCAACAAGGCGGGTGACGTTGCCGGCGTCCACTTCGGATTCAACGGATGGGGCGGCCGGTTCCCCTGTGGCAAGACGCAGGAGATGCCGTCTCGTGTTGTCGAGCATCTCGGGTTCCGGTGCTACCGGACTCCCTTCATCTGCGAAGGCGGCGGCGTTTCGGTGGACGGGGAGGGGACCCTGATCACCACCGAGCAGGTGATGCTGAACGACAATCGCTACCGCGGGATGTCAAGAGACCACATCGAGGCCATGCTCCACGATTATCTGGGTATCACACAGGTGATCTGGCTCGGACTCGGGCTGATCGAAGATACCGAGACGGACGGGCACGTCGACAACGTGGTCGAGTTCATCGAACCGGGACGCGTTCTGGTGCAGGTCGTGTCCGGGCACTCCAACCCCAATCATGGGCTTCTCCAGGAGAACCTGCGGCGTCTTGCCAACGCGACCGACGCGAAGGGGCGGCCTCTGGATATCGTCGAGATGCCGGTTCTGCCCTACCAGCAACAAGGGTCCGGGCGCTACGTCATTCCCTATACGAACGCCTATGTCTGCAACGGCGCCATCATCGCGCCTGAGGTGGACCCACGGCTCGACGAAGAGGGATGGGCCATTCTCGAGAGCGCCTTTCCGGGGCGCGAGATCGTGCCGGTCCGCAGTCTCTGGCAGGCCGTCGGCGGAGGCGGCATCGGCTGCATCACCCAGCAGGTTCCCGCGTGAGGGCAACCGCCATCACCGGGACCGACATGCCGCGACGCGGGATGTCGGTAGCCCTTCTCCCGCTCCCGCTTCCGGCCCGATCGGGGGATGGTGCCGAGGTCGCCACACCTCGTGAACGCCGGGGGTGAGCACGGTGCTTTCGATCAGTCCCGGGACGGCGTCCGCTGTCTCATCGCGATTCGACCGTGCGGCGGTCGATGTCGGTGATCTGACGGGGTGCCGGACTGTGGCGAGGCATTCCTTCAGCTTGTCCTGGCGGGCTTCCGGTTCGCGGCGCCAGTCGGACGAACAATGGGCATGGAGCGCACAGCGCAAGGGCCTTGATCTCTGATTTCCTGTCGGCCGCGCGTCTCTTCTTCCGGCGCATGGGGGGGCGTCCGGCCTGGCAGACGCATTGCCGCGCTTGCGGTCCGCCGTTGTCGTTCGCAGCAAGCGTCGTCAAACGGTCGGCAAGGTACATTTCATCGCATGGAAACCAGGCCGTTGTCCGACCATGTCACGCACTAGGGCGACATGCGTGTCAAGGGGGACATCCATTCAAGCTCGTGAACGGCCACCGTAAGAGGATGACCGATAGTCGCTTGTCCACGGCAAGCAGCCGGAGACCTTCCTCTCGTGCCTGGAACTACAGCGGTTCGTCGAACGGATCGTTGTGGCTCAGCGGTATCTCGAGTTCGCTGGCGGCATGGCGCATGGTCATCGGCAGGAACGTCATGTCCTGTTCTTCCAGCGCGGCGACAGAGAAGCGGCTTTTGCGCTGGCCCGACCGGTGGCGAGCATTGTGCTTGAGATGCATTTCCCAGATCGAAACGGTGCTGACGTAGAAATCTGTCCCTCGCGCTGCCAGCACCCGGCGTTCGAAATCCAGGAACACGCCGGGCCTCTCCATGAAGTCGAACAGGCGGGTTGAATCGAGCAGAACGCGCAATGTCCGTCCCGCTACTCTTCGTCGAGCCCAAGCACCTTCCGGCTGAAGGCGGGATCGTTGAATTCCTCCGGCCAGCCTTCCCCGTCGCCCTTGATCCCGAGACGTCGACGGGCAGCCTCCAGCCTGTCGAAGTCAATCCCGCCGCGCCGGTCACGGCGCATCAGTTCAGCGGCCGGCTGGCCGTGCCTCGTGACAATCACGCGCTCGCCGTTGCGAGCGGCGGCAATCAGTCCGGAGAGGCGTGCTTTCGCTTCGCGATTGGGAAGTTCCATGACGGATCGCTCCAAGCCTGGAAATCTCCTTCACCAGCAGGCAGCTATGGCCTCCTCTCTGCAAGTCCACATCATGGCGAGTCCATTCTCCGGCCATTGTTTTTCCGTCGCACCCGGGAGTCCTGGAGACTGGATTGTCCCTGGTCTCCGGGAGGTTGGAGGTTGACACGACAGGTGGGGGGTTCAATAGTCCTGATGGCCGCTGAAACCTGCGGGAGAGACCGGTCCCGAGACCGGCGCCGAAGGTGCAATCTGTCCCGAAATCTCTCAGGCAAAGGGACCGCAGGTGAATGGCCGCTCTGGAGAGAAGAAGACGCTGATGCGTCTTCTCACCGAAGGGGAAAGCCGGTGTTCCGGTGATGCTCTCAGGTTCGGTGACAGAGGGGGCAAGACGGGCGTGTGCGCGCCCTCATTGCAACGGCCGGGACAGGTTCGGTGACCCCTGAAGACGCTCTCCTCGAGACTCCGCTTGGCGCCCTTCACCGGGAGCTCGGAGCCCGCATGGTTCCCTTTGCCGGCTATGCCATGCCGTTGCAGTACAGGGCCGGCATTCTTGCCGAACACCGCCACACGCGCGGCTCTGCCAGCCTCTTCGATGTCTCCCACATGGGTCAGGTGCGCCTCTCGGCCAGACCCGGGGCGTCCATGGAAAGCGTGGCCCGCGCGCTCGAGCGCCTGGTGGCGGCCGACATAGTCGGCCTTGGCCCCGGAAGACAGCGCTACACCCAGTTTACCAACGGCACGGGGGGCATACTCGACGACCTGATGGTGACCTCGCTCGGCGATCACCTGTGGCTGGTGGTGAACGCGGCCTGCAAGCACGACGACATCGAGCGCCTGAAGGTGTTGATCGGCGAGGAATGCGACATCGAAGTCCTCGAGAAAAGGGCGCTCGTCGCCCTGCAGGGGCCGGCCGCCGTGGCCGCGTTCGCTCGCCTGGTCCCGGATTCGCAAGGCCTTTCCTTCATGCAGGCGGCGCTTTGGACCCTTGACGGCGAGACACTCATGGTCAGCCGTTCCGGATACACCGGCGAGGACGGCGTGGAGGTGTCGGTATCCTCCGGCGGCGTCGATGCCCTGGCACGGCGACTGCTTGCCGCGGACGGTGTCGAAGCGGCCGGGCTCGGCGCGCGGGACAGTCTGCGTCTGGAGGCCGGCCTGTGCCTTCACGGCAACGATATCGACACCACGACGACACCGGTGGAGGCCGGACTCGCCTGGTCCATCCAGAAGCGGCGGCGTCTCGAGGGCGGTTTTCCCGGCGCCGACGTGATTGTCTCGCAACTGCGTGACGGCCCGCCGAGGCGCCGGGTCGGTCTGGTTCCGCAAGGAAGGGCGCCGGTGAGGGAAGGAGCGGCCATCCGCTCCTCGTCGGGGGCGCCTCTCGGGACCGTGACGAGCGGCGTCTTCGGACCGACGGCGGAACGGCCGGTCGCCATGGGCTATGTGGCGGGCGAGGCGGCCGTGACAGGGACTGTGGTCGAGGTCGAGAGACGGAGTTCATGGATAGAGGCCGAGATCCGGTCGCTGCCGTTTGTGCCGCACCGCTATCACCGGTCATGACACCATTGACGTGAAGGGAGACGACCCCATGGGGAAGAGACTCTACAGCAGGGAACACGAGTGGATCGATGTCGACGATGGCATCGGCACCGTCGGCATTTCCGACTATGCCCAGGAACAACTCGGCGATGTCGTCTTCGTGGAGCTGCCGGAATCAGGACACGAGGTGGAGAGCGGTGACGAACTGTGCGTCGTCGAATCGGTCAAGGCGGCCAGCGAAGTCTACGCTCCCGTCTCCGGAGAGGTCGTCGAGGTCAACGACGCGCTTGGCGATGATCCGGCGGAGGTCAATGCCAATCCCTATGGTTCGGGCTGGTTTGTGTGGATCCGGCTCGCGAATGCCGGGGAACTCGACGAATTGATGGACGAGGATGCCTACCGAGAATACCTCGGGGAGCTTGCCTGATGCGCTATCTGCCCCTGACGGATACCGACCGCGCCGCCATGCTCGAGGTGGTCGGAGCCCGCAGCATCGACGATCTCTACGGTGATGTTCCCCAGGACGTATGGTGCGAAGAGCTTCTCGACCTGCCGCTCCACCAGGGAGAAATCGAGGTCGAGAGGGCGCTCTCGGCCATGGCGGAGAAAAACCTGCACGGCGGCAATGCGCCGTTCTTCCTCGGCTGCGGCGCCTATCGCCACCATGTGCCGGCGGCCGTGGATGCCCTCATCCAGCGGGGCGAGTTTCTCACGTCCTACACGCCCTATCAGCCGGAGATTTCCCAGGGCACCCTGCAGATGCTCTTCGAGTTCCAGACCATGGTGGCCATGCTGACAGGCATGGAGGTCGCCAACGCCTCGATGTATGACGGAGCGTCGGCGGCGGCGGAAGCCGTTCTCATGGCAAGCCGTGTGACGCGACGGCGGCGGGCCGTTGTGTCGGGCGGGCTTCATCCCCACTACCGCGATACCGTCTCCACCTATGTGCGCCATGCCGACCTTGAAGTCGTGACGCTGCCGATGGCTGTTCAGGAGGCTGACCTCGAGTCGCAGATCGACGGATCGACGGCCTGTGTCGTCGTGCAGATCCCGGATATCTTCGGCCGTCTTCATGACTTCTCGGCACTGGCTGATGCCTGCCACAGGGCGGGTGCCCTTCTGGTTGTCGCCGTGAACGAAGTGGTGTCTCTCGGCCTTCTCACCCCGCCGGGCGATATGGGGGCCGACATCGTCGTTTGCGAGGGCCAGTCACTGGGCAACTCCCTGGGATTTGGCGGGCCCTATGTCGGTCTCTTTGCCACCAGGAAACGCCATGTCCGGCAGATGCCAGGGCGGCTGGCTGGCGAGACTGTGGATGCCGACGGGCGCAGGGGCTGGGTTCTCACCCTGTCGACACGCGAGCAGCACATCCGCCGTGAAAAGGCGACCAGCAACATCTGCACCAACTCGGGCCTGTGCGCCCTTGCCTTCACCATCCATCTCGCGTTGCTCGGGGAACATGGCCTTGCCCGGCTGGCCGCCCTCAACCACGAAGCGGCGCAGCGGACCATGGAACGACTGATCGCCATCAACGGGGTTTCCACGCCGAACGATGGCTTCTTCAACGAGTTCACGATCGAGCTTCCCGGGCCCGCCGCGGAGGTCGTCGACCAGCTCGCGGAACGGGGCATCCTGGGAGGTGTGCCGCTGTCGCGGTTCGAGCCGGCGAACGGCGCGCTCGCGAACCTGATGCTGGTGGCCGCAACGGAACTGACGACGACCGGAGAGATCGACGCCCTTGCCGGCGCACTGCAGGAGATCCTGTCATGAGCGGCATGACATCGGGTGGCCATCGCGGCCTGGTGATGGACGAGCCGCTGCTGTTCGAACTCGACGGTGGCGGGCGCAGCGGGGTCGATCTTCCGGAACCGGAGGGGAGGACGCCGAAGCTGGGAGGCGTCAGGCCGCGCCAGGCCATCGGTCTTCCGGGAGTCTCGGAGCCCGAAGTGATCCGTCACTTCACGCGGTTGTCGCAAAAGAACTACGCGATCGATTCGGGTCTCTATCCCCTGGGATCGTGCACCATGAAGCACAATCCCCGGCTCAACGAGAAGGTCGTCAGATTGCCGGGATTTGCCATGGCGCACCCCTTGCAACCACAGGCGACGGCACAGGGTTGCCTGGAACTCATCGCCACACTGGCGCACTGGCTCACCACTCTCACCGGGATGCAGGGTGTGGCCATGTCACCGGCGGCCGGCGCGCACGGCGAGTTCGCCGGTCTGATGTGCATTCGCGCCGCTCTCACGGCCAGGGGTGATGCGCGGCGCAGGATCCTTGTTCCCGAATCGGCCCACGGCACCAATCCGGCGACGGCAGCGCTCTGCGACTACAGGGTCAACACCGTGCCCTGCGACGCGAGAGGGCGTGTCGACCTGGCTGCTTTCGAGCGCGCCCTCGACGACGATGTCGCCGCCCTCATGCTGACCAATCCCAACACCTGCGGGCTCTTCGAGACCGACATCATGACGATTTCCGGCATGCTGCACTCTGCCGGAGCCTTTCTCTATGCCGATGGCGCCAACTTCAACGCCATCGTCGGCCGGGTGAGGCCGGGGGACCTCGGCGTTGACGCGATGCACATCAATCTCCACAAGACCTTCTCGACTCCCCATGGAGGCGGTGGTCCGGGAAGCGGTCCGGTGGTCCTCTGCGAAGAACTGCTGCCCTTTGCGCCATTGCCGCGTATCAAAGCCGATGGTGATGACTGGCAACTCATCGAACGCGACAGCGATGGACGGGCGTTCGGCCGCCTGCGCGCATTCCACGGGCAGATGGGCATGTTCGTGCGGGCGCTCGCCTACATGATGAGTCATGGCGCCGACGGATTGCGCCAGGTCGCCGAGGATGCCGTGCTCAATGCCAACTACGTGCTGGCGCGTCTTTCCGGTGCCTACAACGCGCCATTTCCGGGGCCGTGCATGCACGAGTGCCTGTTCGATGACCGCAATCTGAAGGACACGGGGATCTCCACCCTCGACATTGCCAAGGCGATGATCGACGAGGGATACCATCCCATGACCATGTATTTTCCGCTTATCGTCCATGGCGCCATGCTCATCGAGCCGACGGAAACCGAAAGCCGTCAGAGCATTGACCGGTTCTGCGATGTCATGGTGCATCTGGCGGACGAGGCGAGGAAGGGGAACCAGGAACTCTTCCACAGCGCACCGCGTTTCGCTCCCTGGAAGCGGCTGGACGAAACGGCTGCCGCCCGCCGTCCCGTCCTGACGTGGACTCCTGACACCACCTGACGCATTCGGCGGCCCTCATTTGCTGATCAAGGGTCGTTCTTTCTTCCCAAGACCAGTTGCACGGGAACGGATGCCACGACCCTTCGTTCCCTGAGCGCAATCAAGAGGAACCATGCCCAAAGTCGCGATTCAACCAGAGGCGCGCTGTCCGCTGAAGGATGAATTGCGCACTGTTCGGTACCGACAACCGCCCAGCCGCCTTCAGCCTTGATACCACGCAGTGTTGCCATGGCCGTCGCGTGCAAATGGTCAAGACCAATGCAGTGCGGCGCCCGGTAGAATCTGTTGCGCGCAATCCCCGGTCCGACTTGAACAGGTTCGAACAGAATCTCAAGACGTGAATGGCACAGCTGTACTCAATTGCCAATCTCGTCGTCGACGGGTTTGGTCATCCTTGGGCGAAGACGACTGCCCACGGAAGCGCGGTCCGAGAACTTGCATCACGGGACACGGGTTTCCATGGGAAAAATGGTCCGTCAATCTGTCCTGGATTTCCTTCTCTAGATGCCGGCCTTCACATCGATAAACAGGCGGTTGATCTTTTCCTGGCTGTCCGTCGAGAAGGGTTCCAGCAACACCCCGGAAGAAATGACCGCCTCCGGGTCGGTCCAGCCCAACTGTTTCAAGACATCCAGATTGGCTTCTTCGAAGGCCTTCTGATTCGCATGCCCGTACGCATACTCCTCAATCGCGTACACACCGGACTCCGGGGCAAGAGTAGTATCCAGGTAGGCATATCTCACATCGTCTGAGGCGGAGGCACCCTCAACAAGCACCGAAAGATCAATCCACGTAATCAAGCCTTCCCTTGGTGCCATAAATGCGACAGGCACGCCTTGTGCCCGGAGTTCGGCGTATACGTCGCTCCAGGCATAGGCGGCCACGACCTCGCCTGCGGCAATTGATTGAGCGAGTGATGTGTTGTCACTGTAGTAGAAGCGTACCAACTCGCGCTGTTCCCTGAGAAGATCGTGAACCTTGGCAATGTCCTCGTCTCCCATGTTGAACGGGTCCGCGACACCTGCGACCAACGCCGCCGGAATGGCTGCCTCATCAGCGGAATCGCGCATTGCGAGACGGCCCGTATACTTCGGGTCCCAAAGAATCTCCCAAGTATGGTTGTCTACATACTCGGGCGCCATGTCCGTACGGAAGATGACGGAATTGCTGCCCCAAATGAACGGTACAGCCCACTGGATTCCATCCTCCAGCGCACCGCTGCCCTTGAGCCTTTCGAACACGTCAGGCCAATGCGTCAACCGTGATGTATCGATCGGTGTAATCAGGCCTGCGTCCCTCCAGCGCCGGATTGATTCGTATCCTGTTGTCGAGATATCAGGCTTGTATCCTGCCTGGAGCTTGATGAAGGCCTCCTGGAGGTCTCCGAAATACGAGAACTCGGGGGCCTTTCCGTATTCATCGAGAAAACTCTGATACATCTCCGGAACAGCATAGACATCCCACGTGAAAACCAGCAAATCATCACTCTGAGCACTTGCATTGCGACTTACCATCGGAACAGTTGCCGTACCGATGCCAACGGCGGCAAGCATGGCTAGAGTCGTGCGACGATCGAACTTTCTGCACTTGAGAAACTGGTCAGGTGTCATTGGGAATTGCGGCTTCGTCATTGGAGATTCTCCCTTGTCTTGGGCTTTCTTTCCTGGGCTCTTGAGATCAGTCCATGATAGTCCCATCCGTGCTGCAAGGCCATCGACATCTTGGTGCATGGACCGCTCCTGCCAGCGCCACACGCAGGCCCTGGAATTGCCGTTTTCGCTGAATGTCGTTCTTCGGGTAAATTCATCGGTCCTTACGCGTTCATCGATCCCACGTCGGCCGTGCTGGCCTTGTTGATACTCTTCGCGGCAGGTCCATGGGAACAGGCGCGCAGCAAACCGAAAAAACCTTTTAGTTGTGTAGTCTTGTCACGGCCCCTCCCTTCGCTCAGACTTGTGCGTCAGTACCAGGGAAGAGGACGCACCATGGGTGGACGGCTGGACGGAAAAACCGCGCTTGTGACCGGGGGAGGGCGCGGTATCGGAGCCGGCATTGCCAGGATTTTTGCAGCGGAGGGGGCACGGGTCGTGATCGCCACGCGCACCGTGAGCCGCGGAGAGGCGGTCGCCCGCGTGATCTCGAAGACCGGCGGAGACGCCTCGGCGATGGCGACCGACGTCGCCAGTGCGAAGCAGGTCAAGGCGATGATCGCCGAGGCTCGGAAACGGCTCGGCGCGATCGATATCGTCGCCCACAACGCGGGTGTCTACCCGTCGTCGATGATCACGAAGATGAAGGAGGCCGAATGGGATCACGTGCTCGACACGAACCTGAAGAGTCTCTTTCTGATCACGAAGGCCGTTCTGCCTCACATGATCCGCCGCAAGTACGGACGGATCGTTGTGACGTCATCGATCTCGGGCCCGCGGGTGGCCATGCCGGAGTGGAGCCACTACTGTGCCTCGAAGGCCGGTGTGAATGGATTCATCAAGTCCGCGGCTCTGGAAGTCGCCAAACAGGGTGTCACGATCAACGCCGTCGAACCCGGCAATATCCTGATCCGCCGTCCCGGTTCGCGTGAGGCGCGCGAGCAGGAGGAGACGATGGTGCCTGCAATTCCCATGGGCGAACTCGGTGAACCCGAGGATATCGCGTACGCGGCGCTCTACCTGGCCAGTGACGAGGCACGTTACGTGACGGGCCAGACCATCATCGTAGACGGGGGCCAGATCTTGCCCGAAAGTCAGTCGGGTGTGCTCTAGGCAGCCTTTCCGTCATGACCTCGTGCGATGTACTGACCTTACCCCCGTCGACTGGTGTTGGGTCGAGGGCCGGCGCGGCGGCGTTGGGGTCCGGTGGTTTGTCCTTCGCTTTCGCGCCGGGCCTCAGTCCGGCTCCCGTAACGACGTTTCCAATCCGCTCTCGTCAAACGCAGCATGCGGTCTTGCCGCACTGCGCAACCCTGTTGCCCTCATCCCATGGTTTGTGGGGCGAGGGGCCGAAAGTGCCAGCCAAACAGCCGGAGCAGGGCCGACCGAGAATCCCGCGCGGCGGCTATCTGCTCAAGGGTGGACACGGCCGAATCGAGGGCGAGCCCGTCAAGTGGTAGTTCCTTCCCGGCGACCGCCCCCTTGTCGAATCCTGCATCTGGATGACCTGGGTGTTCCGCACCGTCTTGCGATGCGTCATGGAGCGATGATCTGATGAACGATACGAGCGGCGACCGTCCCTTCCGCTTCTTTGACAACCGGGAAAAGTACCTGCTGTTCGTCACCACGTGCGGCGAAAAGTGGGCGATCGGCGAGCGCATCGGCGCAGAGCTTTCCAAGCTCGCTCCCGAACCTCCCGCACTGCGGGTGTTCGACGCCGGGACGGGCGACGGCACCGTGATGGCCGGTGTGCTCCGACGGCTTCACGGACGCTTCCCCACCGTGCCGTTTCTCGTTGTTGGAAAGGAGATCAGCCTTGAGGACGTGAGGCTCACCCTGGACAAGTTGCCCGATCGTTTCTCCGAGCATCCGCAGACCGTCGTGGCGCTTACCAACATGCACTATCGCGAGGCGCCATGGCTGTCCCCGACCGAAGGCGAGGCACGGCCAAGCCTCAACTGGCGTGAAGTCGCCCTTGATGGCCACACCGCGCACGAGTTCGACCGGCAGATCGCCAACCTCCGCCCGCTCCTGGCGGACTGGTGGAAGGTGCGCACGAATCCCAGGACCGGCAACCCGGTCTACGTCGAACCGTCCGTGATCGTTCTCTACCGCTCCGATCACAGGTTCATGCTCGATTCGGTCATTCCCAAGCCGGGCGCACCGCCGGGAGGCTACGACCTCGTTATCGCGGCGCAGCCGTATCGCGCGCGCCACGCCGCCGATTTCAAGGTGCGGTTCGTGCTTGAACCTCTCGCCGCTTCGCTTGCGAAGGGCGGGCGCATGATCGCCATCCAGTCGACGGGACAGGACCCGGGCATGGAGATCATCCGCAAGATCTGGCCTTCGGAGGAACCGTTCCAGACCCCGGGACCGGTACTCGTGCAGGAGTTGCGCTCCCGGCTCGAGGCCGACTACCCGGAACGCGAGTTTGGCATCGACGGCGAGTCGAGCAGCATTTTCCGCTACTCCCTGCACGTCATGCCGAACGAGGTTGCCGAGAACATCGGGACCTCGACCCGGCTGGCGGCGTGGAACGCCGCGGTGTACGTCGCCCAGATCGACGACGAGCGCATCACCCGCGCCATGTCCGAAAGCGCCTACCTGGATGCGACGGCCGAAGTCGTGACGCGCCATGGCGGACTGTGGTTCGTCGACGAGTCGTTCGTCGTCGCGCGGCGCAAGTGACCTGTAACGGTGATTGATGCGGTCCTTGAAGCCGCAGACATGCTGGTGAGCGAATCACGTCGTCCGGAAGGGCCTCGTGGCGCCGGTGACGAGGCCGCGCCGTGGTCAAGGCAATCAGCCAAGCGAGCGTGATTGTGCCGCTCTGTCATGTGTCTTCGCTCGCGCTGTTTCCGGGCTTCCGGGTTCGGCTTCTGTACGGCAACACCGGTCCCGGGCTGTCGGCAGAGCTGGTGGCGGTCCAATTCGGCTTCATCGTGCGAAACCGACGTTGACGGCCGGCCGGTTCGTGCGCGCAGGACTGGATGGAGATGTGCGCCGGGCGGCGCGCGCCCGGCATTGCGACGACGGTCAGGGCGGAGGCGCACGCAATGGCGGTCCTCCGGCCCCCCGCAGGGGCGGATGGAGGGAGCGGTCGCCGGCGATACGCGCCGGCCGGGACGGACCCGCTATCGGTTGGCGTTCGAACGTGCCTTGTCCTTCAGGCGGCTTTCCCCGTCACTTCCAGGGCGGCGACCATGGCGCGAATGTGCTCAATGGTCGTGCCGCAGCAGCCGCCGATGATCTGGACTCCCGAGTCAACCCAGCCACGGCAGGCGGCCGCGAATTCCGCGGGGCTCGCCGTCTCGGTGCTTCGGTCGGTTGTCGGATCGAAAAGCAGCGTTTCGGGATAGGCCATGAACGGGCCGTCCCAGAGTTCGCGCAGAACGTCGAGGCCAGGTCCCGTAGCTTCGATCGAACTGTGCATGATTCCATAGACATCGCCGCCCGTCGCCGTGAGTGCGGCAATAATCTCGGACAGTGGCGCCGGGGCCTTGGACCTGTGATCGTCCGCCAGCTGGCCTTGCTCCTCGCGAGAGATGTCCCAGCCAATCATGGAGCCATCCGGCAAGAGGCTGCCGCTGACGCCAACCCACACCGGCAAGCCTGTCGCCAGCGCTGCCTCGAGACACAGACTGGCGCGATCGATGTCCGACATCATCTCCAGAAGCAGGAGATCGGCGCCCGATTCGGCAAAGATGTCGGCCACCTCGCGGTAGTTGGCGGCCTCTTCGTCACGACCAGGCACGAAGCGGGGATCGGGGCTTAACGTGCCCTCGATCCAGGCGACCATGGTCGACATGGAGCCCGCCACCCAGACCGGTCGTCCGGGCGCCGCGTTGGCGCGTGCCTCGCATGCCAGTTCGACCGCGCGCCGGTTGATCGCCGCGGTCTCCTGTTCCAGACCTGCGCCCGCGAGGACATGACGGCAGGTCGCGAAGGTGTTGGCGGTGATCACGTCGGCTCCGGCGCGGATGTACTCCTCGTGGACCGTGCGCACGATGTCGGGGTGCGTCCTGTTCGCTTCCGCGCACCAAGCCACACTGTTCATCCGGCCGCCCAGCCGTGCGACCTCCGTGCCAGTCGCGCCGTCAAGCGCGATGGTGGCGCCTGAAGCGATCATCTCGTCCAGTGTCACGTTATTGCCCTCCCGGATGCGATCCGCAGCAGCCTAGAGGCATCGGGAGGGCATTTGAAGATGTCCGGCTGCATGGATGTGAGCCTCATGATCGTGGACCGACTGCGGACTCCGGAGTCCGTCCTTTTCCTCGTGCCGGTCCCGGACATGCGCCGCATTCCTTTGTGCCTCGGCCACGATTCCGTTGGCATCGGCGCGCGCTCCTCTCCAGGAACAACGGCCGGCGCGGCGCGGAATGGCCGTTCGCGATCGGCTGAGACTATTGATGTGGCACAGGCGGCGAACCGCTTCGCGATCCGCTCCTGCACGTTCCCGCCAGCGAACCGGTTTCCTCTCTCTCCAGATTCGGGGCACGGATGTCTTGCACCCCGGCTGCAGTTCCTTCGGAGTCTGGCAGCGGCTTGGGGGAAGGGGGCCCGTTCAGACGTCGCGCGTCTGTCCGGCGCGCATCGTGAAGGCAGGAATGACGCCCGGTCAGGCGAGACGCTGGTCGAGTTCGTCGATGGCCTCGCCCACGAGACGTGACTGTTCGCTGTCGTCAAGCCGTGTTTGGATGAGTCTCGCCGTGGCGCCAAGGGCGAGGTCGACCGCGGCCTCGCGGACGTCGTTGACCGCATCTGCCTCGGCCTGGCGAATTCTCTCCTGTGCGGCCTGGCGCCGCTGGGCCAGTTTCGCCTGGAGTTCGCGCGACGCGTTGCGTTTCAGGGTTTCCGCTTCCTCGCGCGCCCGCGCCATGATGTCGGCAATCTCGGCTTCGGCCTCCCGGTGCTTGCGCCGGTAGGAAGAGAGCAGTTCCTTTGCCTCCTCGTTCAGCGCGTTCGCCTCATCGAGTTTCCTTGCGATCTCGCCGCTGCGCCTGTCGAGTGCGGTTATGATCATGGAGGAGAGCGGTTTGGCGGCAATGGCAACGGCGATCACGAAGGCGACGGCCACCCAGAACGCAGGATCCTCGAAGAGCTGCACCATGATCAGTTCCCCCGCACCGCCGCCAGCGCCTTGAGCGCATCCTCGTCACTGACATCGGCGCCGGTCAGCCGCCTGGTTGCCAGGCGCGCCGCTTCCACCGCGACTCCCTCGAGGTTGGCAAGGGCCGCGGCCCGGGCCTCGTCGATGGAGCGTTGTGCATCCTCGAGTTCGCGCCCGGTCTCGCGATCGAGCGCCTCGAGCGATCGGTCCCCGTCCTCGGCAGCCTGCTGGACGGCCTCGCCGATGATGGACCGCGCCCTGCCGCGGGCCTCCTCGAGAGACCCTTCGTACTCGAGACGCGCCCGTTCGGCGTCGGCCCTCGCCTTCTCGGCGCCGTCAAGGTCCTGTTCGATCCTGTGCTGGCGATCGGTCAGGACACGACCGATCCGTGGCAACGCGACAAACGCCATGATGACGTAGAGGAACACGAAGCAGACCGCGAGCCAGAAGAACTGCGGCAGGAAGTGCCAGAATTCCAGCTGTGGCATGGATCGTTGTCCTCCGGGTCAGACGCCGCGGGTGATCAGAAGACGAAGAGGAGAAGAAGGGCGATGAGCAGGGCGTAGAGCGCCACGGCCTCGACGAGGGCGAAACCGATCCACATGAAACCCTGGACATTGCCGGCTGCCGCCGGATTGCGTCCGACCGCGGAGATCATTGAGGCGAAGATGTGGCCGATACCGGCACCAACGCCACCCAGTCCGATCACCGCAAGGCCGGCGCCAATGAGCTTTGCAGCTTCTGCATCCATCATGAAAGATCCTTTCCAGTTCGAGGAGGGTTTGCCTGGACGGGAGGAAATCCGTCAGTGCATGTGAATCGCGTCGTGCAGGTAGATACAGCTCAGCACGGCAAACACATAGGCCTGCAGGAACGCGATGGCGAATTCGAGAAGGGTCAGTCCGATCACCGCCGCCATGGGGACGGCGCCAGGGAGGATCCACAGGGCGCCCAGCGGCGCCACGAAGCCGGCGAACACCTTCAGCATGGTGTGGCCCGCCGTCAGGTTGGCAAAGAGACGCAGGCCCAGGCTCACCGGGCGAATGAGGTAGGACAGGATCTCGATGGGGATCACGAGGGGAGCAAGAAAGCCCGGAACACCCTGGGGGAGGAAGAACTTGAAGAAGCCCAGTCCATGTTTCACGAAACCGACGATCGTGACCCCGATGAAGACGACAAGGGCGAGACCGAAGGTGACAACGATCTGGCTTGTCACCGTGAAGCTGTACGGCAACATGCCCAGCATGTTGCAGAAGAGAATGAACATGAAGAGGGTGAAGACGAAGGGAAAGAACGGCCGGCCCTGATCCCCGACGTTGTCCTCCAGCATGTTGGCGATGAACTCGTAGGAGATCTCCACCAGGGACTGCATGCGTCCCGGCACCATGCTGCGCCGACCGATGAACACGGTGGTGAAGATGATGACAAGCGCGGTGGCCGCCATCATCCAGATTGCCGAGTTGGTGATCGCAAGGTCAAGATCGCCAATGCCGAACTCGACGGCAGACGACACTGCAAACTGCTCAAGCGGATTGTGCCCGGAGTCAGTCGCCACGTTTTCGATCCCCTTCACTGTCCGCGGGACCGCACCGCGGCCCGCGAGTCATCACCCTTGCGGCCCTCACCACATTGATGACACCGGCCGCCATGCCCAGGACCAGAAAGATCACCAGGAACAGCGGCGCGGTATCCAGTTCCCCGTCCAACCAGAGTCCGAGAAAGACGGAAACGGCCAGGGCAGCAACCATTTCGACCGTCATGCGGACGGCCATGCCGTAACCGGATGCCTGTGCCTTCCCCGTCGACCTCCCACCCTTGTCCTTCTTTCGGGCTGCGGCGATTCGTGTCTCGAGATCGGATGGATCATCCGCCATGTCGTCTCGCCAGCCAGGCAGTCAAGGGCCGCCGGAAAATGCGGGCGCACATTAGATAAGGCGTGGCGGGCGTGTCAATCGGCTTTGCCCGATTGACTTGCCTCTCCCCTTGATTTCACATGGCCCGCCGCTCAAACGGGGGGATGAGACATGGCTGGAACGCGTGGACGGCGCGGGGGACGGGCCAGACGCCATCGCGAGCGCATCGGTGCGCCCATTGTCCAGAAACGCTACATCACGCGCGAGATACCGGTCTACGAGCTCCTCGACGAGGCGGGAGTCGATCTGCTTCACGACACCTCCATGCAGATCCTTGAGGAAACCGGCATCGATTTCCGCGACGATGACGCCTGCCGCCAGTGGACCGAGGCGGGTGCCGACGTGACAGGTCAGCGGGTAAGGATTCCGCGGGCCCTGATCGAGGACCTCCTGGCCAAGGTGCCGGAAAGCTATGTCCAGATGGCTCGCAACCCCGAGCGCAACGTGGTGGTGGGCGGCGACAACACGGTGTTTGCTCCCACTTTCGGCTCGCCCTTCGTGCGTGATCTCGCCAACCAGCGGCGCTACGCGAGACTCGAGGATCTGCAGAACTTCATCAAGCTCGCCTACATGTCGCCGGTCCTGCACCACTCCGGAGGGATCATATGCGAACCGGTGGACGTGCCGGTGCCCAGGCGCCATCTCGATATCGTCTATTCCCACATGAAGTACTCCGACAAGCCGTTCATGGGAGTGCAGTCAGCGCCCGAACGCGCTCTCGATTCGTGCCGCTTGTGCGAGATTCTCTTCGGCGCCGACACAGTTCGCGAGAACACGGTGATGACCTCGGTGGTCAACTGCAATTCGCCCCTTGTCTGGGACGGCTCCATGCTTGGCGCACTGCGCCACTATGCCGAGCACAACCAGGCTGTTCTCGTGACCCCCTTCATCATGGCAGGGGCCATGGCCCCGGTGGTGACCGCCGGCGCCATCGCCCAGCTCAATGCCGAGGTGGTGTCGGGCCTCGCCTATGCCCAGATCGTCCGTCCCGGGGTGCCCATGGTCTACGGCAGTTTCCTTGCCACCGTCTCGATGCGATCGGGAGCGCCGATGATGGGAACGCCGGAGACCCTGCAAATGATCTACGCGGTGGGACAGCTCGCCCGCCGCTACCGGGTTCCACTGCGGTCCGGAGGCATGCTCAATGGCGCCAAGATCGCCGATGCCCAGGCGGCCTACGAATCGATGCAGACCATGACGGCAACACTGCTGGCGGGGACCAACTTCGTGCTGCATGCCGCCGGTTGGCTGGAGGCGGGGCTGACTGCCGGCTATGGCAAGTTCATCATGGACACCGAACAGGTGGCGATGCTGCAGAGTTTCTGCCGCCGCCTCGATCTTTCGGAGAACGGACTCGGTCTCGAGGCGATACGCGAAGTCGGTCCGGGCAACCACTTCCTCGGTTGTGCCCATACCAGGCGCAACTACCTCGATGGGTTCTTCATCCCCGAGATTGCCGACAACAACAGTTTCGAGCAGTGGCAGGCCGAGGGCGAACTCACCCACGACGAGCGCGCGGCGGCCATCGCCCGCCGGCGCCTGGAGGCATACGAGCCGCCGCCGCTGGACGAGGCCCGTGACGAAGCCCTGCTGGACTTCATAAGCCGGCGCAAGGCGGAACTGCCCGATACAGTCACCTGAATCGGAAGGACGTTCACAGACTGGCAAGTGCCGGGATGAGGTCCTCCATGCAATCGATCATGCGGTCGGCGCCCAGTGAAGCTGGTGCTCCACCGGCATAGCCGTAACTGACGACGACACACGGCATGCCGGCGCCGTGGGCGGCGGCAACGTCGGCGTGACTGTCTCCCACCATGACGGCTTCGGTGGCGCCCACACCGAGGCGGTCGAGAACGACGGCGAGATGGGCGGGATCGGGTTTCATCACGCCGGTGTCGCCGCCCACCACGGCGCCGATGGCCTGTCCGAGTCCGAACGTGGCAATGACATGGTCGGCGCCGGCCTGCCGCTTGTTCGTGCACACGCCGATCGCCGTGCCGTTCCGGTGGAGTGCGTCAATGGTTCCGGCAACACCCGGATAGAGGCTTGAAAGGCGTGTACTGCGCGGCAGGTAGAACTGGCGAAACCTGTCCTCGATGGCGGATGCCGCCCCTTCGGGCATGCCACCGGTCAGGATCATGACGCGTTCAAGAAGGCCCGCCCAGCCGCTGCCCACCATGTCCCGCACCGTCCGTTCGGTCAGTGCCTGGCGTCCGAATTCGGCCATCACCATGTTGATGGCATCGGCAATATCCGGCGCGCTGTCGATCAGCGTACCGTCGAGATCGAAGATGACTGCGCGGAACCTGTGCTGGAGCACGGTTGTCACGTGCGCTCACATGGCAGCCGGCGGAAGATATCCGCGATGACGGCTCAATCGTGTCATTGAGTGTTGCAATTCTTGACTTCGGTCACTTTTTCAAGTGTGGCACCAACCTCTGGTTACCGAAAGGGGTATTCATGGATTCCGCTCTCGCCCTGAAGGATGTTGCCGTAGTCGTGCTCGCGGCAGGACGGGGCACGCGCATGAAATCGGACCTGCCCAAGGCCATGCACACGGTTGTCGGCAGGCCCATGGTGAATCACGTGATTGCCGCGGCCGCGGCAATCGGGCCCGAACGCGTCATCGTGGTGACTGGACCCGGAGACGAGAGGACCGCCGAAGCCGTCAGACCCGCCAGTGTCGTCATCCAGCGCGAGCCACGCGGTACGGCCGATGCGGTCAAGGCCGCGCGTGGCGCCCTTGAAGGACTGGCCGTTGACGGAGATGTCGCGGTGCTGTTCGGCGATGCGCCGACGCTGGAAGCCTGCGCCATTCACGATCTCGTGGAGGTGCGACGAGGGAGCGGTGCCGTGGCCTCGGTCCTGGGAGTCCATGTCAGCTCTGCCAACCGCTACGGCCGGCTCGTGGTGGATGCCGACGGCTCCCTCGAGAGAATTGTCGAATTTCATGATGCCGGCGAAGCCGAGCGTGCCTCGACGCTGTGCAACTCGGGGATGATGAGCATCGAGGCAGGCCGTCTCTTCGATCTCCTTGACGAGATTTCCAACGACAACACCAAGGGTGAATTCTACCTCTCCGACATTGTCGCGGTTGCCCGGCGACGCGGCCTCGCGACCGCTGTTCTGGAGACCACGGATCCCGACGATACCGTCGGCGCGGACGATCGTGCGGACCTGGCACGTTTCGAGGCGGTCATGCAGCGTCGCCTGCGCCATGCCGCCATGCTTGCCGGCTGCTCGATGGTGGCACCGGAGACGGTGTGGCTCTCCTGGGATACGGTGATCGGACATGATGTCCTGATCGAGCCCGATGTGGTGATCCGGCCGGGTGTGACGATCGGCAACGGCGCCATCATCCGCAGCTTCAGCCATCTCGAGGACTGTCATGTCGGCGATGGCGCGGTGATCGGTCCCTTCGCCCGGCTGCGTCCCGGAACCAGCCTCGGGACCAACACGAGAATCGGCAATTTCGTCGAGATCAAGGCCTCGACGCTGGAGTCGGGCGTGAAAGCGAACCACCTGGCCTATGTCGGCGATGCCGAAGTCGGTGCCGGGACGAATCTCGGCGCCGGAGCCGTGATCTGCAACTATGACGGGGTGACCAAACACCCGACGCGGATCGGCAAGGGAGCGTTCATCGGGTCCAACGCCTCCCTGGTGGCGCCGCTCACCATCGGCGACGGCACGATCGTCGGCGCAGGCAGCACGATCACACGGGATGTCGGCGACGATGCGATGGCCCTCGAACGGGCGCCGCAGACGGTTCGCGACGGCGTGGCGTCCCGGTGGCGCCGCAGCAAGTCAGGCAGCGGGAGCTGACAGGCCATGTGCGGGATCATCGGCTATCTCGGGAGCGGCGAGGCTGTCCCGGTTCTCCTCGACGGACTGCGCCGGCTCGAGTATCGCGGCTACGACTCGGCTGGCATTGCGGTCCTCAACCAGGCTGGAATCGTGCGTCGGCGCGAGGCAGGCAAGATCGCCAATCTCGAGGCCGCGCTGACGTCGAACGGCGTGGCCGGGGAGGCCGGGGTGGGCCATACCCGATGGGCGACCCATGGAGCGCCCACGCGCAGGAATGCCCACCCTCACATGACCGGGCGTGTTGCCGTCGTCCACAACGGCATCATCGAGAACTACCGCGCTCTGCGCGACGACATGCGCGCCAGGGGGCGCTGTTTCGAGTCGGATACGGACACCGAGGTGGTCGCCCACCTGTTTGACGCGTTGCTGGAGGAAGAGGGGGCCCCGGCGGCGGCGATGACCGCCCTGATGGACCGTCTCGAAGGCATGTTCGCCCTTGTCCTTCTCGTCGAGGGCGACGATGTGGTGCTCGCCGGAGCACGGCGGGGAGCGCCGCTTGCGGTGGGTTGGGGCGAAGGCGGTCTCTTCCTTGCGTCCGATGCCATTGCCCTTGCCGGTCACACGCGCAAGGTCTCCTACTTGGAAGAAAACGACCTCGCGCTTGTTCGCCGAGACGGTATCGAGATACTCGACACGGATGGTCGTCCCGTGGAACGCCCGGTGGTGGATACAGAACTCTCCGGCGCGGTGATCGGGAAGGGGAACTACCGGCATTTCATGGAGAAGGAGATCCATGAGCAACCGGTGGCCGTTGGCGAAACCCTGGGCCGCTATCTCGACCCCGAGGCGGGCTCGATCACAGTTCCCGGCGCGTCCCTCGGTCCCGGCACTGTTGAACGGATGACCCTGATCGCCTGTGGCACGGCCTACTACGCCGCTCTTATCGGCAAGTACTGGCTCGAACGACTTGCCAGGCTGCCCGCCGACGCCGATATCGCCTCGGAGTTCCGCTATCGCCAGGCGCCGATGGTCGAGAACAGTCTCGGCGTCTTCATCTCGCAGTCGGGAGAGACCGCCGACACCCTGGCCGCCATGCGCTATGTCCGTGGTCTCGGCAGGACTGTCCTCGCGGTCACCAACACCGAGACCAGCACGGTGGCAAGGGAGGCGGACCTCGTGCTCGCCACCCATGCCGGGCCCGAGATCGGTGTGGCGGCGACCAAGACCTTCACCTCCCAGGTCGCTGTCCTCTTCTGTCTTGCCGTGGCGACGGCGCGTGACCGCGGGGCCATTGACGATGATGAGGTCGCCCGCCTTGCCGGTGTGCTGACCACGTTGCCGTCAACACTGGCCCGCGTCATCGCCATGGAGGAGGAGTTCCGGCGGATTGCCTGGGACATCGCCGAGTCGCGCCATGTTCTCTACCTCGGCCGCGGCACGTCCGCCGTCATTGCCATGGAGGGAGCGCTGAAGCTCAAGGAGATCAGCTACATTCACGCGGAGGCGCATGCCGCGGGAGAGATGAAACACGGGCCGATCGCGCTGATCGACGAGCACGTTCCAGTCATCGTCGTTGCCCCGGGCGACGACCTCTTCGACAAGACGATGTCCAACGTGGAGGAAGCGAGGGCGCGAGGCGGCAGAATCACCCTCATTACCGATGAGACCGGCGCCGCCGCTGCGGAACCCGTCGCCGACAGGATGGTTGTCCTGCCAACCGTCGACACCCTTGTCACGCCGCTCGTTCACGCCATCCCGGTGCAGATGATCGCCTACCACGCTGCCATGCGCAAAGGCACGGATGTCGATCAACCGCGCAATCTCGCCAAGAGCGTCACGGTGGAATAGGCGGTCGCCTCAGTCTGTCACCGGCCCGATGGCCCTTGCGATACGGCTCATTGCCGTCGTCACCATGGTGCGGGGACAGGCAAGATTGAGGCGCACGAATCCCCGCGCCGTGGCGCCAAAGTCACTTCCCGCCTGAACGAGCAATCCCTGTCCGTTGATCAGACGGTCCATGAGGTCCTCCTCGTCAAGGCCGGTTCGGGTCGTGTCGAGCCACTTCAGGTAGGTGGCCTCGGCTTTCACCGGAACCACCAAGCCGGCGAGTTCCCGGGCGCACCAGTCGTCAACGAACGCCATGTTGCCGGCAATGTGATCGAGAAGCGCGTCAAGCCAGGCGCCGCCGTGGGCGTAGCCGGCGAGAGCGGCTGCCCGGGAGACCGGATTGACACCCCATTCTCCGTTCCCGCCGACGGCATCCTCGAACCGTTCGCGAAGCCCTCGCGATGGAATGACGAGATTGCTGAGGCCCAGGCCGGCCAGGTTCATCGTCTTGGAAAGGCCGTTTGCCGCCACCACCTCGATGTCAAGACCGTCGCAAACCGACAGGAACGGCACCAGACGACCCGGGGGCAACACGAGATCGCCGTGAATCTCGTCGGCGAAGACCATCACCCGGTATCGCGCGGCGATGTCCGCAAGGCGGTGAAGCTCGTCCGCCGTGAAGTTGCGCCCGGTCGGGTTGTGGGGATTGCACAGGATGAACAGCCGTGTGGCGGCATCGCGGCAGGCACCCTCGAATGCCTCGAAGTCGATGGCATAGGAGTCCCCGTGGCGCATCAGTCGACTGGAGATGACACGATGGCCGTTGAGGGTGATGGCATCGAGAAAGGGCGGGAACGCAGGCGTCATCACCACGATGCCGGAATCCGGCGGCAGGAAGGCGCGAATCAACTGGAAGAGCGACGGGAGGACGCCGTGGTGGGTCACCACCCACTCCGGGCTGATGGCATGGTGATGACGTTCCATCTGCCAGGCGGCAACGGCTTCGACGTAGGCGTCTCCGGCCATTGTGTAGCCGAAAATGCCGTGTTCGACACGCTCCGCCATCGCCTTCAGGACCGGATCCGGCGCCGGAATCTCCATGTCGGCGATGGACATCGCCAGCAGGGGAGGACCGCCATCTGCCGCCGCCCGTGCCCACTTGGCGGCACTCGTACCGCGCCTGTCGATCACCTGGTCAAAGTCGAATTCCGTCATTCCCATTCACGCCGTCGGGGTCTACATTCGCCCTGCCGATACGCCGTCCGTCCTTTCTTTTGAACCTTGCGAGGATTTCCCATGCAACTCAGTGACGCAACCCTGTTTCGCCAACAGTGCTACATAGATGGCGCCTGGTGCGACGCCGATTCACGCGACACCATCGATGTCAGGAATCCGGCCACCGCCGGTGTGCTCGGAACCATTCCCCGGATGGGTACGGCCGAGACCCGAAGGGCCATCGAGGCTGCGGCTGCGGCACTGCCGGCCTGGAAGGCGAAGACAGCGAAAGAGCGGGCATCGGTGCTGCGTCGCTGGTTTGAACTGATGCTCGAGAACCAGGAGGACCTGGCGCAGCTCATGACCCTCGAACAGGGCAAGCCCCTGGCCGAGGCTCGTGGCGAGATCGCCTATGCGGCAAGCTTCATCGAGTGGTTTGCCGAAGAGGGCAAGAGAGTCTACGGCGAAACCGTTCCCCAGCATCTCGCTGATCGCCGCATCCTTGTGCTGCGCGAACCCGTCGGCGTTGTGGGTGCGATCACGCCCTGGAACTTTCCTTCGGCCATGATCACGCGCAAGGCGGGACCGGCTCTCGCCGCAGGCTGCACCATCGTCTGCAAGCCGGCGACCGAAACACCCTATTCGGCCTTCGCTCTCGCAGAACTTGGTGAACGCGCCGGATTGCCGAAAGGCGTTCTCAACGTCCTGACCGGCAAGTCGGCGGAGATCGGCAGCGAACTCACGGGCAATCCCGTGGTCCGCAAGATCACCTTCACCGGCTCCACGGAGATCGGCAAGATGCTGATGGAACAGGCGGCATCCACGGTCAAGAAGGTCACCATGGAGCTGGGAGGCAATGCGCCTTTCCTGGTGTTCGACGATGCCGATCTCGATGCCGCGGTCGAGGGCGCCATGCAGTCGAAGTTCCGCAACATGGGGCAGACTTGCGTGTGCGCCAACCGGATCTATGTCCAGTCCGCGGTCCACGATGCCTTCGCCGAAAGACTCGCGGCACGGGTAGCCGAGATGAAGGTCGGCAATGGCCTCGATGAGGGCGTCGTGCAGGGGCCGCTGATCAACCAGGCTGCGGTCGACAAGGTGGAAGAGCACATCGCCGACGCCTCGGCGAAGGGCGCACGCGTCCTCGTTGGCGGTCAGCGTCACGCGCTCGGCGGCACCTTTTTCGAGCCGACGGTCATGGCCGACGTCAATCCGCAGATGCTCGTGGCGCGCGACGAGACCTTCGGTCCCCTGGCGCCACTCTTCCGGTTCGAGCGCGAGGACGAGGCGGTGTCCCTCGCCAACGACACGGAATTCGGCCTTGCCAGCTATTTCTATGCCCGTGACATCGGCCGTATCTGGCGTGTCAGCGAAGGCCTCGAGTACGGCATCGTCGGCGTCAACACCGGCATCATCTCCACCGAGGTGGCGCCCTTCGGCGGAGTCAAGGAATCCGGCATCGGGCGCGAAGGCAGCCACATGGGCATCGACGAGTACGTTGAATCCAAGTACGTCTGCGTTGCCGGCCTCGACAGCTGACACGGATCCTCCGATGGGTTCCTTCGACTACGATCTCGTCGTCATTGGTGGCGGCTCCGGAGGGGTGCGCGCTGCGCGGTTTTCGGCGGCGGCAGGCGCCCGCGTGGCGATTGCCGAAGAACGTGACTGGGGTGGGACCTGCGTCAACGTGGGGTGCATTCCCAAGAAGCTCTTCGGGTATGCCGCCCATTACAGTGAGGAGTTCCGGGATGCCCGGCGCTTCGGCTGGTCGTCCATGGCGCCCGGCTTCGACTGGCCGACGCTGCGTGACAACAAGACGACCGAGATCTCCCGGTTGAACGGCATCTACGTCGACATGCTGAAAGACGCCGGCTGCAGTGTCCTCGAGGGCCGCGCCCGTCTCGCCGGTCCCCATGACGTTGAGATCGACTCGAAACGCGTTCAAGCCGCGAACATTCTCGTTGCGACAGGCGGCTGGCCGTATGTACCGGACATCCCCGGCAGGGAACACGCCATCACGTCGAACGAGTGCTTCTTTCTCGATGACCTGCCGGCGAGCATCGTCATCGTCGGCGGCGGTTACATCGCCGCGGAATTCGCCGGGATCTTTCACGGCCTTGGTCTTCATGTCACACAGCTCTACCGGGGAGAGCTCTTCCTGCGCGGCTTCGATGACGACATCCGGCGCCATCTCGCCGGGGAAATGCGGACGAAGGGGATCGATCTGCGGTTCTCCAGCGATGTGGCGGCCATTGCCCGGGTGGACGGCGGGTTTTCCGTCAGCCTTGCCGACGGAACCTGCCTGAAAACCGGCCTCGTGATGTATGCCACCGGCCGCCGGCCGCTCACCTCCGGTCTCGGGCTCGAGGAGGCCGGGGTGACCGTCAACGACAACGGCACGATTCCGGTTGACGACCACTTCCGCACGAACGTGCCGTCGGTCTTCGCCATCGGCGATGTTCTCGGCCGCTATGAACTGACGCCGGTGGCGACCACCGAGGGCATGGCGGTGGCGGCCACGCTCTTTGGCGACGGGCCGAAGAGCGTCGACTACACGAACATCCCCTCGGCCGTCTTCTGCCAGCCGGAACTGGCCACGGTGGGCCTGACAGAATCGCAGGCGCGCCAGCGTCATGGAGATGGCGTCAACATCTACATGGCGCGTTTCAGGCCCTTGCGCCACACGATTTCCCTGAACAACGAGAAGATCCTGATGAAGCTCGTCGTCGCCTCCGCCACGGACCGCGTCGTCGGTGTTCACATGGTGGGACCTGATGCCGCCGAGATCCTGCAGGGATTTGCGGTTGCCCTGAAGGCGGGCGCCACCAAGGCCGATTTCGACGCCACGGTCGGCATCCATCCCACCAGTGCCGAGGAATTCGTCACCATGCGCCAGAAGGCGGCGTGACAGTGAAGACGTGGTGCCGGGTGCGGGACTCGAACTCGCGACCTACCGCTTACAAGGCGGTTGCTCTACCAACTGAGCTAACCCGGCCCTCGCCGCTACGTAGCACGGGTCGACGCCTCTTGTGAAACACTGCCGGACGAAGACGCAGTCACGCGCTTCGGCCGCGCCACCCTGTCAATTCATGGAGGCATGTTCGCAAGCACGAGAGCTTCGACACAAGTGAGTGTCCTGTGGAATTCGCGATCGAGCCGGAAGTGACGCACTGCGACCGGCGCACGGGTCCACGCAAGTGCCGGCACGATGGTGATGAACGGGCACAGGAGCCGGGATGTCGTCCGCGGGTCTCGTTCCCGTGGAGTGGTCGAAGGCGAGGCAGGTAGTCCTCACACAGGATTCGAAGGTGTGTCGTGAAGCACGTTCCGGCCACCGTCTCGCATGGAATCGAAGGCAGGGGTTGCAGCCAGCCTGGGCAACGGACCCGGAGGTCGAGCGAATAACGGATCGGAGACAATGCCAATCGATGAATTTTCCTTGAAAATACGGAATTGAATTGAGGATTTTCCAGGAATATGCTCGCGTATGATCATCGATCGACCCGTCGCCCGCGATCGCATCCACGAAGCGTTCTCCGTCCATCCCGCGGTCGCCCTGACCGGACCGCGCCAATGCGGCAAGACCACACTCGCCCGCATAATTGCAGCTGCTGATCCTGAGGGAAGCACGTTTTTCGATCTTGAGAGCGCGGTGGACCGTCGGCGACTGCAGGCGCCGGAGAGGACATTGGCGGGCCTCACCGGACTCGTGGTCATCGACGAGATACAGCGCGAGCCAGCGCTGTTCGAGACGCTTCGGGTCCTTGCTGATCGGCCCGACAATCCGGCACGGTTTCTCATGCTCGGGAGCGCATCGCCGGCGCTGATTGCGGGAATCTCGGAGTCCCTGGCCGGGCGCGTCGGGATTGTCAATCTGGGCGGATTCGATCTCTCGGAGGTCGATCCGGACTCGTGGCGCACCCTCTGGCTCCGTGGCGGTTTCCCGCGTGCATACCTCGCACCGCACGACCGCGCCTCCACGGTGTGGAGGCGCAGCTTCGTTCAGACGTTCCTCGAGCGTGACATCCCCCAACTCGGCATCACCGTCCCGGCGGAGACCCTTCGAAGGTTCTGGACGATGCTGGCCCACTATCACGGTCAGGTGTGGAACGCGGCGGAGTTCGCCCGAGCGCTTGGCTCGAGCGAAGGTACGGCACGAAGGTACTTCGACATCCTGACGGGCGCGTTCATGGTACGAGCGCTCCCTCCCTGGTTTGCGAACATCCGCAAGCGTCAGGTCCGCTCACCCAGGATCTACGTGCGCGATACGGGGCTGCTCCACACCCTCCTCACAGTGGACACGGGCGATGAGGTCGCCGGCCACCCCAAGGTGGGAGCCTCTTTTGAAGGTTTCGCGGTGGAGCAGATCGCGAGTGTGTTCGGAACGAGCGGAGTGTATTTCTGGGCAACGCACGGCGGTGCAGAACTCGATCTGCTCGTCATGCGCGGCGGGAAGCGCTACGGCTTCGAGTGCAAGCTCGCCGACGCTCCCGGCACTACGCGCTCCATGCGAGTAGCCCTGAACGACCTGGAGCTGGAGCACCTCTGGGTGGTGTACCCCGGACACGAGGCGTACCCGCTTGATGACCGGATCTCGGTGCTGCCGATCGCGGACATCCAGGCTCTGGCGTGGCGCTGACTCATTGTGAACAACCCTGTTTCAACTTCCCGGGCATGACTGGTAAACTGTTATCGTCAGCGTACATTCGGTTGTCAGGGCGCGTGTGACGATAACGCATTCTTGGGGAGGAGACGACATGACCGGACAGGACGTCCATCTTGACCAGACACTGAGGATCTTTGCCGGACAGAAGGGCGTGACACGGCGCGACTTCCTGGAGCGGGCGGTCGCTTCGGGAGTGACGATCGCGGCTGCCACGGCGATGTGGAGTGAATCGGCGCGCGCCGCACAGGTCCGGGGCGGGCACATCGTCACGGCGGCGGGCGACGGGCAATCGGCCGACTCGTTCATCATCGGCCACGCCGGCAACTCGCACCAGACCGCCCTTACGGAGACCTTCCGCAGCAAGCTGGTCGATGCGCGAAGCGATGGCGGCCTCGATCCCATGCTGGCGACGGAGTGGGATGCATCGGACGCCGGCGCGACCTGGACCTTCAAGTTGCGCCAGGGCGTGGAGTTCCACAACGGCAAGACGCTTGATGCCCAGGACGTGATCGATTCGATGAACGTCCACCGGGGTCCCGACTCGCAGTCGGGCGGCGCGTCGATGATGGCGATCGTGGCCGACATCCGGTCGGACGGCGACGACGTGATCTTCGAGCTCAGCGAGCCCGCAGCCGACTTCCCCTACTATCTGGCGCAGTACCTGTTCCAGGTGGCGCCGTCGGTGGACGGCGAGGTCGACATGTCGGGTGTCGGCACCGGCGCCTACGTCATGCAGGAGTACGAGCCGGGTGTGCGCGGCATCGGGGAGCGGTTTGCGAACTACTTCCTGGAGGACCAGGGCTTCTTCGACTCCTTCGAGCATCTCTCGGTGAAGGATCACGCCGCGCTCTCTTCGGCGCTGGCCAGCGATTCGGTCCAGGCGGTGTGGCCGGTCGAGCCGAAGACCGCGGATCTTCTGGCGCAAAACGCGGGCGTCAGCATCCTGAGTGTCTCCGGCGGCTCGACCATCACGATGCCGATGCGCGCGGATACCCCACCGTTCGACAATCTCGATTTTCGGCTGGCCATGAAGTATCTGGTTGATCGTGAACAGATGCGCGACGTGATCTTCAACGGCCATGCATCGCTGGCGAACGATCACCCGGTTGCGCCCTTCGACCAGTTCTTCAACCCCGCCATTGCGCAGCGCGGGTTCGATCCGGACAGGGCGAAGCACCATCTCGAGAAGGCCGGTTACGGCGGCGAGACGATCGAGATTCATGCCTCTGCCGCGGCGTTCAGCGGTGCGGTCGATTCCGGTGTCCTCTTCGCCGAGAACGCCAAGCAGGCCGGGTTCAACCTCGAGGTCGTGCGCCAACCCGTCGACGGATACTGGGCGGATGTCTGGGGTACGGTGCCCTTCTCCTACTGCTACTGGAACGCGCGTCCGACCCCGGACCTGATGCTCACGCTGGCCTACATCTGCGATGCGGCATGGGGCGACTCATACTGGTGTGACCGCGAGTTTACCGATCTGGTGGCGGCCGCGAGGACCGAGCTCGACACCGAAAAGCGCAAGCTTCTCTATGCCGATGTGCAGCTGATCCTGCACGAGCGCGGCTCGACCATCGTGCCTTTGTTCCAGAACCTGGTGCATGGCGTCCGCGACCGGGTCGATACCGGCGGGGACGTCCTTGGCGCAGCGCCTTTCGACACCTACCGCATGTTCCGGAAGTGGTCGTTCAGGGACGGCACCGCCTGAAGCGCAGGTCAGGCGGCTCCGGTGGTCAGAAGGGACGGCTGAACAGCATCCTTCGGGCCGGAGTTCCCCATGGGCCCCCCGGCCCCGTCCTTCCTGTGGCCGGGGACCGTTGCGATCCCTCCGGCTTCAGGTCGGCCAACGGTGCGGACGGTGTGATTGCTCGGGCATCAGACGCGCGAAGAGCGCCGCGCCGCCCCTCGTCAATGGGTGCGGATCTCGTGGAGCGCGATGGCGGCGGCGCTTGCCACGTTGAGACTGAGTTCACGGCCCGGGGTGGCGATGCTCACCAGCTGATCGCAAGTCCTGGCAACGAGACGGCGCAGGCCGCTCCCCTCGGCGCCGAGGACCAGGACGGCGGGGAGTGGCACCGGCGCCTGGCCCAGGGTGAGGGGAGCTTCGGCGTCGAGGCCGGTGATCCAGAAACCGCGTTTCTTGAGGTCGTCGAGGGCGCGGGCGATGTTGGAGACACGCACCAGGGGCACCCATTCGAGGGCGCCGGAGGCGGCATTGGCGAACGCCGCCGAAGGGGGTGGCGCATGCCGTTCCTGCATGACGACCGCCGCCGCGCCGAAGGCCGCAGCCGATCGCATGATGGCGCCGGCATTGCGGGGATCGCTGATGCGGTCGAGAACCACGACGACGTCGGCCGATCCGGGAATGTCGCGGATGGCGAGGTCCGGCAGCGGATGGACGAGCAGCGCCGCCCCCTGGTGGCGGGTGTCGCCGTCGAGGAGGGCGGCAATCGACGATGACGTCATCGCGTCACAGGTCGTCGTGTCGCGGCGTTGCGCGAGGAGCGGTTCCAGCCGCTCAAGCATCTCGCGCGTGGCTGCGAGGCGCACCACGCGCCGCCGCGGATTGGCGAGTGCCGCTGCCACCGGGTGGTGCCCGTGAATCCACAGCGGCCTCGCGAACTTTTGTTGTGCCGGGTGCTTGCGGACCATGGCGTTGTGCTATATATGAGCGCTCCACCAATTGGAAATCCGGCGTGGTCGTCAACGGTGCAGGAGGCACTGCCCTTGTTGCGCGGCTGCTGTCGGGTTGATCGTGTCGCGAAACCTATCATCAGCAGTACATGTTGCCCGGAGGGATGCCTGAGCGGTTAAAAGGGACGGGCTGTAAACCCGTTGGCTATGCCTACGGTGGTTCGAATCCACCTCCCTCCACCATTCCATGGTTCAGGGGGACGGTTGCGGGCCTCGACGAGGCGGGTGTAGCTCAGTGGCAGAGCCCCAGCCTTCCAAGCTGGTTACGCGGGTTCGATTCCCGCCACCCGCTCCACGCTCCCCGGACCCGGGACCATGATGTGATAACCAGGAACACCCTCCTCGTGAGGGAGGGTTATTGACCAGGAGAGGTCGAGAAGGATGGCCAAGGAGAAGTTTGAGCGTACGAAGCCGCATGCGAACATTGGAACGATTGGGCATGTGGATCACGGCAAGACGACGCTGACGGCGGCGATCACGCGGATTCTGGCTCGCACGGGTGGTGCGA
>MPMV01000058.1 GCA_002238685.1 bacterium EF100-94H03 bin56
AATTGCTGTGATGTACACTGTGTAACCATGGGGATGGGAACTCCTGTATATGTAAGTGTCGGATAACACGTTCATATACCATGGATCCCATCCCCATGCAAAGGCTTTGGTGATCGATGCGGGCTAAAGGGAGACCGAAAGGGTTGCCACTCACTTCGATGCAACGACCAGTACCGTCTAATCGTGAAATTCGATGGGGAGGGACAGGATAGAAAGGTCAAGATCATCGAGGTTGTGGACTACCATTAGTATGGGAGGATGCGATGACTGATAGAGTTCCCGCTGAGGTGTTTCCTCCTGGGGAGTATTTGCGCGATGAACTTGAGGCGCGCAATTGGACACAGGACGAGTTTGCAGAGATCATTGGTCGGTCCCAGCGACTAGTAAACGAAGTTATCTCTGGCAAGCGAGGCATAACCCCCTCTACCGCAAAAGAATTGGCGGCGGCGCTGGGCACTAGTCCGTATTTTTGGCTGAACATGGAGGCGTCGTACCGGCTCGGAAAATCGGACCCGGCCCCCGATACAATAGCTCGCTCAGCGAGATTGCGGAACCGGTTCCCCGTTCGGGACATGATCAAACGTGGTTGGATTGAGGCGTCAAGTAATCCCGATGTCTTGGAGGCTCGAGTCCTTAAACATTTTGCTCTGAACTCAATTGATGAGTCCATCTCGTTTTCCCACGCTGCACGAAAAACAAGAAGCCAGGAAGAGCGTCTGACGCCAACACAATGGGCATGGCTTTTTCGGGTTAAGCAACTGGCGCACGCATTGCGCGTCCCCACTTATTCCGCGAAAGGTCTCCGTGCGGCTCTAGGTGAGCTTGAATCTCTGATGCAAGAGCCCGAGGAGGCGCGCCACGCTCCAAGAATACTCACTGACGTTGGTGTGCGGTTTCTAGTGGTGGAGCCTATCCCAAGATCTAAGATAGAGGGAGTGTGCTTTTGGCTAGAAAACAAGTATCCGGTGGTGGGTTTATCCATGCGGCTTGATCGCATTGACAACTTTTGGTTCAACCTACGACACGAATTGGAGCATGTGCTGAACAATGACGGCAAGTCCGTTCCGATCGTGGACGAACCAGAAGACTTATCGGGGGCTGCCGATCAGTCAGAAGAGGAACGGTTGGCCAACGAAGCTGCGGCGGAGTTTTGTGTGCCACAGTTGGACATGAGTGACTTTGTTGATCGGTTAGATCCAGCATACTCTACCGAGCGCCTGATCGGTTTTTCTAGGTTGATGGAGCGCCATCCTGGAATTGTGGCTGGACAACTTCAGAAGAGAACTCAACGGTGGGATCTCTTCAGGCGGTTCCAGATCAAAATCCGACACATTGTTACCAAGACCGCATTAACAGACGGTTACGGCTATACTGTACAGGTCGGGTACGGAGAAGACAATGGCATCATATAGCAAACAAATGCAGCGTATAGTCGCGGACTACCGAATTTCTGGTGAGCCGTGGCCCGCATCGACTAAGACAATCGCAGCATGGGCGATTGGCAACGGGAAATGGGAACTACCGCAGTCCGCAGCACTGACAAAGTGTGCTGAGGATATCTCCCGGGCCATGCGGGAGGAATATACTACGGACGCCCAAGGCCGCAGGGTCAGGGTCAAGCATCCTACTACAGTAAGGCGTGGTAGCGAGCAACTAGTTCTCTGGGATGATCTGCGAACGGCCACACGCGAGCATATGAAATTATCGTTTCAGCAACGTCGTCAGCAGATAGTGGGAGATTGTCGTCAGCTCAAAATCGACGTTGACAGTTATAATGATCGCCACGCAAACGTGGAGCCGATTCAGATGGTCTTCGACTTTGTGAGAGACTTGGCTGAAATCGAGGCCGCAGCATAGCTACTTGGATTTGCGCCACCTCGCTTCCGCTGCAAGGTGGGCGATCTCGGATCGTTGGTCAGGGGTGAGTTTCGCTGCACGCGCCTTCCCGCCCTTCGCACCCAAGGCTCTTGCGGCCGGGTCCTTGCCGTCGTCTTGGTACCCTTCCTCATCCTCACCCGTCACGATCCGCATGACCTTGACGGCGTTGCCGACCACATCGGCTGGACGCATTTGCCCGTCGGGGCCCTTGGGCATGCAACTCTCCCATGCTTCTTGCTAAGCATATAGGATACCGGGTTCGCTGGGGACAGGTCAGATTTCAAACTGATGCACTACGCGCTGACCGCTTGCGCCGCCCTCGGGTCGGCGGATCGCTGCAAGGCTCACTCGTCGGGACCGTCCCACAGGAGGAGGCGCTGGCCCGCTCCCTCCTGCAGGGCCCGCTCGTGTATCCAGTGTCCGAGGACGACATCGCTGATGGCAAAGCCGCGGTGCCAGAAGGTGATTCTCTCGCTTTCGTTCATGCGCCCGGGCTTGTCGCCGCAACAGATCTCGCCGATCTCGCCCCAGACGGAGTCGCGCGTCAGCACGCGATCGCGAATCAGGGGATGGAAGGTGCCGCCCTTCGTGCACTGCTCCCAGTCGTCGACCACGAGCTTGTCGCAGGCCGTGGCGTTTGCCGGGTCGACCGCCATGACCCAGCCATAAGTGACCAGAAGCGATCCCGGCTTCAGCACGGCGTCGCGCACCAGGACCTCGGGCCGTTCCAGGCGCGTGGCCTCGACCACGATGTCGGCGCCATCGGCCGCGGCGTGGGCGCTGGCGACGGGAAAGGCCCGCAGCGAGAGCTCGTCCTCGACCTTGCGGGCAAGCGCCTCGCGGGTTTCGCTCCGGGCGCTCGCGATGCGCACCTCCGCCAGGGGGCGCCGCGCCGCAATGGCCGCGATGTTGGAGAACGCGGTGCCGCGCGCGCCCAGGTGAGCGAGGATGGCCGCGTCCTTGCGTGCGAGGTGGTCCACGCCGATTCCGGTTACCGCGCCGGTCCTGAGCCACGTCGTCGCGGTGGCGTCGAGCAGGCACAGCGGGACGCCGGTCCGCGGCTCGTAGAGGGAAAGGAGCGCCACCTCCGAGGGCAGGCCGTGTTTCCAGTTGTCGACGTAGTCGCCCACCACCTTCACTCCGGCGCGGTCGATGTGACCGGCGTAGCCGGGCAGCACGTTGAAGTGGCCGTTGTAGCGCTCGTCGAGATGGATATGCGCCTTGGGCGGCAGCACGACATCGCCGCGGCCGTGAGCCACGAGACCCTGTTCTACGATCTCCATGGCAACCGAAACGTCGGGCAGGAGCCGTTCGACCTCATGACGGTCGAGGTAGAGAAACTCGATACGTGCCATTCCGACTTCCTCACTGTCTGCACAGGGCCGGCGGGTGCCCCTCGACACACGCGACGGGAGCACTGGTATGGTTGTGCCCGTCCAGGAGGAAAGACACGGATGACCGGACCCTTGCGCATTCTCGTTCACACCGAGCGGCCCGGGATGGTGGCGCGCGCGGTCGCCGAACGCCACCCCGACGCCGTCATCACGACGTGCGACAGCTTCGACGCCCTGCCGGATGCCGCGCGCGGCGACCATCACGTCGCCTACACCGAGCGCTTCGAACGCCGGCCCTATCCGCGCGCGGCCCTGCTGGCGCAGCCCTCGCTGCGTTTCATCCATGTCTCGGGCGCCGGCATCAACCACCTGACCCCCTGGGATCCCGGGACGGTACAAGTCTGCAACGCCGGTGGCGTGCAGGACGAGGCGATGGCGCAGTTCGCCATCGGTCGCCTGATCGCGATCAACTGCCGTTTCTTCCGCTACCACGATCAGCAAAGGGCGCATCTCTGGCAGCCCCACGACGTCACCCGCTCGACCGGCGGTACGCTGACCGTTGTCGGCCTGGGCAGGATCGGCCGTGCCTGCGCCCGGGTCGGCCGCGCCCTGGGCATGACCGTCTACGGCGTGCGTGCGCGGCCACAGCCTCTCGACGGGGTCGAGGATGTCGTGGGGCCGGACCGGCTGAACGAGGTCCTGGCGCTCTCCGATCATGTCATCGTCGTGACACCGCTGACCGACGCAACGCGCGGGCTGATCGGCACCGCCGCGCTTGCGGCCGCCAAGCCGGGCGTGATCGTGCACAACATGTCGCGGGGCGGGGTCGTCGACGAGGACGCACTCATCTCGGCCCTGCAGTCCGGACACGTGGGTGCCGCGTCCCTCGATGTCTTCGCCCGGGAGCCTCTGCCTCACGACAGCCCGCTGTGGGACATGGAGAACGTCCACATCACTCCTCACGTGGGCGGCATGCAGACCTGGCAGGACTACGACCGGCTGAGCATCGAGGTCTTTCTCGACAATCTCGATCGCTTCGTGCGGGGCGAGCCACTCGCCAATCTCATCGATCCTGCAAGGGGGTATTGACCCCATGACCGCACCCGACGTTTCCGGCATCGTCTATCCGGACTGCGGGGCGCGCCGCACCTTTCGTCTCGAGGTGTCCGAAAGCCACGAACTCCATGTCGATGAAAGCGGCAATCCCGACGGAGTGCCGATCGTTCTCCTCCACGGCGGACCGGGCGGCCGGATCTCGCCGCGCCATCGCCAGCTCGTCGATCCCGAGCGCTACCGTGTCGTTGCCTTCGACCAGCGTGGCGCCGGCCGCAGCACGCCGAGCGGACTCGTCGACGACAACACGACATGGCACCTCGTCGCCGACATCGAGAGGATACGCGAGCATCTCGGCATCGCTCGCTGGCACGTCGCCGGCGGCTCATGGGGGTCGACCCTCGCCCTCATCTATGCCCAGTCACATCCCGAGAGTGTCAGCGCCCTTTGTGTCTGGAGTGTATGGCTCGCCGACCGATCGACGCAGCGCTGGCTCTTCGAGTTCGGCGCCAACATGGTCTATCCAGAGGCCTGGGACCGCTTCGTGGCCCACTTCCCGCCCAGTGATTTGCAGGATCTCGAGGCCGCGACCTACCGCCGCATACGCGGCAACGATCCCGGGGACGCAGCCCACATTGCACGGGCTCTCGGAGCCTGGGAGACCGCCTCGGTCTACTTTCATCCTCGCGCCGCCAGCCTTACCGAGGGCGACGATGACGGCGGCGCAAGCTACGGCCGGATCATGGCCCATTACTTCGAGAACGACTGCTTTCTCGATGGCGAAGACCACATCGTGTCGCGCTGCGACCGACTCGCGCACATGCCCGCAACGATCGTCCACGGCCGCTTCGACATGTGCACGCCGCTGCGCGAAGCCTGGCGTCTCGGGAAGGCCTGGCCCCGCGCCGATCTGCGCATCGTCGAGCACGGCGGGCACATGCCCGACGAACCCGCGATGGCCACCGCCATCGTTGCCGCTCTCGACGAACTCGCATGCATCGACACCGCGTGACCGCCCCGCCCGGCCCGCAGCGCCCCTGCTGCATTTTCTTCCTTCCTTTCTCCGAGCGTCGGAGCGCGGCCCGGGAAACGCCTGTCAGGAGATCCCTGCAACGAGGCGCGCGACCGCATCGGCCGGTTCGTCAACAACGTCCACGCAGTCCCTCAGACTGCGGTGGGAAAAGCCGTGGTCATCCATGTGTCCCAACAGGACCAGAAAGGGTGACCAGTACGCGGAATCAACGAGAATCACCGGCTTCGTATGGATATCCAGCGTGATCCAGCTCACCACCTCGACGATTTCCTCGAGGGTGCCTATGCCCCCTGGCAGCGAGACGAAGGCATCCGCGTTCTCGTACATCGTCATGCGCCTTGTGTGCATGTCCGGTGTCTCGATCAACCTGGAAACGCCGGGATGGCTGTGTTCCCGCGCGGCCAGAAAAGACGGAATGACCCCGGTCACATAACCTCCGGCACCGATGGCGGAATCGGCGACCACTCCCATGATTCCCACTCCGCCACCGCCGTAGACAATCTGAAGCCCGGCCTCGGCCAGAAGCCGCCCGAGGTCGGCGCCGTGCCTCAGGTGCCGCGAATCATGACCTTGGCGTGAACCGCAGAACACGCACACCCGACGCACCGCCATCTTCCCGCTAACCCCCTTCGACAAAGCCGCACACTACACCGGATTCAGGCAATGACACATGCCACAGACACGCTTCCCTTCCTCGGCCGGGGCGGTCTGTCATGAGAAGACCGGCGTGATGTCGTCATCATCGCCAGACCCGGTTGTGTTCACCCGGGCATCTTCCTCAAGACACCGCCATGGCGGAGCGAGCCCGGAGCCGTGAGTTGACGGTAATGTGCTGACACGCCGCCGGGGGCACGGTCCTGAACGCAACGGATCGTCGACATCAACCCACTGTCTGAGGCCACCCCTCAAGGCGCCTGGCGACCATCCCCATGAAGAGATTTGCGGCGTGGTGTGCAACGCTTTGCTGCATCTGCGCAGAAATCGCATGCAATGCGCAGCCGTTCCTTTACCAGTACCGCCGAGGGTCGAACTTCGCAATGCTGTCGATGATGAAGCGCATTCTATCATCGTTGAAGGTTGCACAGCCTTGCAAGAGGCACCGAAACGACGTACATTGGTGTTCCAAGTGAAGGTTGCCATCATGGTTCAGACCGACACGGTCCGAAGCGAGCGCATCAATCTGCGGCTCAGCCAAACGGCGAAGCGACGTATTGAGCAGGCGGCGTCCGTCGAAGGCAAGACCGTCAGCGCCTTCATCGTCTCCAGCGCGCTGGAGAACGCGGAGAAGACCGTTCGCCGTCACGAGACCATCGCGCTCGCCCGCGAGGATGCGATGCGGTTCTTCGAAGCGCTCTCCGATCCGCCTCCGCCGAACGACCGCCTCCGCGCGGCCCTGGCCGAGCACGCCCGGCGCGTCGACTCGCGTTGATCGAGTCCGATACGCTCGTTATCGAGCCGCTCGGAAAGCGGCACGACCGGGCTGTCTTTTCCTGTGGCCTTCCCGAACTGGACCGCTATCTGGCGCGCCAGGCCGGCCAGGATATCCGGCGCCGGATCGCGCGGGTGTTCGTCTGCACCGCCAGCCAGGCCGATGCTGTCCTCGGGTTCTACACGCTGAGCGCCCTGTCGATCGACCTCACCGCACTGCCCGAGCGACTCTCCCGCAAACTGCCGCGCCATCCGGTGCCCTGCGCCCTGATCGGCCGGCTTGCGGTCGACCGCTCGGCGCATGGACGCGGTCTCGGGCGCATGCTTCTCGCCGATGCGGTCAAGCGAACCGTGGCTGCCAGTGAAACCGTGGCCATGCACGCCCTGATCGTGGATGCCGCGAACGACGACGCGAAACGCTTCTATGAGAGATTTGGCTTCGTGCCGCTCACCGACAACCCGATGCGCCTGTTCCTTCCGCTCGGCCATGCCGACCTGATGGGTCCGAAGGGATAGGGACAACCTGCCCTGGATCACCCGCGCATTCGCCCGTTCGCGCAAGCTAATCCCTTACCCGAAATCACGTCCCTGTGGGATTGATCGATGCTGTCTTGCGGTTCCAGCGGGAGGCCCAGACTCTTCAGGGCTTCGGTTGCCGAATTGCTTCGGATGCCTTCCCGCGCTGTGCCGACAGTCGAGTAATGCTTGATACAAGCTCGACGCTACTGGGCGCGACCATCGCCAGCTCCGAGAACAGTCCGGACCGCATGCCTGAACCGGCTCTCGCTGTATTCCGTGCGCGCCTGGCGTTCGGCTTCGATTTCATCGAGCCGGAGCCAGGTGGCCAGCGCAACCTCGCTGCTCTTGATTTCGGAGAGTGGCGGTAAGCCACATTGCCCAGGCCATGGAGAGCAATCCAGGCGTCGACTGAGCCCACTCGAAGGAACGCCAGCAACTTCGACACAGCATCTATGTCCGATCCCGGACGGGGAAGGTCTTGATCCATTCTGCCGAAACGGCTGCATTTCGGGCCTCGGTCTCCCGATCCCGGTGAAGCCGATACTCGGATTCGATCCCGAGCCAGATAGTGGCATCGACACCAAGCACCTTCTCGAACTGCAGTGCGGTTGCCGGTTCGAGCGGCGCCTTGCCCGAGATGATCTCGCTGATCAGCTTGGGAGAGCGACCGCACCTGCGCGCGAATTCGGCATGTGAAATCCCTTCGACCTCGAGGCGCTCCTCGAGGACCCATCCGGGCGAGACCGAGTAGTCCGGGCTGAACTGGTTGGTTGCTGTCGCCATCTCTTCCTCCTTCGTCCGTGATAGTCGACCACGTCGAGGATCGTGATCGCCATCACCTGTTCCGCGTCGACCCCTACGATCTTGATTAGTGATGGCCGGAGCGCCGTCACTAGTCGAGTTTGAACGAAGCCGCGCCAGGCTCGGTCTCACGTCTTGAAGAAAGTGGAGTGGGAGTTGCTGAACGGGAGGTAGGGCTAGCTGTTTACGGTGCGTCAGCGGGTATTGCAGGCCCGGAATGGACCGCATGATCGGCCATCAGTGACCCATCCTGGCATGGTGACGGGGCCCGGGCGAGGTTTTTCGGGCGGTGTGGCGAGGCGGGCACGCATGGACGTGCAGCGCTCCGGGGGCCGCTGACCGGGGGTCTGCCGTTCGGCGTCATGATCATGGCGGCCCGCGCGTCCTGATTTTCTCCATGGTTCGGGCGAGATCCTCGCCGGAGAGGTTCCTGTCGAGAGTGGTGACGGGCACGGTTGCTTTCCCGCAGCTGGGACAGGCGGGCGCGCTGGCCGTTTCGTCCCCGGGTTCGATGTCGTGACCAGCGTCACGCTGATCGTCATGCAGCACAGTTTCCAGGGTCTTCCTGCGGCAGCTGTTGGCGAGGATGCCGAAGTGGCGGATGCGGTGGAAGCCCTTTGGCAGGCGATGCATCAGGAAGCGCTGGATGAACTGCTCGACCGGCAGGGTCATGGTGCCGTAGGTCGGCCTGTCGGCGGCCTTTGCCACGGGCTTGCGGTGGCGGAAGGTGACGGTGTTGCCGTCGAAGGCGAGGATCCGGGCGTCGCAGATGGCGATGCGGTGGGTGTAGCGCGAGAGGTAGCGGATCACCGCCTCGGGACCGTTGAACGGCGGCTTGGCGTAGACGACCCAGTCGGTCGTGCGCGCCTGCGTCATCAGCCGGGACCAGGCGCGTGGTTCGGCGAGGTGGGTCAACGTGCCATGGAACTCCAGGTCGCCATGGACCTTTGCGAGGTCCTCGAGGAAGCGCCTGCGGAAGAAGCGTGCGAGAACCTTGACGGGGGCGAAGAAGCGGGAGCTTGCGGTCTTCCATTCGCCGGTGGAGACGTCGAAGCCGCCATGGGGTACCACGCAGTGGACGTGGGGATGCCACGCCAGCTTCTGGTTCCAGGTGTGGAGAACCGCGGTGCCGCCGATCCTGGCGCCGAGGCGCCGGGGATCGGCGCAGATGACCTGCAGGGTCTGTGTGGCGGTGCGGAACAGGATGCCGAGGACGACCTTACGGTTCTGCAAGGCGATGCGGGCGACCTGCGGCGGCAGCGTGAAGACGATGTGGAAGTAAGGGGCCGGCAGGATGCAGGCTGCCTGTCTCGTCATCCACGCGTGTGCCGCGGCGCCCTGGCAGGTTGGACAATGACGGTTGCCGCAGGACTTCCAGACGGCATGGAGGTGACCGCACGCGTCGCAACGATACAGCGTACCGCCGAGGGCTGGCGTCCGGCAGTGCTCGATGCACGTCATCGCCTTCAGCGCGACGGCGTCAAGGCGATGACCCTCACGGTATGCGGGCCCGGCCTGGCGGAAGATGTCCGCCACGCCGGGCGTGTCCGGGGCGCTCACTCACAAGCCACGAGCAACCTCTTTGACCGGATGGTCGAGTGTGCGGTACATGACACCCGTGGCTCGGGCATAGACCCGTGTCGCCTCGGGTGACTTGTGCCCGAGATAGTCCTGGACCACGCTGATCTGCGCCCCGCGTTCGTAGAGATGTGTCGCGATGGCATGGCGCAGACAGTGGAACGTGATGCCGCGATCGAGGCCCACTCGCTCGCGGCTTGTGTTGAAGGCCGTGCGCAGGCTCTCGGCGGTCATCGGCCGCTCCGGACTGGCGCCGTGGAACAGCCAGGGATCGGGGTGCGGCACGGTGTTCTTCCAGTAGCGTCTGAGAGCCTCGAGCACCGTGTCGGGCAGATGGGCCATGCGTTCATGACCGCCCTTGCCGCTGGCGATGTGGAGCAGCCTCTCTTCGCTCCTGATGTCGCTGACCTTCAGCGCCACGACCTCCGAGATGCGCAGGGCGCAGCCGTAGGCGAGAAGGGTCGCGGTGCGGTAGCGCAGATCGTTGATGCCCTCGATCAGAAGACTGACGTCGGCTTGCGCCATGGATCGCGGCAGCCGGTCAGGAACCCGTCGGCAATGAAGTCCCTTGACCTTCTCCGGCTGATCCATGGTGTCCACATAGAACAGACGCAGGGCCGACACCTCGGCATTGGTCGTGCGCGGACAACGCCCCGCGTCGATCCGAGCGAGCACCCAGGCGCCAACCTCCTCGGCCGACAGGGTCTGGGGCGGGCGATCGTAGAACCTCGCAAGCGCGCTGACACTGCGCAGATAGTTGTCCTGCGTCCGCAACGACAGACCCTTCATGTCCATCGTTGCAATCATCTTCTGGCGGGCCGGAGTCCCACCGCTCGTCGTTGTGGCTTTCATCAACAGCTCCCTGGTTGGTCAAGGCTCCGAACAGTCGGAGCACCAGGAAGAAAGGTATCAACGAGGAAACCGCGGTCTGGCCACCATCAACACCATCAACTCATGACATCAACCACCCATGGCCGCAAAGCGGCCTTCGTTCAAATCGTTTTTTGCGCGGGACCGGCTGGTGACGCGCCTTGAAGGTACGACGCTGTGGACCGTGCTGTCGAAGCTTGGTCATGCCTGAAGACATGTCAGCCACGGTCGTGTGTCCCGGCGCCTGTATCAAGAGACCGGGCCACGACAGATTTCGTCGGGCCGACCGGGTAGGATGAATCAACTGGAGGAGGCTTGAGGGATGTCCGGAAAGACGACCCTGATCAGGGGCGGCTGGATCGTTGCCTTCGACGGAGAACGTCACCGTATTCTCACCGATGGCGTGGTTGTCTACCGCGACAACAGCATCCTACATGTCGGACAGTCCTGGCACGAAGACGTGGACGAGACGATCGATGCCCGCCGGCATCTCGTCATGCCGGGCCTCGTCAACGCGCATGTTCATGTCGGGGCCCATACCGGAGATCGCATGATCCTTGATGGCGGCCGTGCCGACCTCTTCCGTTCCGGCTTCATGAACTACTGCACCACCAAGGGGATCAACGGTCCGACGATCCACGATTTCGAGGACGTGGATATGGCCATCCGCTACAGTCTGGCCTGCCTGCTGCGCTTCGGTTCGACGACGGTGGTCGACATGGGTGGCGAACTCGGTGGCGAGGTTGCCGGAGGTGGACTTGGACCTCTGGCGACCCATGCGGGCGAACTCGGAATCCGCCTCTACACGGCACCGGGAATGCGCTCGGCGCATCACTACTACGACCAGAGCGGGCGCCACCAGATCCACTGGCATGCCGATGATGGGCTGGCAACGCTGGACCAGGCCCTTGCCTTTGTCGAGGCGTGGGACGGCGCCTACGACGGCAGGGTGCGCGCCATACTGGTGCCCCTCGAGTATCATCTCTCTTCAGATGAACTGCTGCGCCGTGTCAAGGAGGCGGCGGCCAAACACCGGATCGGCATCACCATGCATGTTGCCGAGTCGGTGCTGGAGTTCCAGGACTCGGTACGCCACACCGGTCGTACGCCGGTCGCCGCGCTGCATGAGCAGGGTTTTCTCGGGCCCGAAGTGATCCTCGGTCACGGCCTCTACACGTCCGGCCACTCGCAGGTTGCCTTCACGCGCGGGGACGATCTCGCCCTCATCGCCGGGAGTGGCGCGAGTGTGGCCCATTCTCCCACGGTCTTTGCCCGACGGGGCGTCCATCTCGAATCGTTCCAGCGCTATCTCGATGCCGGGATCAATCTGGCCATCGGCACTGATTCCTATCCCCAGGACATGCTGGGGGAACTGAAAGCCGTTGCGCTCACCGGCAAGATCGCTGATCGCGACGTCGAAGTGGTCGCCACCAGGGATATCTTCAATGCCGCCACCCTGGGAGGTTCCAGAGCCCTGGGCCGCGACGATCTTGGTCGTCTTGCCCCGGGGGCCAAGGCGGACATCCTGATCGTCGACTTCCAGCGGCTGCGCGTGGGCCCCTTCCTCGATCCGCTGAAAGCGCTCATCCAGTGCTGCGACGGCGAGGTGATCGACACCGTCATCGTCGATGGCCGCACCCTGGTGAAGGAAGGCCGGTTGCTAACATGGGACGACGGCGCTCTTCTCGAAGGCGTACGCCAATCCAGCACGAAGGCATGGGACCGTTTCGCCGACTACTGGCCCGACAACGTACCCATCGAAGCCGTCTTTCCCGCGGCCTTTGAACCCTGGAAGGAATGAGCCCGAAAGCGCTGGTCCGCCAGTCCTTAAGCGCAAGCCGATGACCGCCGATTTCCGCGGCGGCATGTAGATGGGGTGGCCCCATCAGGGGACACCGGTTTATGTTGAGACAGCCTTCCGGAGCCGGTCCAGACGAGGTGCTCACCTGCGCCTCACTGTTGCGGCGATAGGGGCTCTGATGACAACACTGGTTCAGGATGAGTTCCCATGCGGACGGTGAATCTGCGAGAGGCGAGGGCCACGCTGTCGGACCTGGTGGAAGGAGCCGCCAAGGGCGAGACGGTCTTCATTGCCAGCCGGGGACAGCCCCGGGCCGTGCTTGTTGGCCTCGACGAATGGAATCGCCTTTGCCAGGTCCCGTCGTTCGGCCGCCTTCTCGCCGCTTCGGAACTCGAAGAAGGCGATCTGCCGCCGCGCGACACGAGCCCGTTGCGGGACACCGCCCTGTAGGCGCCATCATGTAACTGGTGGATACAGATTTCTCTCAAGAGGGGCAACTGGCCGTCGTGAAGACATCGTGGCGTTGGCAGAAGGGATGGATGCGCATTCCGGTGAACCTCTCTTGTCGACGATCACCGTAGCCGAGATAGGCGATGGCGTGGCCTCGGCGATCCCGTGTCACCCGGTCAGGGACACCACCGCCGCCAAGAATCACGCTTCGAACTCCATTCTGACCAGCACGACCCGAATGCTGTGATCCGGTCCGGCGCTCGTGGCGCGTTGCAGGACTTGCGGCGCGAACTCTGAAACCTCTGCAAGACTGTAGTCGGACGCCACTTCCTGATCGGGCACGAAGAGTGGTTTGTCAGTCGCAATACCCCACTTGTAGTGCCACTTGGAATCTTACCTCACTGAATCTACATCGCTTTTTTGCAGAATGTCAAACATGGGCTGACTATCGCCGTGCCGTGACCACGCTGCCCGGCGCCGACGTCCGGATCGCCGACCGAGGTATCAGGCAGTGTATTCCGGGTTGCGGGAACCGCAAGCAGCCTGTTGGGCTCGACGCCCGACGCTATAGGCAGCGCGGTCTCGTCGAACGCTTGTTCGCAGGACTGAAAGACGGGTGCCGCATCACGATCCGCTACGGTTGATGTGTCCACACCTTCATGAACGCCATATGCATCGCAGCCACCGTCATTGTCTGGCAAGGAGTCCCGAACTTGGCCAGGTGGGCTTCTCCGGCACCTGCCGTCAACGCCCGAGAACGTTACGTGCCGTCGCTAGGGGCAACATCAAAATGAGAGGATCGATCGCTGACCCGACGAAACCCAGATGCCGGTAGAATGCGGCAGCGTCTTCGTCGAGTGCGTGGACGAGCAGTGCCCTGCTCCCGGCGATCTCGGCTGCTTGCAACGTACGCAGGATGGCGTCCCGGACCAGTGCACGGGCTATCCCCCTTCTCTGGTGGGACCGCGCGACCGCCAGGCGGCCCAGCAACACGACTGGGATCGGATCGGGCATGTTTCGCCGGATTCTTCCCGGCGCGACACTGTGTGTCACGGACCCGGCGGCGAGGCAGTAGTAGCCGGTCACGGCACCGCCGTCGCTCACGACGTAGGTGCGCGAACCGCCCTCCCGTTCATTCCTGAGCGCACGAGACGCCAGCCAATTGTCGAGCACGGGTCGGCCACTGTTGAATTCTGCCACAACATGATCGGCGGTGATCGGCTCGGGGCCGGTCAACTCCATGCCCCGGCGGTCACGTGTCCCAGGGCGCCGGCATTGTCAGCGTGCGCCGCAGACCGTCATTCGGCTCGGGCGGCGAGTCGAGCGCCGCCTCGAAGGCGTCGAAGACCGACGCTTCGACAAGAAACAGGCGCTGGTCGAGCAGAACGTTTTCGGAGGCTTCGCGCATTGTGTCCAGGACGAACTCCGTGCGCGATTTCCCCAGACGCTTCGCCGCCCGGTCAATCAGCGATTTCTGATTCGCCGATGCGCGAAGATTGATGGTTTGCGTCTGCGAGGCTCGATCGGGCATGGTTCCAATCTCAGCTCCAGTTGTGATGACGTTGTGAGTACGATAATCTTCGGGATCTGTCAACCCGCATCGACCTCAGGGGTCGGCTTCACCCAGCATGTCGTAGGAAAAGCAGTAACCTTTCGCTTCCGATGCAGCGGCCCGGTCCCTGGCTTCGGCCATGTCCCGTCCGAGCACGAAGTGATGCCCGATCTCGCTCATCGCATGGGCGACGACGGCGCGGATGACCGGTTCGCCGAGGCGCCTGATCGCTTCGTGCAAGGCGCCCGCCAATCCGCGGTCTGCCTCGCCCAGCACCTTCACCGGTCAGCAGCAGCGCCCAGGTCGACGCATTGACCAGCGGCGAACTCGAATGCCCGAGATGGGCCGCCCAGTCCGATGCGCCGATCTTGTCTTCGATCAGGGCATCGACGGTTTCCGGATCCGGAACTCTCATCAGAGCCTCGGCCAGGCACATCAGAGCCACGCCCTCGCGGGTCGACAGGCCGTACTCAGCAAGAAAACCCTGCATGACCGACGTACCGGCACGCGCCCGGACGGTGCGGACCAGACCGATCGCACTTTCAACGATCGTTTCCCGATCCTTCGATCCGAGCGCGGCCGTTTCGATCCTGTCCCGTACGGCTCACGCCTCCGCTTCGAGGATGGCTGCACGCATGACCGCACGAATATCGGAAAGTCGACACCGCCGGGTGTTCATGGCGATGCCTCCATCTCAGGCCGTTGGCTGCCGGCGGTTCTGCCGAAACCGGAGCGCGAGCAGATTGTTGTCAGCGGCAGCATCGAACTGTCTCGTCAGTCGCCCGATCCGCTCTGCTGTTCCTTCCGCGCGGTCAGCGACGATTGTCGCGGCACCTCAAGAGCGACCGGCGAGGACCCGCGGTTCGGTCGTCCGGAGTCATGCTCCCCAAGGCGCCCGACCTGCCAGCCCGGAGCGCAAACTCGCGGCTCCGCATCGGCGCATCAACTCCTTCGGCTCCGGGGAGCGGATACCGGGCAGGAGAGCCGCAGCACTTCCTCGAGCATCGGCGCATTCCGGAGATCCTTTAGAGCATCCAGCAGATTGGCCGCGCCCGAATCTCCCAGCACCGCACCGGCGTTGACCCTGAACTTCTCGTGTATGTCCGCCCGCGACAGCGGGTTCTCCGGCCAACCTTTCGCGAAGGGGACCGAGGTCTGAACGCTCCGGCCGTCCGGAAGAGCGATCTCGACCCGGACAGGCGGATAGTGCTCCCCTTCGGACGGGTTTTCGTGAATGCCCACATGAACCTTGTCGAGCGCCGTCCTGTAAGCGTCGTCCTTCAGCATCCCGGGGACCAGACGTCCCACGGGAGGTCGCCCGTCAGCGATCGTCCGAGCCACGCCGAAGGCGACGCTGAAACGGGCTTCGTCCACATTGGCCGGTCGGGAAATGCCGCAGTAATCGTGCTCGATCTGCGAGAGACGCACGTCGACCTGCGCAATGTCGCGTGAGCGAAGACAGTGTTCCGTCATCAGGCTGACGATACCGTCGATCGGGCGATGCACGATCCCGCAGGTGGGGTAGGGCTTGCGGTTGAGCGCGAAACGGTCGATCCAGCGGCTGCGGTAGAGCCCCTGCAGCGCCTCGTCGAAGCCGCCGGTCTGCCCGCTGCTGCGGATTGCCTCGACGCCGTTGGGCCCGTCCAGTGCATCGAGAGAGGCAGTGATGCCTGCGGCCGCCATGAGCGCGGACTGCACTCCGCACTGCGCCGCCGTTCCTGCGAACATCGGCTTGGCCATCGTACCGACCTGGCATTTCAGTCCGGCGTTCGTCGTGGCAAGGCTGATCGCGTGCGCCATGCGCGCCTCGTCAAGCCCGAGGAGGCGGGCGCAGGCCGCGGCGGCGGCGAGGCTTCCGATTGTCGAGGTCGGATGCCAGCCGCCGTAGAGATGCCCGGGGTTGATCGCCTCCCCGCAGATCATGCCGACTTCGAGACCGATGAGAAACGCGTCGATCAATGCCGCGCCGGACGTTCGTCGCGGCTCCGAAACTGCAAGGAGCGCCGGCACGATAACGGCGCTCATATGCGCCTCGGTCGCGTTGTCCCAGTCGTCGAGCTCGGTCGCATGAGCCGCGGTCGCGTTCACGAGCGCGGCCGTGGCCGGAGCGCTGGTGGCGTTCGTGAACAGGATCACGGACTGCCCCCGACCGCTTTCACCAAATGCATCGATCAGGCGTTCGGTTACCGGCTCACCCACACCCGCCGCCATGCATGCCAATATGTCGACGAAGGCGTCCTCGGCGATCCAGGCATGGTCGCCATTATCGAGGCCGACCGAATCCGCCCATCCGGCGATGCGCAGAAGCGCCGGTTCCTTCGATGTCCCGTTTGTCATGACACTTTGCCGTATCACATTCCGCGCGCGGACGGTTTGTTCCCAACTCGCCATCATCGCCAAAGAGCGGCCGGTCGAAAGAAAGAAAACCTGAGGCGTCGCTTAACTTTTCCGCGTTGGCGCTCGCTGCCGTACCGGGAGTAGGTTGGCGCCGCGGGTCCGCGGTTGAAGGAGTCGCAAATCATGCAACCCGCGAGGGATGAAGCCATCACCGTAAGCGAGACATTTGCGGACAGGGTGCTTTCGATCGAGTACGCCACCTTGCCTCCGGATGTAGTCGAAACCGCCAAGCGCATTCTCGTGGATGCCCTCGCCTGTACAATGGGTGGCTACGACAGCCCCACCGGTCGCACCGTCCGGGACTATGTGCGCCGTTTCGGCGGGGGCGGTGCCGCCACGATCATCGGCACCGATCTGCGCGTGACGACCAACGCCGCGATCATCGCGAACGAGTCGATGCTGCGCTACCTCGACTACAACGACGACTTCGACATCTTTCTCGGATCCAGCATGGTGGCGGGCTGTCACCCCAGCGGTTCTCTTCCCGTTGCGTTCGCAATTGGCGAGACCGAGCGCGTGTCCGGTCGCAAGCTCATCGAGGCGATCGTCGCGGGTTACGAAATCATGGCCGAAGCCATCACTCGCTTCAAGGACACGACGCTCCAGAAAAACGGCTTTCACCACGGCACGGTCCACGCCTTCGGCGGGGCCACGATTGCAGCCTGTCTCTACGGGCTCAACCGCGAGCAACTTGTCAACGCCTACGGCCTCACCGGAAGCATGAACGCGGGCCTCGACATCCTCGACGCCGATAACGAAGCGTATCACATGAGCAAGAACTTCGCCGACGGCGTCATTGCCAACGGGGGGATGATCGCCGCTCAACTCGCTGCCTGCGGCGGCACGGGAAGCGAGCGAATCTTCGAAGGCGATCGCGGGTGGGCGCACTCGCTTCTCGGCGGACGCGAGAACTTCGATTTCGACCGGGAATGGAGCAACCGGTTCCATATCCTCGATACCGAGTTCAAGTCGGCCTGCGCAGAGCTCACGACCCGCGGGCACCTGCACGCCACCTGCACGCTGGTGGAAGAGCACGACATCATGCCCGAGCAGATCGAGAAGATTACGGTTCGTTCGAACAAGCGTTCCGTCACGCACACCGCCTCGCCGCGCAAGCGCTATCCGGACAACAAGGAGACGGCCGACCACAGTTCGCCCTATCTCCAGGCGATTGCCGTGCTGGAGGGACCCATCACGCCAAGGTCCTACCGGGAAGAAAACTATCGCCGGAAAGATGTGCGAGAACTCATCGGTCGGGTCGACATGGTCCACGGACCGGAATTCGACGGCGAGCATACCTCGGCCCACGTGACGATCGACCTTAAGGACGGACGCACCTTCCAGCGCAAGGTCACCCGCGAGGAAGTGCTCGAAATGCACGAGGCGACGCAGTCCGATGAGGGTCTGCGCAACAAGTTCGTCGAGTGCGCTGGAAACCTGTTGAGCGGCGACCAGATCGACGACGTGATCGAAGCCTGCCTGTCGATCGACAAGGCCGACGATGTCTCGAGCCTGTTCCCGAAACTGAAGTCGATCAGCGAACACGCGTTTTGAGGCGGCGATGAAGATAAGAGAAATCCGCTGCTACGAAGTCGACCTCCGCATCTCCCTGGGACCTTACAGGAGCGCGAAGGGCTCTCTTACAACCGTCAAGTCCACGATTCTCGCGGTCGAGACCGATACGGGGCTTTTGGGCTGGGGCGAGGTCTGCCCGTTCGGCGCCAATTATCTGCCGGCTCTTCCGGGGGGCGTGCAGAGCGTGATCGAAGAGCTCGCGCCCGCGCTGATCGGGCAGGACCCCCGGATGACCGAGGCGATCCACGCCCGAATGGACGCCGCGGTCGACCAGCAGCTCTACGTCAAGACCGGGATCGACTACGCCTGCTGGGACATTCTCGGCCAAGATGCGGGACTGCCGATCTACGCCCTCCTGGGCGGCATGCAGAGCAAACGCTTGCCGCTCATCGCCTCGGTGCCGGGAAGCGTCCAGGGCATGACGGACGCGGTGGAGTATTATCGGGGCAAGGGCTATCGCCAATTCTCGCTCCACATCGCCAAACCCGACTGGGACGACTTCGACGCCTACCGCGAGACGATTGCGTCCTTTGACCGGAAGACCCGGCTCATCGTCGACGCCAACCGAAGCTGGAACGTGGCGACAGCGCTGGAAATCGCGCGGGCTTTCGACGATCTTCCGATCTTCCTCGAACAGCCTGTCTACGACATCGCTCAGCTCGAGTCGCTCCGGCCGAAGATCGGGCTGCCGCTGATCGCCGATGAGGTTATCGTGACGACTCAGGACATTGCTGCCGTCGCAAGCCGGGGGATCGCCGATGCGATCGCACTCAAGATCGGCCGGGTTGGAGGGCTATCGAAGGCCCGCCGGATCTGCGACATCGCGGACGTCTTTGGCATCCCCTATTGGATCAAGGACGTGATCGGGGCGGAAATCGCGACGGTCGCAACCGCCCATCTCGCGCACGCAAGAGACCCGAAACAGATGGCTGGCGCCCTGTCCTGTGTTGACATCGTCGATACCGTGACTGGCCAGGTAAGCCTCGTTCACGAAAACGGCGAGATGTTCATTCCCGGGGACAAACCCGGCCTCGGCTTTGTCCCCGACGCTTCCGTTCTGGGCGACGTCGTTGCGCGCTATCGCTGATTCCCGCGCGACACCCCAGGCGCCCGAACACCCGATGCCGACGCGAACATGGAAAATACCCGCCTCGAACCTGTATCGAGGCGGGTTCCAGTATCCCGGGAGGTTTCGGTTCCGACCGCTCAGCCCTTGAGCCAGAGACGCTCGATCGCGCGGCCGCCGCCGGTTTCGCGTGCGCCATCCGGAACGAACCCGCCCACAGCCGGGCCGTGTGCGTCGATACAGTCCGCAAAGGCGTAAACAATCGAGCTGCCCGACTGGTTCAGAAGCTCCTGGGCGTCCCAGTAGAGCCGCTTGCGTTTCTCGAAGTCCGGTTCCGACCGCGCGGTATCAAGGATTTGGTCGAGTTTGGCGCTCGCAAACCGCGACTCGTTGTACTTGGCGGTAGAGGTGTAGGCATAGATCAGCATCATGTCCGCAGTGGCACGCGCGGTCCAATAGGACATGAAGAACAGCTCCTTCATCCAGGTGTTCGACCAGTATCCGTCAGACGGCGCACGGTTCACCGACAGGTCCAGCTCGTCGACCTTCTTGACCGATTCAGCGAAGACCTGGGCTGTGTCGACCGCTTGCACCCCGGCGGCACTGGAGGTGAAGAGCTCGACCGCCAGATTGTCCAAGCCAGCCTCGGACAGATACCACTTGGCCTTTTCGGGGTCGTAAGATCTCTGCGGCAATTCGCTGTGATGGAACGGGTCCGACTTCGGCACCGGATGGTCGTTGCCGATTGTGCCGTAACCTGCGAAGGCCAGCGAGAGAACATGTTCCCGGTCGATGGCATGCTTCAGCGCGAGCCGCACGTTGTTGTCCGTGAACGGCGCCTTCGTGGAGTCCATTGCCATGGTCATGTGGTTCTTGCCCGGAGAGACCACGACAGTGGTTTGTCCGGACGAACCCAGTAACCGTGCGGCCTTCGAGTCGACCTTGTTGATCACTTGAACCGCGCCGGTGACGAGCGCGTTCATCCGCGCGGCCGCGTCAGAGATGACCGTCACCTCATAACTGTCGACGTGCGCCCTTCCTTCCAGTAGTTCGGATTGCGTTCGCCTGCCACCGAGACACCCCCGTCAAACTTCGTCATTCGATTAGCGCCCGCGCCGACTGGATTGCTCCAGTCATCGAAGCCGGCCGGCATCACGCTCGCCCGGTAATCTTCGAGGTAGTACGGCAAGTCGGCATTGCCGGACGACAAGCGGACGCGAACCTGATTTGGCGTTTCCGCCTTCACGTCTTCAAAGGGCACGATTCAATCGGCACGATGCGCATGTCGTGACAGGTGCCAGAGTTGACCGAAACCACGGCCCCGAGGCGGGAGTGACCTCTAAGCTACCCTTCCAACCAAACCCTTTCGATCACGCGACCGCCTGCAAAGGCCCGAACGAAATCTTTCCCAAGACCGCCTAGCTTCTCGCCATGCGCATCAATAAGGTCGGGAAAAGCGTAGACGATGGAGCCTCCCTCGTTGTGCAGGAGTTCCTGCGCGTCCCAGTACATCTGTTTCCGCGTATCGAAGTCCGTCTCCACTTTCGCTGCCGTTATGAGCTGGTCGAATTTTTCGTTCTTCCACTGCGACTCATTGTACTTTGCTGACGACGTGTAGGCGTATGACAGGATTAGATCCGCTGTCGGCCGGGCAGTCCAGTAAGACATGAAAAACGGCCTCTTCATCCAGATGTTCGACCAATATCCATCGGCCGGCGTCCGGGTGATCGTCAGGTCCAGTCCCTGCACTTGCTTTAGTGCCTCCTGGTAGATTTGCGCTACATCAATAGCTTCAGAACCGGCCGCCGGGCTGGTGAAAAGCTCCGCAGAATGACTCCCAAGACCGGACTGCTGAAAATGCCAACTGGCTTTGTCTGGGTCGTACTCGCGCTGAGGAAGCTCTGAATGGAAGAACGGATCCGATCTTGCGAGCGGGTGATCGTTCCCCACGTCGCCAAATCCGGAAAAGGCCCTGTCAATCGCCTGCTGGCGATTGAATCCGTATTTCATGGCCAACCTGAGGTGATTGTTCGAATAGGGATCGGCGGACGCGGTCATGGCGCATGTATAGTTATCTTTTCCAGGCGACACAATGATGGCGATCCCCGGCGATTCAGCGAGCCGGAGCGCAACCTTCCTTTCGACTGAGTTGATCGCGTGGAACACACCCGTCGACAATCCATTTGACCGAGCGGTCGAGTCGTTGACAACGACCAACTCATAGGAATCCACATGTGCGCGACCCTCTTTCCAGTAATTCGGATTTCTTTCTCCGATCGCTCGGACGCCAGGCTCGAATTCGGTTAGCTTGTACGCGCCCGCACCAATAGCGTTATTCCAATCGTCAAATCCGTCCTGAACAATCCCGAGCTTGTAGTCCTCGAAAAAGTAGACAAAGTCCGCGTTACCGTCCTTGAGTACGATACGCACCTGGTGATCGTTTTCCGCAACGATCGTATCTACACTCGCCAGGAGAGACACAAAAGGCGATTGTGTGTCAGGCCCCATGTGGCGCTGAATAGAGTAGACTACGTCGGCAGCGGTCAACGTCTTGCCATTGTGGAACTCAACGCCCTTCCTAATGTCAAAGATCCAGTCCTTTGCCTCCTTGTCCGTTGACCAATCTGTGGCGAGAGACGGTGTCAATTCCGCAGACGGACTCAATTCCACAAGTGTATCGTATGTCGCGTAACAAATTGCTCGGATCACGTTATCGACGCCAAGCATCGGGTCCATGACATCGCTGGCATTGCCACCCTGCATGCCCAGCTTGAGTGTGCCGCCCTTGTTCGCTGCGAAAGTGCGCTTTGCTGCCCCAGCGAGCAACGCCACAGCGCCCGTGGCCGCCATACCTTTCGCAAACACTCGCCTTGAGATTCGCGGATCGGCAGTAGACCCTGTCAATTGCATCGCCATAGCCTATCTCCCAATTCCCAATTCCTGATCATGTAGCTCCTGGCTGTTGGGACAACACGATCCTTTGAACCCTTCAGTCAATCAGGAAACTCGCCCTCGTCTCAATTAGGAAAATCTGAAACGAAAGTTAACGAAAACTACAGGACCAGGACCGCGGTCGTGTGCCTAGCCCGCATCGATCACCAAAGCCTTTGCATGGGGATGGGATCCATGGTATATGAACGTGTTATCCGACACTTACATATACAGGAGTTCCCATCCC
>MPMV01000059.1 GCA_002238685.1 bacterium EF100-94H03 bin56
GCCTGCGCGGGGACTCTGCCGATGTGGAGGGAGCCGGTCTGCGCGCACCGGCCAGGCGCCGGGCGCACGTCATGCCGCTGGCCGCTGGCCGCTGGCCGCTGGCCGCTGGCCGCTGGCCGCTGGCCGCTGGCCGCTGGCAAATTATACACGCGGGAACCCTTGGCCGATGTCAAGCGTCGATTCGCCTGTTCGGCCGGAGCGCCGGTCCCCGGCGGCGATGCGTCGCGGCTTTCGTCGACGCCGCCGCCTCGGAGGAAAACGGCCGCAAGGGCCGCGCGGATGGGGGTCTGTCCCGGTCGTTGAAGCTGCATCGGCTGTCTCCGTATCCGCTGCCGGTCGAAAGGACCGGCGAGATTGTCAGCGGCATTGTATAATGGAGCGATTGTGAGATGACAGTGTGCGAAATAGAAAATTTCGTGTGGATTTCAGATATTATTCGCCCCGCGATTCGCCCGCCCCGCCCTGCGTCCGCGCATCGCTTCGCACGAGCCGTCGTTCGCCAACCGGGCGGGTCCCTTAGATCCGCGGCGCACTGCAACGCGAGGTCGAGGTCCCGGGCGGGCGCATCGCCACGCCGGGCACGGCGGTGGGTGACGAAGGCCCGGACACGCATGACGGCCGCCGCGGTCTCCTTGAAGTCCTGTCATGCGACATCGCTCATTACCGTGCATGGCTTGTATGGCTTGTGGCGCCGTACGTTGCCCTGTGGTCAGGTTGTGGTCACCGCAACCGGTTGCGTCCGGCCCTGCTTGTTGCGTCTTTGTGGTCATTCCGGAAACCACGCCGTCTCGCGCTTCTGTGGTCTCGTTGTGGTCAGGCGATCGGATCTCGGATGGTCGTCCGGCATCGCCATTCAGAGGTCTGGACTCTGAAACCACAAACGGAAACGAGAGAGCGAAGAGGCGTTCAGAACAGCGTGCGATTACCTTGGGTCTACCCAGGGTGAACGGTCATGGACGACGGCGCATGCATTCGAAACACGCCGAACAGCAGGCGTCATGCGTATCATATATTGATGATGGTGTTCATTCCGGAAATGCAACTCTTGATCGATGTCGAACCGATGTGTTGTGGTTATCGTGACCGCGCAACAAGGCCGTTGACAGGCGATCCATCTATCGGATAACGTGAGGTATTCGCGAGAGGGAAGATGGATAGTCATTCGTCGTTTTGCGAGTAGTTTTGGTTGACCTGGTGGGTCACACCACAGGTCTTATGTGAAGATGCGCGACTGCGAACTCGCGACTCGACAAGGGACTCTTCCTGTCAGTGCCGCGAACCGGGCTGGTGGCACGATCGTCCGCGCCGAAGCCGGACAAGAATACGCGCCGGCACTTCCATCGTGCGGATCGATATCGGCGTAGGCTGGCCTGTGCGGGCCCCTTGGCACTCTCATTCATGAGCAGAGTCTTGATTCTTCCAGTTCGACCGGCCTCAGACGTGCTGCAACGTGCGCAGGATCCTTTTCTGACAGCTTGAGACGGTGTCGCGGTCCAGGTAGCACTGACGCAGGTGCCGATCCCCGGAGGCCAGATCGATCTTCGTTCTTCCGTGAAACAGCCGGTAATTGTCGATGAACAGCACTTGCCCGGGTTCCAGCCGGAACCTCAGATTGTTGTCCTCTGACCAGATCAGCTCGGCCATCGTGCGGCGGGCGCGGTAGTACCTGTCGAGAAGCGCTTTGTCGTGGGCCGGAACCTGATCGGCCCTGTTGTGGAACCGCACGCGGAACAACGCCCCGTCGGGTCCGAGCTCGATGAGCGGACCGCAATGATCAAGGATCGCGTCGTGGTCGGCATAGTGGAATCCGACATTGGTCGTGCACAGCACGTCGAATGCCTCGGGGTCGCTGCACCTGACCTGATCCGCGATGCCGAAGCCGTCAATCAGGAAGGAATCGCCGCCGTTGGCCGAATTGATCAGGCAATGAAGGAGTATGTACCCGGGACCCGGAAGCCGATACGGATTGTCGACGTGAGGCTCCAGGGCCCGACCCGTCATCGACAGGTCCCAAGCGCTTGCAATGCTCTTGACGTCCGCTATCAGCCCCCAGTTTGTCGGACGGATCGGACCGAACCTGGCGCAGAGACGGCCAAGATCGTCCTCTTGCGAACCGAGGGCGTCAACGATCACAAAGCCGACCCTGGCAAGATCGGCGGTCAGGGCAAGACAGGCGTCGTCCGATGAGAGGACGGCCTCGGCATCGTGGAGCGGCCAGGTTTCGACGCTCGATCGCCAGAGCTGTTTCGCGCCCGTGAGATCCACGGGATACGGGTGCTCTACCTGTCGGCGAAGATCATCGAGTGCGTAGGTGCATGAATGTCCATCGCTGAAGACCAGGCTGATGTTCCGTTCGCTTTCGACGGCTTCGCCGATGGACAGATCAAGCGGAAGCAGGGCCACCTCGTCCAGCCGGTGCCCCGTCCGGGGGTCCTTGTTCGTCGGTTCGAAGCTGCGTTCCCGCAACCACATCGGGTGAAACGAGTGGGTCAGGCCGTCTTCCCAGGTCACCTGAAGTTGATCTGATCTCGAATTGATCATCTTGGATGCCTCCACCGTGCCGGTCGTCGAACTGTCCACGCACACGCTATGTGCGACCGGCCCTGGCGCCATATCGATATCAGGACAAAAAGTGTCTAGAATTCGTCAATGTCCTCCGATGCTACGCAGTTCGACCCGCTGGCGGGCCGCGCCACCGAGGAGCTTCCCCGTCTCCTTGGTGCTTCCCTCGACTATCCGGCAGGAACCACCATCGATTGGCACGCTCATGATGTTGGCCAGCTCATCTACGCGGTCACTGGGACGGTGAGTGTTCGCGCCATTGGTCGCGCTGCGCTGTTGCCGCCAACCATGGCGCTCTGGGTGCCTGCAGCCGCCCGGCACAGCTTGGAGTTTCGTGGCGCAGCCAGGATGCGAACGCTGTACGTTCGAACGGACGTGTCCGCCAGGCTCGCTGGCGAATGTCATGTCTTGAATGTCACGCCGCTGCTGCGGGAACTTGTACTCGCAATAGCGGAGGAAGGCTTTGAGACTTCCACGCCCGAATGGAACGATCACGTGACCAATCTGACATTGACGACATTGCAGATGGCGTCACGCACTCCATTGTCGCTGCCGGTTCCGGCAGACTCCAGGTTGCGGGTCATGGTCAATCGAGCGTTGCATGATGCGGCAGAGGTCGACTCGGTCGCGCAGTGGGTTGAGTCCGCCAGCGCCAGCAGAAAGACCGTCGAGCGCCTGTTCAAGGCTGAAACCGGTATGGCGCCATCGGTTTGGCTGCGGCAGGCCAAGTTGATGCACGCTGTTGCATTGCTCGGCGATGGAGTGCCTGTCAATGCGGTTGCCCACCAGATCGGATACGCGACGCCAAGTGCGTTCACGTACAGATTCCGATCCGCTCTGGGCATGCTTCCGAGTGACGTGTCATCGGGCCGGCGCAACTAGGTCACGTACCGAATACAGATCGGTCTTGGGATCGCCACGACTACCATGACGATGAACTTGCCCTCGCGGATACCGCGGACGGTCTTGCGGGTCCCAGGCGCCTTGACGCAGGCGTCGGTGAGAGTGAACTTGGGCATGGTCGTTCGCCCGAATGTGCTGCAGCCGGGGGAACGGACAGACTCAGAATCGGTCTCCGGGGAAGCGGAAAGCGACCATCTATCAAGAAATGAGGACCACCATGGTGCGGATCAGGTGTCCTTTCCGGGAAAGGAGTGGCTGGTGGGCGCACAAGGACTCGAACCTTGGACCCGCTGATTAAGAGTCAGCTGCTCTACCAACTGAGCTATGCGCCCGCCACAGCGGTCGAGTCTATATCAGCGGAGAGGTTTGCCTGTCGAGATGAAAGCGCACACATGAGGGGCTGCGCGATGAACGGCAAGAGTGGAGTGGATCCATGACCAGTGAACCCCAACGGGCTCTGGACGCGCGCTGGTACACCGATCACGGGATCTTCCTGGAAGAGCGCAGGAAGATCTTCGGTCAGACCTGGCAACTCGTCTGCCATCAGTCCGAATTGTCTTGCCCCGGAGACTATGTGGCGCGCCAGGGGATCATCGCCATCCGCCACGCATCCGGGACGGTGAAGGCCTTCCACAATGTCTGCCGCCACCGGGGTCACGAGCTCCTTGCCGGCAAGGGCAACAGGAGGCTCATCACCTGTCCCTATCACGGCTGGTGCTACGACCTCGACGGCAATCTGAAGCGTGCCCCGGGAAGTGGTGACGTGCCGGGCTTCGACGCCGGATCGATTCACCTGGGAGAGGTCCGCTGCGAAGTGTTCTGCGGCTTTGTTTTCGTCAATCTTGACCTGAAGGCGCTTTCCATGGCGCACTGGTACCCCGGTGCCGAGGAGGAAATGCGCGACCTGGTGCCCTTCATCGACGACCTCCGGCCCGTGGACGAGGTGGTGGTCGAGGAAGCCTGCAACTGGAAGGTCTCGGTGGAGAACTACAACGAGTGCTACCACTGCAAACTGCGCCATCCGACGCTCTCCAATGGCGTCCTCGATCCCGACAGCTACGACATCCGGCCGCAGGGTCATTGCCTCAGGCACACGACCACTGCCGCGCAGACCGACACCATGACCTATGGCATCGATGTCTCGGACCGAGGAGCATCGTCCTACAGTTCCTGGTACCTGTGGCCGACCTGTTCTTTCCAGGTCTACCCCGGACGCCTTGTGAACACGTTTCACTGGGAGGCGACGGACCATGCCAGGGTGACGGTGCGCCGTGGCTGGTATGCCCGCAATGGCGAGAGCGATGCGACGGCCCGCCAACTGGCGCGCCTCGACCGCGAAACCACCCTGGCAGAGGACATCGACATCGTGGAATCGGTTCAGCGTGGCCTCGAGAGCGGCCACTACGAACCGGGTCCGCTTGTCGTCAATCCCCGGGGCGGCGTGATGAGCGAGCACTCGATCGCCACCCTCCAGCGCTGGGTGCGTGAGGCCCTTGAGGCACCGGTGGTCTGATCTGTGAGGCGGCGAGGCTCATGCCGTCATCATCAGGTCATAGCTTGTGTTCTTGCTGCTTCCCGGATTGCGGCGAAGGATTCCGCGCTCGACCAGTTCATTGATGTCGCGTTGCGCCGTCGGAATCGAACACGTGCCGATTGCTGCCCATTTCCTTGCCGTCAGCTTGCCCTCGAACCGATCGAGAAACCTGTTGAGCACTGCCTTCTGGCGCTTGGTGAAGGACCCGCGGGCGTAGCGTTGCCAGAAATCGGCCTTTCGCAACACATCCGCGCAAGCCGAGTCGGCGCCGTCAATCGCGCGCGAAAAGCAGTCGAGGAACCAGACCAGCCAGCAGGTCACGTCGAGTGTGCCTTTCTGCGCGCTCTCAAGCGCGTCGTAATAGCCGGAACGTTCCTTCCGGATCTGACTCGACATGCTGTAGAAACGCTGTCTGGAGCCCTCCGAGCGCGCCAGCGCCTGATCGGCGATCGCGCGCGCGACACGGCCGTTGCCGTCCTCGAACGGATGGATGGTCACGAACCAGAGATGGGCCAGGCCGGCGCGCAACAGTCCTTCGGGCACGCTTCGGCGATTGAACCATTCCAGGAATGCCTGCATCTCGGCGTCGAGCTGCTGAGCCGGCGGCGCCTGACAATGCACCGGCTGACGGCCGATCGGTCCCGAAACGACCTGCATCGGTCCTTGCGCATCGTCGCGCCATGCGCCCGCCATGATCCTGTGCATTCCCGCATAGCCTGTCGGGAACAACGCCGCCTGCCAGCCAAACAGTCGTCCGTCCGTCAGTAACGTCCCGTAGTTTTCGGTCGCATCAAGCATCATTTCGACGACGCCTTCGGTCAACCTGTCGGCTGGCGCGGTTGCCGCCACAGGCAGGACAAGGCGGCGCGCGAGCGACGATCGCACGCTGTCACGGTCAAGGACGACGCCTTCGATTTCCGAGCTCTTGATGACGTCTTCGGAAAGTGTTTCGAGCTGCGCTTCAAGCTTCAGATCGAAGCCGAGCCTTGCCATGGATCCGAGAAGCCGCCCTTGCTTCAGGCGAGCGGCAGCGAGCGGTTCAAGCAGGCTTCCATTGTCCCAGGCGAACCGGGGCCAGTCCCGTTGCTCCCCGATGTACATGATTATCCTCACTCCATGAGGAGAATAGCTCGACATTCGCCTCAATGACTGTTGTGCCAATCCCAGTCCTCAATCGCCCGTCGACCCACGACATCCTGGTGAACAAATCGTGCTTTGGAATCCGTGCTACATCCGGAATCACCGTCACGAAACTACAGAATGGTCGTGTCCCCCGTGGTGGTGCAGGAGTTACGGCTCCGCTGCGGCGGTCATCTACGAGTTCCTCCGCACGCGCTGGCATCATGATGTCCGGGAGATTGGCAAATGGCCTGGGCGGGTCGATCAAGGCTGGCTCAACTGCGTTGTTGTTCCGGGATCGAGCCGGTTCTTGCGCGCCTTCCGCCGCAGGCTGCAACGCCTGTGGATGCGGGCACGACGCCGGCGGTCCCGGCGCGCCGACTTCTGACCGGCATGCGTGCCCCGGTGACGTGATGCGTCGGTGCGCTCAAAGGGGGCTCAACGCTGGCGCGTTTCCCACTCGGGGTGGATCCACACCGGGGCCTCCGAAGGATCCGGCGGGGGATGTCCGAGAATCATGTCGCTGGCCTTTTCCGCGATCATGATGACGGGGGCATTGAGGTTGCCCGAGACGATGTCCGGCATGACCGAGGCGTCCACCACCCTCAGGCCCTCGATTCCATGGACCTTCAGCTCGGCGTCGACAACGCTCCCCATGGCACAGGTGCAGGACGGGTGGTAGCTCGATTCGCAGGTGTCCCGGATCCACGTCTCGAGCTCGGCGTCTGTCTGCAGGTCGTCACCAGGCCAGATCTCCTGGCCGCGGTAGCGCTCGAAGGCCTTCGAGGCAAGGATCTCACGGGTCAGACGGACAGCGTCCAGGAGGCATCGCACGTCCCCGGACTCCTTGAGGTAGTTGAACAGGATTTCCGGCGCCTGGCGCGGATCGGCGCTGCGAATCCTGACGTGTCCGCGAGAGAGCGGCCGCATCATGTCGACCATCGCCTGGTAACCATGCACGCGGTTCACATTGAAGGCGTCGTAGGTCATGGCCATGGGCAGGAAATGAAACTGGATGTCGGGATGTTCGATGCCGGCGCGGCTGCGGATGAATCCACCCGATTCCATGTGATTGGTTGTTGCCGGTCCTGACTTGGCGAGGAACCACTCGAGGCCCACCCTCAGCTTGCCAAGGGGTGTCAGGTGGCGCAGCAGACTGACCGGTTCCCTGCATTCGTGCTGGACAAAGACCTCGAGGTGATCCTGCAGGTTTTCTCCCACCTGGGGCAGGTCGATGTGAGGCGTGATGCCGAGACCGGCGAGACGGTCGGCGTGGCCGATGCCGGAGAGCTGCAGGATCTGCGGTGAGTTGATGGCGCCTCCCGCGAGAACGACCTCGCGCGTGGCGCGTACCCTTCGAACCTCGGTGCGGTGGATGTACTCGACGCCGACCGCCTGCCCGTTCTCGATGAGAATACGGGTCACAAGCGCCCGGGTGGCCAGCGAGAGATTGGCCCGGCGAAGCGCCGGCCTCAGGTATGCCGTCGCCGTGCTCCAGCGCCGGCCGTCGCGGGTCGTGCGGTCCATGCCTCCGATACCCTCCTGGCGGAAGCCGTTGAGATCGGAACTCTCGGCATAGCCTCGCTCGACGGCCGCCGCCGTGAAGGCCTGATGCAGCGGATTGCTCCCCAGGCGCCCGGCGGTGACATGGAGAGGTCCCTTGCCACCGTGGTAGTCGTCGCTCCCCTTCTCGTGGGTTTCGGCCCGTTTGAAGTAGGGCAGGACATCGCGATAGGACCAGCCGCGGCAGCCACGTTGCGCCCACTTGTCGTAGTCGAGGGCATGGCCGCGAATGTAGACCATGCCGTTGATCGAACTCGATCCGCCGAGCACGCGGCCCCTGGGGCAATGGATCACCCTGCCATTGAGCCAGGGTTCCGGTTCGGTGTGATAGAACCAGTTGTAACGATCGTCGCGCAACGGCCAGGCGAAGGCCGTCGGCATGTGGATCATCCAGCTGAAGAGGCCGCGATCCACTGGTCCGGCCTCGAGCACCAGGACCCGGTTGTGCGGATCGGCAGAGAGCCGGTTCGCCAGGGTCGAGCCGGCGGATCCGGAACCGATGATGACGAACTCGGTGTCGTGATCGAAAGTCATGGACGACTCCCGGGCCGGAATGAAGGGAGCCGCGGCATCTGCCGCGGCTCCCGTCGGGTCACCGGGATGGTACGGTCAGAAGTCCATGTCGTCCATGCCGCCGCCCGGAGCTGCGCCTGGCGCATCCTTTTTCGGCTTCTCGGCGACCATCGCTTCCGTGGTGATCAGCAGGCCCGCCACCGAGGCTGCATCCTGCAGGGCCGTGCGAACGACCTTGGTGGGATCGATGATGCCCGCCTTGACCAGGTCCTTGTAGTCCTCGGCCTGGGCATCGAATCCCCAGTTCCTGTCGTTCTTTTCGAGGATCTTGCCGGTGACGACCGCACCATCGAGACCGGCGTTCTCGGCAATCTGCCGTGCCGGGGACTCGATCGCCTTGCGGACGATATCGACACCGACCTGCTGGTCGGGATCGTCGAGCTTGATCTTGTCAAGCGCGCGCCGGGCATAGAGCAGGGCGGCGCCGCCGCCTGGCACGATGCCTTCCTCGACAGCGGCACGAGTCGAGTTCATCGCATCCTCGACGAGATCCTTGCGCTCCTTCACCTCGACCTCGGTGGAACCGCCGACCTTGATCACGGCGACACCGCCGGCGAGCTTGGCCAGCCGCTCCTGCAGCTTCTCGCGGTCATAGTCGGAAGTGGTGGTCTCGATCTGCTGGCGGATCTGGTTGCAACGGCCCTTGATGTCCGACTTCTTGCCGCCGCCGCCGACGACCGTGGTGTCGTCCTTCTTGACGACCACGCGCTTGGCCTTGCCGAGCATGTCGAGAGTGACGTTCTCGAGCTTGATGCCGACATCCTCGCTGATCACCTGGCCACCGGTCAGGATGGCGATGTCCTCGAGCATGGCCTTGCGACGGTCACCAAAGCCGGGCGCCTTGCAGGCTGCGACCTTGAGGCCGCCGCGCAGGCGGTTGACGACGAGAGTGGCAAGTGCCTCGCCCTCGACATCCTCGGCGATGATGAGCAGCGGCCGGCTCGACTTCGCGACCTCCTCGAGAATGGGCAGCATCGCCTGGAGGCTCGACAGCTTCTTCTCGTGGATCAGGATCGCGACATCCTCGTACTCGGTCTTCATCTTGTCGGGATCGGTGATGAAGTAGGGCGACAGATAACCGCGGTCGAACTGCATGCCCTCGACGACATCGAGTTCCGTGTCGCGGGACTTGGCTTCCTCGACGGTGATCACGCCCTCGTTTCCGACGGTCTGCATGGCCTCCGCAATCATGCGCCCGACCTCTGTATCGCCATTGGCGGAGATCGTGCCCACCTGGGCCACTTCCTCGGATGACTTGATCTTGCGCGAACGCTTCTCAAGGTCCTCGATCACGGCCTTCACGGCGGCCTCCGTACCGCGGCGCAGGTCCATGGGGTTGAGTCCGGCGGCAACCGCCTTGCTTCCCTCACGCACGATCGACTGGGCGAGAACCGTCGCCGTCGTCGTGCCGTCACCGGCAACGTCGTTCGTCTTCGATGCGACCTCGCGGACCATCTGGGCGCCCATGTTTTCGAACTTGTCCTCAAGCTCGATTTCCTTGGCGACAGTGACCCCGTCCTTGGTGACACGGGGGGCGCCGAATGACTTGTCGAGGACGACGGTCCGGCCCTTGGGCCCGAGAGTCACCTTGACGGCATCGGCGAGAACGTTGACGCCGCGCATCATGCGTGAGCGCGCGTCAGCTGAGAATTTGACCTCTTTGGCAGCCATCTTGCTGTTATCTCCTTTGGGTTCGATTCCTAAAGTCTCAGTCGATGACGCCCATGATGTCGGACTCCTTCATGATAAGGAGTTCGCTGCCATCGATCTTGACCTCGGTGCCAGACCACTTGCCGAAAAGGATGCGGTCGCCCGCCTTGACGTCGAGCGCCTGGACCGCTCCGGACTCGTCGCGGGCGCCAGGACCGGTGGCGACGACTTCGCCCTCCATCGGCTTTTCCTTGGCAGTGTCTGGAATGATGATGCCGCCCGCGGTGACTTCGTCGCTGTCGAGGCGACGAACCAGAACGCGGTCGTGCAACGGACGGAACGCCATGTTGCAACCTCCTGTATGAATGTGATTCCTTCCGGGTTCAAGCGTGTTGGCACTCACCGGGAGAGAGTGCCAACAGTGATGTAGGGGGCAGACCGGCAAGTTCAAGGGGCAGAACACCGGCAGAGACAACTTTTTGGGGAGGCCGTGCCTTCAGGTGGTGGAGCGCCTGGTGATGGCAAGAGCCCGGCGGTCGAGTTCTCCTTCGATGTCGGCGAGGTCCACACCGGCACGGACTGCCGCGATCAGGGCAAAGTAGATGACATCGGCCGCCTCGTGGATGACCTCGGCCCGTGTCCCGGCCACGGCCAGTTCCCCGGCTTCCTCGAGGAGCTTGGCCTCCAGCGTTGCCGGTTCGCGCAGGAGCCGGGCCGTGTAGGAGCCGGCGGGCGCGTCCACCAGGCGTCCGGCGAGAACACGGACAAGGGCCGGAAGACCCGCATCCTCGCCCCAGCAGGTCCGGGTTCCGAGGTGACAGAAGCCGGTGCCTGCCTGGCGCACCGTGAACTTCAGGGCATCCCGGTCGCAGTCGGGGTCGATCCTCAGCAAGTCCTGGGTGGCGCCCGATGTCTCACCCTTGATCCACAGACCCCGGGTGCGCGAATGATAGACACCCGCCTTCCGGTCAACGGCGGCCCGCAGGCTCGCGGCATCCGACCACGCCAGGCCCAGGGCCCGCTGGTGCTCGTCGACCACGACGGTCGGCCACAGGCCATCCGGTCTGTCGCTCACCAGCGGCGCGGCAATGGCATCGGCAAGGTGGAGGGCGCCCGAATAGAGCGCCATCCCGACCTGGGCGTCGATCCCGGCACGATCAGCCGTGGCGATTTCCCCGGGATCGGTAAATCCGCCTGCCACCGTCAGGCGGGCATCGCCCGCTGCTCTGGCGAGGGCAAGGGCGCGGCCGAGATCCGTTCCCTCCATCCTCCCTTCGCGCTCGACGAAGGTGACGAGAAAGCCGCCGGCAAGGTCGCGGAGTCTTGCCATCCCGGACTCCACCGTTTCGCCGCTTCGCGTCGTCCAGCCGTGGGTGACCACCTCGTCGTGCAGGGCATCGAGGGCAACGATGACCCGCTGGCGCGGCAGGTGCGAGAGAATCTCCGGCGTGGCTGCGGTCCCGAGGATGATCCTGCGGGCACCGGCATCGAGCCAGTGGCGTGCCCGGACGCCGCCACCGACCCGGCAGGGCGCTATGCGCAGGAGCTCCTCGATGATGGTGCGTTTGGGGCCGGTGCCGCGGGCGGCGTCGAGATCGATGACCGCGATCTCGCCAGCCAGTCGGAAGCGCTCGGCGATCGGTCGGGGGTCACCGGCCTCGATGCGCGGCTCCCTGCCGCCGACAAGCTGCACGGCCTGGCCATTCAACAGGTCAATCGAAGGGATGATCATGCGTGTGATCCCTGGCCGCGCTCCGGGACCGGTCGTGTCGGAATGCCCGCTCCTGCCATGGCCTCCTTGACGTCACCGACCGTGTAGTCGGACTCGTGGAAGATGGAGGCGGCCAGCACGGCATCGGCGCCGTGTCTGAGAGCCTCCACGAGGTGGGCAGGTGAGGCGGCGCCACCGGAGGCAATGATCGGAACCGGCACTGCGGCAGCCACGGCGGCAATGAGCCTGGTCTCGTAGCCGGAACGGGTCCCGTCACGATCCCAACTGGTGAGGAGGATCTCTCCGGCGCCGTGTTCGACCGCCTGGACGGCCCAGCGAATGGCATCGAGACCCGTGCGCTTGCGGCCCGACAGGGTGACGACCTCCCAGACATCGCCGTTGGCTGCGGCATCAATGGCAACGACAGTGCACTGGCGACCAAACCGTCCGGCGATCTCCCCGAGGAGTTCCGGTCTTGAAACAGCGGCGGTGTTGGTCGCGACCTTATCCGCGCCGGCCTCAAGCAGGGCTCCGGCGTCGTCGACCGACCTCACGCCGCCGCCCACGGTCAGCGGAATTCCCAGGGCCTGGCGCACTGCCGCCACGGCATCACGGGCATTGTGCCTGCCTTCCGGTGTTGCCGACACGTCAAGCATGACGATCTCGTCGGCGCCCTGCCGTTCGTAGGCCGCGGCCAGTTCCACGGGATCGCCCGCATCCTTCAACCCCTGGAAACGGACGCCCTTGACGACGCGTCCGGCATCGACGTCGAGGCAGGGGATGACCCGTGCGGTCAGCATGGCATGGCCAGCCAGCGCCCGATCAGCGCCTCACCCCAGGAACCGGAAAGCTCCGGATGAAACTGACAGGCGACAAGGGCATCGCGTTCCAGTGCGGCAACGAAGGGCCCGCCATGGTCCGCCATGGCGGCGCACCAGCCGCGGGGTGCGTGTTCGAGACGATAGGAGTTGGCAAAGTAGGCATGGCCGGCGACGAGTGTCCGGCAACCGCTTCCGGGCACCAGGCTGTTCCAGCCGAACTGGGGAACCCGCACCCCGTCCGGATACCGCGTCACTCCGTCATCGATGAGCCCGAGACCGGTGGCGTTCGGAGATTCCTCGCTGGAGCGGCACAGAAGCTGGAATCCGACACAGATGGCGAGAAGTGGCTTCCCGCTCTCGATGTGCCGACTCAGGGCGTCGTCGGTACCGGTGTCGCGAAGCGTGTCCATGGCCGCGCCAAAGGTTCCCACGCCCGGCAGCACGACATGGGTGGCCGCCCGGATCTCGTCGGGTGAGCGGCCGGTACGGGGTACGCCGCCGGCACGTCTGAGTGCTGCGAGGATCGAGGCAAGATTGGCCGTTCCGGTGCGGCAGACCACGACATCCGGCACGGTCACAGGTTTCCCTTCGTGCTCGGGATCTCATCGTGGCCGTCGAGGGCGACCGCCTGGCGCAAGGCGACGGCGACCGCCTTGAAGGCGGCTTCGGCGCGATGGTGGTCGTTGATGCCGCGCAGCACGTCGACATGAAGCGTGAGGTGTCCTGCCATGGCGAAACTCGAGAGAACATGCGGAATCATCTCCGCTGCCGTGTCGCCGATGCGCTCGCGCCTGAGATCCAGATCAACATGGGCGAAGGGACGCCCGGAAAGATCGATCACTGCCCTCGCCACGGCTTCGTCGAGCGGCACATGGGCATCGGCGAACCGGCGGATGCCACGCTTTTCTCCCAGGGCCTCGTCGACCGCCGCACCGAGCGCCAGAGCACAGTCTTCCGCCGTGTGATGATCGTCGACATCCAGGTCACCCTCGGCGTGAAGCGCCACGTCCATGCGGCTGTGCCGGGTCAGGGAGTCCAGGAGGTGGTCGAGAAAGCGCAGACCGGTGGCAACGTCGCTCTTGCCGGTGCCGTCAAGATTGACGGTCACCGTCACGGCGGTTTCGCGGGTCGAGCGGCTGACTGTTGCAACGCGGTCCATCACGATTCTCCTGTGCACCGTTGGCCCGTGGCCTCATGCCACGATGTTGCTGATGGGACTGACAACGATGTCGGTGCCGCCCATCGCCTTGATGCGCGGAATGATACGCGCCAGCCTGTCGCGTGGCACAGCGGCCTTGACGGCGTAACCGCTGTTTCCGTGAAGCGGCGAGATGGTCGGCTCGCGCATGGAGGGCAGGCAGGCAACGACCGGTTCGAGGTGATCGGCTGTGACGTTCACCTCGACCATCACCCTGCGTCTGGCATCGATGACCGACCGGATCATCGTCGCAAAACTCGAGATGGCGTCGCGCTTGTCCACATCGTCAAGGGCTGCCGGATGGGCGAAGAGGCGGGTTGACGACGTCAGGATGGAGGCGACGGTCTCCAGTCCGTTGGCGCGCAGTGTGGCCCCTGTTGCCGAGTTGTCGATGATGCAGTCGGCATCCTCCGGCGGAAACACCTCGGTGGCTCCGTAGGAGCGCACAAAGGTGGCATCAAGAGATGCTTCTGCAATCCACAAGCGCGTCAGGCGCTCGTACTCGCTCGCCACCATCAGGTGACGGTCGGGTAACCGGCCGTTGTCCAGGATCTTCACAGGGGCTGCGGCAACGAGTTCGACCGGATCGAGACCGGTGTCAACGAGTTCGACAAGGTCGGCCTCCTTCTCGATCACCCAGTCGCGACCGGTGAAACCGATGTCGCGGCTGCCGATGTGGAGCATCTCGACAATGTTCTGGGGCTTGAGAAGCTTGGCATCGAAGTCAGGCAGTGAGATCGCCGGCCGGTAATCGCGGGCGCTGGTGGCGCGTCCCGAACGGACGTGAATGCCCGCATCCTCAAGGAGGGCATGGACATTGTCCTGCATGCGGCCCTTGGGAAGACCGAGGCGGATGGTACGGGCGGCCGTCATGGTCGATGAGGCATCGGAGAGGGCAGGGAGTCTTCAATTGAAGGCGCCGGAAAGTCAGCGATTGAAGCCGCAAAGTCAACCGCAGGCTCCTGATCCGCCCTGAAGCCACGTCTCCGGTTGTGCGTTGACCGGGGGTCTGGAGTAGACTTCGCCGCCATCGCGGGAAGGAATGCCGGCCATGACTGTCGGGGGAATCGATCATGTGATCATCAGGACATCCGGTCTCGGGTACCGGCGTCCGCCCTTCGACATTCCGGGGGCCCGCTTCCATGCCGGGGACGAGACAGTCGTTCGCGTCAGCCGTGCCGGTGGGTTCTGCGGCGAACGAGGACCACATGCCCGTGCCTCGACTGCACGCCGCGGGACGTTCGGCGCACTCCGGTCCGCCGGATCCGTGTCTCCGGCCCGGCCGGACGCAACTTCGGGAAATCGTGATGAAGATTGACGGTATTGCCTGGCGGTCGATCCAGGTTGCCGATGATGCGAGGACGGTCATCATCATCGACCAGACCTGTCTGCCGCACCGGTTCGTGACGACAGCGCTCACCACCCTCGACGATGCGGCCCATGCGATTCGCGCCATGCAGGTGCGAGGGGCGCCGCTGATCGGCGCCACCGCCGCCTACGGCATGGCGCTTGCGATGCGGCAGGATGCGTCGGACATGGCCATGAACGAGGCGGCCCGGACCCTCCTTGCCACCCGGCCGACAGCTGTCAACCTGCGATGGGCTGTCGAACGCGTTCTCGCCAGACTGACCCCGCTCGACAGGGATGCCCGCGAGGACGAGGCCTATGATCTCGCCCGAGAGATCTGTGACGAGGATGCGGCGATCTGCGAGGCAATCGGCGAACACGGACTGGCGATCCTGAGGGAACAGCACGAGGACACCGGCCGGCCGGTCCAGGTCATGACCCACTGCAATGCCGGCTGGTTGGCGACTGTCGACTGGGGTACCGCCCTGGCGCCGGTCTACAAGGCTCACGATGCCGGCATTCCCGTTCATGTCTGGGTCTCCGAGACGCGTCCGAGGAACCAGGGCGCATCGTTGACGGCCTGGGAGCTGGCAGGCCACGGCGTGCCGCACACCCTTGTCGTCGACAACGCTGCCGGACATCTCATGCGCACCGGCCGGGTCGACATGACCATCACCGGAGCCGACCGTGTGACTGCCTCCGGAGATGTCTGCAACAAGATCGGAACCTATCTCAAGGCGCTGGCGGCACACCGGCATGGTCTGCCGTTCTATGCCGCACTGCCGTCGCCGACCATCGACTGGCGCCTCATGGACGGCGATGCCATACCCATCGAGGAGCGTGGTGGTGGCGAGGTGACAACTGTGACGGGCTGCGCAGCGGACGGGACCATCGCCCCGGTCGCCATTGCGCCCGAGACGACAATGCCGGAGAACCCGGCCTTTGACGTCACCCCGGCCGAACTCGTCACGGGGTTGATCACCGAGCGGGGCCTGTGCGACGCCAGTGCCGGGTCCCTTGCCGGACTGTTTGCCGATCAGGCCTGATTGTTCCTCCGTCACCACTGGTCACGGAGATGTCCTTCATCGGGAGAATTCCATGAGTGAGATGTATGAGAAGGGTCTTGCCAATCGGCGCGACGTCCTCGGGGCCGACTACGTCGATCGGGCGATCAACGGAGCGGATCGGTTCAACGCCGGTTTCCAGCATCTGCTGACCACCTATTGCTGGGGGGAGATCTGGAGCGGAGAGGGCCTCGACCGCCGCCAGCGCAGCCTCAACAATCTGTGCATGACGGCAGCTTCCGGACGCATGCACGAGTTCGAGTTGCACTTCAGGGGCGCACTGCGCAATGGCGTCACCCTGGCGGCATTGCGTGACACCCTGATGCAGATCGCCGTCTATTGCGGCATGCCGGCCGGAGTCGAGAGCTTCCGTGTCGCCCGCAAGGTGTTTGCCGAGATGGGCATTGACCCGGAAACGGATGACAGTCTTGGCTGAGCCGGTCCTCCCGCCTGGGGGGCCACGCATCCTGCGCCTGGCGAACCTGTCGCCGGCAGAACGCGACTCTCTCATGACGCGTCGCACACCCGACATGGCGCATCATGTGGAGCGGGCGCGTCCCATCGTCGAGGCGGTGCGCGAACAGGGTGACCGGGCCCTGGTGAGGTTTGCGGAACAATTTGATGGTGTTCTCATGTCGCGAGAACAGCTGAGAGTGTCGCCACAGGATTTCACCACGGCACCCCAGGGCGTGCCGGACGACGTGGTCGAGGCCATCGCCATGGCCGCAGACCACGTCCGTCTTGTTCACGAAAGGCAGCGTCCGGCGACCCTCGACATGGTCGAGGTCCGGCCCGGTGTCATGGCCGGAGACCGCCATGTGCCGATCGATTCCGTTGCCTGTTATGTGCCCCGTGGCAAGGGCGCCTTTCCTTCCGTGGCCCTGATGACGGCCATTCCGGCGGTTGTCGCCGGTGTGAAGAAGGTGGTGATCGTGACGCCGCCGGGGCCGGGTGGGCGCTGTGATCCGGCAACCCTGGTGGCGGCCCGGGCGGCAGGCGTGGAGGATGTCTGCCTTGCCGGCGGCGCGCAGGCTGTCGCCGCCGCCGCCTTCGGCACCGAAACCGTGCCACGTTGCGTGCGCATTGTCGGACCCGGCTCACCGTGGGTCGGTGCGGCCATGACGTTGTGCGCGGACTACATCGAGCCTGGACCACCGGCCGGACCGTCGGAGGCCGTGGTGTTCGCCGATGACACCGCGGACGTCGGGCGTGTCGCCCTCGATCTTCTCATCGAGGCGGAACACGGCGATGATTCGACCGTGTTTCTGGTCACCTGGAACGACGAGTTTGCCGAGGCCGTGGCCGATGCCATCTGCGGGCACCTCGAGAACCTGTCCCGGGAGCGCCGGCACTACGCCCGTGCAGCGCTGGGTACCAATGGTGGCCTCGTCATTGCCGGGGATGCCGGGGATGCGCTTGAATTTGTGAATGCCTTCGCTCCCGAACACCTGCAGATCGCCAGCCGGCGGCCCCGCGCGTGGCTCGATGCCATCAGCAATGCCGGCGAAATCCTGCTGGGTCAGGATGCGCCGTTTTCCATGGCGAACTACATGATCGGCGTCAACGCGGTGCTGCCTACCGGCGGCAAGGCGGCGAGCCGCTCCGCCCTCGGTGTCATGGACTTTCTCAAGCGCCAGTCCATTGCGGAACTGACTCCTGCCGGTCACGACTTCCTCGCACCCGCTACCCGTGTCCTGGCGGACTACGAGGGATTTGATGCCCATGCCCTGGCGATCACGGCGCGCCAGGATCCTTCCTGATGCTTGAAGGGTCAGGCGCGCAACTCTTGTCCGGGCACAGGCAGTTCGTTGCTGACGGGCGTACGTGAACCACTGTGCCCGGGCACCGCGATGTCAGCCCGCCGGCTGGGGATAAAACACCAAACCGCCATACCGCCGTGAAGCGCTCATGGTAACATTCGGCCGAGAATGATCAGTGGGAGTGTCCGGTTCGCGTCGGGTGCGGCCCAGGCGCGGCAGGGACTCTCGGGGGAGCAATCATGAGCAAGACTTCTGGACTGTTGTTCGCTGGTGCCGTGGCGCTTCTTCTGGCGGGGTGTGGAACACCGGCATCGATCGACCGTGTCGCCGGAATGACCACCGATGACGATCCTTTTCTCCAGCATCTTCACGCCGGCTATGTTGACCTCGCGCGCAAGGAAGCGGCGTACTATGACTGGGTCGATGCCGCGACATTTCGCGACCGGGCAGAGATGGTGGCGCAGGGTGGTGCCGTCGAGCCATGGGATCCCACAGGCTGGAATATCGACTCGGCGGAGACGATGGACCTTCTCGTCAGCGAACGGGCAAACCTGATGGCGGAACTGGAGGCAGGCGACAGGGCTGAGCGTCCTGAGGCTGCGGCCCGCGCGCAGACAAGTTTCGACTGCTGGATCGAGGAGGCCGAAGAGGGGCCGTTCCATCCCGGCCCGATCGCGTCCCACCAGGAGGCCGAGATAGCGTCGTGTCGCGATGTCTTCTATGCGGCCATGGAAGAGCTCCTGTACGTCGAGCCCGAACCCGTGCCGGAACCCGAGCCGCAAACGGAATTTGTCGTCTACTTCGCCTGGCACAGCCCGGACCTCTCGGAGATCGCGATGGGATTTCTCGGGGGTGTCGTGGCGGAGGCCGTGCGCCAGCAGCCGTCGGCCATCGTGATCTCGGGCCACGCCGACACCTCGGGAAGCATCCTCTTCAACATGGACCTCTCCAGGGAGCGTGTGGACGCGGTCGCTGCCTACATGACGCAAGCGGGGATCGATCCCTCGATCCTTGCTCTCGAGTGGCATGGCGAGGCCCTGCCGGCGGTCGAGACCGGCGATGGTGTGCGCAACCCGGGCAACCGGCGTGTCGAGGTCTCGTTCGAGTGACGCGATGACGAACGAATCCCGTCGCATCGTCCGCCGCGGTGACGATACCTCCCGCTTTGTGCCCTATGACCGCTACGGCGAGGCCATCCCCGGACTGTCGTGGATCAACATGAGTCTCGATCGCGAGACCGGGTGTGGATCCTATTTGCTTCGTCTCGAACCGGGCTACTCGTCATTGCCCCACGAGCACGTCGGCCACGAGGACTTTCTCGTGGTCGACGGCGAGCTCATCGATGACGACGGCAGCGTCTTCCGCCAGGGGGACTTCGTGTCGTTCAGACCGGGGACGATCCATTCGTCCACCACCCGCACCGGTTGTACGCTTGCCGTCTTCCTGCGCACGGCCAACCGCCTGATCTGACGGTCCGCGACTGGCGAGGCGTTCCTCGACGTCAAGGCGGGAACCGCCGCGGCCGTCCCTGACGGAGAACACGCGGCGCGAGTTCATGGGCTGGCATTGGGCCCTTCGTGGTGCGCCATGGGCGGGAGAATGCGTCTCCGCGGCAGCCGCCGATTGTGGAAGGGCCGCCGTTCCGCCGGGACGGATCGTCACGGCATCGCCCGCGGCGCCAACGGGCGCAACCTTCGCCGCGGCCCTGACCCGCTCGACTACAGGCAGGAGCGATCAGGCCCGGTGTCCCGCAGACCGGGACCTGTTCCAAGTCGATCGGATGCTCCAGTCCTGCGTCCCGACAGAGTCCGCCTGGCGCCCGGGGCGTTCTCCACCGGACGTCACGCCGCCAGGCGGTTGCGTGCCTTGCGGATGCCCGAAGGCGGGCGACGGTCCTCCAGTCAGGTCGCCGGCCCCCTTGAAAATGAAAAGGGGGCCATGGCCAAGCCACGGCCCCCCTTGTCGGAGGATGCTCGGGCGAGCAGGGGGTCAGAAACCTCCCATGCCTCCCATGCCACCCATACCTCCCATGCCACCCGGCGGTCCGCCAGCCGGCATCGGTGGGTCCTTCTTCGGGATCTCGGCCACCATCGCCTCGGTGGTGATGAGCAGCCCGGCCACCGAAGCAGCATCCTGCAGGGCCGTGCGCACCACCTTGGTCGGATCGACGATTCCCGCCTTGACGAGATCCTTGTAGACCTCCTCCTGGGCATCGAAGCCGAAGTTCGGTTCCTTGCTCTCGAGGATCTTTCCGGCGATGACGGCGCCATCGTGTCCGGAGTTCTCCGCAATCTGGCGGGCCGGCGCCTCGATGGCGCGGCGCACGATGTCGACACCGACCTGCTGGTCGGCCTCCTCCGGCTTGACCTTCTTCAGGGCCCGGGTCGCAACGAGAAGGGCTGAGCCGCCGCCGGCGACGATGCCTTCCTCGACAGCTGCGCGGGTCGCGTTGAGAGCGTCTTCCACCAGTTCCTTGCGCTCCTTGACCTCGATCTCCGTGGCGCCACCGACCTTGATGACGGCAACACCGCCGGCCAGCTTGGCCAGACGCTCCTGCAGTTTCTCGCGATCATATTCGGAGCTGGTTTCCTCGGCCTGCTGGCGGATCTGGTTGCAGCGGGCCTTGATGTCCGACTTCCTGCCGGCACCGCCAACGACCACCGTATTCTCCTTGGTAAGTTCGACGCGCTTGGCCGTGCCCAGCATGTCGAGGGTGACGTTATCGAGCTTGATGCCGACATCCTCGCTGATCACCTGGCCACCGGTCAGGATCGCAATGTCCTCGAGCATCGCCTTGCGTCGGTCGCCGAAGCCCGGTGCCTTGCAGGCGGCGACCTTGAGGCCTCCGCGCAACCGGTTGACGACGAGCGTGGCAAGAGCCTCGCCCTCGACGTCCTCGGAGATGATCACCAGCGGGCGCCCCGACTGAACGATCTGCTCGAGAACCGGCAGCATGTCCTGCATGTTCGAGATCTTCTTCTCGTGCAGCATGATGAAGGGATCCTCGAGCTCCGCGACCATCTTCTCGGCGTTGGTTACGAAATAGGGCGAAATGTAGCCACGATCGAACTGCATGCCCTCGACGGTCTCGAGTTCGGTGCCGATACCCTTGTTCTCCTCAACGGTAATGACGCCTTCCTTGCCGACAGCCTTCATGGCGTTGGCGATCATCTCGCCGACGGTTTTGTCACCGTTGGCCGAAATGGTGCCGACCTGCTCGATCTCGTCGTCGGTGCTGATCTTGCGCGAGCGTCTGGACAGATCCCGGACCACCGCTTCCACCGCGGCTTCGACACCGCGCCTCAGATCCATCGGGTTCATCCCGGCGGCTACCGCCTTCGCGCCCTCGCGCACGATCGCCTGGGTGAGGAGGGTGGCCGTGGTCGTGCCGTCGCCGGCAACGTCATTGGTCTTGGAGGCCACTTCGCGCACCATCTGGGCGCCCATGTTCTCGAACTTGTCCTCGAGCTCGATTTCCTTGGCGACGGTCACGCCATCCTTGGTGATGCGCGGCGCCCCGAAGGACTTGTCGAGAATCACCATGCGGCCCTTGGGCCCGAGTGTCACCTTGACCGAATCGGCCAGAATGTTGACACCCCTGATCATGCGCGATCGGGCATCAGCGCTGAACTTAACGTCTTTCGCAGCCATGTCTTGTTCGTCTCCTGGTCTGTGCAGTTGGGGGCGGGTGCAATGCGGCTGTCGCCCTAGCCCGCATCGATCACCAAAGCCTTTGCATGGGGATGGGATCCATGGTATATGAACGTGTTATCCGACACTTACATATACAGGAGTTCCCATCCCCATGGTTACACAGTGTACATCACAGCAATTG
>MPMV01000060.1 GCA_002238685.1 bacterium EF100-94H03 bin56
CGGCAAAAATCCACCAGCAGAGTACTCAAGGTGATCATCGCTTGCGCCCCGGGCCGAATATGAGGCTATCGTTCCCCTTGGTGATGGATGCGGGCTAGAAACTAAGGTGCCTGACACGTCCACGTTGCCCACCAGCTTGCTTGCAGTCTGCGCTTCGGCCGCGCCGGCGCCGAGCAGCAGGGCCACCCCGGCGGCGAGCAGCAGGGCGAACGCCGCGGCGGCGAGCAGGCAGGCGGCCGCGCACCACCCGCGCGCGAGCGCGGCGGGCGACAGGCCGGAAGCGGAGAAACGGGAAGGAGGCGGGGATGGACGGCGCCCGTGCCCTGCCGGAAGGGACTCAGGCCGATCGCGGCCCGCGGTCCATGATGCCGGCCACGGCGAGGTCATGCCGGGAAACCCGCGGAGCGAGCGTACCGGTGCGCTCTGGCGCTCTGGCGCTCTGGCGCTCATTATATCGGTGGGTACAGTTGACGCTAGTCAAGCGGTTTCCTCGATTCGCCATGACGCACTCCCTCACAGATCCACAACGCCGACAGGCTGCCCACACGCCAAGACCGCCGCGCTGCAACGCGCGGGGCCGCGGCCGCTCAATTCTACCGATCTATACGGGGTATTGTGTGAAGTGTGTGTGTGAATATCGGAATTAATGATGTTGATACGATTAATTTCTCATCAAATCGCCAAGTCGGTGCTAGCCACTATGAGATTCCGCACGAGATTCATGTCGAAGGCGGTCGTCCCTCATCTTGTCGAGGGCGGGGGCGGCGTCATCGTCAACAATGCCTCGATGGTCGCGCACATCGGCTCGGCGACAGCGCAGATCGCCTACTGCGCCGCCAAGGGCGGTGTCGTGTCCATGAGCCGCGAAATGGTTGTCGAGCTTGCCCCGGCCAACGTCCGAGTCAACGCCATTCGCCCGGGCCCATTGCCACGGAGCTCTTTCACGACACCATCGGAGCGGCACCCGGCTACATGGAGCGCCGCCTACCCCACATGCCCCTCAAGCGCCTCGACAGGCCCGACGAGGTTGCATCCGTGGCCAGCCTCCTGCTGAGCGATGAAGCGTCCTGTCTCACGGGCCTAACGATCCTCGTAGACGGGGGGGATCACCGCGGTGTACACGACCTGAACCCGGAGCCGTGTCCTGCCGTTACCGTGACGGCCACGACCATCAACACCGACGGCCGAGCCTTTGCGCAGGACGAGCCAGCTTGTGAATCCGAGCCGCGGATCCGGCGTCGCAAGACACAGGAGCGTTGCCGCGTCACAAAGCGCCGATCGATAGGAAGGCCACGGGGCGCGAACGCGCGCGGTTTCATGATGCGCCCGGGTCGGTGCCGGCACGACGCATGGACCCCACCAGGTCGATCGCCGTTGCTTCCACGACTGCGCCACGCGGATTGTTGAACCTCTCGACCGGCACGGCGGCAAGGTTCCGGCGTGTGACGAAGGCGACCCGGACGGCGCCGGAGACGATTGCCGGCCGGTTTCTTTCAACCACCACCTGAAACTCCTGGGGCCGAAAATGGGCGGCGTCGTGATGTTGCGCAGCCGAGAGCAGCCCCACATGGTCGCGAGTGTTCCAACGCTCCATCAGCGCCGGGATGGACTGATCCACCGGCAGGCAGCCGAGCCGTCTGTATTCGGGCGGCACGATGACATGGAACCCGCGCGCGGGGCTTGCGGTCTCCTCCTTGGCCGCGGAACGGCTCAGCGCCTGACGCGCCGCCGCCTCACAGACCCCGAGGACCGAGCGAACCTCGGACGATGTAAAGTGACAGCGGCCACGAGCGGTGTACGGGAGGGAGGGGGAAATCGCTTCGTGCGCGGATCACGGTTGCCGTCCTGCCGGCGCGAACGTGCGGGTCTTCACCGCCGGCAGTTGATCCATCGGCAGGACCCTGTCTCCTGTCAGGCGTCGACGGGTCAAGCCGTTCCGCCGGTCTGTCGCCCCGGGCCTGGGCGCAGCGGTATCCGGGCGATCGGCAAACGCAGTACCTGAGCTCACCAAGAGTCGTACATCCGGCAGCCTTCGCACGCGCGCCCGAAGCGCACCGGCCGTGCCGGCCGAAGAACCAGAGCGCAGGATCGATCGCGCCAGCGCCGCTGCCCACCCCCGACGAGCCTTGGATATCCGCCCGAATAGCGGCGTCACGCCAGACCCGGCGTGTTTCCGCGTCGCGCTCGTCATCATCCGCATCGATGACCGCGACCGCTTGTCCGTCATCCGACAAACTGAGGTTTCTGGTGAGGCGACGGACATGGATGTCCGCATCAACCGACATGGCGCCGGTCGGGGCGATCCTCGCCCGCCCCGGGTTCTCCATGGTCCGGATCCAAACGGGACCGATCTTCTTCCCCCGCAGCAAGGGGAATTGCCTCAGGTCCCTGCGCAGCGCATCCACGCAGCCGATACCTTCGCCAATAGCGCGACGTACCGCCGACCGCTCAGACGACACGAGGCGTTCCGCGATCCGCCGCCTGATCCGTTCGCCGGTGACGGCCTCCGGTTCCTCGCACGTGGCCGCCTTGTCGTGTGTGACAAGGATCGAGCGATTCCACGTCGGGGGATCGGCCGTGTTGCATGACCGGGTCATGCCGAGGCCGCAGGGATCTTCGGGCAAACGAGCATAACGGGCGCGTTCGGCACGAAGCAGCTACAGGCGCCCCGGGGGCCGCCGAGCCGGGGCGGGTGCTCGTGTATCTGGGAGGCGGCGGTGAAGACTCGAAGAGACCCGGTCCGACCTGCCCCGCGTCCGGGTGTCGCTCTCGGTAGTTGCGAACCCCCGCCTTTCCAACAGGAAAGCGGGGCTTATCTATTCCGGATTGTCGACCAACGGCCTGAACGTCAAGCATACCGCAAGCGATTGCGATGCACTGCTTGGCCTGCCTGTGACCCCGTGCGTCACCGTTGCCTGGTCGCTCGGCGCCCGAACGCCCACTTCCCGATCGCTCACTCTGCCAAACCCCCCGTCCCGGGATCAGCCGGCCTGTGCCGGATCGATACGATCGTTGAGTAGGCTTCCGGCGTGACCGATCTTGTGGCGTGTCTGCTTGAAGGTGCAGTTTTCGATGGGATTGTCCGGAGATCGATGGTGTCCACCATCGCAGGAGGCATTGCGGTCGGACCGGAACAGGTGCCGGGTTCTCGTGAGGTCCGGCGATCCGCACGACCTGCCGCTTCACGTCCGTTCCGCGAGCTCCGGGAGCGTCCAGAGCTCGATCTCGGTGTCGACGCCGCGCAGTACGTGGCGACCGAGAGACACAAGCTCCGCCGTGAAGCGCTCGGCAAGCCGGGCGGAAACCAGCACAGGCGTGCCCAGAACCTTGCACAGGTCCTGGATGCGTGCGGCTTCGTTTGCGGGAGTTCCAACGACGGTGAAGTCCAGACGGTCCGTCGAGCCGACATTGCCGTAGGTCACGTCGCCGCGGTGAAGACCGACACCGAACTCGATCGCGGGAAGCCCGCGATCGCTCCGTTGCCGATTGAGCTCCTGGACGCGGCTGCGCACTGCCCGGACGGCGGTAAGGGCCCGGCCGCAGGCCGCAGGGTCCGCGTCGTCCGGGTCGGCGACGGGAAAGATCGCCAGCACCGCGTCTCCGATGAACTTCAGCACTTCGCCGCCGTTCTCGACGATCGACCCGACCATGCAGTCGAAGAAGGCGTTCAGCGTCGCGAGGTAGGCGTCGCTCGACAGCGCTTCCGACATGGACGTGGAGTCGCGGAGGTCCGAGAACCAGATGAGGGCGTGCATGGATTCTCCGTCGCCTCTCCTGACCAAGCCGTCCAGCACCCGCTGGCCCGTGTTCTTGCCGAGATAGGTGCCGAGCAATGTCGAGGCGGTCATCTTCAGTGCCTGCACCTCGAGCAAACGGCTGAGCGAAGGCAGGATCTCGTAGAGCCGTCCCAGATCTTCAACCGTGAACCCGCCGGGGGTCCTGGAACTCATGGATATGATGTTGATCTGGCCGTCGGAGAACCGCATCGGCACGGCGACATAGTCGGTCATGCCCTCGGCCCTGAAATCCTGCAGCGCGGGATAGTCGAGTTTCGGATCCGGCCCGTCGAGGCGGCGGCGCACGCCGCCCTCGCCGTTGACGATGGCCGCGAACGGGCTGTCCTGGTACTGCTCGGACAGGGCCATCGCGTGGGGCGCCCTCCAGACGGTCACCTCGCGCGTGTCCTCGTGCCATGAATAGGCCATGGCGAACAGTTGGGGATGCAAGGTACGGATCAGGACGCGCAGCCGTGCAACGGGCATGCCAGCCTCGATCAGGCATCGCACGAGGCTCTCGACGAGCGTCTCCGAAGACGATGCCTTCCACGCATCCGTCACGAGCCACGCGATGAATGGGTTCTCGGCGTCCGGCGTATCGTCGACAGCCGGCTGCTGCGCGGCGGCCCCGTCCTCGAACCAGGCATCCAAGGCATCCCAGTAGAAGGCGACATAGTCCCTGACGCCTTCCGCCTCGTCGTACGGTTCCTCGTAGCTCCAGACGGCGTTCGCCGCCTCCTTGCCTCCGGCCTTCAACGTCCAGTACGAGGCGTTTCCCTTGAACGGGCAGTGTGTGCGGTGTCCGGTCTTCTCCATCAAATCCATGCGCACATCGTCGCGCGGAAAGTAGTAGACGGGCGCGAGCCGTGTCTCGTGCATGACGAGAACCCGATCGCTGTCGACGATGCGCGCGCCGCCAAACTCGCCGCGGACTTGCCTGTCGCACGGATCGAGTGTCAGGCGATAACCGGCGTGTGAGCCGCCGGACGGTGTACCGGAAGGTGACGGTTGTTTCATTTCAGCGCCGGTCAGGGGGGTGGATGACCTGACATTGTACGGACGGCCCGTTCGGACGGGAAATAGCCTCGCGCGATACCCCTGCGGCGGGTGGCCCTGGGGGGAGCGGCGCACTCGCCTGGCAAGGAGCCGGATGGCGTCTGCCCGGCATCCTGTGCCGGGCAGACGCCTCGCAGTTCGGGATCGGCCAGAATACAGAACCCATCGGTTGAACAGCGTCTCGATCTGGTGTTCCACGCGCTCGCCGATCCCACGCGGCGGGCAATCCTGGCCTGCCTGGCCGAGGCAGAGGCGACATTCGGCGTTCTCTCGGAGCCCTTTCCGATCTCCTTGGCCGCGGTATCCAAGCACCTCGCCATGCTCGAACGCGCCGGCCTGGTGACACGCGCGGCGCGGGGCCGGGAACGGGTGTGCCGAATGAACCCGGCGGCACTCGGGGACGCCCGCGCCTGGCTCGAGTTCCACGGGCGCTTCTGGAGCGAGTGCCTCGATGCGCTCGACGAACTGGTCAGGACCACCTTCGGCGAGTCGGGCGGGACGCAATGGCCGATCTGGATACCCCGGCACCATTCCACCCCCGGACCCATTGGGGAGTGGCCGACATGTCAGAGCATCGGCCCGACCAACGCGAGATTTTCCTGATGCTGCATCGCACTATCCATGCGCTGGTCGAGACGGTGAACGCCGCGTGAACCGAGTCCGACGCGATGCGCCAGCGGTTCACGCCCGGCAATCTCACCGTTGCGCGCGAAGAGGACTGGGCTGGCTGCCTGGTCAAGCGCGAAGCTCTGTATGTCGGCTGAAACGTCCACGAAGATCGCAATCGACGACAACCCGGCAGGGAGACCTATCGTGAAGCTCTACGACCCTGTCGACCTGTTCGCAGAAGGTACTCATCGCGCTCGACGAGAAGGGGGCCGCGTTCGAGTCCTAGCAGGTCAGTCTGTTCGACGATACCGACCGAGCGCGAGCGCTACCGCAAGTTCTATCCGCTGGGCCGCATTCCGCTGATGGTGCTCTACGACGGCCACCTGATCCCCGAGCCCTCGATCATCGGGGAATACCTTGACGCCAACCTCGACAGTGGGCCGCGGCTGATTCCGCCCGGGCGCGACGAGGCGCGCCGGACGCGCTTCCAAGACCGCATGATGGACCTCTACTTCAACGATTCGATCGCCTCGCTCCTGTTCCAGAGCTGGAAGCCGGGGGAGCACGCGACCGGGAGCTGATCGAGCACAGCCGCTTCCGGGCCGGCATGATGTACGACTTCCTGGAGGGCCGCCTCAACGGGCGCCCCTGGCTGATGGGCGGGGACTTCACGCTGGCGGACTGCGCCGCCGCGCCGGCGCTGCTTTACGCCAGGGACCAGTTCCCGTTCGCCGAGCGACCCGCGACCGCGGCCTACTGGGACCGGCTGTGCGCGCGTTCGTCCTACGCCCGGGTGCTGGAAGAGGCCGAACCCTGCCTGCGCGCGCCGTGCGAACGCGCCGCCTGAGTGTCTGAGCCCGCATCGACCGCCCTCCGGCGTCCCGGCGTTGGAACCCGGGGCCGGACGAACGCAGGGAGCCGTCAGGCGATCATCGACGCTCCGGACCCCGATAGGCGAGGCAGCTGCGTTTCCTGCATCCCGGGAGATGCGATGCCGGGATTTTCCCGAAACGCCCCCAAACCCGCCAGCTGAGGACCGCCCGGCTACGGATGCGCCCGGTAGCCGTCGTCGTCGGGATCGCCGGCCCGCGTCTCCGGTTCGTCCCCGGCATAGGCGTCGAGCTCGATCACGTTGCGGTCGGGGTCGCGGATGAAGACGGCCCGCAGGTCCTTGAACGAGAACTGGCCGCTGAGCGGGATGCCGTGCACGGCAAGGAACCGCTTCGCGCCGTCGAGGGAAGCGACCTTGAACGAAACGTGGGTGATGCCCGGATACTTCTTGTCCACGTCCATCAGGATGTTGCTGTCGTTCGGGGTGTTGCTCGGTCCCAGCAAGTTGAGCACAACGCCACACGGATGCTGCATGATGATGGGATGGCCCTTCTCAAAGCCCGTGTCGGAGAGGGTCTTGAAGCCGAGGCGTTCGTAGAACGCGACGGACACTGCCCTGTTGCTGACCCGGATACCGATGTGGTCCACCCTCTCGATGTCGAGCATGTTCGGAACGCTCCCGTGGTGCCGATGGTTCGGCCGACAAGGTAGAGTCCCGGATTTGCCGCCGCAAGATCGGGCGCGGCGGACGCGGTTCGAAGATGAAGGGTGTGTCGCATGGCGTTTCCTGAACAGGTTGCCGTCCTTGCCGCCGCCGCCGTGGTGGTCGTTCCGCTCGCCCGGCGGGCCGGACCAGGGTCGGTTTCCGGCTGCATGTTGGCGGGCACGATCGTCGGTCTCTGGACGCTGGACCTGGTCCACGACGAGCAGGAGATGGGCGAGAGTCGGGCACGAAGCCCGCGGCGCGGGTGTCCCCGGACGGGCGGCGCCGGAGAACAACATCGGTGCCGTCTGGAGCACGGTGTTGCCGTTGCAGCCGTTCGGGAAGGTATCGCCATGACGCACCCGGAGTACTTTTCCGAGGGCGCGATTCCGCGAACGGACGTCATGTCCTCCATGGCGATCTTGCGAAGGTCGTTGCGGTCTCGACTGATATCGAAGCGCTCGACCAGCAGCGCGGCGGGATGCAGCCTCTCGTGCCGGAAATTTCACAGAACCCCTGAAAGCGATCGCGCGCCGCTCGCAACATTGCCGAGACGCATATGACGGTCGTTGCACGCTTTGTTGACCCCGCGAACCGGATATGCTCGACCACGCTCCGGGATTGCTGCGCAAGGAGAAGGTGCTGGCTCAGGAGAGTCCGACGGCTCGTCTGTCCTAGCCAGTCTGACCGACAAGAATTCTTGCCATGCCGGGAGCTTGCATAGTTGCTGTCATATGGACAACTTGTATGCATTGAAATCATTTCCGGAATTCGACTATGGCCATGCTGACCGTGCGCAACCTGCCGGACGAGGTGCATCGCGCCCTGCGTGTGCGGGCAGCCCTGAGGGGCCGCAGCACCGAGGCCGAGGTGCGCGCCATCCTGGAGGAAACGGTCTTGCCGGAAGGGCGGGCCGCGCTGGGGACACTGCTGACCTCCGTCGGCCGGGGCGCCGGGTTGACGGACGATGAGTTTGCAGGCTTTGCGCAACGCGACGCCGCACCGGCCCGGCCGATCGATCTCGAATGATACTGGTAGACACCAATATGGTGTCGGAGCCGCTGCGCAGGGCTCCGGAGCCTCGCGTCGCCGAATGGCTCGACGCGCAAGCGCTGGAAACGCTGTATCTGTCCGCCATTACCGTTGCGGAGTTGCGTTTCGGGGTGCAGTCGCTTCCGGACGGCCGCCGCCGGAACCGACTGCAGGAGGATATCGAGGGGCAGGTCTTGCCCATGTTCGCCGGGCGGGTGTTGGCGTTCGATCTTGCGGCCTCGCAGGCCTATGCGGAGCTGATGGCAAGGGTCCGATCTGAGGGGCGGACGACACCGGTGTCCGACGGTTACATTGCGGCGACCGCCGCAGCCGACGGCATGATGGTGGCGACGCGGGATACGGCTCCGTTTGAAGCGGCGGGATTGAAGACTGTTGATCCGTGGTCAGTGTAGGAAACGACCGGAGTGCGCATGGCCCGCACTGTACGCCCCTGAGATTGGCGGATAGGGACAGCAGGGGATTGGAGCGTCCACCTTGACGCGACATGACTGGTCAGGAATACTGGTCATATGGATACGATCAATGCATCCGACTTCAAGGCGCGGTGCCTTGCCATCCTGGATCGCGTACATGAGACCGGCGAACGGTTGGTGATCCTGAAGCGTGGCCGGCCGGTCGCTGAGTTGTCGCCGGTTACCGGCGAGGGAAGCCTCTATCCCCAGGCCGAATTGGAGGGAACGGTCACCATCGTCGGCGACGTCTTGGGACCGGTGTTCCCGGAGGATCATTGGGACAGCCTGAAGCGATGAGAACGTTGCTCGACACGCACATCCTGCTCTGGTGGCATGCAGACCGGGACCGGCTGTCCCGGGAGCAGCGGGACGTCATTGCGGCCGCAGGCGCGGACTCGCCGCTCGAGGTTTCCGATGTATCGCTCTGGGAAGTGGCCATGCTGTACAGCCTGGGACGCATCCGCCTGGCGATTCCCCTGCGGGAGTGGCTGGACAAGGCCGTCGCCGCGCCGCTGGTGCGGCGGCATGGCATCTCTCCGGCGGTGGCGGCCGAGTTGGCGTCGTTGCCGGATTCCTTTCATCGTGACCCGGCCGATCGCATTTTGGTGGCGACCGCCCGCGTACTCGGCGCGACACTTCTGACACGGGACAGGAGAATTGCTGAAGCGGAGCTGGTCGAGACGCTGGGCTGACACGGGCGCGGCTCGACCGCTATCGACGATGATCGGCCCGTCCTCGATCCTCACACGAAGTTGAACGGCGTCAAGCCCTGCGCCTGGCTCAAGACCACCCTCGAAGCCCTTGCCGGCGGCCCGCCGGATGCGGCTTACTCGTCGTCGGGGTAGATCGGCGGGACCATCGTCTGATCGGAAAACGGCGGTCGTACATACGCGCCGGCCTCCGTGCGCTGCGGAAGCTCGATCGGTTCCGGCGTCAGGTCCTCGTAGGGAATCTGGCTCAGCAGGTGGCTGATACAGTTCAGCCGCGCGTGCTTCTTCACGTCCGCATCGACGACGTACCACGGTGCCTGCTTGATATCCGTATGCGCGAAATTCTCGTCCTTCGCCCTGGAGTATTCGACCCACCGGCGTCGCGATTCCAGGTCCATCGGGCTCAGCTTCCAGCGCTTGTGTTCCTGTTGGAGCCGGCTCTGGAACCTCTTTTCCTGCTCTTCGTCGGAGACGGAGAACCAGTACTTGATGACCTTGATGCCCGATCGCACCAGCATGCGCTCGAATTCCGGGCAGGACCGCAGGAACTCCCGGTGCTCCTCTTCGGTGCAGAATCCCATCACCCGCTCGACGCCGGCCCGGTTGTACCAGCTGCGATCGAACAGAACCATCTCGCCGGCGGCGGGCAGATGGGGCACGTAGCGCTGGAAGTACCACTGGGTCTGCTCGCGCTCGGTCGGCGCGGGCAGGGCGACGACCCGGCAGATGCGGGGACTCAAGTGCTGGTTGATGCGCTTGATCACGCCGCCCTTGCCGGCGGCGTCCCGCCCCTCGAAGATCACCACGACCTTGAGCCCCTCGTGCTTGATCCACTCATGCATCTTCACGAGTTCGAGCTGGAGCCGGAACAACTCCTGCTCGTAGTACTTGTTCTTTATCTTCCGGGGACGATCCTGGGCTTCGGCAGTCGCCGATTGCAGCGCGGTCCCACCGGTCCTCTTCTTCGATTTCTTCATGTCGCCCTCCCCGAGCGCAACAGCGCGGACCGGTTCGACTCCGCTGTTCATGCAGCACGCCTGAATGCGTTGCTGCACCATATCCTCGGCGTGGGCCTGTCCGGCGGTCAGATCAAGTCTAGCGTGCACCCTTCCACGGCGCACGTTCTACTGAGTCTCGTGGTACGCATCCCAAGGCCTGGCGAGCAGTCGCGACAGGTATGCCGTCGCCATCCTGACGCGCATGCATGTGCTTCGCGCGCCCGTGACGGTGGAGTTGTCCAGCGTGATGAAGGGCACGCCATCGCCGGCACCATGCTGTGCCAGCGTGGTCCTTCCCGATTGCCGGGGGCCCGACCCTGGTGTCCTCCAGGGCCTCCCGGACCCGCAGTTCACAAAGCGAGGACACGTCACAGTGTGCTTGACCCCCGGCCAATTGAAAACCGATGCATGACCAGGTGAAATCGACCGGTCGGGCCGATTGTGCGTGAAGACCGTTCAATCTCTTGCCCCGTCCGGACTCGCGCACGCCGTCGCCGGGCAGACTGTCCTTCAGCGGCTTGACCAGCGTCCGTGCCACGATGTCGAAGTGCGCGTCGAACGTCCCCCGGCGCCTCCTCGCGGACGGCGGTCCTGTTCGACAGAATCAGGATTGCCGATCAAGGGCGGGAGAACTCCGTGACACGCAACCGGTCCACAGCCTTCAGGTTGCGCCACATTCGTCAATCGCGAGCGGCTTCGATTCTCTGCCTCCGGATCTCCAGCGCCCGACCCGCCCGGCTGAAGGCGGGCTCAAGGCCTTCCAGACGGGCACACAGAGATTCTACGCTATCGCGAGCCTGATGCGCCTCGATGCCCATCGTCGCGCAGGCACGCACGAAGTCCCCGGATGACAGCCGGTTCCTCTTTCCCGCCAGCGAAAGCGCCAGATCGTCCCGTTCAAGTCCCGGGAAGGCCCGTGTCGTCACGACATCGCAGACCGGTGCGAACTACACGGACGAGAAATTGCCGGCGCAACCCTCAGGACACCCATGTTCTTCAGGTGAAGATCTCCATCGGCGATGAGCCACGCGAAAATGGCGCGGCGATGCAACACTGCGACATCCGCTTGGGCGTCGCTGGAGATGCCCCGCAACCCCCGCGCAGCCTGCCCGAGGGAACCTTCGTGTTTCTCCGATGGCGCGACCCCGCGAACGGACGCCATGATCTTGCGACGGTCATTGCGGTCTCGTCTGAAAGCGATGCGCTCGACCAGCAACGCGGCGGGCAAATCGTCCGGCATCGAGACGATCGCGTGAGCGGCCGTCTCGAACCCGCAGGCCCGTGCGGCGGCCAGGGGAAGCTCTTCAAGGCCGGCGCCCGGCGACGGTTTCAGGATATGCGTGAAGGCGCGCTGATCCCCCGTGACGTCGGCGAGAGTCGCCCTTGGCTATGCGTTCCGCCGCAACCGCTGGACCGGGATGTGCGGGATTACTCTTCTTCAAACGTGTTTCTCAAAGGGGCTCGCCCGTATCGACCAGTTCGCCGCAGAGGCTGCAGGTTCCCTGGAGAGTCCAGCAATCGAACACGGTAGACGGCCTGCCTCCAAGTCTGGCGACATGGTGCCGCCCATCCTCTGAACTTCTGCAGCGGGGTGGCCAGGTCACTTCCCTGTTCACGACGGCGACGTAGGGATTCTTTGAACCACGAGTTTCCGGCGAGGGTCTGAACACCTCGTTGTAAAGGCGCTCGATCCCTTCCGCTTCTCCATCCGTCAGCATCTTGAACTCTCGTTCGCGCGCGCGCCTCGAAAGACGCCCCGCATTTTGCCGCAGAAACCGGAACAGAAGGTCGGCGGTGCGATCAGGCATGTCGGCGATCGTCTGAAGGTGCCCCGTGAATCGGTCGTAGCGCCGGAGAAAATCCGTTTCGTTGGGCAAGTCTTCCTCGATCGTCCTGCGCACGCATTCGAACAGGAACTCCGCATGCGGCGTGGCGTCGAAAAAGCGATAGAAGTCCACGGTGTCGTTGAGCACCCGGACATTGCCGCGCTCTGTCGGCTCCCACTCAATGAGCAGCAAGAGCCGCCGCGAATAGTCCTCCAGAATCGCGCCATACTCGTCGACCCGATCCAGGATCGCGGCGGATACCGGAAACACGACCCCCGGCGGGTTGAATCCCCTCCGTGCCAGAACGTGATGAATGAGATAGCGATGGATGCGCCCGTTCCCGTCAGCGAAGGGGTGGATGTACACAAAGCCGAAAGCCAGCGCGGCCGCTGCGATGACAGGATCGAGGGCGATTGCCGGATCCCGGTCGAAGGCGACCATACCTTCGATCAGGGAAGCCAGGTCTTCGTGCCGTGCGCTGACGTGGTCGGGGAGCGGCGCGCCCGTGTCCCGCTCGTGCTCGCCGACGAATCCGCCTTCGGTGCGCAAACCAAGACGCACGAACCGTTCGTCGCCGATCACGATCTTCTGCAGCCGGAGCAGTTCATCGAGGTCGATGGGTTGCCGGCCGGCCTCACCGATAGCTCGGCCCCAGCGCTGAATGCGGTTCTGCGGCGGGCGTTCGCCCTCGATCGCGTAGCTCGACCTGGAATCCTTCAGGAGCAGGAAAGCGGCTGTGCGGGCAAGCAAGTCTCCCGGCACCGCAGCAACGACCGCCCGAGCCCGCTTCGCGAGATCGAGGTTCACCAATTCTTCGAGTGCTTCCGTGCGCCGGACGAGCGGGCAGAAATCCGGTGTGCCCGGCAGGTTGTTCCTGACACGTTGCCGCGCGGAGTTCTTGCCCGGGACCGCCCATTGTTGCTGCGGATTGACGACCGGGACATAGTCGCCCCGTGCGGCGTCCGGGAGGTTCAGACGCTGCCCGGTGAGCCACTCGTAAAGAAACCAGAGGCGCCGGGCATAGCTGCCCGTGGGCGTATGCCGGACGATGGATTCGATCTCGACCGCATCCACCGCAAGGAAAAGGCGCTTCAGAACGACAAGATCGAGCCCCTCATACTTGAGGGCGAAGGTCAGGTGCGCTTCCAGAGTGGAGCGCGGGGCATGGCGGGGCGTGAGCAGGCGCCAACCTCCCTCCTCCAGGATCCTGTGCCGCTCACCCGTAGCGGACAAAGTCCGCGGCAAGGGAACCTGCAGGCTGCAGGCATCGATCAGGGCGGCATAGCCAGCCGGCGTCGCCCGTTCCGGCAACCGCCTGTCCTGAAAAACCGTGATCGGCCCTGAAAAACGATGTTGGGGTGCGATATTCATGAATTTCGATGCTGCTGCCCGAAATGCAACGACAGCAAGCCAGGCACTTGAAATCTCATGATACAGTGTGAAAAACACCGTCTCAAGGAGGAAAAATGAAAATTCCTTATGTCAATGGACGCAATGTGAGAATTTCTTTGACTTGGATACATGCCGAGGCGGGTAGCTTGCGGTGATGCAGCTGGTGCGGTCGCGCAGTTCCGCCATGCCGCTGATGTGGTCTGCGTGGACGTGGGCGATCGAGTAACCTGGCAAGCGTGAGGCAGCGCCCCACCCGCCCCTCTGCCGGGTCGATGATGAGCGCCTCGCCAGGAACGAGCGGCAGTCCACCCCGGTATCCAAGGCTTTGCGAAACGCCGCGAATGGCCGGGGGAGAGTGTTGTTGGCGGGACATGACAGGGAAAGGGCGGGCATCGGATCGGAGGACCTGCCCCGGGTGAGTCGGCCGACCGGATCCGCGGCCTGAGAGATGCGGACGGAACATATGGCGAGGAAAGCACTTCGCAGAACGTGTCCGACGCTCCGGCGGGCTCGGTCATGGCACTCCGGAACTCACTCAGGGTGTTCGGGACGCCACCCCCCATGTCAAGCTGCCTGCCGAGTGTGTCATCATGTGTCTCTTCCGAGCCGCCCGCGCCGTCAAGCCACTCCGGCCTCTCGCGCTGCACACGGCCGACTCGCTTGTATTCGAGTCGCAAAGCGCACACTGGATCATGTTAAGTTTACGTGTGCAATTCGAGTAACAGAATGTCAATGCAATAAATCAATCGTGGGTCCGGTAAATTTCGTGTCCACCAGAACGTTGCGACCAGTTGTTGATGCGGTGGATTGGCGCGGCACGATAACGCATCGGATTGGCGCGATTACATGTGTTGCGGCTCCCGTCGGCGATCAGGCGCCGAGGGGCCACGGAAACCTCCGGTGAAGGAAAAGCGATAGCGAAGAGTGGTTGTGCCGGAACAAAATGTTCTTCATATGTTCCGCCATGATCAAGCTCGATAAAGCCTTCTACTGGACCGTCGAGGCGTATCTCAGTCGCCACGACATGAGTCCGGCATGCTTCGGACAGCGGTCGCTGGGCGACCCCTGTTTCGTCGCCGACCTCGCCAGGGGACGCTCCCCCTCTCTCAGGACAGCCGACAAGGTACTCGTCTTCATGGGCTTCGCGCCACTCGGCCAGGCCTTCGTTGACGAAGTGGAAGCCTTCCTTGCCATCACCGGCATCAAGTCGTCTGAACTCGGCTACGCAGCCACCGGCAACCCGTCCTTCGTCAACAGGCTCCGGCGCGGCACATCACCGCGACTGACGACGGTCGACCAGATCCGCAGCTGGATCATCGAGAACTCCAGCGCCGAGGAACACAGGGCCATCAGGGACCAGTGTGTATCGAAGGCACCCTGCCGGCGTGGCGTGCCGCTGCCTCTCGATCACGTGGCCTTCATTCCGCTGAACCACCGGGTCGTGCATTGAGACCGTTCATCCTGGCGGTTCTGCTGGCAGTCCTTTCGGCCTGTCATCCGGGGGCGGACGACCCGGCGAGGGACCTTGCCGCCGACATCGCCGCCATGCAGGAACCGGCAATGAGCTATGGCGTCCTGCACCTCGAGAGAACCCGCCCCTACACGGGTCTGGAACGCCGGCCCGCGGACGTGGAGGAACTCCCCCTTCATCTTCGCGTCAGCGATGCCGTGACCCTTTCACTTGCCGGCAGACCGGGTGATGCGGATTTCGCAGCGAGGATCGAGGCGGCCACCGGACTGCGCGTGACACTGGCAGGGAACCGGCCTTCAGGATCGTCTCCGCCTGCGGTCATGGCATGGGATGGTGGACTGCTACCAGAGGGCGGCATCTGGACAGGCGCACTCGACGACCTCCTCGACATGTGGTGCGAAGCGGCCGGATACGCCTGGTCGTGGTCAAACGGAGCCATCACGGTCCAGCGTCAGCACCAGGTGGTCTTCCGGCTCAATGCACTGGCCGGATCGCAGAGTATCCAGGGCGCCACCTCAACCAGCGACACGGCCGGGGGATCGGGCTCGAACAACCTCGCCCGCCAGACTCTCACCACCGAAACCACCTACGACCCGTGGCCGGAAATCACCCAACAGCTGACGGCCCAGCTCGATCCCTCGACACGCGTGGCGGTGGCACCGGCAACGGCGTCTGTCGTGGTCTCCGGGCTGCCGCGGGATATCGATCATGCGCGCGCCTATCTTGAATGGCTCAATCGCACGGTCCTGAGACCGGTGACCCTCACGGTGGATGTCTACCAGGTCCGCTTCCGCGATCAGGCATCCTTCGACGTGGGTATCGAGGGAACGCTCAAGAGGATTTTCGGCAGCAACACAGGGTTCGAGGTCGGCGCGAACCTCGCCGGCATCGTGCGGCCGGGGCCTGGAACCGACTCCCTTGCCGCGACCGTCGGAGCCCTTCACCAGGCCGGATCCGTGGCGCGGGTGCTGTCAGCCACCGTGCCCTCCCTCAATGCCCAGCCTGCGCAGTTCTTCGAACTCTTCTCCGAGGCCTACCTGAAGGAGATCAGCACCACGGTCGTCGACGGCACGCGCTCCACCAATCTCGTGCCTGGAACAGTCTCCAGCGGTTTCGCGATGACCTTTGTCGCCCAGATCGTCTCGCCCGGTGACATCCTGATCCGCCTCTTCGCCTCACTCCAGGACAGGCCCGCCTTCACCGTCTTCGAGACTGCGAACCAGAGAATCCAGCTCCCCGCCTACGGCAGCCGGGCTGTCCAGGTCACCCAGAAGGTGTCCAGGGGCGAAACCCTGGTGGTCACCGGATTTCGTGACCGGGGCACCGTCAGCGACCGCAAGGGGACATTCGATGCCTCCCTCCCCTTCCCCTTCGGCGGGGTGACGTCCGATGCCTCGAGAGTCGAGCAGGTCCTGCTTGTCACCGCCGAGGCTGGCGAACCCCTGGGCATCGTCGAGACCAGCGGAGACGACCTGTGAGCACCCTCGTGATATCCGGCCGGCCATGGGCGGCGGGCCTCGTGTGGCGGCAGCGCAGCCACCGGGCCAGCGAGGCCCGCATGGCACGGCGCTTCCACTGTCCCTTCCTCGTGCACTCGGGCGCCCGGACCGGCTTTGCCGGACCGGATGGCGAGGCGGGTCAGGTATCCCTCGGCGCAGCCCTTGCCTGTCACATCGACGACGCCGACTGGATCGCGCTCCTCGCGGATGACGGTGACGGCAGAGTCGCCCTTCTTCGCCAGGTGGAGGGCGCGTTCCCGGGCGACGGTGACGAGATCCACCCTGGCCGTGACGAGGCGCTCGGTGCCCTCGAACGCCTGCGGCGGCCCGGGGTTCCCGTCTTCGCCACGCCGGCACTTGCCGTTGACGGGGCCATTGCCCTCGACGCGGGCGGCCTCTCCGTCACAGCCGCCATGGAACTGGAGGCGGCGCCACGTTCCCGTGCACGGCCGTGGAAAATTGCGGCGGCCGCCTCTCTCTCAGGTGCCACCGTCGCCGGCTGGCTGATGGCCGGAGACCTCTTCGAGGACAGGCAAGAGGCTGCGCTCCCCGCACCACCGGCACACGTCGAGGTGGCGATTGCCGGCGCCACGCTGATCGAGGCCTGTGACCGCGCGCTCAAGTCCTCACCCGTGGATGTTCCGGGATGGAATACGGACGAAATCTCCTGCACGGCCTCGCTGCAGGACCCGGGAATCCTGGCCGAGTGGCCCGCCTTCCGGTCACGCCCTGCCCTGGTGGTTCGCTGGTCCCTCGAGCCCGGCCACGACATCGCACTCTTCAGGCGCCTCATGGAGGAGCATGTCACGCGATCCTGGCAGCTTTCTTCGGTGATCGGCCGGACGGCATGGTCGGTGACGGAACTCGATCCCGTTCTCGTCAGATGGACGGGCGGTGAGCGGCCCGCCTTCCTTGACCTGAGGAAGGAGGTTGATCGCATGGCCGGCCCCTGGGCAACCACCATCACCTTCCAGCGTTCGCCCTCGCAACCCTGGACCGTGACGCTGACCGGCCCGCCGCCCCTTCGGCGCGCCCATGACGCCCTGGCGCCGGTTGCCGGCCTCGAGATCACCCGCGTCGTCGGCACAGGACGTGCCGGGTGGCGCATCGACGGCCGCATGCTGACGCCGCACCGCCTCCTCGAGGAGGTCTTCGAAGCACTCGCCACCCCGCTCGCAGCTCCCGGAACAGGAGAACAGGATGCATGATGTCCGTTACCGGGGCCGCCTCGGCCCCCTCGTTCTTGCGGCCCACCTGGCGGTCTCGCCCGCCATCGCGGCGGCTCCCGATGGCATCGCCGATGCCGAAGCGCTCTCCCACGCCCATGCACTGGAAGGAGCATGGCATCGCCTCGAGACGTTCATCCGCAACGAATCGACATCGCTGACCCGGTGGACGGCGGCGCCACCGTCGACGCCGTGGCGGGACTCGTGGACGAGGAGAGGCCTTTCCGCACGCTACTGTGACGGAATTCTCATCGTCTATGCCGAGCCTGAACGTCTCAAGGGCGTGGGCCGGAACCAGCGCAGTGTCCGTCTCGCGCCGCACCTGCAGTCCAATGACGTTCCGCCGCCGCCGCCGCTCCACTGGCTTGTCGGATCCAGGGCCTTCGGCGGCAACGGGCGCGCCGATGTCGTCCTTCCCGCCTGCATGACCGGCCTGCCTTCGGGCCGTGTTGCCCTCGCCGGCGAGGTGGCCGATCCCTTTGCCGTCACCATGACGACCCTGGATCGCGAGAGGGAAACCAGACCCTGCCCCGCCGGAACCCACGGACATGGCCGCGTCTTCGTCCGTGATATCGTCCAGGAGGTCAACGGACGGGGCGACCCGCTCGGCGCACCGACACGCATGCCGTGGCAGCTGCAGAGCGATGCATGCCGGGGGGACACGAGCACCTGGGTAACCTACCGTCTTGCCTGCGCGTTCGATGCAGGCGAGCCCCACAACCGCACGATCAGCGGGGAGGACATCTATCGCCGCCAGAAGACGGTCACGGCAGGCGGAACCTCCTGGGGGCCACCGGAGTTCGTGTCATCAAGCTGCTGGCATGACCCGGAACCCCTTGTGCCTCGGCCCATGATCAGGGTGTCGACCAGGACCGAGACACGCACCCTCGCCTGCATCGCCCCGGCAACGGGAACCCGGCACCAGTCACGCACGCTTCACCTGCGTTCGACACTGTTTCCGTGGGATGACGGACCGATCGTCCAGGTAACGCAACGCAACCGGTGGCGAACGACGAGCTACACCTGCCACACACCATCGAGCGAGGATCCGGACGATGAACGCGAGACGGGCATCGATACCGATGGAGACAAGGCCGCGGACAATGATTCCATCGACGATGCGTCCGACGACTCCCCCAGCGAGGATCGCGACGGCGGACGCGAGATGGGGTTCGACACCGATGGAGACGGCGTCGCGGACTACGATTCCATCGACGATGCGCCCGACGACCCCCCCAGCGAGGATCGCGACGGCGGACGCGAGATGGGGTTCGACACCGATGGAGACGGCGTCGCGGACTACGATTCCATCAACGATGTGCCCGGCAACCTGATGGACAGCGCGACACCGGCCCCCAGTCCCGGCACGACCGAAGGTCACGGAGGCAGGAATGGCGGCGGCGACCGCGGCGGACCGGCTGGTGGCAATGACGGCAACAGCGGCGGCAACGGCTGTGGATGCGGCGGCCCCGGCGGTGGCGGGCCAGGCGATGTCGGCTGATCCGGCGATGACGGCGCGTGGCGTCGGCCGGCCCCTGGTCCGCGCCGCCTGCGCCTGGGCGGCGCTGGCCCTTGGCGCCGCGCCGGTCGTCGGCGACGAGCTTGCCATGGGTGAGTGCGCCCGCGATCTCCTGCGCACCACGCTGGCGACGGCGGTGGCGGGCGACGACATCCTGGCTGCCCTGGCCATCGAGGACGAACTCCTGGCGCTGTGCAGCCAGCGCCAGGAACTCGTGGCGGAAGTCCTCGAGAACGAGGAACGCCTCGCCGGACTGCAGCCCGGCGAACCGCTCATCGATGAAACCGTTGTCGCCGCGGTCTTCGAAGCCCCCGCAGCACCCCCCGACATTCCCGAACCGCCGCCGGACTACGGCTGGTTCAGCATTCTCGGAACATCAGGCAACCTTCGGGCCGGCATCACGGACGGCATCGACACCTGGTGGGTGAGAGAGGGAACCACGCTTCCAGGCGACATCGCCATCGTCGCCATCCACTCCCGACCACCGGGTGTCCGGGTTTCCGGAGCGGCGAGTCATGTGCTCCCCTGGCGTCAGCCGCCTGACCAACGATAGCCAAGGCGCCCGTCAATGGGCGCCGCGGACTTTGGCATGGATGCCTGAAGGCTTCGTCACCGAAATTTCAACGACATGCAAGCGAACTCACGGTGAAATGACGTTGACAGCATCATCTGCTGTAGGGATTTTTTCTCTCATATTCTCCATATGTTATCTACTCCTGTATTGACTTGATGTGTGAAATAAGCATGCTACAATACATACATGAGCATACAATATATCACCCCGAGCCACTGGATACAGTATGATCCTATGGCAATCATCGGCGAACTGACGGAAGCGAAGGCGTCGATCCTGTCCCTAACCAACATTCCATTTCAAAGGTCCTGGGCTGAGAACCTTCAGGAAATGGAACTAAAGCGCGAGATTGCCGTATCCGGTCATTTGGCGACGTCCTTGACGCCGGGCGTCCCGCACCCCTGACCAACTTGTAGTTTTCAGGCTGCCTGCGGCAGCTTCGCGGGCACGGCCCTGCTGACGTCGGATGTCATCGGGTTC
>MPMV01000013.1 GCA_002238685.1 bacterium EF100-94H03 bin56
CTGTAGCGGCCGACGCTTTGCGGCAGGTCGCGGCCCCAGTAATCCGGATCACGCCGGTAGATGACGCGATGGCCCGGATCGATGGATTCGACCCGATAGGGTCCTGTCCCCACCGGAATCTCGAGGCTGGTTCCGGTGAAGGTCACGGTCTCGAAATACTCCTTCGAAAGGACCGGCATGAGACCCAGGAGAAGGGGAAGTTCCCAGTTGTCTCCCCTGAGGTCGAAGGAGACAGACAGCGGGCCAAGCTCTTGGACGCCTGTGACGCCGGAAAAGTAGGTCTGCGTGTGGGGACGGCCGTCGTTGAGCAGGGCATCGAAGGTGAAGAGCACGTCTTCGGCCGTCACCTCGGTTCCATCATGGAAGCGGGCGCGCGGGTCCAGGTGGAAGACGATTCTCGTCCGGTCATCCGCGATCTCGATGGCCCGCGCCACCTGGGGGTAGAGCGTGAACGGCTCGTCGGGAGAGCGATAGAGCAGCGACTGAAAGACGAGTGCCTTAAGGCCAGCCGCGGGAAGCCCCTGGACGATGTAGGGATTCATGCTGTCGAACGTGCCGACAATGGCAAGGCTCAGGTCTCCGCCCTTGCGCGCCTCCCGGTCAACCCAGGGAAAGTGGTCCCGGGGCCCGTCGGGAAAGGCCTCGTCGCCGTGCATCGAGAGAGCGTAGGTTTCTTCCGCGCCCGCTGGCGGGATGGCGATACCGGAAAGGAGCACAATCACTGCGGCGACAGACACTCCCGCGAGGAAACGGTGATGCATGGCAGGCTCGGTCTTGCTGTCTCGATCGTCACCAACGGCGCCGCCGACGCAACAGGTTTCTGGGGCGGCGAACGAATGGCGCCGGATCAGGTTGACCGGACCATGGACAGAGGGGAAGACTTGACCTTGTCTCCCGATGGGCACACACAATCACCCAATCACCCCTGCGATTTCGACTGCAGGGCGCGGGGCCGCTTCGGCGGCCCCTGCTTTCTGGGCAGTCTCCGATGTGCACACTCAATTGAATCGATGGGTTCAACCTCTGCTCCGGGGCGCTCATGGGTACACCTTTACAGTGGCTGGACTTGGTTGCCTGGGCCAAGAGAGTGCTCCAGCCGCATCACCAGAACTGAAGGTTCGGTACTTCACCGCGAAGGTCTCGGAGAAAATCCGGGATCCGACGAAACCGCATCGGCAAAACAGCAATTTGCAGAGGACACCGTTGCCCGATGTGACTTCGCCGGGCGTTCGGGTTCAAAGGAATGTGGCGACCCCGGTTGCCACCGGCGCCGGGTTTGGGCCACGTCTGCGCCCTGATGGCGGCCCCGCCATCCCACGGTGGAGAGCACCGGCAGCGCGGACGATGCAAGATCGGTCAGGCAGGCCATCGTCGCGCCATTCCCCGACGGCGTGCCGGTGAAATGGACGGGCGTGGAGGCCGCGGCGTCAACCGGCCCATCCCGGATTATCGTCCCGTTGAAGCACCGTGCCGCACCCGTTATGTCTGGGTCCGCGGAACGAAACCAAAGAAGGAACGGCCGGCGCGCAGAAACCGCCCGGAGTCGGGGACGACATCCATGGAAGGCGAGTTTGACTTCGATCTGATCTGCATCGGAAGCGGGCCCGCGGGTCAGCGCGCCGCCGTGCAGGCCGCGAAGCTGCGCAAGCGGGTGGCGGTCGTGGAGCGCGGCCTCGATGTGGGCGGCGTCTGCGTTCATACCGGCACCATACCGTCCAAGACCTTCCGCGAGGCGGTTCTCACCTTCAACGGACAGCACCGTGGCGCGGCCTATCAGCACAACCGCTCGGGAGGAATCGGCCACGACGAACGGCCGACAGCCGAAACACTGCTGTCGCGCGTGGGCGCGATCGTCAGGACCGAGGCCCGGGTGCAGCAGGACCAGTTGCGGCGCAACGGTGTCGCCGTCGTGCCCGGCACCGCGACGCTGACCGGCCCCAACGGTGTTCTGGTCCACGGACCGGCGGGCAACCGCGAATTGACGGCCCACAACATGCTGATCGCGGTTGGCACAAGGCCCTCGCCCAACATGGACATGCCCACGGGTCTGCCGTGCGTCATCACGAGCGACGACATTCTCAAGCTGGGAGAGCTGCCGCGCAGCATGATCGTGGTGGGCTGCGGAGTGATCGGCGTGGAGTACGCCTCGATGTTCGCCGCGCTCGGCGTGAAGGTGACGGTGGTCGACGGCCGCGAGCGACCACTGGAGTTTCTCGATGGCGAGATCATCGACGAACTGATCCACCAGATGCGCAACAACATGGTGACCTTCCGTCTGGGCGAATCGGTCGAGCACGTCGACCAATACGAAGGACCGCCCCTTCAGGCGCTGGTCCACCTGCAGTCGGGAAAGCGTCTGGTGGCCGATCTCGTGCTGGCCTGCACCGGCCGGGTCGGCGCCTCTGAGGCCCTCGACCTGGAACGCGCCGGCCTGAGCGCCGATACCCGCGGTCGCATCAAGGTGGGCGGAGACTACCGCTCCGCGGTGCCCAACATCTTCGCGGCCGGCGACGTCATCGGATTTCCGAGCCTCGCGGCGACGTCATCGGAACAGGGCCGGTTGGCCGCGCGCCATGCCTTCGGCCTGTCCGCCGAACCCATGCCCGACCACTTTCCGGTCGGCATCTACGCCATCCCCGAGATTTCCATGGTTGGCCAGACGGAGCTGGCGCTGACCCGACAGAAGGTGCCCTACGAGACCGGCATCGCCCGCTATCGCGAGATCGCCCGAGGCCAGATCCTGGGTGACGATTCGGGCATGCTGAAGCTGATCTTCCATGCCGAGGACCACACGCTGCTGGGCGTTCACATCATCGGCTCGGGTGCCACCGAACTGGTCCACATCGGTCAGGCGGTGATCGGACTCGGCGGGGGACTCGATTACTTCATCACCACCGTCTTCAACTATCCGACGCTCGCCGAGTGCTACAAGGTCGCGGCGCTGGACGCCCACAACAAGATGCTTCTCTAGCGGATCTCCGGCGATCCGCTTCAGGCCGGCCGGTGTGCCGGCGCGCCGACGGCCAGGCCGAGGTCCTGCATGACGCTGGCAGGATTGTAGTAGGCAACGATCCTGGAAATCCGGCCGTCCCGGAAGTCGGCGATCATCGCGAAATCGAAGGCGATCCGGGCTCCGGCCGCCGCGATTCCGTAAAGTGGCGCACCGTCGTGTGTCATCTCGAGGCGGATCTCCGTCGCGACGCGGCAGTCGCCGATTGTCTTGCGCAAGGGCGTGGCGCGGCGGTCGCTCGACGCCTCGAACCAGCCCGAAGCATAACGCCTGAACGCATCGAGGCCGTGAAGCGGTTCCTGTCCGGCGTTGTCGCTGTAGACGATATCCTCGGCACATCCCGCGACGAAGCCGTCGAGATCGCCGGCCGAAAAAGCCGCCCAGGCCGTGTCGATCGCTTCACTCATCCGTTCGGGCGTCATCGTCACCTCTCCAGGGTCTCTTCCGACAGGTGGCGATTCTATCCGGCGGACCGGCCGCGCGTCCAAGGGAACGACCGTTGGACGATCAGGGCCGTTCGATCCCGGCGCCCAGCTTCCAATTCTTTTTTGCGCGACCATGGCGGTGCTTGCTGATGCGCGTGATGACATCGGCCGTACGCATCGAGACAAGTACCGTCGGACATGTCGCGGGTGTTGCGCTCGTCATCGATCCGGGCAACGCACACCGCGGCGAGGTAGCGATGGTCCCGTCGGCATCGTTCGGCATGACACGCAGGGAGTGGCGGGAAGACGCGATCGCCTTGCGGTTTGACAAATCGGCCCCGGACTCGAAGGGTTCGGACACTGTACCGCGGACCAGAAAACCGGCCCGGCGTACAAGGAACATGCGGACGAGCCGGGGAAGCGGGATGTCCTATCGCGTCGGAGTCGATATCGGAGGCACGTTCACCGACTTCTTCGTGTTCGACGAATCGACCCTGGAGACACAGGCCCTGAAGGTGCCGTCGCGCCCCGACATGCCGGGTGCCGAGGTTCTGGAGGGAATCCGCCAGCTCGAGGCGCGCTTCGGCATCGCCCCGGGCGAGATCGCCTACTTCAGTCACGGCACCACCGTGGGCGTGAACACGGTGATCCAGCGCCAGGGTATCAGGCTCTGCCATTTCACGACCGAGGGGTTCATCGACGTGCTGGAGGTGGCACGGCTGAGAACGCCTGATGTCTACGACCTGCTTTCGAAACGCCCCGCGCCCCTGATCCCCAGGGAGCGGGTCTTTCCGGTCGCGGGACGTCTGGCAAGCGACGGCAGCGAACTTCAGCCGGTCGACAGGGCCAGCGTCGAGGCCGCCATCGGGAAGGCACGCGAGGCGCGCGCCGAGGGAATCGTCGTGGCGCTCCTGAACGCCTACCGCAATCCTGCCCACGAACACGAGGTGGCCGCCCTGGTGCGGGAGATGGCGCCGGAGCTTCCCGTGTTCTGCTCCACCGACGTCTGGTCGATCATCCGCGAGTACGAACGCACGATCACCGCCGTCATCCACGCCTATGTGCAGCCACGCGTCAGCCGCTACCTGGCCTCGCTGCAGGACGCGCTGCGCGAGGCGGGCGTGCCGGCCGAGCCGCTTGTCACGAAGTCGAACGGCGGGGTGATGAGCGCCGAGATGGGCAAGACCGCCTGCGCCCAGATGATCATGTCGGGCACCGCTTCAGGCGTGATCGGCGCAAGCCATATCGCCGCGCTCTCCGGATACCGTGACGCCATCAGCTTCGATGTCGGCGGTACCAGCGCCGATGTCGCATTCATCGCCGAAGGCCGGCCGCAGTACGGTATCGGAGAGATGATTGGCGAGTTCCCGATCTACATCCCGACGGTGTCGGTCACCTCTATCGGCGCGGGCGGCGGATCGATTGCCCGGATCGATGATGTCGGAGTGCTGAAGGTGGGACCCGAAAGCGCCGGTGCGGTGCCGGGTCCGGCCTGCTACGGCAAGGGCGGCGAGCGACCCACGTTGACCGACGCCTTCGCCGTCCTGGGTTACGTCGGCCAGAGCGCCCTCGGCCATGGCGCGGTCCGGGTGGACATCGACGCCGCGCGCCGCGCCGTTGGCGCGCTCGCCGGACGCATGGAGTGCAGTGTCGAGGAAACGGCGGAGGCGATCGTCCGGGTCTCGGTATCCGGCATGTACCTGGAAGTCTCGAAGCTGGTGTCGTCCTACGGCATCGATCCGCGCGACAACGCCCTGATCGCCTTCGGCGGCGCGGGACCCATGATCGCCTGCTTCCTGGCTCGCGAACTCAACATGTCGACCGTGGTGATACCGCCCGCACCCGGCGTTCTGAGCGCCATGGGCGGACTGATCGCTGATCTGAAGAACGATTTCGTCCGGACGATCTACGCCGATGTCAACGCCATGACGGCACCGGCGATCCGGGAAGGCTTCGAATCCCTGCGGGCCCTGGGCGAACGATGGCTGCACCACGAGCAGCGCTACGATGGGCCCGCCGTCTACATCCACTCGGCGGACATGCGCTACAAGGGTCAGTCCTTCGAGATCGAGGCGTTCCTCGATGCCGACGCTATCGAAACGGGCGACGTCGCGTCGCTCGAGGAGGCATTTCACGCCGCCCACGAGCAGCTCTACGCCCATGCGGACCGGGCGGCGCCGGTCCAGATCGTCAACCTGCGTCTGGTTGCGCAGGGCCGGACCCCGAAACCCCGTTTCGAATTCGTCGACGGGACGCCGGCCACCGTGGAGCCGGAGGGCCGGGTTCCGGTCCACGCGGACGGACGGACCGTCCGGGCTGCGCTGTTTCGACGCGAAACCCTGCGCCCCGGACACACCTTCGACGGCCCGGCCGTCGTCTCGCAAAGCGACACCACCGTCTGCGTGGCGGAGGACTTCCGTGCCCGTGTCGACGGCTACGGCCACCTGATCCTGACCCAGAGAGGGGAAACCCGATGCCGATCGACAAGGTGACCCTGCAGATCCTCTCCAATCACTGCCAGGCGGCTGCCGAAGCCATGGCGCGCACACTGCTGCGCACGGCCCATTCGACCTTCGTGAAGGAAAGCGAGGACTTCACCTGCGGCCTCGTGACACCCGAGGGCAAGACCTTCGCTTCGCCTTTCGATTTTGGAGCCACATGGTTCGTCGGCCTCGACTACGCGCGCGGCCTGAGCCTGATCGACCGTTACGACGAGGGCGATGTCGTCATCTGCAACGACCCCTACAGCGGGTTCGTCTGCACCCACTCGCCCGACATGCATATCTGGAAGCCCATCTTCCACGACGGCGAGCTGGTTTGCTTCGCCGTCGGTCACGTACACAACACCGACATCGGCGGCGCCGTGCCTGCGAGCCTCTCGCGCCAGCTTACCGAGGTACACCAGGAGGGCCTGCGCCTGCCGCCGACCAGGCTCTACCGCAAGGGCGAACTGAACCGGGAACTGGTCAACATCATCATGGCCAACGTGCGCATGCCCGAACAGAACTGGGGCGACATGAAGGCCCAGTACGCCTCGGTCAACATCGGCGAGGCCAGAGTCAGGGAGATCATCGCCCGTTTTGGCATCGAGACCTTCAGGGAAGGCGTCGCGGACCTGCTGAACCTCGCCGAGGCCCAGGCGCGGCGGGTCATCCGCTCGATTCCGGACGGTGAGTACTTCTTCGCCGACTTCATGGACGAGGATTCGCCCGGCGGCTATCCGGCCCGCGTCGCCCTCAACCTGATCGTCGACGGCGACGAGATCGTCTTCGACTACACCGGCTCCGACCCCCAGCTGGCGTCGTCGATCCACGTTCCCACCGGAGGCGACGAACGGCATGTGCTGCTGATGGTGGGAGCGGTCTATGTGCTCTACACGCTCGACCCTTCCATCCTCAGGAACTGCGGCCTGCTCCGGCCGCTGCGCTCTATCCTGCCGGAAGGCTCCATCGTAAACCCCCGGTTCCCGGCCGCGGTCGGCATGAGGAGCCTTGGCGTGGGGCGCCTCATGTCGACTATCTTTGGCGCGTTCGCCCAGGCCCTGCCCGACCGGTTGCAGGGCGGTCCGGGAAGCGGCGGCCCCCTGCTCAACGTGCGCACCACCGACAATCGCACGGGCAGGAGCGTGATGGCGAACATCAGCCCGATCACCGCCGGCGCCGGCGCGAGCGCAGCGGGCGACGGCTCGGAAGGCTGCGGCGCCAATCAGGCGTTCTTCAAGAACACTCCTGCCGAGATCAACGAGGCCGAAGTGCCGATCCGCATCCTGGAGTACGGCCTCGCTCCCGACTCGGCGGGCGCGGGACGGCATCGCGGCGGCCTTTCGACCACCATGCTGTTCCAGGTGTTCGCACCGCACACCGTGCTCACGGCGCGTAACCGCGACCGCATGGTCTTCACGCCGTGGGGGATCGCGGGTGGTGCGGCGGGCAAATCCTCCCGGTTCATCCGCAATCCTGGAACGACCTGCGAGGTCGACCTCGGCAACACCGACGTCGTGACGGTCGAACCCGGCGACATCATCCGCATCACGGCGGCCGGCGGCGGCGGATGGGGCCCGGCCCACGAGCGCGATCCCCGGGCCGTTCTGGCCGATGTCAGGGGCGGTTTCGTAACCGTCGAGGGCGCTGCGCGTGACTACGGCGTGGTGATCCGCAACGGTGCTATCGACGAGGGCGCGACCGCCGCGCGCCGCCGCGCCATGGCGGCCGGCGCCGGCAACGAGTTCTTCGGCCACAGTCCGGGCCGCGTTGCCTTCGAGAAGGTCTGGACCCCCCAGCTCTACGACCGCCTGATGGACCTCCTGTGGCGCGTGCCGGTCAACTGGCGGTTTCTCGTCAAGCATCGCCTGTTCGCCGCCGTCGCGGCGCTCGACACCGACAATGTCGATCCCGATGCGCTCGACGGCGCGCTGGCCGCCCTCATCGACGAGCACCCTCAATTGCGCGAGTGGGTGGCGGCCGACCGGACATGAGCGGCGCAAACAAGGCCGAAGTCCTTCGCGGCGCCTTCGACCAGGGCGGGCGACCCGACGCCAGGAGCGGCCAGGGCGGATTCGCCTGGAAACGGGCGGGGGGGGCGACCCGACGCCAGGAGCGGCCAGGCGATATTCGCCTGGAACGTGCGGGGCGGACTTCCGGCGACGAGGGCGGCGCTGGGTCATGACCGCGCGGTGGCAGCCTGAGGCTGCCGGAAGCAGGCATTCAACCCCAAGGCAACCGGACCCGGCTGCCGCACGGAGACGTTCCGGCCCTTCTCGGTTCGCGGCGGTCTGCAGCCCGACTCTTCATCCGGTTGGTTGACCGACCTGTGCGCCTTGCCTACCGTCCCTGCGGAAGGCATGCCAATGCCGAGGGGGATGGCAGACCGGTGCGGTTCGACGGCAACGTCTATTATCACGAGCTCGAGGTGTACCCCGAGGACAAGCTGTTCGACGAGTGGCGCGAAACCGCCATCACGCTCGACCAGGGCGGATTCACGACCTGCTGGTTGGGCGAACATCACTTCTGGCACCGGGGCTATCCGGTTGCCTGCCCCAATCCCGTCCTCGTGGGCCTTCATCTGGCAAGCGTGACGAAGAACCTGCGCATGGGCCAGAGCGCGAACATTCTGCCCGACCATCATCCGCTGCGCCTGGCCGAAGACATCGCGACCGCCGATCATCTCGTGAAGGGGCGGCTGGACGTCGGCATCGCCCGTGGCACCAACAGCACGGCGGGGATCCAGTTCAAGCGCGAGGCCGACCGGCGAGATCCCAAGACGAACTACCGCCTGTTCGCGGAGGTCCTCGACATCATGATCAAGTGCTGGACCGAGGACGCCATGAGCCACGAGGGCGAATTCTACACCTTCCCCGTGCCCGGCTGGTCCGAGCAGGACGAGCGTTTCTACAAGGACGATCCCGAGCACTACCACCCGGACGGCAGCCTGAAGGCGCTGGGCGTGATGCCCAAGCCCTACCAGAAGCCCTACCCGCCGATCTGGCAGTCGGCGGACAACACCATGTCATACGCCTTCGCGGCCGGGCGGGGCCATTCGGTGATCGGCATCAACCGGTCGCTCGAGGGCACGCGCGAAGCGTGGACGAAGTACCAGGAGGTCGCGTCGGAGCAGTGCGGCTGCCAGCTTCCGATGGGCGTGTGCGCCAACGGCCAGACCCTGAACGCCATGCGTACCTTCCACATCGCCGAGACCCAGGAAGAGGCCGAACGGGAGGCGCGCCCCGGCATCAACGCCTTCTACGACGCGGCCACCGGTCTCAACCCCAACTGGGCACGCAAGGGTCTCCTGGCGGCCCATGAATCAATCTCGGATGAGGACGAGAACCTCGACTGGTTCGACTTTCTGCAGAAGTACGAAGTGCTGGCGGTGGGCTCGCCGGATTTCGTCGCCGAGCGCATCCACAAGTTTCGCGAGGAGCTCAACTGCCAGCACTTCACCCTTTGGCCGAACCCCGGATTCGTGCCCTTCAGGAAGGTGCTGCGTGGCATCGAGCTGTTTGCCGAACGGGTCATTCCACAGTTCGAGCGAACGGAGGCACGGGCCGCCGAATAGGGGCCAGCCGCCGTGTCGAGACCGTTCCGGACTGATCGATGCTGCGGCCGTCCTGGACGATGAGGTCGCCAGGGCGGCTGACGGAAACCGGTTCAGGCTGTTCCGCGCATCGTTCGGACCTCAGTCCTGACCTTGCGGGGGGAGAATGCGATGGACACCAAGACGATGCCCGGTTCCACGACCTGCGGCGAAGAGGAACAGAAGCTGCGCCAGGACACGGCCGCGGCCTTCCGCCTGCTCGACAGGTACGGCATGTCGGACCTGACCAACGGCTCGGTAGTGTCGCGTCCACCGGGCGAGGAGGGCTGGTTCCTGACCCATCCCCACGGCCTCTTCTTCGACGAGATCCGGGCCTCGGACCTGATCCGCGTCGACATGGACGGCAACGCGATCGACGAGCAGGGAACGCCCACCAACTTTGCGGTATGCCGGCCGGCGGCCTCGATCTTCCGGGCACGGCCCGACGTCAATGCCGTCATCCATGCCCACGGCATGGGCGTGATGGCGGTCGCCGCCCAGGAACACGGCCTGCTGCCCTGCCTGACCGAGGCGGCGATCCCGTTCTACGAGCGGCTCGGCTACATCGAGGGAGATTTCTTCTTCGAGCCCGAGTACTGTGCGCAGATCGCCCAGCACCTGGGCCGCAACAGGGCGCTCATCTACCGGCACCATGCCTTCGCAAGTGTCGGCGCCAGCGTGTCCGAAGCCTTCTTCTACGCCTTCTCGCTCAACACCGCCTGCGATCTGCAGATGAGGATCACCTCGTCGGCCGAACCTTATGTCGTTCCGTCCAGGGAGACCTGCGAGCGGCACTATCGCGCCGCCTATGGTGGCGACTGGAAGGCCGACGGATCGGTCGAGTGGCCCGGTCTGCGTCGCATGCTCGATCGCGACGATCCCTCCTACGCCCGGTAGGGCAAGTCGCGGCTTCGCGTCACGCGACCGCCCAACGCTGCAGCATCGTATCGAACCGACCGCTCGCCTCCGGTGGAGCCTCTCCCTTGGAGAGTCTTTCGAGCTGGCCGGAAAGCCACGTTCGTGCCTTCCTTTCCGTCTCGAGGGACCGCGAAAGGATGTCGACCGTCTTGGGTTCCGCCGTCGTTTTCGCACCCTCGAGGGTGGCGATGAGGTTTTCCGTGAGTTCGAGATCGTGGCGGATTGCCGCCAGCGGATCGGAGCCGACCTTCACGCGATGGGGCAACCGGATGTCCGGCATGAAGACCGGCCGCGGCTCGGCCCCCAGAAGGATGATGTGCTGCGCGACCCGGAACGCGCAAGTCATCTCGTCGACGGAGTGTCCGATCCTGACTTCGCCGAGCGCCTTCTCGTTGCAGTGCTCCAGCAGAAATCCCTGCAGGAAGAACTGCTCGATGGCCAGGAAGTGGTTACACAGGACCGTGTTCAGCACGGCAATCAGGGCCTCGTCCCCAGGCCGTTCCGTATCGGCCTCGCCGGCCAGGAATCTCTCGTCGGTGTCCTCCAGATACTCGAGAAAGTCCTCCAGCGACCTGCCCTCGGCATCCGAAGCCGGCTCGCCGGGATCGGCCGGCGCGAGGTTTCCGGCCGCTTCGGCCCGATCGTGCAACTCGGCGACGAAGGCGGCACCTTCCTCGATCAGACGGTCGAGCCCCGGCGAAGTCTCGAGTGCGCTCCGCGCCCGCCGGAGCGCCGCCAGATTCCGCACCGCCAGACTCAAGTCCGCCTGCCATACCGCCTTCTCCTTCACCTGAAAGTCGGGCTCGCCGCGGTCGGGACCCGTGGCGGTGCCGTCCGGGTCGAGCGGCACGCCCTGGCGCTGCATCTCGCGGATGAGCTGCATGAGCCGCCGGGTCTCAGCGAGATTGTCGGCGTAGGCAAGCTCCGCGGCCGGCCTCTCTGCATGAAACCTCAGACAAAGCGATTGCACGAAACCCCTGTTGACCAGGGTGAGCTTGTCGCCAAGGGCCAGGTTGAGCTCGGCGTCGAGTCGTTCACCATGCATGATTCTTGTGCCTCACAGGTGTGGTCGGGCATTGGATACCGGCAACCAATTGCTTCGAGTCGTTGAAGCGCCGCCGTGCTGAAATCCTCCATCGGGAGGCGTTGGAGAAGGGTAATGCGTCGCCGGCGGCCGGTCATGCCAGCGATCCACAAGAAGCCCGTAGCCCGGCAGACGCTGTCGATTCGTTGTGAACGATCGCTATGATCTCCGGCTGACTGCATGCCAATGTTGTCCGATTGGCAGCGAAACCGTCCCTGCAACTCAAACCGGACGATCTGCTCCAGGAGCACACCATGACCTTGACGAAAACCATGGACATTCACACCGTCGGTATTGTCGGCGCAGGCGTGATCGGCAGCGGCTGGGCGGCGCGCTGTCTGGGCGCCGGCCTCGACGTGATCGCAACCGACCCTTCGCCCGCGGCCGAGACGCTGATGCGCGAGAACATCGACAACGCCTGGCCCGCCGTCGAGCGGCTGGGCCTTGCGGTCGGCGCGAGCAGGGAGAGGCTGGCCTTCACGCCCGACCTCGCCGAGGCGGTGGCGGGCGCCGATTTCGTGCAGGAGAGCGTGCCCGAGCGCGAGGACGTCAAGATCGCCGTCTTCCGGGACATCGGCCGGCACTGCCGGAGGGACGTGGTGATCGCATCGAGTTCATCGGGTCTGTTGCCGAGCCGCATCCAGTCACAGACCGACAATCCGTCGCGTGTCGTGATCGGCCACCCATTCTCTCCCGTCTATGCCCTGCCGCTGGTCGAGATCACCGGTGGCGAGCGGACCTCGCACGACGCCGTGGTCGCGGCGGGTGGCTTCTACAAGAGGATCGGCATGCGGCCGCTTCACGTCCGCAAGGAAATCGACGCCTATCTCTCCGACCGGCTGCAGTGCGCCATGTGGCACGAGGCGCTGCACCTGATCGACGAGGGCGTCGCCACGGTGCCGGAAATCGACGCCGCGATCACGGGCGGACCCGGCCTGCGCTGGGCCGTGATGGGTATGTGTTTGGCCTGGCACGCTGCGGGAGGACCGGGCGGCATGCGCCACACCATGGAGCAGTTCGGCCCCACCCTGGAACTTCCCTGGACCAAGCTGAAGCCGCCGAAGCTCACCGACGGGCTGCGCGAGGCGATCATCGCGGGCAGTGAGGACGAGGCGGGCAACCGGGACTTCCGTGAGATCGAGCGCCGCCGAGATGCCTGCATCGTGGGCTTCCTCGAAGTGCTGAAGGAGCACTGGTATCCGCCCGAAGACGATGGCTGGCCCGAACTCGATACTGAGAATGCCTGAATCGCGGGCGCACCGGACACGGGACCGGCTGCATCTTCCTTGAGGGCCTCGAGGCCATCGTCACCGGTTCGTCCCGCGGCCCGGCGTTGGTGCCCGCACTGCATCCGGCAACGGGAAGGGTCGGGGTGTCAGGCTCCTGGAACGCGAATCCTTGATGAAGCAGGCGTCGATCTCGTCATGCGAGACCGGACTCGGCAACCCGTCGTTCAAAGGGTGCCCCTCCTTCCCTTGCCGTACCATGATCGCAAATGAGGCGGCTGCAGCGAAGAGACGCCGAGGCGGTGCCGGACCAGGGCGTGCGTCACTCGACGATGGCGCATCGCCGCGTTCCCGAACGCGGGATCATTGATGATGTTCCCGGGAACCTCACGACCGACTCCGTTCAGCCTTCGGGAGACCTAGCGTGACGTCCGACGATCCAACAGACGCGCCGCGAAGCGCAGGCGGACGTAGTCGGCCGTCCAATTGCCCTCTCCGTCGCACAGACTGTGGCGAAGAAGGTCGATGGTCTCGTCGCGAAGACGGCGATCGTCTTCCGGCAGGACCGCATAAAACGGGCCGGCAAAGGTCTCGAGCCACCCTTTCATGCCTGTCGGAAGCGGAGTCGGGCGCGGGATCAGTTCGATACTGTCGACCGCAAATCCGGCCGTCTCAAGTCGCCCGCGGTAGTCGTCCGGCGTGGGATAGAACCACGGATTGACGGCCGCGATGTCGACGCCACGCCTGGCCAGCACGGCGGCGAGCGCCGTGACGACCGCGGCCATGTTTCCATGTCCGCCGAACTCTCCCACGAAGCGCCCGCCCTGCTTCAGCGCACGGACCACGCCGGCGATGGCGGCGTCGGCGTCCTTGACCCAGTGCAGGACGGCGTTCGAGAACACCGCGTCGAACTCGGTCTCGAAGGCGATCGCAGCGGCGTCCATCAGGCGGGCGTCGATCCCGCTGTCGCGGGCCGCCGCGACCATCGCCGGCGAATGGTCGACGCCAACCACCTCGCAGCCGGCCTCAACGATTTCCCGGGTCAGTGCGCCATGGCCGCAACCGAGGTCCAGAACGCGCTCACCGGGCCTCGGCGCGAGAAGCGCGAGCACGGGACGTCCCAGAACCGGCACGAAGCCCGCGTTGGCCTGATAATCCTGGGCGTTCCAGGATTGCCTCGATGACATGGCGGTCGCTCCAAGGATCGGGCGCACCTATCATTACGATTGGAATGCGGCAAGGGAAACGCCACACCCGAGGCCATGTTCACAAGCCCGCAGGCCGACGCCGACATCCGCCATGGAGACGGCATGGTGCCCACGGTCAGATGGAGCGTTGCGTCACGAAGGTCACGCGCGTGAACGCCGCGATGTGTCCCCGGTCGAACCAGTCCGGCAGCGACTTCAGGCTGGCGCGGGCTCGCGCTCCAGATGGCGGCTCAGCGCCGCGATGTGCGACACCGTAAGCCCGCAGCAGCCGCCCAGGACCTGCACGCCCTCGTCCCGCCATGCCCGGCAGTGCGTGACAAAGGGCGCATCCGCAATGACGTTCTCGAGAGACAGCGTCTCCTGGCCGGCCTCGTCGCGGTCGAGCGAATCGGGGTAGGCCAGCAGCGGCCCGGACCAGTGCCGCCTCAGCATCGCCAGGGCGTCCGGGATCACCTCTGGCAGGCTGTGCATGATGCCCATGACGTCGGCGCCTTCCGCCACGATCGGCGCCAGTACATCGGCCAGCGGGACCCTGTCTTTCGTGTAGGTGCGCAGCACGCCGTCTTCCGCCCTGACGGCCGAAATGCCGACCCACACGGGCAGGTCGTTGGCCCTGGCGGCGCGCATCACCGCCGGAGTGTACGCGGCATCGCCCATCATCTCCGCCATGATGAAGTCGCATCCCGCAGCCTTGTGGATCGCCGCCATGTCGGTGCAGTCGGCCTCGAACTTCTCCACGTTGCTGAGTTGCGGCCACGCGGAGTCAGACGTCGGGCGCGTATGGGAAATCGAGCCCGCCACCAAGACCGGACCGTCGGGATGCGGCGTGGCGTCGCGCGCCTCGACCGCGAGCTCGACCGCGAGACGGTTGAGAGGTTCGAACCTGTCGCCGAACCCCAGGGGATCCAGCACCTCGCGGGTTGTCGCGAAGGTGTTGGCGGTGACCACGCGCGCGCCTGCACGAATGTAGTCGGCGTGGATCTGGCGAAGCATGTCGGGATGCGACGCGGTGGCGAGCGCGCACCAAGCCCCGCCCTCGTGCATCGGCGCGCCTCGGCGCTGCAGTTCGGTGCCTGTGGCGCCGTCGATCACGATCACCGCGCCGTCGCATATTTCCTGGATCACGGCAGCGTACGTCATGCGCTTTCCTCTCTTGACGCTGCGAGTATGACGGCAGCCGGACCTCCGCGGCAAACCCGCATGCCTGTCGGTGGAAACGCCGGATCAGGAACCATGCCGCTCCGGATTTCCCATCCACCGGGATCCAGGACGAAGCCGGGCACCACGATCGCCGGCGCGACGATTTCAGATGTCGCGTTCAACCGAGCGACCCGCCACGTTGCGCCCCGCAATATCGAGGACGGGCGGCAGGCAAAGCAGCAGCCCGTACCAGCAGAGCAGGGGAATTCTCAGACAGAGTTCCCGAATCGCGAAGACGCCCGTGAAGGCCCGGCCGCGCCTGTCGTCGACCACGACGATTTCCCCGGGCGGGACTTCACCCAACGGAGACGCGTCTGTCCGCGTCTCGATCCGATTCAACCAGTCCAGCCGCTCCGTGCTGGCCGCTCGCCGGGCGCAGGCAGGGCAATTCGGGTTGATGTGCAGGCGAAGCCTCAAGACGTCGCCCTCCCCACGTTTCACGAGCCGTCAAGTATAGGGCATCGTCACATCGCATGTCGCGTTGACATGTCTACTGACCCCGAACTCGAACCGACGACTGGAAGCGCCGGGAAGGCCACATCCACAGCCGGATCATGACTGAGAAACCTGACACATGAACGCGCAGACGCGTGAGGTCCGCGAAGCCGCCAGACGCGGATGCATAGAGCGCGTCCGGAGGAGATCCTGGATCAACCCGAAGCTTGCGCCGTCCGTGCGCCATCAGCACTCCTTTCGGACCGGGCTGGCTGTCCACCCCTCACGGAGCCGGCCGACCGCGGTGCAGGTACGGTGCCGGAATGTTCTTGAATTGTGGAGAAACCGGTGGTGATGATGGCCCTGGTTTCAGATCGGATGGAGAGGATCGACCCATGCGACACGCGCCCAATGCGCCTGTTCTGGCTCCACGGGGGCTGGAACTCAACACGAAGGGTTGGCCCCAGGAGACCGCCTACCGGTTGCTGATGAACAACCTGGAGGTGGCCGAGGACTGGAAACGGCTCATCGTCTACGGCGGGCGTGGCAAGGCGGCGCGCAACTGGGACTCCTATTTTCGCATCGTCGACATGCTCGAGACCCTCGAGGGCGACGAGACCCTTGTCGTGCAGTCGGGCAAGCCGGTCGCCATCTGGCCGACCCACGAGTGGGCGCCCCGAGTGCTGATATCGAATTCGATGCTGGTGCCGCACTGGAGCACGCTCGAGCACTTCAACGAGCTCGAGGCCAGGGGCCTCATGATGTACGGGCAGATGACGGCGGGTTCATGGTGCAACATCGGATCCCAGGGCATCGTCCAGGGGACCTACGAGACCTTCGCCACGCTCGCCAAGATGAAGTTCGGCGGCACGCTCAAGGGACGAGTCACGATTACCGGCGGGCTCGGCATGTTCAGCGGCATCATGCCGCATTGCATCACGCTCAATGGCGGCGTGAGCATCGGTGTCGAGATCGATCCGGATAGAATAGCCCGCCGCCTCGACCTGGGCTTTGTCCACGAGGTCCTGGACGATCCGGACATTGCCTGGCAGAGGGCAAGGGACTGTGCCGAGCGGGGTGAAGCCCGCGCCTTCGCCCTCCATGGCAACATGTCCGATGTCCTGAATGGTTACCTCGAGAACGAGATCCCCTTCGACATCGTGACGGACCAGACGTCGGCCCACGACATGCTGGAAGGTTACGTTCCCGGTGGCATGACCCTGGCCGAGGCGCTGGATCTGCGCCAGAAGGACCCCGCCACCTACATCGAACGGGCACGCGAAACGGCGGTCCGCCAGGTCCGCGCCATGGTCGAGTACCAGAGACGCGGCGCCATGGTGTTCGACTACGGCAACAATATCCGCCAGGAAGCCTACAATCATGGCTACAAGGACGCCTTTGCCTTTCCCGGGTTCGTGGAAGCGTTCATCCGTCCGCTGTTTTGCGTCGGGCGCGGGCCATTCCGCTGGATTTGCCTGTCGGGAGAGGAAAGCGACCTGCGCAAGACCGAAGAGGTCGCCCTCGATGAATTCGGCGATGACGAAGTGTTCGCCAACTGGGTGCGTCTTGCTTCCGAACACCAACCCATCGAAGGCCTGCCGGCGCGCCTTGGATATCTGGGATATGGCCAGCGTGCCCAATTCGGCAAGCTGCTCAACGACCTGGTGCGCTCCGGCGACCTTGCCGGGCCTGTTGCGATGAGCCGCGACCATCTCGATACCGGTTCCGTCGCGTCACCGAACAGGGAAACGGAAGGCATGCTGGACGGCAGCGATGCGGTGGCGGACTGGCCCATCCTCAATGCCCTGCTCAATACCGCCTGCGGGGCAACCTACGTGGCGGTCCACAATGGCGGTGGCGTGGGCATCGGCTATGCGACCCACGCCGGACTGGTGGTTCTGGCCGACGGCACGGACCTCGCCGAACGCAAGATCGAACGCTGCCTCGCCGTGGATCCGGGCATGGGAATCGTCCGCCACGCGGATGCCGGCTACGAATTGGCGAAGGACGCCGCGCGCCGGCATGGCCTTCGCATGCCGATGCTCGACGCCTGAGGCCCCTGGCGGGGAGCGATGGTCGAGAGGTGCCTTGCCGTCGTGCCCCTCTGAGGTGGATGTGTGACCGGTTTCACCAGAGTTCCCGAGACCCGGTCATTCGCTCTGGCCAACGTCAGCGTTCCCGCCAGTCTTGTCGACGACCTGCCGCCAGAGGCTCTCGCTGATACCGAAGAGCTGGTCCGGCTCGCGAAGCGGGAAGCGTCGCCTTCCATCGGGGTGGCGCCCCGGCGGGCGGAGAGGTCGATCATGACGTGGCCGGATCTCGTCGACGTTCACACGCACCTTGACAAGGCCTTCACATGGCCGCGCTGTCCCAATCCGGACGGCTGCGCAGACATGGACAAGCGGACCTCGTTCTCGTTCGTGCGCGCTCATTCATTGAATTGCTCGGCAGGTCCTGGCACGACCGGGTGGTGCTTCGTGCCGGATGTCCGATCTCGACGACGCTGCTCGACCACCACGTCGGGTGCCACTGATGGTCGCTGTCGGCGCAACCGCTGGCATGTCCTCGCGGCATCCCGGTGAAGACCTACAGCAGTGCCGTCTCGAAGGGCAGGTCGGAGAGGAGTTCGATGCCATCCTCCGTTACGAGAATCTGCTGTTCCAACTTGACACCTTCAGTGCCACCGGGCCTGCCGGCGTAGCTTTCGATGCAGAAGACCATGCCGGCCTCGACCATGCCGTTGTGTCCCGCCTCCCGGTGGCGGGAGGCGTGGAGGACGATCGGATACTCGTTGACGAGTCCGACACCGTGGGCGACCGCCGGAATCTGGTACTCCGAGAAACTCCCCGGCAGGGCGTAGGCCTTGCCGGCGATCTCGTCGAATGTCGTTCCTGGACGGAAGAGTTCCTGATTTCGCATCACCTGTTCGAAGGCAAGGCCGTAGAGTGTCTTTTGTTCTCCGGACGGTGGCTTGCCGTCGACGATCCAGCTGCGCGAGATGTCCGCCGAATAGCCCATCGGGCCGACGAGATCGGAATCCAGGCTCACCATGTCGCCGGCCTCGACACGGCGGTTCGATGCCTCCTGATACCAGGGGTTGGTGCGCGGGCCGGAACTGAAGAGCCTTGTCTCGATCCATTCCCCGCCCATCCGGATGTTCGTTTCGTGAAGGATCGACCAGATTGCGTTCTCGGTCATGCCTGGCTGGGTCGCTTCCATCATGCGTGCAATGCCGGTCTGGCAGACGGCAACCGCATCGCGCAGGGCATCAACCTCTTCAGGCGTCTTGATGCGGCGCGCGCGTTCCGCCACCTCCCGGCCGTCAACAACCGTGCATTCCGCTTCCCTCAGGAGATCAAGTCCGTGAGGATCGACACGGTCGATGGCAATGCGCCGATTGCCACCACCATGAGCCGTCACAAGATCGAGAATCTCCGCTGCCCAGAGTCGGGCGTTGTCGCCGGTTCTCGGGCCTGAGACGCTGAAGTACCACGAGACGGCGTCACGGACCTCGTTCACGGCAACGCAGTTCCCGGAGAGATGCCCGCACCCCTTGAATTCGAAGAGCACGACGGGACCTTCCACCGGCACGAAGACATATCGGCAGGGATTGTGAAGGGCGTAGACCTGCATGTTCGAGGTGCCGGTGGCGTAGCGGATGTTGACCGGGTCGTAGAAGAGACCCGCCCCGCAGTCGGCCCTTGTCAGTTCGCTTCTCAAGCGGGCGAGCCTGCCGAGATCCAGACGCTCGCGCCACTCCCTTGGCCGCTCCGCCAACAGGAGTGAGCCGGTGGTCCGTTCTGTTGTCCTGGAGTCGCGCATGGCAGCCATCAAGCATGTCCCGGGAGGCCGCGCAACCCTCCTGCTTGCCCTGCTGAGCCGACGCCAGGTCCGGGGTGGCGGGAGACCGTCAACCGGTGGTATGGAGACCGGTGGTGCCCGGAGGGCGACCGGAAGAACAAGGGAGGCTCAAAGCCATGGCTGAGACAAGGGACGCCGTCGTGATCGGAGCGGGGATCATCGGCGCCAGCACGGCACGTGAACTTGCCGCGCGGGGCATGAATGTTCTGGCCATAGACCGGCTGCCGGCGGCCAGCTATGGCTCGACCGCCAACTCCTGCGCGATCGTCCGCCCCTACTATTCCACGGTGCACGGTTCGGCCATCGCCTACGCCAGCCACTTCTATTGGTCCGACTGGGAGGACTACTGCGGGGTGGCCGATGAACGCGGCATGGCGCGATACCACAATGTCGGCTGCATGATCATGAAGACACGGCAGAACAGTTTCCTCGAGAACATCCTCAAGGTCATGGACGAGATCGGTTGCCCCTACCAGGAACTCACGCCCGAAGAGGTCTGCCAGCGCATGCCGTCCGTCTCGACGGCGTGTTTCGGTGAACCGCGCCGCACCGATGACCCGGATTTCGGCGAGTCTGATGGCCGTGAGGTCGTCGGCGCTGCCTTTTTCCCGCGCGGCGGTTACATCTCGGATCCGCAGCTTGCCGGTCACAACGTCCAGAGGGCGGCGGAAAAACGCGGCGCATCGTTCCGCTTCAACACCACCGTCGTCGCCATCCGCCGCGACAACGGGCGTGTGACGGGCGTCACCCTCGACAATGGCGAGGAAATCGACGCGCCCGTGGTGGTCAACGTCGCGGGACCGCATTCGTCGAAGATCAACGAAATGGCGGGTCTCGCCGGTACCATGCGCATCACGACACGCGCCCTGCGCCACGAAGTCGCCCATGTCCCGGCGCCGGACAACTACGATTCCAGCGTCAGCCATGTCTTTTCGGACAGCGAGATCGGTACCTATTGCCGCCCCGAGACGGGCAACCACATCCTCATCGGCAGCGAGGATCCGGCCTGCGACGACAGGGAATGGGTTGATCCCGACGACTATCTCCAGGAATTCACGGGCATGTGGACAACCCTTGTCATGCGCCAGGCACAGCGTTTCCCGGGACTGAAGATCCCGGGTTCCGCGGCACGGGGCGCGGTTGACCTCTATGATGTCACCGAGGACTGGGGTCCTATCTACGACAAGTCGGACCTTGGCGGCTTCTACCTGGCGATCGGCACCAGCGGCAACCAGTTCAAGAACGCGCCCATCGCCGGCGAGATGATGGCAACCCTGATCACGGCCTGCGAGAACGGCCGGGACCATGATGTCGATCCGGTGAGCTTCCATCTCCCCTACATTGATCGGGAGGTCGACATGTCCTTCTTCTCGCGCAACCGGGAAATCAACCAGAACAGCACCTTTTCCGTTCTGGGGTAACAGCCGGTGAGGTCCCATGTGCGTGTCGCCGTCATCGGTGGCGGTGTCGTCGGGTGCAGCGTCCTCTATCACCTGACGAAGTTCGGATGGACCGATGTCGTGCTCATCGAACGCTCGGAGCTGACATCGGGCTCGACGTGGCACGCGGCGGGCGGATTCCACACGTTGAACGCGGACCCCAACATTGCGGCCCTGCAGGGCTACACCATCCGCCTCTATCGCGAGCTCGAGGAGATCACGGGCCTTTCCTGCGGCCTCCACCATGTCGGTGGCCTGACCATTGCCGAAACACCCGACAGGATGGACTTCCTCAAGGCCGAACGTGCCCGGCACCGCCACATGGGACTCGAAACCGAGATCGTCGGCCCTGACGAGATCGCGGAGTACACCCCGATCATCAATACCGACGGTCTCCTCGGGGCGCTCTGGGATCCCCTCGACGGACACCTCGACCCTTCCGGAACGACCCATGCCTATGCCCGTGCGGCGAGGATGGCCGGGGCCGAAATCTCACTCCACAACCGTGTGCTCGAACTTCACCGGAAAGGCGACGGCCAATGGGAGGTCGTCACCGAGAAGGGAACTGTCGTTGCCGAACATGTCGTCAACGCTGCCGGACTGTGGGCCCGTGAAGTAGGCTTGATGGCGGGTGTCCGCCTGCCTCTCCACCCACTCGAGCACCAGTACCTCGTCACCGGCGACATTGCGGAGGTCTACGGACACGGCAAGGAACTTCCCCATGTCATGGATCCCGCAGGGGAAAGCTACCTCAGACAGGAAGGCCGGGGCCTCGTCATCGGCATCTACGAACAGGCGTGCCGGCACTGGGCCGTCGACGGCACGTCCTGGGACTTCGGGCACGAACTTCTTGCCGATGACGTCGACCGCATCGCCGGACCGCTGGAAACAGCCTACCGGCGCTATCCCGTGCTGCAGTCCGCCGGAATCAAGCGCATCATCAACGGCCCCTTCACCTTCGCCCCGGATGGCAATCCTCTGGTCGGACGGGTTCCGGGCGTACCCGGTTACTGGGCCTGCTGTGCCGTCATGGCCGGGTTCAGCCAGGCCGGAGGAGTCGGACTGGCCCTGGCGGAGTGGATGATCGAAGGTGAGCCGTCGCGGGACATCTTCGCCATGGATGTGGCGCGTTTCGGAGACTGGACGACGCCTGCCTGGACCCGTGCGAAGACCCGCGAGAACTACCAGAGGCGCTTTGCAATCGCCTATCCCAATGAAGAGCTTCCCGCCGGCCGTCCCTTCCATACCACGCCGGCCCATGCAGCCTGGAAGGAGCGGCGGGCCGTCTTTGGCAGCGCTTTCGGCATGGAACATGTCAACTACTTCGCGCCACCAGGCGAACCGCTCTATGAGACTCCGAGTTTCCGCCGCTCCAATGCCTTTGCCGCGACGGCCCGTGAATGCCGAGGCGTTCGTGAGGGTGTGGGCATCAACGAGATTCACAACTTTTCGAAGTTTCGCATCGAGGGAGAGGGTGCTGCAGCCTGGCTCGATCGCATCATGGCCGGGCGCCTGCCGAAGGAAGGAAGGCTCACGCTGTCGCCGCTTCTCAACCACCGTGGCCGTCTGGCGGGAGATTTCACAATTGCCAGGGATGGGCCGGAGAGTTTCAGGGTGCAGGCAAGCTATGTCGCGCAGGATGCCCACATGCGCCTCTTTCTCGATCTCCTGCCCGCGCACGGGGTGACGGTCGCCAACATCTCGCGCGATCTCGTCGGATTCCAGATTGCCGGGCCGCGCGCCCGTGACCTTCTGAAGCGCACCACGGATGCCGATGTCTCGGGTAACGCCATGCCGTTCCGCGCTGTCCGCAGGATTACCATCGGCAACATCGAGGCCACCGTGCAGCGGGTGAGCTACACCGGGGATCTCGGCTACGAGATCTACGTGCCGCCCGCCTTCCAGCGTGCCCTCTTCGAGACGCTCCAGGGCGAAGGCGCCGGTCTCGGCCTGGTGCCGTTCGGCATGCGCGCCATGATGAGTCTCCGCCTGGAGAAATCCTTCGGTTCGTGGTTGCGGGAGTACCGGCCCGACTACACCGCCGCCGAAACGGGTCTCGATCGCTTCATTGCCTTTGACAAACTGGCCTTTCCCGGTCGTGACGCGGCCCTGAAGGAAGCCGCGGAAGGACCCGGCAGACGGCTGGTGACGTTCGTGGTCGATGCCGCCGATGCCGACTGCGTTGCCGATGAACCGGTGTGGTGGGATGGGAGAGTCGTCGGTTTCGTCACCTCTGGAGGATACGCCCACCACGTGGAGAAGTCCGTGGCGCTGGGCTTCGTGCCGGCCGACATGGCCGAGGCCGGAGGCGAGTTCCTGATCGAGATCCTGGGTGACATGCGCCGTGCCACCATTGTCGATGCACCGCTCTTCGATCCATCCGGATCGCGCTTGCGCATGTAGGCCCTGGGCGTCCGGCAACACTACTTTACACAAGCGCAACATTCGCGACATCGGCGGCGCCCATGATGTGTTTCATCACTCAAGAAGGGTCCGACCCATGACCGACACGACTCACAAACCCCGTCACCGCCGCTGGTGGATTGCCGGAGCCGTCGCTCTGGCTGTCATCGTGGCCGTGGGCGCCGCCGCCTTCTCGTTCCATGGCCACGGCCACGGGATTGAACGATTTGCCGAGAAACGCATCGATCGCATGCTGAACAAGGTCGATGCCAGTGAAGAACAGCGTGCCGAGATTGCCGGAATCGTCGGGGAGGCGGTTGCCGACATGAAGGAACTGCGAGGCGTCTTCGGGGAGACCCGGCAGACCCTGTTCACCACCCTTGGGGCCGAAACCGTCGACCGCCAGGCGCTGGAGGAACTGCGCCTGGAGAAACTGGAGACCATGGACCAGGTCAGCAGGCGTCTCGTCACCGCCCTTGCCGATGTGGCGGATGTCCTCACGCCCGAACAGCGCAGCGAACTCGTCGAGCACATGCAACGTCACGAGCGCCCATGACGCACTTGCTGATGATCGAGGATGACCGTGATCTCGCCGGGATGGTGAAGGTCTATCTTGCCCGGGCGGGCATGACTCTGGACCATCACGCCACCGCCGCCAGGGGCCTTGCCGCCGCAGCAAGAGGCGGGTTCGATGCGGTCATCCTCGACCTCATGCTTCCCGATGCCGATGGACTCGATGTTTGCCGGGCCATCCGGGCACGCTCGGACGTTCCCGTCCTGATGCTGACAGCCCGTGGCGCCGAAGAGGACCGAATCGTCGGCCTCGAGATCGGCGCCGATGACTACCTCGCCAAGCCGTTCAATCCGCGCGAGCTTCTGGCGCGCTTGCGCGCCATCCTTCGCCGGCGCACGTCGACTCCCGACATCATGCGGTTTGGCCGCCTGGTGATCGACCGGTCGACACGCACGGTGACCCTCGACGGCGAGGAGCGCGCCCTGACGGGCCATCAGTTCGACCTGCTCCTCGCCCTGGCAGGGAATGCGGGTCGCGTACTCAGCCGTGATCAGCTCATGGAAAGGGTGCGGGGCACATCGCTCGAGGCCTTCGACCGGAGCATCGATGTGCATGTCTCGAGAATCAGGGCGGCAATCGAGGATGATCCGGGCAATCCACGACGAATCGTCACGCTGCGCGGCGCCGGGTATCTGTTCACCGGGCTCCGGGACCAAGAAGGGTGAGGCGGCGCCTCTTCTTCCAGGTCTATCTCACGTTCCTTTCCATCATCGTCCTGTTTGGCGTGCTGACGGCGCTTGCATGGTGGTTCATCCCCGATGATTACCGGTCAGGCGGTCTCACCCGGGGCATGGGGCCCTACCTCGAAGAGGTCCTGCCACCGGTCGGGGCGCCGCGGGACCGGATCGATGAGCACCTCTCCAGACTGGCGGCACACTTCGACGTTCGACTCACCCTGCTGGCGTCTGACGGCCGTGTCCTTGGCCGCTCCGGCCCGGACCATCAGGAGGGGACGAAGCGGCACCACATGCACGCCATCATGCTTCCCGACGGCCGGACCATGCAGGTCGGCTGGGTGAGGGAAGGCATCAGCGGAGCCGGGTTCATCATTGTTCCAGGGCTTCTCGCCCTTGCCGCCGCCGTCGGCGCCTGGCCCCTGGCGCGCCGTCTCGCCGGCCGTCTCGAGCGGCTGAAATCCAGGGTCGAGGCTCTGGGTTCAGGGGACCTCCAGGCGCGCGTCAAGGTCGAGGGCAGGGACGAGATCGCCGCCCTCGCAACGAGCTTCAACCGGGCGGCCGGGCGTATCGAGGACCTGGTCGAAGCCCAGCGCAACACCCTGGCGGCAGCGTCCCATGAACTGCGGTCCCCGCTGGCAAGGATCGCCATGGCCACCGGACTTCTTGCCGACCATGCGGATCCACACCTTGTGGCCAGGATCGAGCGCGACATTGCGGAACTCGATCAGCTGATCGACGAGATCCTGCTCGGCAGCCGCCTCGAGATCGAGGAGGAACCGGCCCGTCTGGACGAGGTCGATCTTGGCGCACTCGCCGCCGAGGAGGCGGCCCGCTTCGAGGTCGCGTTCACCGGCGGTACGGCCGTCATTGCGGCTGAAGAGCACATGGTCCGTCACCTCGTGCGCATTCTCATCGGTAATGCGCGGCGTCATGCCACGGGAAGCCCGGTGAGCGTCGATGTGACGCTTGACGGACCACAGGCACGTCTTCGCGTCGCCGACAGGGGGCCGGGGGTACGCGAATCCATGAGGGAGAGCATTTTCGAACTATTCCGCTCCTTCGCCGCTGATGGCAAGGGCGCCGGTCTCGGTCTCTATCTGGTGCGGCGTATTGCGAGACGCTACGGTGGTGACGCAGTCTGCCTCGAGCGGCCAGGCGGTGGCGCGCTCTTCGAGGTGAGCATGCCCCGGTCGCCCGCCAGGGAAGAGGAGCAGGGCCGATGACAAGCGCGCTCGATGCCGGTGATTTTGGTGCCTTTGCCGAACACTCCTCGACGCTGCCCTCGAGCTGGTACCGGGATCCGGCCGTCTGGCGCCTCGAGCACGAGGCGATCTTCTACCGCACCTGGTGGTACCTCGGGCATGTCAGCGACGTGCCGCGGGGTGGCGACTACCTCACCGGCAGAATTGTCGATCAGAATGTCCTCGTCATCAGGGGCCACGACGGGGTGCTGCGCGCCTTTCACAACGTATGCAGCCACCGCGCCCATCCGCTGCTCGAGGGCTGCGGCAACACGGCCTTCATCACCTGCCCCTATCATCAGTGGACCTACGGCACGAACGGCCGATTTCGCAACGGCCGGGGATGTGAACCCCTGAAGGACTGGACGGCAGGGAACGCCGACCTCAAGCCTGTGCGCCTCGAGGACTACGGCGGCTTTCTCTTTGTCAATCTCGATGCCGGTGCGATCCCCCTCATCGACCAGGCGGGGCGCTTTCTCGAGGACATGCGACGTGCCTGTCCGCGGCTGCCGGACCTGGTGCGCGCCTGTCGCTGGGAAGTTGACGTGGCGGCGAACTGGAAGACGGTGATCGACAACAATCACGAGTGCTATCACTGCGACGCCAATCACCGGTCGCTGATGGAGCTCGTCGACTATGACGGCAAGGCCGCCTGGTCCGATGACGGCATCACCTTCAGCCACAGGATCGCTGCCAGGGATCTCGACAACAGTGCCTATCGCCTCGATGCGGCGGATGTCGAGCAGCGCGAAGCCCTCTTCGGCTACATCTGGCCGACGGCAATCCCCCTCATGTACCCCGGCAGCCCCCATCTGGCGATGTTCCAGGTTCTGCCCACCGGCCCAGAAACCACCCGCGAACGATGGGACTTCTACTTTGCCTCCCGGGAGCCCTCCGACCTCGAGAGGCGGTTCATGGACTATGTCCGCACCGTGCTTGTGGCTGAGGATGTCCGACTCTGCGAGAACGTCCAGCAGGGTCTGCACTCGCTCGGTTATCGCCAGGGACGCTTTGTCGTTGACAGGGATCATCCCGAATACAGCGAACACCACGTGCACTTCTTCCAGTCCATGGTGCTTGACTCCCTCAAGTCCGTCACGGCGTGACCGGGACGAGGCGGCCCAGGACAATGCCGGCAAAGACCAGGAGGCCAATCCGGTTGTTGGCGGAAAAGGCCTTGTGGCACGAACCCGGGTCATCGAGATCGACGGTGGCGAGTTGTCGCGCCAGATCGACAGCGGCGACACCGAGGACCACCAGGAAGGGCCACCCGATCCCCGTCAGGTGACCGGCCAGGGCCGCCCCGGCGACAAAGATGCCATAGAAGAGACCGGTGAGGGGTTTTGTGTTCTCGCCGAAGGCAAGTGCCGTCGACTTCACGCCGACCCGCACATCATCCGTCTTGTCCTGGTGGGCATAGATCGTGTCGTAACCGATCGTCCATGCGATGGCGGCCAGGTAGAGCACCAGGGGCTCGGGCGAGAGCGCGCCCCTGACCGCGACCCAGCCCACCAGGGCCCCCCAGCTGAAGGCGAGGCCGAGAAAGAGCTGCGGCCAGTAGGTGACTCGTTTCATGAACGGATAGATGACCACAAGGCCAAGGGAGGCGATGCCCGTGATGATCGCAGCCTTGTTGAACTGAAGAAGGACGATGAAACCCGCAGCAAGCAGCAGGCCAAGGAAGACCAGGGCGCCCGGCAGCGTGATGGCGCCGCTGGCGAGGGGGCGATCGCGGGTCCGTTCAACACTGGCGTCGATCCGCCGGTCGACGATGTCGTTGACGATGCATCCGGCGGACCGCATCACCACGGCACCGGCGGCGAAGAGGCCAAGGAGCGTCCAGTCCGGCCACCCCGGCGACGCCATGGCAACCGCCCACCAGCAGGGCCACATCAGGAGCCAGAAACCCGCAGGCCTGTCGACGCGCGCCAGGCGCAACCACGGTTGCCACGATTCGGGCGCCACCGTGTTGACCCACTCCCTGGAGAACGGACGCCGGCGCATTCAGGTGACTCCCGGGATGGCGCGCAACAATGCCCTGCCTTCGACATTGTCCGCCCGCCGCCCTTCTTTGCAAGGGAACTCTCGAGTTGGTCGACTGCGGCATGTTCTGCTTCCAGAGTCCCAAACGGCAAGAAAAGTCGAGCAATCGCACGACAGCCAACATGTTTTGCGCTAGACCAAGCAGCGAACCGGCCCTCAGAGCTTGTCTGCTGGTGCGGTTCCGGTGCGCCAATTCAGGAGAAACAACATGAACAAGACGTCCAAACCCTTCATCGAGGGGGCTCGCGGTTCCATTTTCCGCGTCGTGGCAACGGGGTTGACTGTGTCTTCGATCGCCCTGGCCGGCCTGGTCGGGTCGGTTCAACCTTCGGTGGCCGACAACGTGGTGCGCTGCGCCTATCCGTTCTGGTTCGGCTTCGCGCCGGCTCCCGTCGCTGACGCGATGGGCTACTACGAAGAGGAAGGCATCGAGTTCGAGGCTGTCTTCGACAATGACCGCGCCAATGTCCTTCCGGGACTCGAGTCGGGCGAAATCAATTGCACCATGCGCACGATCGGCGAGCATATCTCCCGCCCCATGAGCGCTGATTCCAACCTGGTTGTCATCGGCCTGATCGATATCTCGGTCGGCGCCGACGGGGTCGTCGGCGCCCCCGGGATCGACTCGGTCACGGACCTCGTGGGCAAGACCTTCGCCGGTGAGATCAACCACCCCGGAACCGTGATGACGGCGTTCGCGCTGAAGCAGGCCGGGTACAGCCTTGACGACATCGACATGCGGATGATCGCGACCGATGACAGTCCGGCGATCTTCGAGGACCCCGATGTCGCTGCCGTCGCGACATGGGAACCGATGTTGAGCGAAATCGTGGCGAACACGTCGCGCACGGGATCGAAGATCCTGCTGTCCTCCAAGGATTTCAACGGCTTGATCACGGACGTTGTCATCGTCAACCGAAACGACTACGAGGCCAACAGGGAGAAGTATGACGCGTTCATGCGCGGCATCTACAGGGCCGTCGATCTCTTCAATTCGGATCCGGACAAGTTCCTCGAACTGGCGGCACCCGGGTATGACGTGACGCCGGAGCAGATGGCTGTCGACCTTGCGGGTGTCTACTACACGTCCTACGAGGATGCCGTCGAGTACTTCGGAACGGACGGTTCGGAACCGAGGCTCAAGCAGATCGTCGAGGATCTGACGGTGATCAATCTCGATCTGGATCTCATGGACGAAGCCATCCCGTATGAGTTCCTGGTCGACGCGTCGACGACGGAAAACCTTTTCGAAGGCAAGACTCGCTGATCGAACCGATAGACTGCGCCCGGGTCTTCCCGGCCCGGGCGTTGTGTCTTCCTTCGAGCAGGTGGCAATGATCCAGCCAACGGAGCCCTCCACGCCATAAGCTGTTGCCGTACATGTGCGGTGGACCGAAGGGGAAGACGAAGATGTCGGACATGGCAGGCCACGGACGCCGGAGCGGCTCCGGGGCCGGGCTCGCCGCACCCTTCCCCTATCTCCGCCCGCCGGGCGGGCGGCCGGACCCGGCGGCGGGGGGCCGCCGCTCGCAGCACTTGTCCCCTATCGCGGCGCGTCGGGCGGCCGCGCGAACCTGACGCTGGGGATCGTCGCGTTCATCCTGTTCATCGCCATTTGGTACCTCATCGTCTTCACCGGGATCGTCTCGGAGAGATTCCTCCCCTACCCGGGGGTGGTCATCTGGACCATGGCGGAGCTGTTGACCAAGGAGAGCTTCCAGACCGACGTCCAGATCTCCGTCGCCCGTGTCTGGGGCGCCTTCCTTCTCTCGGTCGCCGCCGCCGTGCCGATCGGAATCTGGATGAGCAGTTACAGGATTGTCGGCGCACTGCTGGAGCCGATCGTCGATTTCATCCGGTACCTGCCGGTTCCCGCCCTGGTCCCCCTCCTCATCATCTGGTTCGGTATCGGGGAAGCATCCAAGGTTGCTGTCCTGTGGATGGGTACGTTCTTCCAGTTGGTCCTGCTGATAGCCGACGACGCAAAGCGCATTCCCCGCGAGTTCGTCGAAACGGGGTATACGCTGGGTGCCAAGCCCCGCCAGATTACGCGCAGCATCGTTCTTCCGGCGATGCTGCCCACCATGGTGGACAATCTCAGGATTACGCTCGGCTGGTGCTGGACGTGGATCATCGTTGCCGAGATCGTCGCCGCCAACAGCGGCATAGGCCACTATATCTGGTCGATGAGGCGTTTCCTAAAGACGCCGGAAGTGATGGCCGGAATTCTGGTGGTCGGGATCATCGGACTGCTCACCGACCAGGCCGTCCGAATTCTCCATCGCCGGTTGTTCAGGTATCTCTAGGGGCCGGACATGACCGCGAACCAACCCCAGGCATTCGTCCAGATTCGCAACGTCTTCAAGGAATTCGAGACCGCGGGCAAGGGTGCTGCTCCGATCCCGGTGATCGATGGCGTGTCGATGGATATCCAGGAGGGAGAATTCGTTGTCTTCCTCGGACCATCAGGGTGCGGAAAGACCACCCTCATGCGCATCGTTGGCGGCCTTGAAACTGCGACATCCGGCGAGGTGCTCCTGGATGGCGAGCAGGTCGCTGGACCGGACCGCCGCAAGGGAATGGTCTTTCAGGCCTATACATCCTTCCCCTGGCTCACGGTTTTCGAGAACATCAAGTTCGGCACCAAGTATCGTGAAGATATCGGCGAAGCAGAACGCACCCGGGTCGCCAGGCACTACCTGAAGCTCGTTGATCTCGAGGATTTCACTGATTTCTTTGTCAACCGGATCTCCGGTGGCATGCGGCAACGGGTCGCAATTGCACGAACGCTTGCAGCGGCCCCGGACATACTGCTGATGGACGAACCGTTCGGTGCTCTCGACGCGCTGACGCGGGACTTCCTTCAGGAACAGCTCCTGGAGATATGCCGCGCGGAACGAAAGGCGGTGATCTTCGTGACGCACGATGTCGAGGAGGCTGTCTTCCTCGCGGATCGCGTTTTCATGTTTTCCGCGCGGCCGGCCCGCGTGATCGAGGAGATCGACGTCAACGGGGCGATCGGTTCCGACCGCACGTCGGATACGAAGGAGACCGACGCGTTCTTCCACTTGAGGAATCACGTCCGCGACCTGATGCGCGACGAGGCAAAGGCCGTACGATGACGAGGCCTGTCGGTCCCGGTACCGTGAGCTTTGATTTTGCCGGCCGCCGGGTTCTCGTGACAGGGGCGAGCCGCGGCATCGGACTGGGCGTGGCGGAAGGTTTCGTTGCCGCCGGAGCGGACGTCACGATTCTGGCCAGCGGCAATGAGGTCGAAGAGACGGCGCGGATGCTCGCCGGCCGTCATGGCCGCGAGGTCGGCGCGATCGTATGCGATATCACGAACCAGGATGGCGTCGATGCCGCACTTGCTCCGTTCGAACGCATCGATGTCCTCGTCAACAATGCAGGCCTGGAGCTTGTCACACCGCTGACCGACCGGTCGGAGGAGACGATCTCGGTCTTCGAGAGGATCGTCGAGATCAACGTTCTTGGCACCTACCATGTCACGAGAACGGCACTCACCCGGATGGGGCCGGGGGGACGGATCATCATCACGTCATCCATGTGGGGAAAGACGGCGGTTGCCGAATTCAGCGCCTACTGTTCGTCCAAACATGCGAACATCGGGTTCATGCGCAGTCTCGCCATGGAACTAGGACCCCGTGGGATCAGCGTCAATGCCGTGTGTCCCGGCTGGGTTCGTACTGCTGCGTCGATGCGTTCCCTGGCGATCATGGCAAGCCGCAGCGGCGGGAAGGAGAGCGAACTCCTGGATGAGATCGTCGATGCGCAAGCCATCGGGGGATTGATGGAGCCCGAAGACATGGCCATGACCTACCTGTTCCTTGCGTCCGATGCGGCCTCGAACATCACGGGTCAGGCCATCTCCGTGGACCGTGGAGACTTCATCGGATGAACACCGATCTCGACGGGAAGGTGGCGATTGTCACCGGGGCGGCGAGCGGTATCGGGGCTGCCGCTGCCTGCGCTCTGGCCGCTGCCGGAGCCCGCGTCCTTGGCTGCGATCTCGAGTCAATGAAGAAGACACGCGATGCGGTGACCTCCCGCGGTGGAGAAATGGTGGGGCAACGGACCGACGTCAGTTCGCAAGACGATGTGGTCAGGGCAATGGGGGTGTGTTTCGAAACATTTGGCGTGCCGGATGTTGCGGTCAACTGCGCCGGCACGGCGAACGAATGTCCTGCGCTTGAAGAAACCGTGGAAGACTTCGACCGCGTCATTGCGGTGAACCTGCGGGGGACATTTCTGGTCGGACGGGAAGCGATCCGGCAGATGCTGTTGCACGGCAGGAGCGGCCGGATCGTGAACATCGCCTCCGATCTCGGGTACCTGGGCCGTGCCAGGTACGCGAGCTACTGTGCTTCCAAGGGCGCGGTTCTGAGTCTTACCCGTTCATGGGCGAGGGAGTTCGCGCCGCACATCCTGGTCAATTGCGTGGCGCCCGGCCCGATCGACACGCCGATGCTCGGACCCGAGTTCATGTCGCCGGAGGTCCGGGCAAGCGAAACCGCCATCCCCCTTGCCCGGATCGGCTCGGTCGACGAGGTGGCTGCCGCGATCGTGTTTCTGAGCGGTCCCGGCGCCACATTCATGACCGGCCAGACGATCGGTCCGAACGGTGGTTCGGTCATGCCCTAGAGTCTCGGCAGGCGATGTCGCGATTCCGCAAGCAGGCAGAGGATCTCGTACATCATCGTGGCGCCGACCAGGGCGGTGTTCCCGGTCGGATCGAATGGCGGCGCCACCTCCACGACATCACCTCCGCGAAGATCGAGGCCTCTCAAGCCCCTGAGAAGCTTCTGCGCGTCGATCGTCGTGATGCCGCCGACCTCCGGAGTTCCGGTGCCGGGCGCATAGACCGGGTCGAGTCCATCCACATCAAACGAGATGTACGTCGGGCCCTCGCCGACCACGCGGCGAGCCACGTCGATAATCGCATCGACACCCAGTTCGTCGAACTCTTCCATGAACACGACGCGCATGCCGCTCTCCAGGGAGAAGTCCCAGCCTTCCGGCGTGTTCTGCGCACCGCGGATACCGATCTGAACCGTTCTCTTCGGATCCAGGAGGCCATCCTCGACGGCCCGCCGGAAGGGCGCGCCATGGGTGAACTTCGACCCCTGGAACTCGTCCCACGTGTCTGTGTGGGCATCGACGTGGACCATGCCCAGCCTTTCGTCGGCCGCAATCGCCTTGAAGATGGGATAGGTGATCGAATGATCGCCGCCGGCGGTCAGCGGATACGCTCCGTGTTGATGAATGTCGCGGTAGAACGCCGCGATTTCCTCGACAACCGCCTCATCCTCGAAAATCCGGGTGAAACGAACGTCGCCGAGGTCCGCGACCCTGCAGAGTTCATACGGGTTGCACCGGGTCACGTGATGGATGGAGCGCATGAGGCTCGACATGTTGCGAATTTCACGGGGACCGTGCCGGGCGCCCGGCCTGTTCGTCGTGCCGCCGTCGTAGGGCACGCCGATCAGTGCAATCTCAACACCGTCGGCGCTGGTGACATACGGTGTGCGCATGAATGTCGCGATTTCGCTGTAACGTGGCGCAACCATCGGATCGAATCCTGTCGATTTCTTGTCGTCCACTGACTGGTACTCCCCTGGCCTGAGTGGCTTCGATCACACGTCCTGATCATCGAGCCATTCACCATCATGCACCATCTCTGCGGCAATTGCCGGACCGACTCTTCATGACCGGGTATCTTCCCGACCGACGAACGCGATTGTCATCGGCTTGTTTCGGCGCGTGATGGCTGGATCAAGACCAGCACGGACACCTCGCGGCGAGCCGGTCCCTCACACGAACGCGACGCCGGCTCATGCGCTGCACCGGATGATGGGAGTCGACAGGATCGTCGAGGGCACGACTATCCCGGGGATCGGCCCCGACTTCACGGCCTTTTCGAGTGCGCAGCACTTCAGTTCCTGGCCCAGTCTTGCACCTGGCGCCAAGTTCAGCGGTGGCAAGAGACTGTCGGGACGAGACCCCTCGGTCGTCAACAGGATCGCCCGGTCCTCGCCTGTTGCCGCCGTGACGGTCCGGAGAAGCCAGCCTTCATCAGCGCCAGACATCGCGCGCCTCGGCAAGGCGGTCGCCGTCGACGAGAAGGCCCGTGCCTGATCTGCATGATGGTCACCCGGGTCACGGAATTCGTGGAACGAGGCATGGAGGCCGACGTACGCAACCACACCCCACATGCCATGACGTCACTCACCGGACGCGCCAGGCAACTGGGCTCACCCTGGTTGTCATCGACGAAATCCAACCAGCAAATGCCGCAGCCACAACCGCATGAAGGGTGTCGTGCCCAAGGGCGTCCCTTTGCAAGCGCCCTGAACGCGGGATATCGTGCGCGGCGCCAATCGCGGCGCTCGGGGAGCCTTGTCGATCGTGTCCATACCTTCCGCACAGAACACCACGCCGGTCACATCCCGCAACCAGCTCATCGAGCTTCTGGAGTCGGGATGCAAGCCACCCGAGGAGTGGCTGGTCGGCACGGAGCACGAGAAATTCGCCTACGACGCCATCACCCGCGAGCCGCTTTCCTACGATGCTCCCAACGGCATCCGCGTCATCCTCGAGGAGTTGCAGCGATTCGGCTGGCAGCCGCTCATGGAGGGAGACCATATCATCGGGCTGAAGAAGGACAGGCAGCACGTGTCCCTGGAGCCGGGCGGGCAGGTGGAACTCTCGGGCGCCCCCCTGAAGACACTCCATGAAGCCTGTCGCGAGGTGAATGCCCACCTGGACCAGTGCCAGGAGGTCGCCGAGGAACTCGGCATCATCTTCCTCGGCCTGGGGCTCAGGCCTCTCGACCGTCGGCAGGACGTGCCATGGATGCCCAAGGGACGCTACAGGATCATGCGGGAATACATGCAGAAGGTCGGGACCATGGGTCTCGACATGATGGTCGGTACCTGCACGATCCAGGCCAATCTGGATTTCGGGTCCGAGGCGGACATGGTGCAGAAGTTCAGGGTCGCCCAGGCGCTGCAGGCGGTGACGACCGCGCTTTTCGCGAACTCGCCATTCAGCGAGGGAAAGCCGAACGGCTTCCTGTCGATGCGCGCCCACATCTGGACGGATACCGACAATGATCGCAGCGGATTGCTGAAGTTCGTCACCGAGGACGGGTTCGGATTTGAGCGCTACGTCGACTACGCTCTCGATGTGCCGATGTACTTCGTGTTGCGTGACGGACGCTATATCGACGCCTCGGGCCAGTCGTTCCGCGATTTCATGGAGGGGCGCCTGCCTGCCCTGCCAGGCGAGATCCCGACGCTCTCCGACTGGGAAGACCACCTGACCACACTGTTTCCGGACGTCCGGATCAAGCGATACATGGAAGTGCGTGGCGCCGACGGCGCCAGCTGGCGGCGCATCTGTGCCCTGCCCGCCCTGTGGACCGGGTTGTTCTACGTGCAATCGCAGCTCGACGCAGCCTGGGAAATGGTGCGGGACTGGACCTGGGAGGAGCAGGTGCAGATGAAGGCCGACGTGCCGCGGCTCGGGCTGAGGGCGCCGTTCAGGTCGGGAACCGTCCAGGATGTCGCCCGCGACATGCTGGAGATCTCCTGCGAGGGTCTCTACCGGCGGCGCTACTACGACGGCAGCCTCGACGAGGTGCATTTTCTCGATTCTCTGATGGAGATCGCGATGTCGGGGAGGACTCCGGCGGACATCCTTCTGGATCGATGGGAAAACGCGTGGGGCGGCAGTATCGATCCGGTGTTCAGCGAGTTCTCGTTCTGAAACTACGCAAGAAGGGATTGCCGAAGCCATGCTGAGGCGATTCAATCCTGATGGTGTCGCGCCACCCCTGTCGAACTACAGCCACGCGGTCGTGGTTCCGGGTGACATGAAGCAGCTGCATGTCTCGGGGCAGATCGGAATCATGCCCGACGGCACCATTCCCGAAGATGTCGGCGAACAGGCACGCTGGTGCTTTGCGAATGTCCTGGCGATCCTCCGGGCGGAAGGCATGGCGGCGGACAATCTCGTGTCACTGACGACCTATGTTGTCGGCGAGGATAATCTCGCGGCCGTGCGCCAGGCACGCCAGCAGGCTCTCGGAGAGGCCGCTCCGGCCTCGACACTGGTTTTCGTCACAGCCCTTGCCACCCCGGTGCTCAAGGTGGAGGTTCAGGCGGTCGCCGCCTCGGTGGTCTGACGGCAGGAAGCGGTCTATCCGGCCTGCGTGCCGCCAACGGTCAGGCCTTCGATCAGCATGGTCGGCTGACCGACACCGACCGGCACGATCTGGCCGTTCTTGCCGCATGTCCCCACACCCGGGTCGAGCCGCATGTCATTGCCGACCGCCTTGACGTGCTTCAGGGCGGACGGTCCATCGCCGATCAGTGTCGCGCCCTTGACCGAAGGGCCCACCTTTCCGTTCTCGATGAGATAGGCCTCCGACGCGGTGAAGACAAAGGTGCCGTTGACGATATCGACCTGCCCGCCGGCAAAATTGACCGCATAGAGACCGTTGGGAACCGATGCGATGATTTCGTCCGGGTCGCTGGCGCCTGACAGCATGCAGGTGTTGGTCATCCTCGGCATGGGCTGGTGGGCATGGCTTTCGCGCCGTCCGTTGCCGGTTTTCGCCGTACCCATCAGGTGCGCATTCATGCGATCCGTCATGTAGTTCTTCAGGATTCCGTCCTCGATCAGCACCGTCCGTTCGGTTGGCGTGCCCTCGTCATCGATGGTGAGCGAGCCTCGCCTGCCGGCGATCGTCCCGTCGTCGATCACCGTGACTCCCGGGGCAGCCACCCGCTCACCCATGAGACCGGAGAATGCCGACGTCTTCTTGCGGTTGAAGTCGCCCTCGAGACCGTGTCCGACAGCCTCGTGCAGCATGACAGCCGGCCAGCCCGGACCGAGGACGACGGGCATCTCGCCGGCCGGGGCATCGACAGATTCGAGGTTGACAAGGGCGTTGCGCAAGGCCTCGTCGGCATGATCCTTCCACTGCTCCTGGCCGATGAATTCGGCATAGGGCAGGCGGCCACCCGTGCCATGAGAGCCGGCTTCCATGCGGTCACCCGATTGCACGACGCAACTGATCCTGACCGAAACGAGAGGGCGGACGTCCGTCACCATGCTGCCGTCGGCGCGCAGGATGGAGACCACCTGCCAGCTTGCCAGCAGGGCTGCTGTCACCTGGTGGACCCTCTCGTCCCTTGAGCGAAGCCAGGCGTCGATGTTCTCAAGCAGCGTCACCTTGTCGCCGAAGGACATCTCTGAGACGGGATTGTCCTCTCCATAGAAATGACGGTTGGTGCGCGCCGGCGCGACGGCGATGTCTGCCTCCCGTCCATCGATCTCGCGCACGGTCCTGGCGGCGCGTTGGAGGGCGGCTTCGGAGAGCTCCGAAGTGTGGGCATAGGCGGTCACATCGTCGACGATGCGTCTCAGACCCATGCCCTGGACAACGTCGTAGCCGGCCTGCCTGAGGCGCCCGTCATCGAACACAAGGGTTTCGGACTGACCGAACTCCATGAAGAGTTCGCCATCATCGGCGCCCCTCAGGGCATCGCCCACGATACCGGTGACCCGGTTTCTTTCCATGTCGCTTCGCTGGAAGAAGAGGTCATCGGCTGACACATTCATCTCCTGGGGGCCTCCACCGGTAACCCTTCCTTATAGCGACTGCACCCCGACTCCGCCAACGACCTTTGCGGGGAGCGTCCCCGCACGGAGGGATTGCTTCGTTCGCAATCCGCAGTTCGTGTTGTTCCCGTCGGCAGCGCCTGCAGATGAACTCCGGTCAGCCACCAGGGACAGTCACAACACATTCTTGCCGGTTCTGCGGTTCTGCCTGAGCCGTCATCCGGATCGGGCGGCCACCGCCTTTTCGTGGAAGAGATGCGGTCTGCGGTCCGCTGACTGCCATGGACAGTTCCCTTCACGACGGGGCTGCCGCCTTGTGTCATGGAACGGGTGGGAGAGTGCCGAAGTCTGCAGCAATCGGGACGGATTGCCTGCGTTCGGGCATCCGGTGCCGGAGAGGGGGGAATCGGGGCCTGCAGGCTTGTGAAGCGGATTGCGGGTCGTGTATGGTCCGCCTCGCCCGAACCGGTGGACCGGACCGGTCTGCTTGCGGATTGAATGTCTGGAGGAGAGTCACATTGACACCGTTCCTCATGGTGGCGGTCCTGGTGGTCGCCGTGCATGCAGCTCCAGCCCTGGCCCAGGAGACAGTGGGTCTCTCGGAGGACTGGCAGTGGGGTTTCCAGCCGGCGGCGTCGCCGAGCATGGTCGACATCCACTGGTTCTACGACGTCTTCCTGTTTCCGGTGATGATGGTCATCTCGGTCTTCGTGCTGCTGCTCATGGCCTACATCCTCATCCGTTTCCGCCGTGCCGCCAATCCGCAACCTTCCGGCACCACCCACAACAGTCTTCTCGAGGTGATCTGGACCGGAATTCCGGCACTCATCCTGATCGTGATCGCCATTCCCTCCCTGCGCCTTCTCTATGATCAGGAAACCCTGCCGGTGGCGGAGCCTGACCTCACCATCAAGATCACGGGTCACCAGTGGTACTGGTCCTACGAGTACCCGGATTACGATGGTCTGGAGTTCGATGCCTACATCCTGGGCGATGACGAACTCGCGGAAGGCCAGCCACGGCTGCTGACCACCGATTCGACGGTGGTGGTGCCGGTCGACAAATACATCAGGCTGCAGATCACGTCCGAGGACGTCATCCATGCCTGGGCCCTGCCGGCGGCCGGGGTCAAGATGGACGCCGTTCCGGGACGCCTCAATGAGATCTGGATGAAGATCGAGCAGCCGGGCATGTATTACGGACAGTGTTCGGAACTGTGCGGTCTCAATCACGGCTACATGCCTATCATGGTCGAGGCCGTGTCCGACGCCGCGTTCGGAACATGGGCGAACGAGCAGCTGGCGAGTCGCGGGACGACTGATGACGCGGTCGTGACTGTCGCGCAGAACTGAACATTCCGATGAGGCGAAGCCCAAGCCGAGGACACCGATGAGATGAGTCAAGCCCACGCGATCGAAGACGACCACGCGCACCAGCCCACGGGGTTCCTGCGCTACCTCTATTCCACGAACCACAAGGACATCGGGACGATGTACATCGTCTACGGGTTCGTGTTCGGCCTGGTCGGCTTCCTGATGTCGATGCTCATCCGCATCGAACTGGCCTATCCCGGCGACGGCATCCTGGGTGGTGACTATCACCTCTACAACGTGCTGATCACGAGTCACGGACTGATCATGATCTTCTTCATGATCATGCCGGTGTTCATCGGCGGGTTCGGCAACTGGATGGTGCCGATGATGATCGGTGCACCCGACATGGCGTTCCCGCGCATGAACAACATCAGTTTCTGGCTGCTCATCCCGTCAGGTGTGCTGCTCGTGGGGTCGGTGTTCATCGGTGGGGGCACCGGTGTCGGCTGGACGATCTATGCGCCGCTGTCGACCTATGGCAACCAGGGCAACCTGGCGATCGACTGCCTGATCCTGGCGATCCACCTTGCCGGTGCATCGTCGATTCTGGGTGCGATCAACTTCATCACCACCATTTTCAACATGCGCGCGCCGGGCATGACGCTTCACCGCATGCCGCTCTTCGTATGGGCGGTTCTTGTGACCGCATTCCTGCTCGTGCTGTCACTGCCGGTGCTGGCCGGCGCCATCACCATGCTGCTGACGGACCGCAATTTCGGCACCGGTTTCTTTGACCCTGCCCTGGGCGGTGATCCCGTCCTCTACCAGCACCTGTTCTGGTTTTTCGGCCATCCGGAGGTCTACATCCTCATCCTGCCGGGCTTCGGAATCGTCAGCCACATCATCTCGACCTTCTCGCGCAAGCCCATCTTCGGCTACCTCGGCATGGCCTACGCCATGGTCGCCATCGGATTCGTCGGATTCATCGTCTGGGCCCATCACATGTACACGGTGGGCATGGGGCTGGACACAAAGGCCTATTTCATCATTGCGACGATGATCATCGCCGTGCCCACGGGCATCAAGATCTTCAGCTGGCTCGCCACCATGTGGGGTGGTTCCATCGAGTTCAAGACACCGATGCTGTGGGCGCTGGGCTTCATCTTCCTCTTTACGTTGGGCGGTGTAACAGGCGTCCTTCTGGCCAATGCCGGTATCGATACGGCCATGCACGACACCTACTTCGTGGTGGCGCACTTCCACTACGTGCTGTCGCTGGGCGCCGTATTCGCCCTGTTTGGCGGCTTCTACTACTGGATCGGCAAGATGACCGGGTACCAGTATCCCGAATGGGCCGGCAAGCTGCACTTCTGGATCACCCTGATCGGCGTCAACGTCACCTTCTTCCCGCAGCACTTCCTCGGAATGGCGGGCATGCCGCGGAGAATTCCGGACTATCCGGACGTTTATGCCGGATGGAATCTCGTGTCCTCCATCGGGTCCTATGTCACGGCTGCCGGCATGGTGGTGTTCCTCTACGTGCTCTATTGCGTCTTCGTGGCCAACCGTGTGCGCTGTCCGGCCAACCCCTGGGGCGAAGGGGCCACGACACTGGAGTGGACGGTGTCCTCGCCGCCACCTTTCCACACATTCGAGGATCCTCCCTACATGGGTGCCCCGGCCAGGGCGGGCCACTGACGAAGGGGGCAGGCCCTGACCACGGAAATCCAGGCAGCACACCCGGCTGACACACTCGCCGCGTCCCCGGGCGATTATCTTGCGCTCCTCAAACCGCGGGTGATGTCGCTGGTGGTGTTTACCGGCGCCATCGGTCTCGTCGTTGCCGAGGGAAATCTCCACCCGTTCCTTGCCGCGGTGGCGCTCCTGTGCATCGCGCTGGGTGCCGGCGCCGCCGGGTGCATCAACATGTGGTATGAGCGAGACCTCGACGCCCTCATGCACAGAACATGGCATCGGCCCATTCCATCAGGCCGGATTGCCGGAACGAGTGCCCTGGAGTTCGGGGCGACACTGGCGATTGCCTCGGTCATGATGATGGGCGTGGCGGTCAACTGGATGGCCGCCGGACTGCTGAGCCTCGCCATCGCCTTCTATGTCTTTGTCTACACGGTGTGGCTCAAACGCCGGACACCCTGGAACATCGTCATCGGAGGCGCCGCCGGCGCCTTTCCTCCGGTGATCGGCGAAGCCGCCGTGACCGGCAGCGTGTCGGCCGCATCAATCGCGCTCTTTGCCATCATCTTCATGTGGACTCCGCCGCATTTCTGGTCGCTGGCCCTTTATCGATCGGATGACTATCGCCGCGCCGGCATTCCGATGCTGCCGGTCACGGCCGGCGCCAGGGCGACGCGCTGGCAGATCCTGGCCTACAGCGTTCTCATGATTCCGGTGTCGATGACTCCCTGGTTCATTGGCAGTGCCGGCGCCCTCTACGGCGCGGGAGCGGCCGGCCTCTCGGTCATCTTCACGTGTGGCGCCCTTGCCATCCTGATACGCCGCGACGAGGCATCGGCGCGCTGGATGTTCAGGTACTCCATTTTCTATCTTGCGGTGCTCTTCGCTCTCCTTGGCATCGATCACGGGTTCCACTGGTCATGACCGAAGCCGAACGCATCAAGACGCAGCGCCGACGCCGGAGTATCATGATCGCCCTCGTGCTCGCAGCGTTCATCCTCGTCATCTATGGCGTCTCGATCGTCAGGATGGGTGGCTGAGTGATGAGCAAGCGGACCACCGTCGCAGGGATTGTCGCCGGCATCGCCCTGATGACGGCACTGACCGCGGCAGCGGTGCCGCTCTACCGCCTGTTCTGTCAGGTGACCGGATTCGGCGGCACGCCCACCACGGCGAATGCCGCCCCCGGGTTCAGCGGAGATCCGACACTCGTCACGGTACGGTTCAATGCCGATACGGCGCGCGGACTCTTCTGGGAGTTCCGCCCGCTGCTGAAGGAAGTCCGGACACCAACGGGTGAACAGGTCACGGTCTTCTACGAGGCGTTCAATCCCACGGCGAGGGAGATTACCGGGGTCTCGACCTTCAATGTCACGCCTTTGAAGATCGGCGAGTACTTCGCCAAGATCGATTGCTTCTGCTTCGTCGAGCAGACACTCAAACCCGGTGAACGTGTGGCCATGCCAGTCACGTTCTTCGTCGATCCGGGAATGCTGAAGGACCCGCTGACCGCGGAGGTCCGCAGCATCACACTGTCCTACACGTTCTTTGACAGCGACAGGACGGCCGAGGCCCGGGTTCCGGGTCCGCTGGCCATGCACACCATGAGGGACGGCCGGATTCCGGCCGCATTGTTACAAGGAGAGACCTGATGGCCGATCATTCACCTACTCATCCCTACCATATGGTCAATCCCAGTCCATGGCCCGTGCTCGGTGCCTTCTCCGCCTTCGTGCTGGCCGCCGGGATGATCGGCATGTTCGACGACCCGGGACGATGGTGGATGATCTTTCCGGGACTGGCCCTTGCCTTGTCGACCATGTTCTTCTGGTGGCGCGACGTGGTGAGCGAGGCCCAGGTCGAGAAGGCACACACGCCGGTGGTGCAGATCGGACTGCGCTACGGAATGGCGCTGTTCATCGCTTCGGAAGTGATGTTCTTCCTTGTCTGGTTCTGGGCCTATTTCAACGCCGCCCTCTTTCCGACCATCCAGATGGGCGGCATATGGCCGCCGGAGAATGTCCTCACGTTTGATCCCTGGGATCTTCCCTTCATCAACACGCTGGTGCTGCTGACCTCGGGCACCACCGTCACATGGGCTCACCATGCCCTGAGGGAAGGCAAGCGTGACCAGTTGATCGCCGGACTGTGGGTCACGGTGGTGCTTGGCATCACCTTCACGGCCTTCCAGATCGTCGAGTATGTCGAGGCGCCGTTCACCTTCAGTGGCGGGATCTACGGTTCCACTTTCTTCATGGCCACCGGCTTCCATGGCTTCCACGTCATTGTCGGCACCATCTTCCTCAGTGTCTGCCTGGTCAGGGCCTGCAAGGGCCACTTCACCCCGCAGCAGCACTTCGGGTTCGAGGCGGCCGCCTGGTACTGGCACTTCGTCGATGTCGTCTGGCTGTTCCTGTTCTGCTGCATCTACTGGTGGGGTGCGGGCGAAATCGCCCCGCACTGAGACCGCGCCGGGGACCTGTGGTCCTGAACCGGGTGGCGCCGGTCAGGCCATGTGGGCGCCACCGTTGATGGAGAGGGTCGAGCCGGTGATGAAACCGGAGTCGTCATCGGCGAGAAACAGGACACAGCGGGCCACTTCTTCCGGTTGCGCCACCCGCCCCACGGGGATGCCGGAGACGATGCGCTGCATCATTGCTTCGCTGACATGGGCAATGAGATCGGTGTCGACATAGCCCGGCGCGATGGCATTGACGGTGATCCCCTTCGAAGCATTCTCGAGGGCCAGCGCCTTGGTCAGGCCAATCATGCCCGCCTTGGCGGCCGAATAGTTCGACAGTCCCAGCATGCCGGCCTGGCCATTGACGGAACTGATGTTGATGATCCGTCCGAACCCGCGGCTGCGCATGCCGCCGATGACCGCGCGGCACATGTGAAAGCATGAACTCAGGTTGACATCCACGACTCTCGACCAGTCCTCGGCCGCCATCTTGTGAAGGAATCCGTCTCGCGACGTGCCGGCGTTGTTGATCAACACATCGATGCCGCCGATCTGTTCCTCGACGAGTGCCACGCCCTGCTGGCAGCCATCGTGGTCCGAGACATCCCAGCGGAATGATGGAATGTTGGTCCGTGAGGAGAAGTCCCGGGCGCGCTCGACGTTGCCCGAATAACTCACGGCGACCGTGTAACCGGCACCAGCGAGGGCTTCGGCGATGGCGGCCCCGATACCGCGTGTGCCGCCGGTGACGAGGGCATTTCGATTCATGTCGACACCGTCTCCCTGTCCGTTGCCGCGCTTCAGCGCTCGACACACATGGCGATTCCCATGCCGCCGCCTATGCACAGTGTCGCGAGGCCCTTCCTGGCATCGCGCCGTTGCATTTCGTGCAGCAGGGTGGTGAGCACACGCCCTCCCGATGCCCCGATGGGATGGCCGATGGCGATGGCGCCGCCATTGACGTTGACCTTCTCCGGGGCGAGTCCCAGGTCCTTGTTGACGGCACAGGCCTGGGCCGCAAAGGCCTCGTTGGCCTCCACGAGATCGAGATCGGCGGCCTCCCATCCGGCCTTGCCAAGCGCCTTGCGGCTGGCCGGTATGGGGCCGCTGCCCATGATGGCAGGATCGACACCGGCGTGGGCCCAGGAGCGGATGGTTGCCATGGGACGCAGTCCGCGCCGTTCAGCCTCATCGGCACTCATCAGGACAATGGCGGCAGCCCCATCGTTGATGCCGCTCGCATTGCCGGCCGTTACCGTGCCTTCCTTCTCGAAGGCGGGGCGCAGCTTGGCGAGGTGGCTGATCTCGACGCCGTGACGGATGTATTCGTCTTCGCTGACGACGGTCTCCCCTCTTCGCGTGGTGATGGTGACCGGAACGATTTCGTCGGCGAACCTGCCTGCCTTCTGGGCGGCCTCGGCGCGATTCTGGCTCGTGACAGCGAACTCGTCCTGGTCTTCCCGGGTGATCTGCCAGCGTCGGGCCACGTTTTCCGCGGTGACGCCCATGTGGTAGCCGTTGAAGGCGTCCCACAACCCGTCCCTGATCATGGTGTCGATCATCCCGGCATCGCCCATCTTGGTGCCATTGCGCAGATGGATGCAGTGGGGAGCACGGCTCATGCTTTCCTGGCCGCCGGCAACGACGACACACGCATCGCCCCCGGCAATCTGCTGGGCGCCGACGGCCACCGCTCGCAGGCCCGAGCCACACAGCTGGTTGAGACTCCAGGCGGGACTCTCGACCGGGATGCCGGCGCCGATCGATGCCTGTCTGGCAGGATTCTGGCCCTCGCCGGCCTGCAGGATCTGGCCCATGATGACCTCGTCGACGTCGCCCGGTTCCACTCCGGATCGCTCCAGAGCGCCCGCGATGGCGACTTGGCCCAGCTCGTGGGCATCCTGGCTGGCAAGGGCGCCGTTGAAGGAGCCGACGGGTGTTCTCGCTGCGGCAACAATCACGACATCGGTCATGGTGGGGACCTCTCCTGATGGTTGGCAGGCCCTTGTGCCACAGGTCAGGCAATCGAGTCGAGACACCAGGGAGAACCAGTCGGGCGCCGGTCCATCACGTGGAGCGGGAACCCTGTGTTTCGCGGGTGAGATAGTAGGCTGCGAGGATAGCCAGGAACGTCACCACCACCATGGCCACCACGTTGGTCACCGGGCGCTGACGGGGTCGCACGAGTTCCTCGAGCATCCATATGGGCAGGGTCTGCTGCTGTCCGGCCGTGAACGTGGTGACGATCACCTCGTCGAACGAGAGAGCAAAGGCGATCATCCCTCCTGCGAGGAGAGCTGTCGACAGGTTCGGAAGAACCACGTAGCGAAAGGTCTGGAAACCCGTGGCTCCGAGATCGAAAGACGCCTCGATCAGCGAGCCGGAGAGCCGGCGGAAGCGGGCGATTGCATTGTTGTAGACGACGACAACACAAGATGTCGCGTGGCCAAGGATGATCGTGAAGGTCGAGAATGTTGAAGGCGGAATGCCAGTAGCGGTCGACAATCTTGCGTTGCTCGCGCAGAAGATCGAGCGCTGCGGCGTACTGGTCCTGGTTAAGTTCATAAGGGTTCTCGATCCCCAGGTCAGGCTCGTGATGCATGAGGAAGAGAGCCGCATCGGCGACGTGGATGGGGCCGTCATAGGCCTGCACCCGCCCCTTGTTCGACTGCCCGTCGGGCAGCGTCATTTCGCGGAACACCACTTCCCAGCTCTCCGGCGGCTCGGGAAAAACGTCGGTGTTGTACATCAGTACATTCGGGCCCCACATGTACGGCGTGCCGTAGTGCTTGCCGTCGACGGTGTGCCACGGGGCCTGCATGAGCCTGTCGTCGATGGTATGCCAGCTCGGAACGAGATCGATGTTGACCTCCTGAACGCGCTTTCCGGCGATCAGGCGGAGCGACGCATCACCCGAAGCGGTAACGACATCGAAGCCGCCCTCGTTCATGAGGGCGACCATTTCATCGGACGTGTTGGCCGTCTTGACCCGGACCATGCATCCTGTTGCCTCGTGACGCAGTCAAACTCCTTCACGGTTTCGCCACGCTCGATGTAACCAGGCCAGGCGACGATATCGGTCATCATTTCGGGCGAGGCGGTCACCCCGGTGGCGCCAAGCATGGCGGCAGCGACTATGGTTATGGATGACGTCTTCTTGTACTGCTCCCTCTCAAACGTTGTGTGACGGGCTCTTTATCCGTCCCGGCACAGTGATCAGTAGAGTGGCGATGGTGCGGTTTTCTTCGACAAAGGCAACCATCACCACATCGTGCCTCCCCGTGTCGTCAGCCCTCGGGACCGAATGTCGCATTTTCCGACCACCACAGGGGGACCTTGATGGTGTCGGATGACAGTGGTCCTTTCCCTTCAACGACCTGGCGTGCGGTGTCGTATCCGGACTGGGCATAGCGGACGATGCCGATGCCGCTGTCGGTGGTCATGGCCGCCTCGATGCGCACGGCACTCTCCGCGGTACCGTCGGCAACGATGGTGACACCTGTGTGATGGGACACTCCCATCGTGCCATTGGCCTGTATGGAGACGAGATCGGCCATGGCCGCGGTGTTCAGCAAGGCGTTGAGAAACGGCCAGTCCGAAATGGCGTCGGAACCGTCCTTCATGGTCTCGGTCTCCATGGCCGGATTGGCGATGGATCCCGCATCGAGATTGTCCCTGGAGAAGGCGATCGGCCCCTCGACGTCTCCGCAGCCAACCAGCCGGTTGACGGCCAGGGCGAAGTCCTTCCTCTGCCCGAAACCCATGAAACAGACTCGTGCAGGAAGTCCCTCGACGGGGAGATGTCTGCGTGCAAGCGGTATCCACCGTTGCGTGACAGGACACTCGGGAAACATTTCCAGGGCCAGATCGTCCAGCCGGTCACGATCTGCCGTCGATCCCGATATGCAGGTCCAGCGAAAGGGACCCCTGCCGAGTTCGAAGAACCGGGAGCGCCAGTACGCGGAGACAAATCCCGGATAACCGAAGGCTTCGTCATGATCCATGCCGGCATCGAATGCTTCCTTTCGGGCAAAGGTGCCAAATTCGAAGACTTCGCAGCCCTGATCACGAAAGCGGTTCATTGCTCCCACGATGCGCTTGATCGAGTCCCGGGCGTACTCCAGGTAGATCGTGCGGGATTGTGCGCGAATGCCTGCGGCACGTTCCGGCGAGAGACCGGATGGAATGACGGCGAAGGGATCGTGAAACGGGCACATCTCCGTAACGATATCGGGAAACCAGCCCTTCGAGATGGCCTCTTCACAGGCGTCAACCATGTTGCCGCAGACGACGATCGAAAGGGGTTCCCTTGCCCCGGCCGCCTTGCGGGCAAGTTCGATTGCCGATTCAAGGCTGTGCGCTTCGATATCGACCCAGCCGTCCCGCAGCCGCTGCTTCACGATGTCCTTCCTGACCTCGACGATGACCGAAACGCCGCCATGCATTGTCATGGCCCTGGGTTGGGAACGCCCCATGCCGCCGAGCCCAGCGGTGAAGAAGATGCGGCCGCCAAGATCGCCGTTCCACCGGTTGTCTGCAATGCAGGCAAGGGTCTCGAAGGTCCCTTCCACCACACCCTGGCTTCCGATGTATTCCCAGGGGCCAGCGGTGTAGGACGAGAAGGTCGTCAGGTTGCGGTCGATGAGGTCGTAGAAACTCTCCCAGTCGGCCTGGATGACATTGGAGAGTGCCATGACGACACGCGGTGCCAACCTGTGTGTCCGGAAAACCGCGACCGGCATGCCCGCCTGGATGGCGAGAGTCTCGTTGTCCTCGAGGTTCATCAAGGCGTCGACGATCGCATGATAGCTTTCCCAGTTCCTCGCCGCCTTTGCGATTCCGCCATAGACGATCAGGCGTGATGGGTCTTCCGCGTTCTCGAGGTTGTTTTCCAGCATGCGCAGCAGCGATTCCTGCTTCCACCCCTTGCAACGCAGCCGGTGTCCGCGCGCTGCCTTGACTTGCGTGAAGACATCTGCCGGCATGATCGCACTCCATTCTGCTCGTGCGAGTTTGCCATCGATGTGCAACTCGTGCGATTGCCGGAACGACAACCGGAGCGCTCTTGTTCTGCGTTGCACCATGTGCGGGGAGAACCGACTCGATGACCATTGCGATCGGCTGCGCCACCAATACGCTCGACGACTGGCGAGAGATCCTGAACGGAAGCGGGTTCACGCTCGCTGACGAGGCTGCGCGGAACATCGACAGGGGAGAGGCCGTTCTCCGGGAGATCATGGCCGAAGATCAGCCGGTCTATGGTCTCAATACGGGCTTTGGCAAGCTTGCCAGCGAGCGCATTGCCCGGAGCGACCTCGGGACCCTGCAGAGGAATCTCATCCTCTCCCACTCCGCCGGAGTGGGTCCGTGGATCGAGCCGGATGTCGTCAGACTGATCATTGCCCTGAAACTCGCCAGCCTCGCCCACGGGTGTTCCGGCATGCGCCGCTCCACGGCCGAACTCATGGTGCGGGTTGTGGACGAGGGGCTTCTTCCCGCCATTCCGGCCCAGGGATCGGTCGGCGCCTCGGGCGATCTCGCGCCGCTGGCCCACCTTGGCGCGGCCCTGATCGGCGAGGGAGAATTTCTCGTCGACGGCAAGGCGCAACCGGCAGCCCCGCTGCTTCGGGCGAGGGGAATTGAGCCCCTTGTTCTCTCCGCCAAGGAGGGCCTCGCCCTCGTCAACGGCACCCAGGTCTCGACAGCCCTGGCCATCAAGGGCCTCTTTGGCATCGAGACAGCTCTCCTGACATCCCTGGTGGCCGGGGCCATGTCCCTGGAAGGGGTCAGGGGCACAACCGTTCCCTTCGATGCACGGATCCATGCCCTGCGCCCGCATCAGGGGCAACGCGACGTCGCCCGGGCACTTCAGCGGCTTCTGGAGGGTTCCGGAATCCGCCACAGGGCGGGCCGTACCCAGGATCCCTACAGTTTCCGCTGCATGCCGCAGGTCCAAGGGGCCTGTCTTGACGCCCTGCGCCACGCAGCCTCCATCCTCGAGGTCGAGGCCCGCAGCGTCACGGACAATCCGCTCATCTTCGACGGCGGCGACGTGCTTTCCGGCGGCAACTTCCACGCGGAACCGGTCGCCTTTGCGGCGGATCATCTCGCTCTGGCAGCCGTCGAAACCGGCTCGATTTCCGAGCGGCGGACCACGCTGCTTCTGGATGCGGAATTCTCGGGGCTGCCTCCCTTTCTCGCTGAAGACGCCGGTCTCAACTCCGGGTTCATGATCACGCAGGTCACGGCTGCCGCACTTGTCGCCGAATCGCGTCAGATGGCCCACCCGGCGGTGGTCGATTCCATTCCCACGTCGGCCAACCAGGAGGACCATGTCTCCATGGCAACCCACGGGGCACGGCGCCTTCTGCCTCTTTCCGGCAACATCCACGCCGTCATTGCCATCGAGCTGCTGGCCGCGGCCCAGGCCCTCGATCTTCTCGCTCTTCCCTCGTCACCGGCCCTCGAACGTGCCAGAGCGGTCATCCGCGAGAGGATTCCGCGCCTTGACCAGGATCGCTGGCTCAAGCCCGATCTCGAGGCAGCCACAGCCCTGGTGGCGACCCGCGCTGTCATCGATTGTCTCGACCGCGACATCCTTCCCGATCTGTGAGCCGGCTCCTGTCAGGCCTTCTTCTCTCGGGGTACGAACTGACACGTGGCGGAATGAGCTCCGACGAGCCAGCCAATTCGGTCAGTCCTTGTTGGCATCCTCCGGCGTCGGCGGCACATCCGGCGCACGGTCAAGAAGCCTTGTCAGATCGCCGCGCTTTGCCATGCCGGCACGCGCTCTCAGGAAATCGTCAGTTGTCTCCACGGCCCCGACCTTCTGCGCGACCGCCGAAACGATCCACTGGCTGAGCGACACACCGTCCTCCATGGCAAGACCTGACGCCGTCTCCTTTGAGCGACTGCGGCAGTTGGAGCGGGTACCTGTAGCGTCGGATCCGCGTCATGTGTTCAATCTCCTGACGATCTCTCCTGGTGTTGCACTGCTGGCGCCCGGCCTGAGCGCCAATCGGAAATCCCTGACGTCATGTGTCATGATGGCCTCGGCTTCTCCGTTCAGGGCGGCTTCAAGCACCATCTCATCGGCGACATCAGCCGGCATGGGCCGCGTCCGAAACGGGATGTCGATACCCTCGGACACGGCCGCGAGTGCGCTCATGACCGCCGCGACATTCTCCAGGCTGTGGCCCGTCGTCCTCCGGGTTCTCAGCACCGCCTCATACTCCAGAAACAGCGCCGTGGAACAAAGCGGGGTCAAGGAAATGCAACAGCAGGTTGCGCGCCCCATTGCGGCTGCGGAACGCTGCCACGATCACATTGGCGTCCAGCATCAGCCGCACGGGAGATAACCGATAAACGCCGACAAGATATCAACATTGTGCGAATCACATCCGCCCATGCGAAGTATCCCGCAGCAACACGGATCACGGTGTCATCTGCCATCGTCGACTGGCTACGCTCCGGTGCAACCGCTTCGCCATGGTGGATCGGAGATCTTCAACACCAGGAAACCGTTCACACGTTTCACCGTCACTGGAAAGACCCGGGCGCAAGGCTGTCCGAAGGAGCAAAGGCTATCTCATGGACCAGGGATGGCGCCATGACTGAAGCACGCCGGCGAACCTGTGTGGTCGGGGCGGTTCACTCGAGGGTGGTGAGCCAGGAGAGCACCGGCTGCCACAGTGCGGCGAGGGATCGGCGGCCGGCGACCATGCCGACGTGGCCGGCCGCGGGTTCGATCATGGTGGCCTGCGGGATGAGATCTGCCAGGGCGCTCGCGGATTCCGGAGGAACAATGCGGTCGCGTGCCGGAAGGGCGACGAGCACGGGACAGTCGAGCGTGCCCGGATCGATGGTCCGGCCCAGCGAGACCCAGGTTCTCCTGGCCGGCAGGTTGTCCCGGTACCAGCCGTGGAGGCAGTCGACGGCAACACCTGCGGCAAGCGGGACACCGTCGTTGAGCCAGTCCTCAAGGGCCACGAAGGTGCGTGCCCGATCGCTGTCGGGATCGAGGCGGGCGAAGGCGCGGAACTTGGTTTCCACGTTGCCGGGCTGGATGGAGGCAAACAGCGTTTGGACGACGTCCACCGGGACCGGTGGCGCCGAGGGGCGCGACGCGAGTGCGGCCACGGCAGCCAGTGCGGCATTCCAGGATAGGACGCCGGCATGGAAATCCCAGGGAGTGGCGAGGAGGGCAAGACCCCTGACGCGATCCGGACGGGCGAGAGCGCCTGAAAGGGCGATGAGGCCACCCATGCAGTAGCCGAGAAGTGGCACCGCGGCGCCGGTGATGGCCGTGGCGGCCTCGAGTGCCGGAAGGAGCCGGTGGGCGATGTATGCGTCGAGGTCGAAGCGGGCTTCCGTGACGCCGGGCTCACCCCAGTCGAGCAGAAGCGGTCGTGCACCGTTCCTCCGCAGCCATGAACACAAACCTTCTCCCGGACCAAGGTCGAGGATGTAGGACCGGTTGATGAGGGAGGGAACCATGAGCAGGGGCAGGCCGGGTCCGCCGTAGTCGAGAAGCGACGTCGACCCGCTACGCCACAGGACGTCGAGAGCCTGATCGGAACGTCTCCAGGGATGCTCGTGGTAGGCACGCACACCGGCGATGAAGGATCCGAGCCGCCGGCCGGCTTCGGCGCCGACGATTGCGGCAAAGGCGTCGGCGTCAACGTCGTGAAGGGCGCGACTCAGTCGTTCCGCCTGCGGGGCAACACTGCTGTTCCAGGAGATCAAGCCGTTCCTCGCAGCGAGCGATGCGGCTGGCGAGGTCGTCAAGACGCTCGCCGAGAGCGTCAGGTGCATCGGCAGTGGCCGCGGTCCCCGTCGCCGTGGCGTCATGGGGCATCCCCGCAAGCCACATGGTGGCCCACTGTGCCAGCGCCGGGTCGGACAACGTCGTGGCGAGGTGTTCCTGCCAGAGCTCGACGAAATCCCTGGCAAGGTCCTCGAGATCCTGCCTGTCCTTCATGGTGGCGATGATGGCACCTTTCGCGCCATGCGGCCATGCCGCAGTGCAACAAAGACTGGCCGGGGACCGCACTCGGGGTCATACTGACATCCTCCAGGAGGAAGGCCCGAAGACGATGGCGAAAGCCAGAAACCGGCAGGCAGAGGATACGATCGTCATCAAGAAGTATGCCAACAGGCGACTCTACAACACCGCGACCAGCAGCTACATCACCCTCGATCAGCTCGCCAGTATCGTGAAGGACGGTGCCGACTTTGTCGTTCAGGATGCGAAGAGTGGCGATGACATTACCCGTGCGGTGCTCACGCAGATCATCGTCGAGGAAGAGTCCAAGGGAGCCAACCTGCTGCCGATCAGCTTCCTCAAGCAGCTGATCGGGTTCTATGGCGACAGCATGCAGACCTTCGTGCCACGCTATCTCGAACTCAGCATGGAGAGCCTGGCGAAAAACCAGGAACAGGTGCGCGACATGGTCTCGCGCACCTTCGATCAGATGTTTCCCGCGCCGACAGATGCCGTTGACGGCATGGTCAGGAACAACATGGCCATGATGCGCCGCACCATGGAGATGTTCTATCCCGAAGCAGACCAGGCAACCGGCAAGACGCCGGACCGCAACGAGGACATCCGCGCCCTCCAGGAGCGTATCGACAGCCTGCAGAACCAGCTTGACCGGATCTCCCGGAGCAAGTCCTGACGCAACACGTGGCCGGCGCCCGGACGATGATTCAGGCGACGGTCTTGAGGGTTGAACCGATTGTCTCGAAGATCTGGTCCACGTGGCTGCGTTCCGCGATCAGTGGTGGCGAGAGTGCGATGGTGTCGCCGGTCACACGGATGAGCACGCCGTCATCAAAACACTTATGGAACGTCTCCGTGGCGCGTGCGGTTGGCTGACCGGGTCTCGGTTCAAGTTCGATCCCTGCCATGATGCCGATGTTCCTCAGATCGATCACGTGGTGACCGCCCTCGAGGGACCACAGGGCGTCCTGCCAATAGCCGGCAAGATCCCGGGCCCTCTCGAAGAGCCCTTCCTCACGGTAGAGATCGAGGGTCGCGATACCCGCTGCAGCGGCCAGCGGGTGCCCCGAATAGGTGTAACCGTGGAACAACTCGATACCGGCCGATGATCCCGCCATGAAGGCATCGTGCACCTTCCTGGAACACAGGACGGCGCCCATGGGAACGGTGGCGTTGGTGAGCCCCTTGGCCGTCGTCACCATGTCGGGAATGACGTCGAAGTACTCGCTGGCAAAGCTGGCGCCCAGGCGTCCGAAGCCGGTAATGACTTCGTCGAAGATGAGCAGGATGTCGTGCCGGTCGCAAATCTCCCGCAGGCGCTTCAGGTAACCCTTCGGCGGGACCAGGACACCGGTGGACCCGGCCACCGGTTCGACGATGACCGCGGCAATCGTCGATGAATCGTGGAGTGCCACGAGGCGCTCGAGATCGTCAGCCAGGTGTGCGCCCCATTCGGGCTGCCCCTTGGTCCAGGCCTGGTGTTCGCGATCGTGGGTATGGCGTATGTGGTCGACGCCAGAGATCAGGCCGCCGTAGAACTGCCTGTTCTTGACTATACCGCCGACGGATGTGCCCCCGAAATTGACCCCGTGATAACCGCGCTCGCGGCCGATCAGGCGGACCTTTGATCCCTTGCCCCGGACGTTGTGGTAGGCCAATGCGATCTTCAGGGCGGTGTCTGCGGATTCCGACCCTGAATTGGTGAAGAACACGTGATTGAGGTCGCCAGGCGCCAGATCGGCGAGACGATTGGCGAGTTCGAAGGCGGCAGGGTGTCCGAGCTGGAAGGTCGGCGCGAAGTCCATCCTGTCCGCCTGAGCCTTGATCGCCTCGATGATGCGGGTGCGTCCATGACCGGCATTGCAGCACCACAGCCCCGCGGTGCCGTCGAGGATCTTCCTGCCCCCGGGCGTCATGTAGTGCATGTCCCGAGCGCGTGCCAGGAGGCGGGGAGAAGACTTGTATTCCTTGTTCGAGGTGAACGGCATCCAGAACGACTCGAGATCGTTGGGCAGCTCGGGATAGTTCAGTTCATCCATCATGAATTCCTCAAGGGCAGGGCAGCGACTATAGACCACGGCTAGGCGGGCGCAACCGGGGACGCGTTGACGTGTCCGGCCGGCGGACCAATACTTTGTGCAGGTGCGAAGGAAGCGGTTTGCCATGACGGAGTTTCCAGAAGCCTGGCGCTCCCGGGCCGGGAAGGAACTCAAGGGCGGTTCTGCCGAGGATCTCGTCCGGGAGACGGCCGAGGGCATTGCCGTCAAGCCGCTCTACACCGAGGCGGATCTCGAGACGCTTGGCCATTCCGCCACCCTGCCGGGGCTCTTTCCCTATGTGCGTGGTGTGCGCGCGACGATGTATGCGAACAGGCCATGGACCATCCGTCAGTACGCGGGGTTCTCTACCGCCGGAGAATCCAACGCCTTCTACCGACAGGCTCTGGCGGGTGGGCAGAAAGGTCTTTCGGTGGCCTTCGATCTTGCTACCCACCGCGGCTATGACAGCGACCATCCCAGGGTGGCCGGTGATGTCGGCAAGGCGGGTGTGGCCATCGACACCGTCGAGGACATGAAGATCCTGTTCGACGGCATCCCCCTTGACGATATGTCCGTCTCCATGACCATGAACGGGGCTGTCCTGCCGGTGCTCGCCATGTTCATCGTGGCGGCAGAGGAGCAGGGCGTTGCCCCCGACAGCCTGACCGGGACCATCCAGAACGACATCCTCAAGGAGTTCATGGTCCGCAACACCTATATCTATCCGCCGGCACCCAGCATGCGCATCGTCGCCGACATCATTGCCTGGTGCGCGACGTCGATGCCCCGCTTCAACTCGATTTCCATCAGCGGCTATCACATGCAGGAAGCGGGAGCGACGGCGGTCCAGGAGCTTGCCTACACACTTGCCGACGGTGTCGAGTACGTGCGTGCCGCCTGTGACCGCGGTCTCGACATCGACACCTTCGCGCCCCGGCTTTCCTTCTTCTTCGGCATCGGCATGAACTTCTTCATGGAGATTGCCAAGCTTCGTGCGGCGAGGTTGTTGTGGGCCCGGCTCATGGAACCTTTCAACCCCCGGAACCCGCGGTCGCTGATGCTGCGCACCCACTGCCAGACCAGCGGCGTTTCGCTGACCGAACAGGATCCCTTCAACAACATCGTGCGCACCACCGTCGAGGCCATGGCGGCAGTGCTCGGAGGCACCCAGAGCCTCCACACCAACAGCTACGACGAGGCCCTTGCCCTGCCTGGTGACGAGGCGGCCCGCATTGCCCGCAACACGCAGCTGATTCTCGCTGGCGAAACCGGCATTCCCCATGTCGTCGATCCTCTCGGTGGCAGCTATTTCGTCGAATCGCTCACCGCCTCTCTCGTCGAGGCCGCTAGTGTCCTGATCGACGAGGTCGAGGAATTGGGTGGCATGACGCGCGCAATCGAGGCGGGCCTGCCGAAGCTACGCATCGAGGAAAGTGCGGCACGCCGCCAGGCACGAATCGAACGCGGCGACGACACGGTGGTGGGAGTCAACCGCTACCGGAGCGAGACGGAGTCGGAGGTCGAGATTCGTGAGATTGACAACACCGCGGTACGCGTTGCCCAGATCCGGCGCCTCGAAGAGGTGCGCCGGAGTCGTGATGACGGGGTGGTGAGAACGGCTCTCGATGCCCTTGCCGCCGGTGCTGCCGGCGACGGGAATCTCCTTGAACTTTCCATCGCCGCAGCAAGGGTCCGCGCCACGCTCGGCGAAATCTCGGATTCCCTGGAAGGCATCTTCACCCGGCACAGCGCGGTGCTCCGGCCGGTCTCCGGCGTCTATGGCGCTGCCTGGCAGGGGGCGGCGGAGTTTTGCGAGGTGAGGGCGCTTGTCGACGCCTTCTCCACCGAGGAGGGACGGCAGCCGCGCATGCTCGTCGCCAAACTCGGCCAGGACGGCCACGACCGGGGTGCCCGGATCATAGCCAGCGCCTTTGCGGATCTCGGGTTCGACGTCGACATCGGTCCTCTCTTCCAGACTCCCGGAGAGGCGGCGCACCAGGCTGTGGAAAGCGATGTCCATGTCATCGGCGTCTCCACCCAGGCGGCAGGTCACCGGACCCTGGTGCCGCAGCTTGTCGCTGCCCTGGCGAAGCTCTCTGCAACGGATATCCAGGTCGTGGTGGGCGGTGTGGTGCCGCCACAGGACCATGCCATGCTCCGCGAAGCCGGAGTGTCGGCCATCTTCGGTCCCGGAACACATATTCCAGGTGCCGCGGCAGACGTTCTCGAACTGATCCGTCGCCGGCGCCAAGCCACCTGAGCGGGACGTTCCTCTTGATCGCCGATGCCCTGAGATCCGGCGACCGCCGAGCCCTCGGACGTGCCATCACGCTCGTCGAGTCGACGCGCGCCGAGGATGAGGAAGCGGCCGCGCGCCTGCTTGAAAGCCTCGCGCACGTGACGCCGGCGCGCCGGCGCATCGGCATTTCCGGTGCCCCTGGTGTCGGCAAGTCCACCTTCATCGAAGCCTTCGGCCTCAGGGCTCTCGAGTCGGGCAGACGGGTTGCCGTCATTACCATTGATCCGTCGTCCGTGAAGAGCGGTGGCTCCATCCTCGGTGACAGGACCAGGATGGAGCGCCTGTCGCGCCACGCTGGAGCCTTCATCCGCTCTTCGCCCACCCGCGGTACTCTTGGCGGCGTGGCGCGGCGCACACGGGACGTCATCCGGCTCGTGGAGGCGGCCGGACACGATGTCGTGATCGTGGAGACCGTCGGCGTCGGTCAGTCGGAGGTGGCTGCGGCGGCCATGACCGACATGTTCGTCGTTCTCATGGCGCCCGGCGCCGGTGACGGACTTCAGGGAGTCAAGCGCGGCATCATGGAGCTGGCCGACCTCGTGGTCGTCAACAAGGCGGATGGCGACCTTGCCGGCCTGGCGCGTCACATGGTGGCGGATTTCCGTCAGGCTCTCTCGCTCCTGCGCCCGGGCCGCTCCTTCTGGACCACCAGGGTGGTGTCGTGCTCGGCACTCACCGGCGACGGCCTCGACGAGGTGGACGACGCCGTCGATGGCTGGTTCGATGCCGCCCGAAATCACCTGGATGCCGAGCGCCGCACACAGGCCGCGCAAGCCATCAGGAATGAAGTCGCCGATCTCATCCTGGCGCGAATGATGTCCAGGAACTCCACCAACGACCCGTCACTGACGCTCGCCGCCGACGTGGCGTGCGGCCGCCTGCCGTTGCGGACTGCCGCCCGGCGGCTCCTCGACGAACCGTGATCCGGGCTGCACCGACCGTTTCGTCCGGCTGCCGGCGGTGATGTGGATTTGTCTGCCCGTCGACCCTGACGCGCCCGGTACCGCCGATGGCGTCTGCTTCGTGCAGGATTGCCGGAGCGCGCCGCTCGAGTCCTTCGGTTCCTCGATCGATGCTGCCGATCACGTCGAGCTGATGCGTTGATCGGGGTGTTCTGATTGCGGGGGTACGCGACATGGACCAACTGATCGTCTTTGGTGCCGCTCACAGCGTCCATGTCCGAGCGGTGCGCCTGGCCCTGAAATGGAAGACCGTTCCCTGCCGTCTCGGCGCGATCGATGTGTTCGGCGACGGGGGGACATCCGCCGGACCACGTCATGTGCCATCCGTTCAGGCGCATTCCCGCGTTCGGGAAGGAAGACCGGGCACACCTCTCGGTGAACCTCACGGTATCCAGGGGATCCGGCGGATCGTATCAACCGGCACGACCGGGATTGCGTCGCGGGTTTGGGAAATCGCCGACACTGCGTCCCGGTTCGTGAGTGATTTTCTTGATCTTCTGAAGCGGAATCCAGGCGGCACGGACACATGAATGGCGGAACGCTCCCGCGTGGCGTTTCCTTCAACGTGCTTGCGGTGGATGCGAAAATTTCCTTCGCCACCTGATGCAACGTTGCGCATCACGTTCTTCATAGACACTCAAGGCACGCCGAGGTTCCATCGCGAAAGTGTTCTCCTCGTCCTGGCCCAGCGCCGTCAATCGCATGGTGTACCAAGCCGTTACCCCACCCCGAGGCGGGGATTCGAATATGGGAAAATCGGGATCACCACCTTCCTCGGTCAACCAGACTTGTGGAAGCCGCGTATCGAGAACCATGGCACGCGCCAAACTCACCATGTCGGCATCACCGCTCGCCACCGCGTCCACGGCCTGCTCGCGCCGTCGAAAGCCCCCCGTCAACATGAGCGGCACATCGGTTACCCCTCTTGCGCGTCTGGCAAATTCGAGGAAGTAAGGCCCGCCATCCGATGATCCTTCGGAGCTTGCCTTTGCTCCGGGGAAATAGGTCCCGCCACTAACGTCGATCAGATCGAGTGGCGTGTGATCGAGAAGGCGAACCACCTCCAGGGCATCATCCTCTGTCAATCCACCTTCCAGTCTGTCCGTCGAGTTGATCTTGATCCCGACGGGAAAGGAGGGACCGACGGCATGCCGCACTTTGCCGATCACTTCGAGCACTATCCGGCTTCGTGCTTCGATCGAACCGCCGTAGCCATCGTTCCGGCGATTGAACAATGGAGACAGGAATTGACTGAGCAGAAATCCATGTCCGGCGTGAACATGAATGCCGCTGAATCCCGCGTCCTTTGCATATGCCGCGGCCCTTGCGTACATGTCAGGCAGTTCCTGAATGTCCTGAGCTGACATGCCTGAACATTGAAGACCCTGGATATCGAGCGCAGATGGTCCCTTCGGCTGACTGATCGGCAGATGCGAAAGAGCGCCTGCATGACCGAGTTGCGGCCAGATATGAGCGCCCTCAATCGTGGCACGGTTGATCAGGGACCTTGTCGCCCGCCCGTCGGTATGCGCTCCGAACACCAGATTCCCGGGTTTTTCCGGATAGCGAGGATCGACTTGAACCTCACCAATGACCGACAATGCTGCTCCGCCTTCGGCCCACCTTTCGTAGAGTCGAATCTGGGCCTCGGTGGGATCGCCTTCGCCGTTTCCAAGCGAATCCGACATGGCTGACTTCGCCAGTCTGTTCTTCAGGATCGCGCCACAAGGAAGATGCAAGGAGCCTCGAAGTGCATTGTCGGGATGTGAGGTTTCACGCTCCAGGGCTCGTTCACTCATCTCGATTTCTGTTCCGGGTATTCCTGATTTTGTGACTAGTACATGTGAGGGACTTGCAAAACCCGCCTGACGGTGTGTTTTTCTCCCGAAGGCGGCGGGTTTGTCCGAAGATCGTCTGCGGATCGGGAGCGCCCCACGAGCTGTCGTGGTGCCGTGGTGAGAAATCGAACCAGTCTGACAGGCAGGGTGGCCGATCGTCTTTCCCGGGAGGACTAGCTGCGTTTCCACTGTCTGGAGGCAGTGGATGAACGGGCTTTGTGTGCTGTCGGGACGATGGAGGAGAGGTCCCGGCGACGTCAGGCCCGAGCGAAACGGCTATTGAAGAGAGCGGTGCGACAATGAGCGCGCTGGCCTGAGCGTGATCAATCATTGGCCTTCCCATGGTTCCGGGTGGTCTCGATCTCGGTGGCGTTGCTGATACGATGGGCGTCGTCTTCGAAGACGACCGGTCCGCCGGGAGGAAATGGGATGGAAGTCAGTCGCGAAGCACGTCGCATCCATGCATCGTCGATCGTGATCGACACGCACGTCGACACCGTGGTGCGGTGGATCGACCTCGACGAAGACCTCGGCGTCGAGACCGGGAACGGCTACATGGACTTGCCGCTGATGAAGCGGGGCAATCTCACGGCATCCTTCTTTGCCTGCTGCGTCGGCTTCCACCACGTCGCCGAAGGCACGGCGATCCGTCGCGCTCTCGACATGATCGACGGGGTGAAGGAGATCTGCCGGTTCTATCCGGATGATGTCGAGGTGGCCCTTGGCGCTTCGGACGTGCGGAGGATTGCCGCAGCGGGCAAGCTTGCGGTGATCATCGCGATCGAAGGCGGGCACGCGATCGACGACGATCTGAGGGTTCTGCGCCAGTACTTCGATCTTGGCGTGCGCTACCTGTCGCTGACCCACTTCAACACGCATGGCTGGGCCGATTCGGCGACCGATGTGGTGCGCCATGACGGATTGAGCCCGTTCGGCCGCGACGTTGTCGCGGAGATGAACCGGATGGGCATGATGGTCGATGTCTCGCATGCCTCCGACAAGGTGTTCCAGGACGTGATCGAGATGACAAGTGCGCCGGTCATGGCCTCGCACTCTTCGATGCGGGCCTTGGTCGATCATCCCCGCAACATGTCCGACGACATGCTCCGGGCCGTTGCGGACAACGGCGGCATCGTCTGTGTGACTGCATGGCCCGAATACATCTCACGGAACTACTGGCAGCGGCTCGAGGATGTTGCCGACCGTCGTGCGGGACGTGGCGCCGGCGCCAATCGACGACAGAGCGCATCGGGTTCGACATCCGCTATTTCGGACCTGATGGCGATGGCGGGCGGCGACAGGACCGGAGGCTACAACGTGCTGGTGGATGCGGAGATCCCGTTTCCATCACTCGACGACCTGCTCGCCCATATCGATCACGCGATCGGGGTTGCCGGCGTCGATCATGTCGGTATCGGCACCGACCATGGCGCCGTCCGCTTCGACCTGGTGGATCTCGAGGACTGCTCCAGGCTTCCCGTCCTGACCGAGGCCCTGGTGCGTCGCGGCTATTGCGAGGATGACATCCGCAAGATTCTCGGTGAAAACGTGTTGCGCGTCATGGAAGACGTGATCGGTTGCTGACTGTTGAGTCGCTGTCTGACCGGTTCCCGCCATGGGCTGCAGGAGTTGACCTCGGGCCCATGGCGCTATAGGTACGGCGTCGTTGTTGGAGTTCCGGAGCCGAAGAGATGTCGCGCACATGTTCCCTGACCGGCAAGTCCGTCATGACGGGAAACAATCGCAGCCATGCCGAGAACAAGTCCAGGCGGGTGTTCCGGCCGAACCTCGTGAGGGCCAGCCTGTGGTCCGAGACGCTCGGTGAACGGGTGCGCCTGCGCATCTCCGCAAACGCTTTGCGTACCGTCGAGAAACACGGTGGCATCGATGCCTTCCTGATGCACGAGCGTGACAGCCGTCTGGCCGGTCCGGCACTGAAGCTCAAGCGCCGCGTCGCGAAGGCGGCAGCGCGCCGGAACGCCACCGCCTGACGTTCCCGTCATGACACGCCCGGCTGTCGCCATCGGAGCGATGTCGGCGGTTGTCGTCGTCTCGAACCTGCTGGTTCACGCTCAGATCAACGACTGGCTGACCTGGGCCGCCTTCACCTACCCTGTCTCCTTTCTCGTGACGGATCTTTCCAACCGCGCGTTCGGGCCGGCGCGCGCGGCCCGCGTGGTGCTGTGGGGGTTTGCTGTCGGCGTCGTCATGTCCGCCGTCCTTTCGGACTGGACACCCTTTGCCATGCCGCAGGCGTTCTCGGAGCAGGCCCTCCTGACCGCGGTGGCGTCCGGTTCCGCCTTCCTCACGGCACAGCTCCTCGACATCCTCATCTTCCGCCTGCTGCGGCGGTCGGCCTGGTGGCGGGCGCCTCTCATCTCCTCGACGGTGGCCTCCGCCGTGGACACCCTCATCTTCTTCTGGCTGCTGTTCGGCGTCTTCTTTGCCGAATGGGGGCTCGACTGGGTGAGCTACGGTGTCGGTGACTACGCCGTCAAGGCGTCGATGGCCCTGGCGCTCCTGGTGCCCTACCGCGTGCTCATGGGCCGGTACGTGGCGCCAACCGCCGCCTGAGACCGCGCCGTTCCGGGTGGCCGGGAACGGGTGGCCGGTGTCTCCTCGTCGAAGAGGGAGGCGAGTTCGCCGAGCACGGTGCCGCCAAGCTGTTCGACATCGGTGAGCGTGACGGCGCGGCGATAGTAGCGCGTCACATCGTGACCGATGCCGATGGCGATCAGTTCCACCGGCGAGAGGCCCTCGATCTTGTCGATGACCTCGCGCAGGTGACGTTCGAGATAGTTGCCCGAATTGACCGAGAGCGTGGAGTCATCCACCGGAGCGCCATCGGAAATCACCATGAGGATGCGCCGCTGTTCGGGTCGCCCGATCAGCCGTTCGTGAGCCCACAGCAGTGCCTCTCCATCAATGTTCTCCTTGAGCAGCCCCTCGCGCAGCATCAGGCCCAGACTCCGCCGGGCTCGCCGCCAGGGCATGTCCGCAGACTTGTAGATAATGTGGCGAAGGTCGTTGAGACGGCCAGGCGTGGCGGGCTTGCCGGATGCCAGCCACTTCTCGCGGCTGCGTCCACCCTTCCAGGTGCGCGTGGTGAATCCGAGGATCTCGACCTTGACTCCGCAGCGCTCCAGGGTCTGCGCCAGGATGTCCGCGCTCATCGCGGCGATGCCGATCGGCCGGCCGCGCATGGAGCCTGAATTGTCGATGAGGAGGGAGACCACCGTGTCGCGGAATTCGGTCTCGTGTTCGATCTTGAAGGAGAGTGGCATCAGAGGATCGACAACCACCCGCGACAGTCTCGCCGAGTCGAGAAGACCCTCCTCGAGATCGAACTCCCAGGCCCTGTTCTGCTGCGACATGAGCTTGCGCTGGAGGCGGTTGGCGAGACGTGACGTGACACCACGCAGATGGGCGATCTGCTGGTCGAGCTGCGACCTCAACCGGGCCAGCTCTTCGGCATCACACAGATCCGTGGCGTCGATGATCTCGTCGAACTCCTGGGTGAAGGTACGGTAGAGGAAGCGGTTGCTGGCCACGTTCAGGGGATCGTCGGCCCGTTGCATCTCCCCGGCGGGATCGGTGTCGTCGGTACTGGCTGACACCATCTCGTCATCCTCCGACTCCCGGGAATCGGCTTCCATGGAGTCCTCGGACATCTCTTCCTCGGCGCTGGCCTCGGAACTGGAATCGCTCTCCCCCTCGGCCTCCGCCTGTTCGGGATCGGCCTCGTCGCTGTCGTCCTGGTCCTCCGGCGCTGCATCCGCATCTTCATCGGGCAGATCGAGATGGCGAATGAGTGTGCGCAGCGCCTCGGCAAAGGCAGCCTGGTCACCGACGACCTCGTGAAGCGAATCCAGTTCACTGCCGATCCTGTCGTTGAGCCAGCTGCGCATGAGCCGGGTGGCCCGCGTTGCCGAGGGTGGCGGCGCCACGCCGGTCAGTCTCTCGCGGACGAGAAGGCCGATCACGTCAGCCAGTGGCGCGTCCTCGCGCTGCTCGATGCGGTGCAGCCCTCTGGTCCGGCAACGCTCCTCGAGCACCGTCTGGATGTTGTCGGCCACACCCTTCATGCGCATCGCTCCGATGGATTCGCAGCGCGCCTCCTCGACCACATCGAAAATGGAGCGGCCCAGTTCACTCGCCGGTCGGCGACGGGCATGGGTCCGCGTGTCGTGATGGCGCAGCTTGAGCGCCAGGGCATCGGCTTCGCCGCGCGCCATGGCGACGGCATGCTGGTCGAGTTCCCGCGGCACCTGCGTCAGCCGCGCCGTCTTGCCGCTGGCGCCAGACTCCCTGACGCCGAAACTCACCTCGAGTTCCGGTTCACGGGCCATGGCACGCATGGTGCCCGCAACGACCCTTCTGAAGGGTTCAGCCGGGTTGCTGTCCTGTGTCAGGGGACTTCCTCCGGAGGTTCTGCAGGTCTATTGCGCTGCGGTTCCGGCGACGACGGCCTCGCTGATCTCGGAGCCGAAACAGCGCTGGTAGAACTCCGCAACCTGCGAACGCTCGGTTTCGTCGCACTTGTTGAGGAAGGTCAGCCGGAAGGCGAAACCGATGTCATCGAAGATATCCGCATTCTCCGCCCAGGTGATCACCGTCCTGGGCGACATGACAGTCGAGATGTCGCCGGCAACGAAGGCGCCGCGCGTCAATTCGGCGACGGCCACCATCTGTCCGATGGTCTCCCTGCCCCGCGTTGTGGCGTAGTGCGGCACCTTGGAGAGGACAATCTTCTCTTCTTCCTCGTGCTCGAGGTAGTTCAGCGTCGAGACGATGGACCATCGGTCCATCTGTCCCTGGTTGATCTGCTGGGTGCCGTGATAGAGCCCCGTGGTGTCGCCGAGACCGACGGTATTGGCCGTGGAAAACAGGCGGAAGGAGCGATGGGGGACGATCACCCTGTTCTGGTCGAGCAGTGTCATCTTGCCCTGGACCTCGAGCACCCGCTGGATCACGAACATCACGTCGGGACGACCGGCATCATATTCGTCAAACACCAGGGCGACCGGATTCTGGATTGCCCAGGGGAGAATGCCCTCGCGGAACTCGGTGACCTGCATGCCGTCGCGCAGGATGATGGCGTCCTTGCCGATGAGATCGATCCGGGAGATGTGGCTGTCCAGGTTGACCCGGATGCATGGCCAGTTGAGACGCGCCGCCACCTGTTCGATATGGGTGGACTTTCCGGTGCCGTGGTAGCCCTGGATCATCACCCTGCGGTTGTGGGCGAAGCCGGCGAGAATGGCCAGCGTGGTCTGCGGATCGAAGACATAGGATTCGTCGATATCCGGAACGTGTTCGCCACGGTCCGAATAGCCCGGCACTTCCATGGCGGTGTCGAGGCCAAAGGCCGACGCGACCTTGATGGTCATGTCGGGCGCGCCCTGCGGAAGCAGGCCTGTTTCGCTGGGATTCGTCACGGTCTCACACGTCTTGATTGTCTGCCGGTCCAGATACCCTTTCCAGGGGCAGGTGACCACCTCATCGTCACCGGGTTCCGGATGGGCCAACAATGGCATGGCCGCGGGATTGGGCGCAAGGGACCTTGGCCGGCAGGATGGCGTGCCGCCGAGGCCGCCTTCAGTCGTGTCCGGCGCCGGTGAGGTGTTGGTAGGCCCAGATGACGTCGCGCAATCGGCCATTGGCCTTGCCGCCGCCGCCGTTGATGTCCGGATGGCATGCTTTCACCGCCTTCTTGAATCGCCTGCGGATGGCGGCCTCGTCGGCATCGGGTCCGATATCGAGAATGGAGCGTGCCTTGCGTTCCGTCGCCGACATCGCCTCCAGGCGGGGGGGCGCGGGGCGGCTCGGGCCCGCCGCCCCCACCGCGGCGCACGCCCCGCCCCCGGCGACGCCGAAGACGTCCCGCACACCGTCACCGGTCCACACCCTGTGGAGGTGATGTGGCGGCGAAGCCGGCCATGTCGGCCGGTGCCAGGAGAGGTCTGCGTGCTGCCAGGCCTCGATGGCCTCCTTTGACCAGCCCTCGAAGAAGTTCCAGGAGCGGTTGAACTCGCGCACGTGCTCAAGGCACAGGTACTGGAAACTGCCGGTCCTGTCGGGCGCCAGGGGCGCGCGGTACTCGCCGGGCCGGTCGCAGCCCGACCGGGAGCATGGCCTCGAGGCGGGTTCTTTCCTGGCCGAGCGTCGCGACATGGCTCCAGTATAGAATGATGAGCGCACGGGCGGCCACCGGGTCCGGCCTTCCACGGTGTGACCGTTGCATGAACGCCCCAGGCGCCGACCTTCCTCATCGCTTCCTTGGAACGCAGCCATGCCGGCATTCGGCACATTGCCGCGGCCCTGTTCATGCCCATATCCGTCTCGCCGCCAGCACTCCTGGCTGGCAGAGTCGATACGCTCGGGGCAGCATCGATACCGACGCAAGGGCATCACGTGCATGGTCCCCGGCAATTCTGTCGGGTTCCGGTGACCCGCTGTCTCGTGTCCGGGTCACCGACAAACCGCTGGTTGCTGCCAATGAATGGCAGGTCATGGAGGTTGCGCCGGCCTGACGAATGGTCAAGTGTCCCGCAGAGCAGGGAGAGATGACGCCATGCGGGTTCGCGCGACCATCGTTGCCAAGTTGACGCGAGCGCTCGAGCCGGACGAGCTCGAGGTCATCGACGAATCGCATCTCCACGCCGGCCATGCCGGGGCGCGCGAGGAAGGCGAAAGCCATTTCCGCGTACGCATCATCTCGCCGGCCTTCGCCGGCCTTGGCCGCGTCGCGCGGCAGAGGCTGGTCTACCGTGCACTTGCCGAGGACATGGCGAGCGACATTCACGCGCTGGCGATTGACGCGCGCGCTCCCGGCGAAACCCGTTGAGCCAGGCGGCCGGGGACACGCGAAGGAAGCCCCAGGCGAACAAGCGCCGCGTGCACCATGGCCTGATTGCTTGTCACGACCGCCCGGCCCGTGCGTTGCTCGAGTTCGTCGATGATCTCGACGGCACGCATGTCGGTGCAGGAAAGGACGATGGCATCGGCATCGACGTGGCTGGCCCGCAGGCCCAGCTCGAGAACGTCTGCCGGTGACAGGTCGCCCTGGCCATAGCTCCCGAGGTCCCGGCCGACATCGGCGGTGTTGATGACCTCGAAGCCGGCGTCATTGAGGAATGCCGCGCCTTCGAGATTGAGCGTCCTCGTGTATGGGGAAGCAAATGCGATGCGCCGGGCTTCGAGTTTCTTGAGGGCGTCGACAAGCGCGCCGGCGGCCGTCACGGCGGGAACACCGGCCTCTGCCTCGATGGCAAGGCGGAAATCGCGATCCATGACGGGCCCCGAGGCGAGTGTGGCCGAGGTGCAGCCGTAGAGAAGGATATCGGGCCGGGCCGCCATGATGAGGCCGAGCACATCACTGAGTCCGGCGCGGGCAAAGCGGCGCATTTCGTCGGAATCGGGGATGCGGTCGAGGTCGTAGCCTCCGGCGCGCACCACGTGGAATGAGACACCGGGCGGGCGCAGCAGGGTGAGGTCTGCCTCGAGATTGGTGTTGGAATAGGGCGTGACGACGCCGATGCGCGCCACCCCGCGTGAATCACAGGCCTTCATGAACCCTTGCCCGTGTACCAGTCGGGATACTCCCTTTCGACCACCGGTCCATCGGCGGCCCAGGCATGACAGCCGTCAATCACCCAGGGTTTCCTCGTGGTGTCGACGGGATTTCCGGACCGGCGACGGCCATACATCGCCTGCATGGCGACGGTCCCCAGCCGGCCCAGCATTTCGGCGATGTGGGTGCATCCCCTGGTACCACCGAACAGGTCGCGCAGCCGGCGGTTCCAGCCCGGTCCGATGTGTGCGCCCACGAGTCTGGCATAGTCGGGCTCGATGGCCGGGCAGATGGCAAAGGGCGTCTTTTCCATCCTCACGGCAACATCCCGAATCTCGAACGAGGCATCGACGGTGAGGCACAGCCACATGCCGTGGATCGGATCTCCGGCCTCGATCGTGCCGCGATCCCTGTTGGGTATCGGGTAGGTCTTGGTATCGCTCAGACTGGCCTCGAGTTCCCACAATCCGTCGTCACGTTCGTAGGCTTCACAGAGAATCTGACGTCTGTGAATGAGTCTCCGGGTATCAGGTTCCGGTGTTGGCATGCCTCGGTCCGCGTCCATTGTGCATTGCAACATTGACGGTGCGCGACCCGTATTGCAAGGGCCTCTAAGGGGCCGTCCCCGCCATCCACCAGGCCAGCGGGATGATGGCCGGCAACAGGCAGAGGACCGCGAGGGTCGACACGACGACATAGCTTGCCACCTCGTCCGGCGAACGGTTGTAGCGCACCGCCGCAAGGTAGTTGAAGACGGCGCCGGGCATCACGCAGCAGATCACCATCACGCCGCGTGCAGTTCCGTCGAGGCCGAGGACGGCGATGAGAGCCCACGCCACGCCCAGTCCCGCGACGACGCGCAGGATCGCCAGCACCAGTGGGCGGGCGATTGTCGACACCCTGAACCGGGCGAGGGATGTGCCGAGCAGAATCAGCATCATCGGAATAGTCAGTCCGCCGACGAGATCTGTGGTGTTGGTAAGCCAGGTTGGCGGTGCGGTTCCCGAAAGGGTGAAGGCCAGCGCCACGGCGATGGCATAGACATGGGGTGTCTTCGCGATCATGCCAAGCGAAGCCCTGCCGGACATCAGCCAGAAGTGGACGGTGAAGAAGAGCACCGATTGTGTGGCAAACATGATGAGGCCGAGTTCGAGGCCGGCATCGCCGAAGGCGAAGAGATTGAGCGGCAGGCCGAGATTGCCGAGATTGCCGAACACCACCGGTGGCAGGAAGACACCCGCGGGCAGGGCCGTGAACCAGATCAGCAGACGGCCGGACGCCAGGAACGCGCCAATCATGAGCAGGGCCGCGAGAACCATGATCCCGAGATCCAGTGCCGGCACCACGAGTGTCGAGAGCGTCGAGAACACGAGGCATGGAGTGCCGACATTGAGGATGACCGGTGTCAGACGGTCGGGTTCAACGGGCGTACCCCAGCGAGCCCAGGCGACCCCGACAAGGATCGTCGCCAGCACCGGTACGAGGACCGGTACCAGCGCATCGACCAGAGCCAATGATCCGCTCCGTTCAGTCTTCGCCGATCTCGCTGGAAGGGGGTGTCACGCGCAGTTGGACGATCTGGTTGCGTTGGCGCTCCAGCACCTCGAAGCGAAAGTTGTGGAACTCGAAAACCTGTCCGGCATCCGGGATCTGCTGGGCCTCCTGAATCACCAGGCCGGCAATGGTGATGGCGCCATCCTCGGGGAGATTCCAGTCGAACTCCCGGTTGAGGTCGCGGATGGTGGCGGCGCCGTTCAGCACAAGGGTTCCGTCCTCGCTGATCTTTGCTTCAACCTCCCGGACATCGTGTTCATCCTCGATGTCGCCGACGATCTCCTCCAGGATGTCCTCGAGCGTGACGACCCCCATGATGCCGCCGTACTGGTCGACGACGACAGCAAAGTGAAGATGACGCTCGCGGAACACGGCCAGCTGCTCGCTCAGCGATGTGGTGTCCGGTGCGAACCACGGTTCGGTGGCAATCTCCGTGATATCGAAGACACCCCTGTCACGGTGGCGGTAGAGAGCCCGCGCGAGATTCTTGGCGTGCAGGATGCCGACGATGTTGTCGGGATCGTCGCGCCACAGGGGGATGCGCGTGTGGGAACTCGCCAACGCCGCTTCGATGATATTCTCCAGGGGCTCGTCGGCGTTGATGGTCTCCATGGAGCGCCGGTGGGTCATGACCTCCCCGATGACGACGTCCGAGAGATCAAGGACACCGTCGAGCATGGCATGCTGGTCCTTCACCAGTCCGCCTTCGTGCCGGTAGAGATCGAGGATGCTCCGCAGTTCCTCGTCTGAAGGAATCGTTGCGTCACGGGAATCCCGCGCCCCGGCAAGGCGAAACATGATCTGGACCAGCCCCTGGAGGGCCCAGGTCAGTGGCTGGGCCAGCCACACGACGCCTCTCATGAAGGGGGCGACGGTGAGAGCGACGAACTCGGCGTTCCGGATGGCGTAGGTCTTGGGCATGATCTCGGCGAAGATCACCACCAGGACGGTCATGGCGCCGATGGCGTAGACGACGCCGGCTTCGCCCATCAGTTCCGTGAAGACATAGGTGGCCATCGAAGCCACGGCGATGTTGAAGAGATTGTTCCCGATCAGAATGGCGCTGATCAGGTGTTCGCGATCCTCCATCAGTGCGGTTGCGCGCGCTGCCCTTCGATCCCCGGCAAGTCCGAGGCCATGAATCCTGGATCGGTTGGCTGCGGTCAGCGCCGTTTCGGAACCCGAGAAGACGGCCGAAAAGACGAGAAGAACCACGATCAGGACGAAGTAGACTTCCAGGAAATCAGTCATCGTGTGCCATCCGCAAGGTACGCGTTGAGTATGTCCGGTTCTGTCATGCGGCGTACCTGATCCGCAAGACGGCGGGTTGCCCGCCGGTCGATGACCGGCAACGATGGATTCTCATCAACGGAAGGGAGCATCGTCTTGTCCGTTCTCAGCAACCCCGAAGACTGGTGGATGTCCCCCGCCGACTATGCCAGGCGGCTCAGCGGACTGACCGTCAATCTTCTTTCGCGTGATGTCGAGGCCGTTGTGCCGTTTCACACCCGTGTGCTGGGAGCGACGGCGGAGTATGTCTGTGTGGACTTCGCGTCCTTTGCCTTTGGCGAGGCCACATGGATGGTGCATGCCGACCACACCTATGACGGTCACCCGCTCCACTCCAGCCTTGGCGCCGGTCACCTGCGGGGTACAGGTGCCGAATTGCGTCTCCACGGCCGCGACCCGGACGCGGCCTGTCAGGCGGCCGGCGAACTTGGCGCCACCATCATCGAACCGGCGACCACCAAGCCCCACGGCACGCGCGAAGCCTTCATCCTGGACCCCGACGGCTACCTCTGGGTGCCAGACATCCTTGCCTGAGTGAACGGCGTCCCGCGGCGCCAGGTCATGCACGATCACGTCGTTCTGGCCAGCGTCGACGTCAGGAATTGCTCGACAGTGTCGAGGGCGACATCGCGGGTCAGGAAGGCCTCGCCGATGCCGCGCACGAGCACGAACGCGACCCTTCCCGCGGCCACTTTCTTGTCCTGGGTCATGTGGTGGACCAACTCCCTGGCGTCGAGGTCTTCGATCCCGAGGCAGGCGGGATGAACCGGCAGACCGGTCCGGGCAAGGTGACGGCGCACACGGGCGGCATCTCCGGCCGGGCACAGTCCGAGGCTGACGGAAAGATCGAACGCCATGGCCATGCCGACGGCAACCGCCTCGCCGTGGAGCAGGCGGCCGTCGTAGCCGCAGGCTGTTTCCAGGGCATGGGCAAATGTATGGCCGAGGTTGAGCAGTGCTCTCTCTGCTCCCTCCCTTTCGTCCCGGGCGACGATCGCCGCCTTGGCGGCACAGCTTTCCTCGACGGCGTGCTGCAGGTGGAACGCGCTGCCAGACAGTACTGACTCGCCATGGTCCTCCAGCCATCCGAAGAAGGACCGGTTGCCGAGAAGACCGTATTTCACCACTTCTGCATAACCGGCACGCCGTTCGCGTGGCGACAGTGTTGACAGCACTCCCGTGTCGGCGAGAACCAGGCGAGGCTGGTGGAACGTGCCGACGAGATTCTTGCCGTGGCGCGTGTCAATTCCGGTCTTTCCGCCAACGGAGCTGTCCACCTGGGCGAGCAGGGTGGTGGGGATCTGGACGAGAGCGACGCCGCGGCGCAGCAGGCTTGCCGACAGCCCGGCCAGATCGCCGATGACTCCGCCGCCAAGCGCCACCACGCCATCGCCCCGCTCGATCCCCGCATCGAGGAGGTCATCAAGCAGGTTCTCGAGGTGACGGAATGACTTCGTTCTCTCTCCCGGCGGCACGATCACGGTGTGGCAGCGTACACCGGCCCGCACGAGTGACTCTTCCAGGGTCCCGAGATGGAGACCTGCGACGGTCTCGTCGGTGATCACCGCAACGCGGCCTAAACCACAGGCATCTGCGATGCGCTGTCCCGCGCCCTCAAGAAGGCCATGGCCGATGACGATATCGTATGCCCGCTCGCCGAGCGGAACACGAATCACTACAGGGTCTGTCATCGCGCCTGGTGCCTCTTCAGGGCCTGGATGATGTTCCCGGCCACCACATCCTCGTCATCAATACCACTGTCGACGACCATCGGGGCGACGGCATAGACCGGAGACCGTTCCTTGATCAGCTTCCCGAGGATGGCAAGGGGGTCTCCCCGGGAGAGCAGGGGGCGCGTGTGGACGGCGCCGATACGCCGCAGGAGGATGTCGGGATCGGCACGCAGCCACACCGTGTCAGCTTCCTGCACGATCCGATCTCGCGTCGCCTCGTTCATGAGTGCCCCGCCACCGGTGGCGATGATTGCCGGACCGGATTGCAGCAGGCGCCTGATGACGCGGTGCTCGGCGCGGCGAAACTCCTCCTCGCCGAACCGCTCGAAGATGTCTGTTATCGAGGTTCCTGCGGCCTTCTCGATCTCCTCGTCCGAATCCCTGAAGGGAAGGCCGAGCCTTGCCGCCAGGCGCCTGCCAACGCTCGTCTTTCCTGCGCCCATCATCCCGACAAGGACAATCGGCCGGTCTGCCTTCACTACGCCATCTCCGGCGGCAACAATTGCCGCACCCCTGCCATAGACGTATAGATTGTACTTCCTGATGTGTTCAACATTCCACGACTGCGCTCAGCCATGCGATTGATCAAGCGCTTCTTCATCCTGCTGGTCCTCCTCGCTGTTGCGGGCGGAGCCGGTTACCTCGCCGTCTGGGACATCAAGTCCCCGATGCGCACGATTGTCGAGGATGTTCCCGATGACAGGTTTGACAACTAGACGTCTTCTCGGCGCCGGACTCGTTGTCGCCACCATCCTGGCCACGGCCGGTGCACGCGGTCAGGACGCCGAACCCCTCGACATCATTCCCCTCGAGCCGGTTGAACTCGACATCATCGCCTCCGGGACGGTTGAATCGGTCGAAATGGCCGAGGACATCGTTGATCCGCCGCCTGAGACCGTGCAGCAACATGAGGATCTGGCGGCCGACGGGCTCGAGGTGGATGCCCTTCCGGCCCTCGATGCCGGTCGTGTGGGGACCATCGGCGAGACGACAGGCGGTTTCTCCCGGACCCTGTGGCAGGACAGTGATGGCGCCTTCATCGCCTCCCTCATGGGCATGCTTGAATCCGGAACGCAGAAAGTGCCGGATCTGGCGCGGCGCCTCCTGCTGACGACGGCCGATCCCCCGGCCGATGCCGTGGACGACTGGCTGGGAATGAGGATCGAAACCCTGATTGCCCTGGGCCTCACCGACGATGCCACCGATCTCATGCAGCGTGCCGGGCGCCGGGCCCTGCAGGGAGCCGGCAACAAGGGAAAGGTCGACGTTCTGCTTCTTGCCGGCGATGGCGAGGAGGCATGCCAGGAGGTCCGCACGCAGCTCGACGAGGATGATGACCTCTACCTCGCCACCGCACTGGTGTTCTGTCAGCGTCTCGAGGGCGTCCATGCCGCCGCGGAACTGAGTCTGTCCGTGCTCCAGGATGCCGGTGTTGACGTCGACCCCCGCTTTCTGGCGCTGGACAGGGCGCTTGTGACGTTCACACCGGTGGATCTCGTCACGCTTGGCAACGTCACGCCTCTCATGTTTGCCATGGCCCTTGCCGGTGCTGGAGAGGTATCCATCGAATTCCTCGAACACGCATCGTTGCCCGTCCTGCGGGCGATCGCCGATCGGGCCGAACTTCCCGTCGCCCTGCGGCTGGCCGCCGCGGAGCGGGCAACAGCCCGTGGCTTCATGAAGCCGGCCGACCTTGCCTCCCTCTATCTGGACGTCGGCCCTTCCGACGACACGCCCGCCGGTCCGCTCACCCGGGCACAGATGTTTCAGGAGCTGAAGGGAGCTGCGCTGGTGGAGGACAGGGCGAGACTCATCACCTCTTTCGTTCAGCGCGGCGCAAGGGCTCCGGAGCCCTGGGTGTTCCGGGCCGTGGCCAAGGTGGCGGCCATCGAGGTTGCGGAGCTGGCTCCGGGCAACGAGCTTGGCTGGTTCTCTACCCAGGCGGTGCTCACGCTGCTGGCGGCGGGAGCGGCGGAGGACGCTGCCGGATGGTGGCCCCTCATTGAACAACGTGCGCTTCTCGATCAAGCGGCGGCGGCCGAAGCGGCCGTCTTCTGGCCGCTGCTCAGGTTGTGGATGGGCAATGACCTCTCCGATGACGGCACCGCGATGCAAACCTGGTGGCGGACGGTCGTCGCAGTCGCACCCGAACGCGCCCGTCGGCTTGGAGAACTCTACCTTGTCCTCCTGGCGGCCCTGGGGGACCGGATCGCCGAGCCGATCATGCACGAAATCCTTTTCGCAAGGTTCGGTGACAGGCAGCTGGTGCCGCGTGAGAGCGCCGGTGACGCCGGGCTTGTCGTGGCACTGTCCGCGGCATCCAGGGATGGTCGTCTCGGCGAGGCGCTGCTGCTCTCCAGTGTCCTCCTGGCATCGCAGGATCCTTCCCGCATCGACGTCCGGAGTGCCGCTGCCGTGATCGGCGCCCTGAAATCCCTGGGACTGGAACGTGAGGCGAGGCTTCTTGCGCTCGAGGTCGCTTTCGCGAACGCGGTCTGACAGACCGGAAAGGGAGTCTCCCATATTCATGGTCCGCACGGTGCGAAGGTGACGAAGGACAGCCAGGGTGCAGCGGATGCCATCGGTCTCTTCCTCGAGATGATGGTGGTCGAGCGTGGCGCATCCACAAACACGATCGAGGCCTATCGCCGGGACCTTGCGGATCTCGCAGGCTTCCTGGCGCCCGGTTCCCTTCAGGAGGCGTCATCCGACGACATCCGCCGCTGGCTCGGTGCACTGCGTCGCCGTGGCGCCAGCGCCGGAACCGCGGCGCGACGCATGTCGGCTGCCCGTCAGTTCTACCGCTTCCTCGCCAGCGAGAATCTGCGCAGCGACGATCCGGCAGCGAGGCTGGAGTCGCCCCGGTCCGGACCGTCCCTGCCGAGGGTGCTGTCCCAGGACCAGGTCAGCCGTTTGCTGGAGACCGCTCATGACGGTGACCGTCCGGAAGACCTGCGCCGGGCGGCGCTGGTGGAACTGCTCTATGCGACCGGTCTGCGTGTCTCCGAGCTCGTCTCCCTGCCCGCCAGCGCGATCGAACGCGATGCGCCCTTCATCATCGTGCGCGGCAAGGGGGGGCGCGAGCGTCTCGTGCCCATTGGCGAGCGGGCGCTTCGAACGGTGAGGACCTGGCTTGGCGTCCGTTCGCGGCCGTCACCATGGCTGTTTCCGTCCCGCGGCGCCTCCGGTCACCTGACGCGCCAGTCTGCGGGGAGGATCCTGAAGAAACTGGCCATGGACTCGTGCCTTGACCCCGCGGCGGTCTCTCCCCACGTGCTGCGTCATGCCTTCGCCAGCCATCTGCTGGACAACGGCGCAGACCTGCGTTCCGTGCAGACCATGCTGGGCCATGCCGACATATCCACCACGCAGATCTACACCCATGTGCTCGAGGAACGCCTCAAGTCTGCCTTGGCCAGGCATCACCCTCTTTCTTGACAGCCACCGGTGGCGCAAGGCATGGACTCGTGCCACTCGTTCACCCTGGGGGAGAACCGGATCATGAGTTTCACCATCATCGATGCCGCTCCGGCGCGGCTCAACCGCAGCGAACTTGCCGTCCCGGGAAGCCGCACGGAACTCTTCGCCAAGGCAGCGGCCGGCGATGCCGACGTCGTCTTTCTCGATCTCGAGGATGCGGTCGCACCCGATGACAAGCCGCAGGCCAGGAAGAACGTGATCGAGGCTGTCAACGACCTCGACTGGGGCTCCAAGACTCTTTCGGTGCGTATCAACGGGCTCGACACCCACTACATGTACCGTGATGTTGTCGACGTGATCGAGCAGACACAGGGTCGGCTGGATCTCATCATGATTCCCAAGGTCGGAACACCGGCCGATGTCTATGCCGTCGACATGCTCGTCACCCAGGTCGAGGACGCGATGGCGCGTCCGAAACGGATCGGTTTCGAGCTCATCATCGAGACGGCACTCGGCATGTCCAATGTCGAGGCGATCGCCGGCGCCAGCGGACGCAACGAGAGCCTGCATTTCGGCGTGGCCGACTACGCCGCCTCGACCCGTGCCCGCATGACGACCATCGGTGGTCCCAATCCTCTCTACGGCGTGCTGACCGACGCCCAGGGCGACGCCCCGCGGGATTATCACTGGGGAGACATGTGGCACTTCGCCATTTCCCGCATGGTGGTGGCGGCCCGGGCCCGGGGTCTGCGGCCCATCGACGGACCCTTCGGCGATTTCCGGGACGCCGACGGCTATCGCGCCCAGGCCAACCGGGCGGCTGCCCTGGGATGCGAGGGCAAGTGGGCCATTCATCCGGGCCAGATTCCCCTCGCCAACGAGGTGAACAGCCCCTCCGAGAAGGAGGTCACCCAGGCGCGGCGAATTCTCGAGGCCATGGCGAAGGCGCAAAGCGAAGGCCAGGGCGCGGTCTCCCTGGACGGCAAGCTGATCGATATCGCATCGATCAAGCAGGCCGAGGTGATGGTGCGCAAGGCCGAACAGATCAGTTCTGCCGGATAGGGACAGCGTTTCCACCATCATGCGTCTGGCACTGGAATTCGAGCGGCCGATCGTCGAACTCGAAAGCAAGATCGAGGAACTTCGCCGGCTGTCGGTCGATGATGGCGTCAACATTGTCGACGAGGTCAATCGTCTGGAGACAAAGCTCGACCGTCTCCTCGTCCAGACCTATGGCAAACTCAGCCCGTGGCAGAAGACCCAGGTCGCCAGGCATCCGGCACGCCCCCACACGTCGGTCTTCATCTCGTCCCTGATCGGGGATTTTGTTCCGTTCGCCGGAGATCGTCTCTATGGCGAGGATCCCGCCATGTTGGCAGGGCTCGGTACCTTCGACGGGCGTCCGGTGGTGGTCATGGGCCACGAGAAGGGCAATGACACGGACAGCAGGGTCCGGCACAACTTCGGCATGGCCCGGCCCGAGGGCTATCGCAAGGCCGCCCGGCTGATGCGCCTGGCGGACCGTTTTGGCCTGGCGGTGATCACCTTTGTCGATACGGCCGGTGCCTATCCGGGAATCGGCGCCGAGGAGAGGGGGCAGGCGGAGGCCATCGCCCGTTCCATCGAGACCTGCCTGACCATCCGGGTGCCGTTGGTGTCCGTGGTGATCGGTGAGGGTGGATCAGGGGGCGCCATCGCCATTGCTGTGGCGGATCGCGTGCTGATGCTCGAACACGCTGTCTATTCCGTGATCTCTCCTGAAGGATGCGCTTCCATCCTGTGGCGCAGCAGCGACGAGGCCGAGACGGCTGCCAATGCCCTGAAACTGACCGCTACCGACCTGGAGGGGCTGAAGATCATCGACCGTGTGGTGAAGGAACCGCTGGGCGGCGCCCACCGCGACCCCGACGCCGCCATACGCACGACCGCCGAGGCCATCACCGCTGCGTTAGCGGAACTTGATTCCCTCGATGGCGATGCCCTCGTTGCCGGGCGCCGCGACAAGTTCATGAAGATGGGCCGTCATCTGCCCCAGTGACGTTAGGCGCATTCCGGAATCCAGCGAACCCGCCATCCTTCCCATCTGGACTTGCACCCGGCGATGTCGTCGGCTACCTAGGCACGTGATAAAGCGCACCCCTAGCTCAACTGGATAGAGCACCTGACTACGGATCAGGAGGTTGGGGGTTCGAGTCCTCCGGGGTGCGCCATCATCCGCAATCTATAAGGCGTCGGTCTCATGCCGGACATGATACCGATGCCGTTGGCGGGTAGCAATCCCCGCCGGCTCCACACCTGGTCTGAGGCGCCCAACGTCAACGGGAGCGCCGCACGAACCGGAATTCTCAAAGGAAAACAGCCTCCGCATTGCATTGCGGAGGCTGTTTGAATTGTTGGCTGACAAAGCCCTTTGAAGGGGTTGTCACGACCCACTCGACTAGTGGGATCGTTATAGCCCGAACCGCTTTTGTCGTCAACGTCTGCCCTGCGATTTTTCTTTGGCGGCGCGTCCCTCGCAGAGGGCAACGCGATGAACACGACAGACACGACAGGTACCTTGTATGCAGCGGCGCCGGGGCTGCGCAGCCTCACCCCGCAGTCGATGGGCAGCCGGCTGGCGGCCGACTGCTTCGGCGGGCTGCCTCCTGGCGTGAGCCGGACTGACCTCATGAGGGCAATCGAACAGGGCGGTCCGAGGTGCGGCCTCACGGCCGCCCAGGTCCAACGCCTGCTCTACCTGGTGCGCCACACCGCCGAACTCGACTGGCAGGACGACAGCGCGATGCCCGTCGTCTGGGTCTCAGTGTCACGCATGGCGCACGATCTCGGCGTCAGCCGGCAGCGGATAGCGGAGGTCGAGCGGCAGCTCGCCGAGGCCGGATGGCTCAGTCACCGCGACTCCGGCAACCGGCGGCGGTCGGGCGAGAGGGATCCGGCGACCGGACGCGTTGTCAATGCCTTCGGCGTCCAGCTGGGCGCCCTGGGCGCACGCTACAGCGAGTTGGCGGCGTCGGCCGTGCAACGAGACGCGGAGTGGGCGGCGCGGCGGGCCTTGCGGGCTTCGTCCTCATCGCTGCTCTGCGAGATCCGGCGGCTCCATGCTGCGCTCGACGGCCGGGTGGAGCCGGGCGATGCGCCGGCGGCCCCCCTGGCGGGTGACGCCCCGCTGGATGTGCTCGAGGAAGAGAATGCGGCGCTCCAGTCCCTGCGCGACCGCCTGGCGGGGCGCCTGGCGGCGGAGGCGGCCGACTCCCGCCTTGTAACGGTCGCGGAGGTGCGCCTTGTAACGGCGGCAGGGGAAGGTCAGGGTTTACCCTCGGGGAAAGAAAACCTTCCCCCCATACTAATACAAAGAGAATCCGTAACTAACGTGGGTAATCGCCCGGACGGCGCGGTCGAGGAAGTCGCCTCGGCCGAAGCGCCGCCCGAGGCTGAGGTCGGTGCAGCGGGCGATGATGGGCGGGGAAGGGAAGAATGCCGGCGGCTCGGCGATCCCGGCGACTGCGGCGTCGGGTGGATCTCGCCGGACCGGGTGGCCTGGGCGGCATCGCCGCAGTTCAGGAGTCTCCTGGCGGCGGCCGGGCCGGACGGGCCCGGGTGGATCGATGTCCTGGCAGCGGCCGACACGCGCCGCCGCGAACTCGGCATCCACGACGGCGCCTGGCGCGCTGCCGGCAGGACCCTGGGCTGGGCCGGCGCGGCGGTGCTCGTGGCCGTGATCGACGGTCGCTGCGAAGAGCGGGCATCCTTCGTCTACAATCCGCCGGCGTTCGCGGTTGCGTGCTCCAAGCTCGCCGCGGCGGGCGAACTCCACCTCCACAAGTCGGTCTGGGGCCTCGAGACGAGGCGGCGCATCCGGGCGGCCCGGGCGGTGGGCGACGGTGTCGACCTTAGCCGGCTGGCCCGCGGTATCACGCGATGACGGGACGCGGTTCCTCAACCGTCCTGCCAGTGGATCTCCTGCACGCCGAGTTCGTAGACGGCGGGCGGCGACAGCGTCACCGTGACCGTGAGACGTTTTCGGTCACCTCCACGCCAGGCGACGGTGATGCGGTCGAGGACCTCCTGCAGCAGGCGAACATGCTGCGGATCCGGCCCGTGGTGCTGCTCGGCGTGGGTGCGGGCGGCGGCGGCGATGCGGGCATGGGCGGTGGCGGCGATCGCATCAACCGAAACCTGGGGCGTGAGGAGAGCCAGGGTGGCGCGTGTCGTGGTGATGCGGTTGGCGAGAGCGTCGATCTCGGCCTCCGGGATCGCGAGGTCCTGGCTCGCGCGGCGCGAGGCCGGGTGGGGCTCTGGCGTGCGGGCGGGCGGGGCGGGGGGCGCGCGGCGCGAGGCGGGGTGGGCCTCTGCCGTGCGGGCGAGCGCGGTGGCGGAATGCGCCAGAGCGGCTGCCGCCCGCTCGACGGCGGTGATCTCCTCGCTCAGGCGGGTGGAGCGGGTGCGGCGGACGGCCGCCTCGGCGGAGGCCGCGGTGTGAACGGTCTTCGCGTTGCGGGGCGATGCCAGGCGCCGGGCGAGGGCCTCGATGACGTCGCCGCGGCGGAACATATGGCGCTGCCCGCAGGTGCGCGTCGTTCGCCAGGTCTGGCAGATGAGGTATCCGGAATGCGCCGTGGTCACCCGACCGCCGCAGTCGCCACACCAGAGCCTGCCCGACGTGATGTATCTGATGGCCTTGCTCGGTCGAGGCGGGCGTTTAACCGGTGGGCGGCCGGGGCGCTTCGCCTCGAGGATCGCCTGCACCGCGTCCCACTGCTCCGTCGGAACGATCGCCAGTTCCGGAACCTCGATGGTCTTCCACTCCGATTCGGGCTGCGGGTGGCGCTCGTGGCGGCCGGTGACGGGATTGCGCACGCTCTTGACACGGCCGAACAGGACACGGCCGCGGTAGATCACGTTGCGCAGGATGCCTCGCGAAAGGGACGCGGTGCCGACGAGCGTGGAGGCGTGCCACCGGGATCCCGTGGGCGACGGGATCCCGTCGTCGTTGAGGGCGCGTGCGACCAGGCGATACGGCCGGCCCGACGCGACTTCGGCGAAGATTCTCCGGACGACGGCCGCCTCGGCCTCGTTGATCGTGCGCCGGCCGCCGGCGCTGCCGCCCGGCACCACGTCGTAGCCGTATCGCCGTCCGCCCGGGATTCCTCCGTTGGCGACGGCGGCGCGCTGGCCGCGGCGAACCTTGTCCGAGAGGTCCTTGAGATAGATCGCGTTCATCGTCCCCTTGAGACCGACGTAGAGCTCATTGATGAGGCCCTCCGTGACCGAGATCAGCAGGATCCCATGGTAGAGCAGGCGCTTGTAGATTGTTGCCACATCGGCCTGATCCCGGCTCACCCGCGACAGGTCCTCGATGAGCACGGCCTCGAACTCTCCGTAGGCGGCGGCGTGGAGGAGCTCGAGGAGCGCCGGGCGCTGCTGCATGACGGCGCCGGAGATGCCCTCGTCGGCGAACTCCTCGACGACCGTGGCGTGGTGGCGACGCGCGATCTCCCGGCAACGTTCGAGCTGCGCGGGGACGGAGCGTTCCTGCGTGTCCGTCGAGTGGCGCGCGTAGATCGCCACACGCATGCCGGCGATGTCGTTCACGCTGCCCGTCGCTCCCCTGCGGTGGGGCCGGCGGCCGGGCTGGTCTCTGTACGCCGGCAAGCCCCTCAACTGCGGTCTCGCAGCAAACTACCCCAAATTGGGGAGGGATTCGAGGGCATGCGCCCCGGGTTCCCAAGTTCCGAAGAAAGGAGGACGTACCCATGATCGTGTCGTTCTTGAACCAGAAGGGCGGCGTCGGGAAGACGACGCTGGCCGTCCACACCGCGGCCGCGGTGGCTCTCGCCGGGCACAGGGTGGTCCTCGTGGACGCCGATCCGCAGGGCTCCGCCCTCGACTGGCTGGCCTCGCGCGAGGCCGAACCCCTCTTCCCGGTCGTCGGCATGCCGCGGCCGGTGCTGCACCGCCAGGTGGCGGACCTGGCGGCGGGGTGCGATCTCCTGGTGATCGACGGGCCGCCGACGCTCACCGACATCGCCCGCTCGGCGATGCTGGCGAGCGATCTCGTGCTGATCCCCGTGACGCCCTCGCCCTACGACGTGTGGGCGGCCGGCGAGCTCGTCCGCCTGATCGACGAGGTGCGGGTCGTGCGCGACGACCTGGTGGCCCGGTTCGTGATCTCGCGCAAGATCGTCGGCACGGCCATCGGGCGCGATGTCGAGGAGGCGCTGAAGGCGTGGCCGTCGGTGCCGGTGCTGGAGGCCGTCGTCTCCCAGCGCGTGGTCTTCGCCGAAACCGCGGCGTCCGGCTCCACCGCGGTCGAGACCGGGCGCGACGCCAAGGCGGTCCGGGAGATCGAGGATCTGCGCGATGCTGTCGTCGCGGCGGCCTTCTCGGGGAGGCAGGTGGCATGACGAAGAAGGTCGTCGCGATCGCCAGCTCGCCCAGGGCCGGCGATGCGAGGAAATCCGCCGAGGCCTGGGTCCGCTGTGCGACACCGGGGAGGCCGTTCAAGCGTCTCACGGTCGAGGTCGACGAGGCCCTCCACCGGCGCCTGCGCCTTCGTGCCGCGGGCGAAGGCCGCAGCATGACGGCGATCGTGCGCGAGCTCCTCGAGGGCGGGTGTCCGGAGTGACCTCGCGCATTTTCGCATTCGCGACTTTTCGCAAATTCGCATTTTCGCAAATGCGCAACGCCAGGAGGGAGAGGATGGGATGATGGACGCTGACGGGATGTTGCCCGCCCCGGCGGGCTTTCCGGTCTGCCGCGGGTGCGGCTGCTGGGAGTACGGGGCCTGCTGGGACGACGACGTCGGGGCCTGCTGGTGGGTCGAGGCCGATCTCTGTTCGCATTGCGCGGCTGGCGGCGTCGGGGAGCCGGCCGAGGCGGCCTCGCCGGCGCGACCCCATTCGCATTTTCACATTTTCGCCTTTGCGACTTTGCGCATTTTCGCAATTTCGCAACCCGGGGAGGTCATCCATGAGTGATCAGAACGTCACTCTGGCGCCCGCGCCGATATCGACGCAGATCTGGGGAATGAAGTACCGCTTCGGTGGTGGGCCAGGCGGCGAGGGACGCGACGCCACCATCCCGGCGACCTGGCGGCGCATTGCGCGCGCTCTCGCCGCGGTCGAGGACGAGGCCGTTCGTCCGGAGGTGGAGACCCGGTTCCGGGAGGCCCTGGAGGGCTTCCGGTTCCTGCCGGCCGGGCGGATCGTCGCCGGTGCCGGCACCGACCGGAACGTCACACTCTTCAACTGCTTCGTCATGGGGACGATCCCCGACGACATGTCCGGGATCTTCGAGAACCTGAAGGAGGCGGCGCTCACCATGCAGGCGGGTGGCGGGATCGGCTACGACTTCTCGACCCTGCGGCCGAAGGGCGCCGCCGTGAAGGGTGTGGGCGCCGACGCATCCGGACCGCTGCCCTTCATGGACTGCTGGGATTCCATGTGCCGCACCATCATGAGCGCCGGCAGCCGGCGGGGCGCGATGATGGCGACCATGCGCTGCGATCATCCCGACATCGAGGCCTTCATCGACGCCAAGCAGGAAGCGGGACGCCTGCGCATGTTCAACCTCTCGGTGCTTGTCACCGACGCCTTCATGGCGGCGGTCGAGGCGGACGGAGCCTGGGACCTCTCCTTCGACGGGGTCGTCCATGGCACGCGCGGCGCCCGCGAACTGTGGGACCGGATCATGCGCGGCACCTACGCCTGTGCCGAACCCGGCGTCATCTTCATCGACCGCATCAACCGGCGGAACAACCTCCACTACTGCGAGACCATCTCCGCCACCAACCCGTGTGGCGAGCAGCCCCTGCCGCCCTACGGCGCCTGTCTGCTGGGCTCCATCAACCTGACGCGCTTCATCACCGACCCCTTCGGAGATGAGGCGCGGTTCGACGCGGAGGCATTCTCCCGCACGGTCGAGGCCGCGGTGCGGATGATGGACAACGTCATCGATGTCTCCCGATTCCCCCTCGAGGAACAGCGCCAGGAGGCTCTCGCCAAGCGCCGCATCGGCCTGGGCGTCACCGGTCTTGCCGACGCGCTCATCATGATGAAGGCGCACTATGGCAGCGAGCGGGCCCGGGAGATGGCCGGGACCTGGCTCGCCAGGCTGCGACGGCAGGCCTACCTGGCGTCGATCCGGCTCGCCTCGGAGAAGGGACCGTTCCCGCTCTTCGACCGCGACGCCTACCTGGCCGGCGAATCGATGGCCGAACTCGACGGCGACGTCCGCCAGGCGCTGGGCCGGCACGGGATCCGGAACGCGCTGCTGACGTCGATCGCGCCGACCGGCACCATTTCTCTCTTCGCCAACAACATCTCGTCGGGCCTCGAGCCGGTCTTCGCGTTCTCCTACACCCGCCACGTCCTGCTCCCCGACGGAACCAGGCGGAGCGAGGAGGTGACCGACTACGCGGTTCGCCTGTGGCGGCACCTGCGCGGCGAGGATGCGCCGCTGCCGGACTACTTCGTCGACGCCCAGCAGCTGCGTCCGACCGATCATGTGGCCATGCAGGCCACGGTCCAGGAGTACATCGACAGCTCCATCTCCAAGACCATCAACGTGCCCGAGGAAATTCCCTTCGAGGACTTCAAGGGCGTCTACCTCGAGGCATACCGGGGCGGGTGCAAGGGCTGCACGACCTATCGGCCGAACGACGTCACCGGCGCCGTCCTCGAGACCGGGACGGAGACCAGGGAGCCGCAGCTGGCGTTGGAGGAGACTCCGTCGGAAACCCCGGGCGACGCCTTTGAGACCGCGGGCGTCATCCACCTCACGCAGCCCCTCGACCGGCCCGAGGTCCTGCCCGGGCAGACCTACAAGCTGCGCTGGCCGGAGAGCGACCACGCGATCTACCTCACCGTCAACGACGTGGTCCGGGACAGCCGTAGATGCCCGTTCGAAGTGTTCATCAACTCGAAGAACATGGATCACTACGCCTGGACGCTGGGCCTCACACGGATGATCTCGGCGGTGTTCCGGCGGGGCGGCGACGTCAGCTTCGTGGTCGAGGAGCTGAAGGCCGTCTTCGATCCCCGTGGCGGGTCCTGGATGAACGGACGCTACGTGCCCTCGCTGCTGGCGGCGCTCGGCGAGGTCCTCGAGGAGCACATGCGGCGGATCGGCTTCATCGCGGCCGATGACGAGCCGGTTCTCTCCGGCGAGGCGGGCGCAAAGGTCGTGGCGATTTCCGGGGCAGGCGGCGGCAGGGCGCCCGCCGCATGCCCGCGGTGCAGCCAGCCGTCGCTGATCCACCAGGAGGGCTGCGCGATGTGCACGTCGTGCGGATACTCGAAGTGCGCGTGAGGCGGTGATGACAGCGCGAAACGGACGCGACGGGCCCCGGTCAGTTGAAGCGGAACGGCGGCGTGGAACGAAGGATCGGGGCGAGATCGAAGGCCAGCGCGAAGGCGACGGCAGTCACGATCGCGGCCATGAACATCCCGAGCCAGGGAGGGCGGCGACCGGGGAGGCGGGGCCAGAAGACAAGGAGCCAGAATACAGCGAACGCGGCGATGGCGACTCCTGTCGCAGCGGGCTGGAGGAGGGCGGTGGCGGAGGTGAGGTGATCCCCAATGCTCATGACCTCGAGTGCTCCGCGTTCCTGTCGTTCTGGATGATGCTCTGGCTTGTGCTGTTGACGGGGGCGATGTCCGAACAGTTGGCGGTGGGAGCATACCTTGTCTGGGCAGGGGTGGGCTATGTGCCTCTGTTCGCTCTCGGGTTCCTGCTAGGTCGCAGGGAACCCGTGGGCGACGGGGATCGATCGTGGCACCTGGTGGGCTTTGGATGCCGGATGACGGTGTTGCTGATTGCGGGCGGGTTCATGGTCCAAGGCCTTGCGGGAGCTGGTGAGGAGGCGTGGGCAGGGTGGGAGCCGCCGCTGCTGTGGGTGCCGGCGCTCCTCCTGCCGGCCATAGCCGTGGGCGGCGGGTTCGACGGGGCGCTGCTGGGCGAGATCGCCAACGGGCTTCCCAAGCGGACTCCCTGGCACGCCGTTCGCTTCATCGTTTCGGAGCGCCGGCGGGTGGCGGCGGGGAGAAGGCAACGGGAAACCAAATCATGACGATACGCACTCTTCTCGGGGAGAGCGGGGTCGGGGATTTCCCGGGACCTGGAGACGGCACACAACGGAGGATTGAACGATGAGCGTTCACCTGGTCGAGGCGGGTGAGCGCACCAATCCTTCGCGGACCTCCTGGTGGAGGTGGTGGTGTCGGAACGCGGAGGGCATCGCGGCTGTCGGCGTGGCTGTGATGGCGGCGACGTGGTTCCTGACGGTGGTGGCGGCGTGGGTGGCATGGCACGCATGGGAGGGTGTGCCGGTGCTGCGATCTCTCGATGTCGTCTCGACAGAGGATGTTCACGTGGTGCGGGGCCTTGTACCGGTCGGCGTCGAGGGCGGCGGGGTCTGGTCGCTCGGCATGGTCGTGACATGCGGTAAGGCGACAGGCGACCTCGTTGTGCACCTCCACTTCGGCGGCTTCCCGGCCTACGTGTCCGTACAGCCGATGGTGCGGACGGCGAACGGCGTGAAGATCCGGTTCGGCGCCGAGCTGTCGCCCGGGGACGATGCAAGGTTCGGTTTGCATTCGCAGGTCCTGGAGGATGATGGCGATGTGGCGAACTTCATCGACGCCGCCTTCGTGCGTGGCGTGTGGATTTCGAACGGGCACGCTGGCTTCAGGAACGGTGTGCCGGCAGACGAGAACGTGGCGGCGGTGGCTGGGCTCCTCGACTGCGCAGGAGGCGGGTGACGTGCCGGTGCTGATCCACCGGGACGAGTGCACGACGTGCCCGTCGTGCGGCTGCCCGGCATGCGCGCGAGGTGACGGTGATCTCAGGATCGGGGAGGGGTGGCGGCATGGCGATGAGTATGAGTGAGCGGATCGACCGGGCGCTGAAGTCGAGAGATCCGTGTGTCTTCTTCGACGCGGCGGGTGGTCTGCCGGCGGGCGTGGGCAAGGACGCCCTGAGCTCCGCGATCATGGCGGTAGGGCATGATTGCGGGCTCGCTGCCGACGAAGTCGACGTGCTCTCCTTCCTGGTGTCGGTGACCCAGACCCGCGAATGGCGGGGAACAAAGGCATGGCCGCGGGTGCGGGCGAGGGCGGTGGACATTGCCAGGTACTACCAGATGGATGCGCGGAGGGTCGTGGAGGCCGAGCGCAGTCTCGCCGGCAAGGGATGGGTCGGCATGGCTTCGGGCGCGCGAGGCGGAGCGGGTTCTCCCCGGGTGGGGAGTGAGACGGACGAACTCTGCCTGCGGCCGCTGCTCGAGCGCTGGGCGACCATCTGCCACATGGTCGTGGCGGGCGTGGCGACGAGGAGGGCGGTGAACCATCTGCGCGCGGCTATCGAGTGGCGGGCGGATGGTCTTGGGCGGGAGAATACCCAGGGCGAGGTGGAGGAGTCCGGCCTCTACGCGACATTGGCGGATCTGGCCGTCGAGTGCGACCGGCTCCTGCTGTCACTGGAAGTCCTGATCGCCGTGCCCGTGGAGTTCGACGACGACACACAACCGGAGGACTGAACGATGAGCGATGACGCGAAGACGGCGGCGGAGGACCCGAAGGCCCGGAAGACATGGCGGTGCCCGCCCGGACTGTGGCGGCGGTGGAAGGAGGGGCTGCCTCCGGGTTCGGATGCCGTGCGCCAGATGACGGGCCGCGTCGCCGCGATGGTCCGCAATGTCGAGCGGCAGAAGGAGCGGGAGACCCGCACAGTGTCCTATGCGCTTCCTGCGGCGATGGCGGACGCGGTGGCGGTGGCGGCCGAGGCGCGTGGCATGTCTCCGTCGGAATGGGCGGCGGAGGCTCTCGCGATGGCGCTCGCGCACTGCGAGGGCGTCGAGCCGGTGTCTGACCGGGGAGGGCTCGATGACGGCGCGCGGCGGACGTGACGGGAGGCCGCCGGCGAGGCGGGCGGTGCCGTCACGATGTTTCCGGGTCATGGCGACGACACACACAACGGAGGATCGAACGATGAGCGAGTTCATGGAACGAAGTGCACGGGGTGCCGCGACGTGGTGGAGGGGATGGCGGTCAATGAATGCGCTTACGAGGGCCGCCGCCGTCGCATCGGTCGCTCTGGTGGCTGCATGCGGCGGCGGCAGTGGCGGGGAAGGGCCGGCAGCTGTCGTTGAACCGCCGCCCTTGGACGAACCGCCGCGGCCGACCGTCCGGGTGATCGATGCGGACACGGTCGACATCGACGGGACACGATGGCGGCTCTTCGGCATCGACGCGCCGGAGACGGCCCAGACCTGCCGCACGTGGGGACGGACCTGGGCGTGCGGGCAAGCGGCCACGGAAGCTCTCGTGTCGCGCTCCGCTGGCATGAGCTGCGAGGGCAGCGAGACCGACATCTACGGGCGCTCGATCGGGGTCTGCTCGGCGGGCGGCGACGACCTGAACGCCTGGCTCGTGGCCGAGGGCTGGGCTCTCGCCTACCGGCGGTACGCCGAGGACTATGTGGGCCAGGAGGACGAGGCACGGACGGAGAGGCGTGGGATCCATCGCGGGGAGTTTGTCGAACCGTGGAACTGGCGGCGAGGCGGGCGGCTCGAGGGAGAGGACACGTTCACCTCGATCGCTTCCGGCGAACTGGACGTCGGCGCACTCGCCGACCGGATGCTCCGCGGCGACGATGCGCACGTGTACGGCCGCTGGCTGGACGACAGCGTGTTCGCGGTGGTGAATGACACGACTGGCATGGACTCAGTGGCCGTCTCCTTCGGCGCTTCGCCCGGCACGGCGCCCACCAGGATCGGTGGCGGTGTCTGGCAAGGGGCAATCGTCGCTATCGACACCCGGACCCGGGAGCGCATCTCGGGCGAGGCCGTGATCGATATTGACGATTTTGCCAACCCCGATGTCGATATCGCGTTCAGCGTCATCAAGGACGTGCATGGAGACGCCAGGGACGATCTCGGCTGGGAAAACATCCCGGTGGACGAGGGTGCGTTCCAGGCAAGGGGTGCGGGTGGTTCGATCGAGGGGCGTTTCTATGGGAGCGACCACGGTGACGTGGGAGGAGTCTTCGAGCGCGACAGCCTCCTGGGCGCGTTTGGCGCGGCGCGATGACCGGCAGACATGGCCGGTGGTGTCCCTTCCACTGCACGGTGGAACAGCTGACGCTCATCACCAGGCGGGCGCGGCGAGCAGGCATGAGCCGTTCGGAGTTCATGGTCGCCTGCGCTCTCTACGACAGGCCGGACGGCCTGGGACTGCTGGTGAGGGCGCAGGAGCGCAAGGCGGTCCTGGATCAGCTCTCGGCCGCGGCCGAGGTGGCGGTGCGCCTGAGGACGCCGGTGCCCGATCTCGGCATGTCCGTGCTCGACGCGCGGGCCAGCGAGGACGGCGTGTCGGACTCCGACTTCATCGTCAAGGCCGCCATTGCGATCGATCCCCCCCCCGTGGCGAGGCGGACAAGGCTCTGGCCATGGACCGGGAACGGGACCTCGCGGAGGCGGTGGATCGGGTGATTGTGAATCTTCCTGCGGCGCCGCCAGGGAAGGCTGCGCCGCTTTGGGAGACACTCCATGAGCGCATCTCGTTCCTCGAGCGCATGGCGAAGGACGCCGCCCTCGATCGGGGGTGCTGGTGCTGCCGGAACACGCGGCGATATGGCGGAGCGCGGTGTCGCGGGCGATCGGCTCCTGCAGACGCTGGCGACCCCGGGCCCTGCGGCGCGGGCGGGAGGCCAATCGGTGAGGGGCAGGACGGGGACGTTTCTTCTGGGCGCCGCCGTCGGCGCCATGGTGACGGCAATGGCAACGGGTGTGGACCGTGCCGGCGATTTCGCGGCGGCCGTCGATCGCGTGGTGGCGCGCGAGGCCCTCGACAGCGTGACCTCAGGCGCGCAGGACGCGGTGGACTGGCTCGCCGCCGGCGCCGGCACGGTGCGCGAGAAGCTCGACGGCGAGGGCGGCGGGGCGGTGCTCTCCGGCCCCGCACGGATCATCGACGGCGACACGCTGGAGGTGGCCGGCGCACGCGTGCGCCTCTTTGGCATCGACGCACCGGAGAGCGCGCAGCGCTGTCTCTCGGCCATTCAGCCCTGGCCCTGCGGCCAGGACGCCACCCGTGCGCTCGCCGGGCGCATCGGCTCAGAGCCCGTCGCCTGCGAGGAGCACGACCGGGACCGCTACGGGCGGATCGTCGCCGTCTGCCGGGTGGCGGGCGAGGACGTGAACGCCTGGATGGTCAGCGAGGGTTGGGCCTTTGCCTACCGCACCTACTCGCTGCGCTACGTGGCCGACGAGATCGCGGCGAGGGCGGAGGACCGCGGGATCTGGCGGGGCAGGGTCGTGGCGCCCTGGGACTGGCGCGCCGGCGAACGGCTGCCGGCCATGGCGGCGATCCCCGAGCCCGGCGCGTTCGGGCAGCCCGGAGCGCAGGGGTGCGTCATCAAGGGCAACATCAGCGCGAGTGGCGAACGCATCTACCACGTCCCGGGCGGCGGCTTCTACGAGCGGACCGGCATCGACACCGGACGCGGCGAGCGATGGTTCTGCTCCGAGGCCGAGGCCCGCGAGGCGGGATGGCGGAAGTCGCGCCGGTAGCCAGTCCGGTCATTCCGGGTCGGGCGTCTGGCGGGCGAGCCTTCACAAAGGAGGACGACATGCGTTTGAAACGACGGGGCGAGCGCATCTTCATGCTGCTCGTCAACGACCTTGGCGGGGTGGCGCCCTTCCTGGCGGCATTGCTTCTGTCGTCGGGTGCTTCGGGTGTGGCCGCGTCGGCTCCGACGCCCGAGGCGACGTCGATGAACGTTGCCATCGACGATGACACCACGCGGGTCCGCGGGTTTGCGGTCGACGTCGCCGGCGTGTCGTGGCGTCTCGGGCTTCTGGTCGCCTGCGACGTGACGACGGGGCGCATCGAGGCCCATCTCTCCTTCGGTCCCTTCCCGGCGGACCGGCCTCTCCAGGCGGCGGTGCGCGGCCCCGGCGGTACGGTCGAGCGGTTCGGGCCGGTGGTGCAGACCGAACACGGCTGGCGGAGCGGGTTCCATTCTCCCGTGGTCGAGGGCCGCGACGATGTCCTGCGGCTGATGGCCGCGGCGTTCGGCGAAGGGGCGCTGATCTCGAACGGATGGCGGTCGGTATGGAACCGGATCCCGGCAGCCGACAACGACCGGGCACACCGGGACATCCTGGAGTGCGCCGGGACATGACCGGTGTGGAGATGACAACGATGACGAAGCGAACGATCTATCTCGCCAACCCATACGGATTTTCGGCCAGTCTCGCCGGCGGCCCCCTGCAGGACCTGGTGTGGGCGCTCGAGGAGCTGGGCGCCGAGGTCTGGGAGCCCTTCACGTGTGCGCATAGCCACGATCCCGCGTCGCCCGGGTGGGCGTGGCGTACCGGGCAGCGCAACGTCGACCTGGTGCGCGGGGCCGACGCCGTCTTCGCCGTGGTCAACGGTTGCCCGCCCGACGAGGGCGTGGCGTTCGAGATCGGCTACGCCGTCGCCTGCTGGAGGAAGCCGGTGTTCTTTTTCCGGGACGATTTCCGGCGCTGCGCCGACAGCGACGCCTATCCGCTGAACCTGATGCTGTTCGCCGGCCACGACGCCAACGGGTGGCGGATGTGCTGGTACGAGAGCGTCGCCGAGCTCGCCGATCCGGGCAAGGGCCTGGCGCGCTGGCTGGGCGGCGAGGAGATCGCACTGGCCGGGCCTGTCTTCGATGACCGCATCGCCTTTTGACAGCCGGGCGCGGCCGTCTGCACGCGGCCGGGAGGATGGGCCGGGTGAGCGCGTTCTTTCACAGTTGCCCGGTCTGCGGATCGACCTGGCCTTTCCGGGATGGCGTCCTGGAGGATTGCCCGCACTGCGGCGAGCATCACCTGGTGGCGGTCGAGCAGGTCCGTCCCCACGATGCCGCGGGTGACGCCTGCGGCGTGGCGACCGCCTGCCCGGTGGCTGACGCGGTGCCTCCGTGTGCGGATCAGCCGCGCGGCGGCGGATCGGGCTGCCGGCCGCCGGGTGCGTCGGGCGTCTTCCTCGTGGCGGGTTTCGCCGGCGTCTTCCCCGGCGCTTGCGTCCTGCCCTCGATGAGGCGGGTGACGGCGGCGGCGGAGGCCTGGATCCTGTGTGCCTTGAGGCTGTCCCTGATCTGCTCGGCCGTCACGCCTCGGCGATGGGCGGAGACGATCTGCGGCGCCAGACGCTCAAGGACCTCGTCCTGCGTGATTGTCGGCGGCGCGATGGCAGCGATATCGGCCTCGATCGCTTGCAAATCGAGATGGCTCTCGACGTAGGTGCGGGACATTGCCTCTCCTCCGGCTGAACGTCCGCCACTTTCCACCGGCGCACTGCACCCGTCAACCGGGGACGGCGTTCGTGGCCCGTTGTGGCGCCGTTGTGGTGCTCCTTCCCGGACCGCCGGCGGAGCGATTGACGGGCGGTGGATTCCCGCTGTACCGTACCGACGTGACCAAAATATTTACTCACACCTGTGCACTGAAAGTGCGACCTGTTACAAGGCACAGACGGGAACAGGCCGGCGACGGTCACCAGTCAAGCCCTTCCGCAGGCCTGCGGCCCGCCGGAACCGCGCCATGTCTCTAGGAGCGGGCCTCGGCGGGGACCCCCTCAAGGGGGCGGGCCTCTAGATGGTCGCCACCGTCGGCCGGATGGCCTCCGATTCCTACTACCTGGAGGCCCAGAAGACCTGGCGGCCCGCCCAGGGCGGGGAAGGCGGCGGCGGACTCTTCCCCTGTGGCGGTGGAGGCGAAGCCGGAGGGACGCCGGCGGCGGGAGCTCCGGGCGAGGCGCCTCGCGGAGAGGCCGGCAGCGGCGCGTCTGGCTACTACGCCGGCGGCGAGGAGCCGGACGGGGTCTGGTGGAATCCGGGCGGCATCTTCGGTCTCGAGGACGGGGCCGTGGTCGACAGCCGCGAGTTCCGGCGTCTCTATCACGGATTCGACCCCGAGAGCGGCGAGGCCCTGGTGTGCAACTCCGGCTCGGAGAAGCGATGCCCGGGCCTCGACATGACCTTCTCGGCCGACAAGTCCGTCTCGGCGCTGTGGGCGATCGCAGGCAAGGACCTGCGCGACGAGATCGCGAAGGCGCACAACGCCGCCTGCCGGACGGCCCTCGACGAGATCGTGCGAAAGCACTGCAACTGGACGCGGACGAGGCCCAAGGGCGGGGACATCGAACTCGTGCGCGCGGAGATTGCCGGGGCCATGTTCCAGCACGGAACGAGCCGGGACAACGACCCGCAGCTCCACACTCACTGCCTCGTCTTCAACCTCACCCAGGCCGAGGACGGCGAGGTCCGCTCGCACCACCGGACACCGGTCTTCCGCTGGAAGAAGGCTGCCGGCGCCACCTACCGGAACGCTCTCGCCTGGAACCTGCAGGAGCGACTTGGGATCCGAATGGAACGGTACGGGAAGGACGAGGCCTTCACCCGCGTGGCGGGCATGCCGGAGAGCCTGGTCGCCGAGTGGTCGAAGCGGCGCCGGACGATCGAGGGCATGGCCGAGGGCATGGGCTTTGCGACCGGCGCGAACGCGGCCGCCGCGGCGGCGCTCAACAAGGCGACGCGGCGCGAGAAGGTGGCCGGCCAGGGCGGCGAACTGCGCCATGTCGCGTGGGACCTCGAGGCAGCCGCCCACATCGGGAACAGGGAAGACTTCGTTGCGGGACTGACCGGCCAGGAGGTGGCGGCCACCATCGAGGAGATCGGCGTGGCGACGGAGCGTCTCGACAGGATCCCCCGCGACATTACCGCCCACGAGGCGGTGTTCCGGCTGCCGGACATCGTCGAGCGGGCGATGAACGCGACAGCCGCCACGCTGGGCCCGGCGACGGCGCGGGCCAGCGTCGAGCGGGTGCTGGGCAACGAGGAGGTCGTCGAGCTCGACATGCCGCCTGCCTCGCTGGAGGTCGACTACGGCCTCGCCCACACGCGCGTCTTCTCGACGCAAAGCGAGATCGACATGGAGGCGGCGGTGGGGCAGATGGCGGCGGCTGCCGCGATGGACTCGCGCCTGGCGATCGACGGCGAAGGCATCGAGGTCAAGCTGGCGGAGATGCGCTACGAGGGCCGCGCTCTTTCCGACGAGCAGGTGGAAGCGATCCGTCACGGCGCTGGCGCCGGCAGCGGACACCTCGCCATCATCGAGGGCGCGGCGGGCGCCGGAAAGACGACGACCCTGCGGCCGATCGTCGACCTCTACAAGGAGCGGGGATGCACCGTCATCGCGACCGCCGTTGCCTGGCGTACTGCCGTGTCGCTGGGCAACGACTGCGGCGTCACGCCCTATTCGGTCGATCGCCTGCTGCGGCGCGTTGCGAAGGGCGTCATGGAACTCGACGACAGGACGGTCGTCGTCGTCGACGAAGCGGGCATGCTCTCGACGCGGCAGACCTACCACCTGATGCGGCTGGCCCGGGAGCACGGCTGCAAGGTCATCGCGGCCGGCGACACGGAACAGCACCAGCCGATCGGGGCGGGTCCCGGCCTGCGGCTGATGCGCCAGGCCGTCGGCGGCGTGCGCGTCGACGAGATCCGCCGCCAGACGCCCGACGCCGAGGACGTACTCACTCACGTCGATGGGCTCGATCCCGAGACAGCGCGGCTGCGGGCGGGCCTGATGAGCGCCGGCGAGCGGCGCCGGACGGTCGCCAGGCTGGAGGCGATGGAAGACAAGCCCGACGTCGCGTCCTGGCAGATCGGCGTCTCCGAGGCGATCAGGGACGGCCGCGCCGACGAGGCGATCGCGGCACTCGGCGTTCGCGGACGCTTCCACGTCGGGAAGGATCTCGAGGCGACGCTGACGCGCCTGGTGGACGACTGGGAGGCGTGGCGGCGGGACAATCCGGAGCGCGTCGCCACCGTCATCGCGCGCACCCACGACGAGGTGGCGGCGCTCAGCCACATCATGCGCGAGCGCGTTCTCGAGGCTGCGGGCGGGGACGGCGAACGGGTGGTGGTTCATGCCTGCGGCGCCCGCTCCGACGACGACCGCGTGAGGCCTCTCGAGATCGCCCGCGGCGATCTTCTGCGGATCGGCACCCTGGTCTGGGAGAAGGGCCTGTTCAACGGCACCATCGTCGAGATCGACGACATCACGGTGCACGGCAAGGGCGCCGACGGCGAACGAGTCGAGATCACCGGGCGTTCGGAATACGGCGACGGCGTCCAGTTCTTCGTCGACGAGGTGACCGACGTGTTCGGCCGGGTGCGGCTCGACCACGGTTACGCGATGACCGTGGCGTCCTCCCAGGGCCGCACGGTCGACGCCGCGTTCGTGCTCGCCGACGACCGCGCGGCGCGCCCGACAATCTACCCGGCGCTCACGCGCCACCGCGAGCACCTCGAGGTCTACGTCAACCGCGAGCCTGTCGCTCTCGCGGTGGCGGCAAGGAAGCCCGAGGACGAACAGGGGAACCCGGTGGGCGACGACGAGGTCGCTGATCATCTCGCCCAGGCCTGGTCGCGGGACGGCTACAAGGAGGCGGCGCACGACTTCATGTCGCCCGAACTGGCCGACAGGGTCGAGGCGACCTACCCGGGCGGCAAGGGAGCGCCAGGGTGGCTTGCCGCCAACGACAACCGGCTGGGCACGCTGGGTGGCGTCGGGAGGGCGATCCGAAACGCCACCGACCGCTGGCGCTTCGGCGCGACCGTTGCCGGCCTCGGCGAAGAGATGCGCGAACTCGATGACGAGTACGACGCCCTGACGCAGACGTGGGCGGCGGCAGGCGGCGGCTCCGCCGCGCTGCGCGGGGGGGGGCGGGCGGCGGTTCCGCCGGGGTGGTCGGCGCCTTCCGCGCCCATGCCGGCCGGCAGCGCGATCTCGCGGGGCGGATGGCGCCCTTCGTGGCGAAGCCCGGCCGCTACGAGGCGCTGTGGCGCGAGGCGGGGGACGTCGCCGTCCAGGACGTGGTCAATTTCCGCGAGGGCGTCGACGAGCTCGACGCCTGGGTCCGGCAGGCCGGCAGAAACGCACAGGGAAGTTCCGCAGACGCTGTGCCGACCGGGACCGGCGGCGAGACGGCGGAGCAGGGAGGCGGCATGGCGACTGCAGGCGGCGACATTCAGGTGCCGGGCCACATCGAGCAGCAGCTGCTGGTGGAGGCCTGCGAGGCGCAGGCCAGGGACCGGTTCCGCTGGATACCCGAGGGCAGGGAGCGTCTCGATGCGCTGCACGCCCGGGCGCGCGAGGCGCTGGAAAGCTGGCCGGGCGGCGAGGGCCGGCCCGGCGTCGAGCGGTTCGTCGACGACTATCCCAGGGCGTTGCGCGCCTGGGAGTCTGCCGGCGAGATCGCCGCGGGCATGGACGAGATCCGCGCGAACCCCGGCAGCGGCCGCTGGCAGGCCATCCTGCAGGCGATCGCGGCGGTCGAGGCCGATGCCGGCAGGATCTGGCACGACGAGACGCTGCGCATCGTCCAGCGCGACCTCGCGAGGCGCGGCGCGCTGGTCGGCGTCGAGGCATGGCTCGCCGCGGCCAGGGCCGAGCTGTCGCCGCAGGAGGAAGCGGCGGCGGCCGCCGTTGCGTCACCGCCGGCGCAAGCGCGGCCGAAGGAAGAGACGGCCCCGCCGCCGCGGGCGGCGGCCGCAAGGCCCGCCAGCCGGGCGCCGGAAAGGGCGCGGCGGGATCCGGATCGCATCCCCGTGACGCCGCGGCTGCCCAGGGCCGCGGAGGTGGCGGCGGTGCTCGCCGGGCGGGCCCTGGAGGTCTGCCAGACCTACCTGCCGGCGGGCCGGCTCTCGAGCGGCCGGTGGGTGATCGGCGATGTCAAGGGGACGCCCGGCAAGTCGATGTGGGTCAACCTCTCCGGACCCCTGCAAGGTCAGTGGCACGACGGGGCGACGGACGAGCACGGAGACCTCCTCCACGTCATCATGCATGCGAGGGGTCTGCCGGATATCGGCGAGGCGCTGAAGGAGGCGAGGGCGTTCCTTGGGGGCGGCATGGCGTCCGGCGCGGTGGGCGTCCGGCGGCCGCAGGCTGAACGCGCCCGGGACGTGGCGCGCGAGATCGGGGAGAACGCGCAGAAGAACCGGCGATCCGCGCTCAACAACTGGGCGGCGGCGCTGACCCTGCGGGCCGGGGAGACGAACCCTGCGGCGCTCTATCTGCGCCGGCGCGGGCTCGATCCGGCAAACGCGAAGGGTCTGCGGTGGATGAAGGAGGCGAGGACCTGGATCGACGGCGAACTGAAGACGTTCCCGGCTATCGTCGCCGCGATCGAGACCCACGACGGGCGGTTCGAGGCCATCCAGCGGGTCTTCCTGGACCGGGACGGCGGCAAGGCGGAGATCGATGGCGGCGCCAAGCGCGGCCTCGGTCCCCAGGGCAAGGGTGGCGTGTGGTTCGGCAACCGGAAGGCGCGGCGCGTCGTCATGACCGAAGGGTTCGAGGACGCGGTGGCGGCCATCGAGGCGCTGCCGCCGGGCGCGCTCGCCGATCTCGCCGTCGTGGCCTCGGCCGGCGCGATGCGCGTGCACCGCGTCGAACTGTCGCCCGAGGCCCGCGAGGTGGTGCTTCTGCAGGACGCCGGCGGCGGTGGCGAGAAGGCCTGGACGGCCCTGCAGGAACGCTACGCCGGGAGCGATGTGCGGGTCTCGCGGATCGTCATGGCGAGGGACGTGAACGACGACCTGGTGGCGGACCGGGCGGCGCTTCAGCGCCGGCTCGGCCCCCTGGCCGGCGAGACGGGCGAGAGCGATGAGGCAGGCGTCGGGGCGAGGCGGGCGGATGTCACGGCGGACGAGATCAGCCACCTCGAGGGGCGCGCCGACGTGTGGCGCGCCAGGGCCGCGATCGGAGGGTGGGATGCGGCCGACATCGACAGGATGGGCGCGGACCTGG
>MPMV01000061.1 GCA_002238685.1 bacterium EF100-94H03 bin56
AGGAACTGAGTGGTTCGCAGGTCCAGCAGATTGCCGACCTCAGAGACCGGCTGGCCTCGCTCAACAGCGCCCTCGAGGCGGCAGAAATCAAGGCCGCCGAGGACCTGGTGCAGATCACGTCGCTGGGCGAGAGACTCAATGCCGCGCTGGCCACCCGGGTCCAGGATCTCAGCCGTTACCGCAGCGACTTCCTTGCCCGCCTGCATGACCATCTCGGCAACCGGCAGGGCGTGAGGGTCGAGGGTGACCGGTTCGTCATCCAGTCAGGCGTCCTCTTTCCCAGCGGCAGCGCGGAGATTTCCGAAGAGGGCCGGGAGAACCTGCGCCAGATTGCCGATTTCATCCGTGAACTTGTCTCGGAGATTCCCGACGATGTGGACTGGATCCTCAGGGTGGACGGTCACACCGACTCGAAGCCGATCCAGACGATCCGGTTCCCGAGCAACTGGGAACTGTCGACGGCCCGCGCCACCTCCGTCGTCCGCTTCATGATCTCGCTCGGTGTGCCCGAACACCGCCTGATGGCCGCCGGTCTCGGCGAATTCCAGCCCCTTGCCGACGGTGAGGATGCCGACACCATGCAGCGCAACCGCCGGATCGAGTTCAAGCTGACCGACCGGTAGCGGCCCGGCCGGCGCCAGCGCGGGCTATTCTCCGAGGCGCCTCGTCACTCTCCCAGCTGCTGCAGAAGGCCTCGACGCCGGCCTCGATGGCGTCGTCCACGTGCGTGCGTTCCCAGGCGCGCATCAGATTCTTCTGGGCACGGATGGCTCGTGGCCCGGCATCGAGAATATCGCCTGCCCAGGTCTCCACGATATCCACCGGATCCTCGGCCACGGCCTCCACGAGACCGGCGGCGAGTGCTTCGCTCGCGGTCAGCGTGCGGCCGGTGAACAGCAGTTCCGCGGCCCGTCCCCAGCCCATCAGCCGCGGCAACAGGGCGGCCTCGATCACCGAGGGAATGCCGAGCCGCACCTCCGGCATGGCGAAGATCGAGCGTCCGGATGCGGCGCGCATGTCGCAACTCGCAGCAAGTTCGAGGGCTCCACCCAGACACGGACCGTCGATTCTCGCAATCACCGGAACCGGACAGTCCCTCACCGCCAGGCAGGCGGCGTGCAGGCAGCGGATGAACCGTTCTGCACTGGACCGGTCCAGTCGGCGGAGATCAACCAGATCGGCGCCAGCGGAGAACGCTCGGCCGGCGCCGGAGAGCACCACGCAGCGGAGTTCGCCGTCTCTGGCCAGGCTGTTCAGGACTTCGGTCAGATTTCCGAGGAGGGCGAGGGAGAGAGCGTTCAGCTTGTCCGGCCGGTCGAGGATAACCTCGACACGGCCGCGTGCATGACGCTGAAGATCGATGAAGCGGCTCACGTGTTTCTCCCTCAGGGCAATTCGGCGACAATGACGACCGGAGTGATTGTGCCACATGAGCAGGGGATGGATCGTCATGACAAGACTGGCACTCGTGACCGGAGCGTCACGGGGTATCGGCAGGGGTATCGCACGCGCGCTTGCCTCCGCCGGCTACCGGGTGGCGGCCAACTACCGGGCAAACGACGATGCCGCCCGCAGCCTGACGGAAGAACACGCCATCCCCGCCTACAAGTGGGATGTCGCCGACTACCAGGCTTCGAGAGAAGGCGTTGAGCGGGTGGTTGCCGATCACGGCGCCATCGACATCCTCGTCAACAATGCCGGCATCTCGCCGGACCGCTTCATGCACAAGATGGGCGATGATGTCTGGCGGCAGGTCATCGACACCAATCTCAATGGCTACTTCAATGTCACCCACCAGGTCATCGCGCCCATGCGCAAGGCCGGTTTCGGGCGTATCGTCAACATCGCTTCACTGTCGGCCTTTGCCCCGAACTATGGCGAAACCGCCTATGGAGCCGCCAAGGGTGCCATCATTTCCTTCACCAAGGCGCTGGCGAAGGAGAGCATCGCCCGGGGAATCACCGTCAACGCCGTGGCGCCTGGATACATCGACACGGACATGGTGCGTGTCGCTCCGCAGGAATGGCTGGACGATCTCGTCCGCGATCACATTCCGGCGGGACGCCTCGGGCGAGTCGAGGATGTGGCGCGCTGTGTTCTCTTCCTCGTCGCCGACGATGCGGACTTCATCACCGGCGCAACCGTGGACGTCAACGGCGGCCAGATCATGCGGTGACGTGCATCGACGCCAGGCGCTCCTCCATGATGGACGTGGCGTCAGCCATGATCCGCTCGACAAGTTCCTCCATGGAAGGGATATCGTTGATCAGCCCAAGGACCTGACCGGCGGACCAGATGCCGGATTCGAGATCGCCTTCGTCGAAGAGCCTGCGCCCTTCCGCGCCGGCGACGAGCGGCGCCAGTTCTCCGATGGTCACGCCGCCTGGTCTCGCCTCGAGTTCCGCCACCCTTTGCGTGACGGAGTTGCGGAAAAAGCGGGCCGTGTTGCGGAAACTGCGCAGAATGAGCTGGGTGTCGCGTTCCGTCGCCTCAACCGCGGCCTCCTTGACCCGGTCGTGAATGGCGGCTTCCCGGGTGACCATGAAGCGAGTGCCCATGTTGATGCCCTCCGCGCCCAGGGCCAACGCCGCTACCAGCCCGCGGCCATCGGCGAATCCGCCAGACGCAATGACCGGAATGGAGATCCTGTCGACCACCACCGGAATCAGCACGAGTCCGGGCACGTCATCCTCACCTGGATGTCCGGCGCATTCGAAACCGTCGATGGCGATGGCGTCGCAGCCGATCATCTGGGCCTTGACGGCATGGCGCAATGACGTGCACTTGTGGATGAGAAGAGCCCCGGCGGCCCTGATCCTTGGCACGAAGCGTTCCGGGTTGTTGCCTGCGGTCTCGATGATCGTGACGCCCGCCTCCAGGGCCGCATCGAGATACTCCTCGTAAGGCACAGGCTTCAGTGTTGGCAGGATCGTCAGGTTGACGCCGAATGGCTGGTCGGTGGCGTCGCGCAGACGAACGATTTCCCGTTGCAGCTCTTCGGGGTCGGGCTGGGTGAGCGCGGTCAGGAACCCCAGGACCCCGGCTTCACATACTGCGGCGACAAAGGGCGCACGGCCGACATGGGTCATGCCGCCGCAACACAGGGGGTGTCTGGAACCGAACAGTTCGGTAAAGCGTGTCTTCAACAATGGGGAATCCTCCACATATCGCGTTATCCTGGATCGGGCAGGGTCTCATCGAACTGCAACTGGGCGAGCCGCGCGTAGCGGCCGTCGGCCGCCACGAGGTCTCCATGGCTACCGCTTTCGACGATCCGTCCCTCGTGCAGCACGATGATCCGATCGGCCTTGAGGACCGTCGCCAGCCTGTGGGCGATGACCAGGGTTGTCCTCCCTGTCATCAGTGTCTTCAGGGCCTTCTGGACCTCCCGTTCACTTTCTGCATCGAGAGCGCTGGTCGCCTCGTCGAGCAGCAGCAGGGGCGCATCCTTCAGGATCGCCCGGGCAATGGCGATCCGTTGACGTTCGCCGACGGAAAGACGCGTTCCGCGTTCTCCGACAAAGGTGTCGTAGCCTTCCGCAAGACGGTCGATGAATCCGTCAGCAAACGCACTGCGGGCGGCGGCGCGGATATCACTCAAGGTCGCCCCGGGCCTGCCGTAGCGGATGTTTTCGGCAATCGAGGCGCCGAAGATCACTGGCTCCTGGGGCACAAGAGCGATGCGCTTCCTCAGGCTGGCGATGGGGGCTTCCCGGACGTCGACACCGTCCAGAACAACGGCGCCTTCCTGTGGATCATGGAACCGCAGGAGGAGACGAAAGAGAGTGCTTTTTCCGGAACCTGAATGCCCGACCAGCGCCACGGTCTCGCCACGTCCGACATTGAACGAGACACCGTTGATGGCGGGATCGTCGGGACGCGCGTCATAGCGGAAGACGACTTCGCGAACATTGACGATACCCTGCGGCGGCTCGGGCAGTGCCACGGGATTTGCTGACTCGCGTATGTCCGATCGCGCCTGGAGCAGTTCGCTCAGGCGTTCCGCGGCGCCGGCGGCTCTCTGGAGTTCGCCCCAGATTTCGCTCAAGACGCCGGCGGCGGCGGCCACGATCACCGCATAGAAGACGAATGACGCCAGGTCTCCACCACTGATGCGGCCGGCAAGGACATCATGGCCTCCCATCCACAGGACACCGGCAATACCGCCGAAAAGCAGCAGGATGACACTGGAAAAAAGGAAACTCCGGGCGGTGATGCGCCGTACCGCCGTTTGGAACGCCATCTCGACCGTGTCACCGAAACGTTGACGCTCGAAGAATTCGCGGACGAAGGCCTGAACGGTGGGAACGGCATTCAGTGTTTCATCGACCCGGTGGCCGACATCGGCAATATGGTCCTGCGACAGCCGTGACAGGCGGCGCACCCGGCGGCCGAACACCAGGACCGGCATCAGCACCACCGGCACCATGAGAACCACGATCGCAGTCAGCCTGGCGCTGGTCACCGCAAGCATGGCCGTGCCGCCGGCCAGCAGCAGGATGTTGCGCAGGGCCATGGACACCGACGATCCGACAACCGTCTGCAGGACCGAGGTATCCGTCACGAGCCTGGAATGCACCTCGCCGATGCGGGTCACCTCGAAGAAGGTTGGCGACATGGCGATCATCCGGTCGAAGACGTCCCGGCGCAGATCCGCCACCACCCGTTCGCCGATCCAGGAGACCAGCCATGATCGGGCAAAACTTGCGATGGCGAGGACAACGACAATGACCATGAGAACGACAAGGGCCTGATCGAGGATGCCTGCATCGGTCTCGGCCAGTCCCCGGTCGATCAGGACTCTCAGGCCGACACCGAGGCCCAGTACAGCCACCGCGGCGACGATGAGCGCCAGGACGGCGCCGGCCACCTGGATCTTGTAGGGAGCAAGGTAGGGAAGAAGGCGACGCAGTTCGCCCAGATCACGACGGCCCTCGCGTTCCGGTGACTCCATCCTGCTGCCAGGGCGCCTGGTCTTTGGACCTGATCTCGACACGCCCGCTGCTATATCAGCGGTCAACCGGGCCAACAAGTGAACCGGTCAGGAGCGCACCGATGATCCGGGGCGCTGCGTCGTCTCCCAGTCCTTCTCGACAGGAATCTCGACGGGAGCCGGAGGCTCGCTGATCCCCCGGATCATGTCGGACACCTTTTCGGCAATCATGATGGTCGGGGCGTTGGTGTTGCCGCTGGTGATCCGGGGCATGACGGAAGCGTCGGCCACGCGCAGGCGATCGATACCGCGCACGCGGCACCGCGAATCCAGCACCGTGTCCTCTCCCATGCGGCATGTGCCACAGACATGGAAGTTGGTGGTGGCGGTGTCGCGTATGAAGGCATCGATGCCCTCCCCGCTCACCACGTCGTCACCGGGCAACAGCTCCGGCCCTCGCAGTCCGTCGAAGGCCGGCTGGCGAAACACCTCGCGCGCGAGACAGACCGCGCGGCGCATGTCACGCCAGTCTTGTGTGGTGGAGAGGTAGTTGAAGTTGATCCGGGGCGGCTGGAAGGGGTCGGGCGACTGCAACGCGATCCGCCCGCGGCTGGTCGGTCTGAGCGGTCCCATGTGAACGGAAAACGCGTGGGGAACGGGTGCGACCTCCCGGTTCTCGAGAAAGGCCGCCGGCATGAAGTCGATCTGCAGATCAGGTTGCCGCACTCCGGGACGGCTGCGTATGAAGGCCACGGCCTCTCCCTGGGTGCGGGCGGCAATGCCGGTTCGCGTCAGCAACCACCGTGCGCCCGTCAGCCAGCGCCGCGGGGGGCGGGCGTGGGGTTGCAGGCTCACCGGCCTGAGGCAGAGCCACTGCATGTAAAGACACAGGTGATCCATCAGGTTGGCTCCGACATCCGGATGGTCGACGACCACATCGATGCCATGACGGGCGAGTTCATCGGCCGGACCGATGCCCGACAGCATGAGGAGGTGCGGAGTGTTGATGGCGCCGCAGGCGAGCACGATCTCGCGTCGTGCCCGGACCTCCCGCTCGCGCCCGTCCTTGCGATACCGCACGGCCACTGCCCGGCGGCCGTCGAGCACCACCTCGAGGGCCCGGGCGCCTGTCCTCACCTGGAGGTTGCGCCGACCGGCCGCGGCACTGAGGTACGTGCGTGCCGTGCTTGACCTGCGGCCTTTCCAGACCGTGCTGTCACAGGGGCCGAATCCCTCCTGCGTGCGGCCGTTGACGTCCGGGTTGAACCGGTAGCCCGCCTGGGTACCGGCCTCCACGAAGCTCTCGAAGAGAGGAGAATCACGGCCGGCAGACTGCACGCGAAGCGGTCCGCTGTCGCCCCGGTAGGTGTCCGCTCCCCTGTCGTAGGTCTCCATGCGGCGGAAGTACGGCAGCACATCCGGGTAGGCCCAGCCACAGGCTCCCATGGCGGCCCAGGTGTCGTAGTCGAGGGCGTGGCCACGAATGTACATCATGGCGTTGATTGACGATGAACCACCGAGAACCTTGCCGCGGTGCTGCCACATGCGGCGGTGGCCAAGGTGTGGTTCCGGTTCACTGAAGTAGGTCCACCGCACGTCTTCGGCATTGAGAATGTCCATGAAACCCGCAGGAATCGGCATGTAGAAGTGCCGGTCACGGCCCCCCGCCTCGAGCAGCAGGACCGTTGTCCGGCCATCCTCGCTCAGCCGGTTGGCGAGGACGCATCCCGCCGAGCCGGCACCGACAACAATGAAGTCGAAGGTCTCCTGCATGAACCTCTCCGCTTTCGGACAGCCAGAATAGGTCCGGCAACCGTCTCGGGCCAACACGGGGATCCGGCCTTGCGCGTCAGGGGGCGGTTGCCTATAAACCGGTGCTGCACTACAGGGGTTGGCCATGAAGGACGGTATTCATCCTGACTACCACGACATCAGGATCGTCATGACCGACGGTACGGAATTCGTGACCCGCTCCACGTGGGGCAGCGAAGGCGACACCATGACGCTGGAGATTGACCCGCTTTCCCATCCTGCCTGGACCGGAGGAAGCCAGCGTCTCGTCGATACCGGCGGACAGGTGGCACGGTTTTCCAAGCGGTTCGGACATCTCAAGCTGGGCTGAGCGGAGAGGGACCGCCAGGCAGGCTCTCCATGTCACGACCCGTCATCATCACGTGCGCGGTCACCGGTGGCGGCGACACCGTTTCCAGAAGCGACAAGGTTCCCGTCACGCCGGAACAGATTGCCACGGCCGCCATTGATGCCGGCAAGGCCGGCGCGGCAATCTGCCATGTGCATGTCCGCGATCCCGAAACCGGCGCACCGTCGATGAGGCAGGATCTCTACGCCGAAGTCGCCGGCCGCGTCCGCGATTCCGACAGCACGATTGTCATCAACCTGACGACCGGTCCGGGGGCCGGGTTCATGCCATCGGCTGACGATCCTTCACGCACCGCGGCGCCGGGGTCGTTCCGCACACCCGCGGAACGGGTCCGCCACGTGGAAGAACTGTTGCCGGAGGTGTGCAGCCTCGACGTGGCAACGATGAACTTTGGCGAACGCGCCTTCGTCAATGTCCCGGAACACTTGCAGGTCATGGCCCGGCGCATCCGCGCTGCCGGCGTCAAACCTGAACTCGAGGTGTTCGACGCCGGTCACCTCCGGCTCGCCAGGCGCATGGTCGACGACGGCCTCATCGATTCCCCGCCCATGTTCCAGCTGTGCATGGGCATTCCCTGGGGAGCGCCGGCCGCCGCCGAAACCGTGACCTATCTTCGCTCGATGCTGCCCGGCGGCGCCCTGTGGGCCGGGTTCGGAATATCGCGGCTGCAGATGCCCATGGTGGCGGAAGTCGTGAACCAGGGTGGTCACGTCCGGGTCGGTCTGGAGGACAACCTCTATCTGGAACGGGGTGTTCTGGCGACCAATGCCGAACTCGTCGAGAAGGCGGCCGGCATCATCTCCATGCTCGGCTGCCGCGTCGCAACGTCCGATGAGGCACGATCCATGCTCGGCCTCAGGGGCACCCAGTGATCAGCTGCGATCTTGCCGGTACGCGCAGTCTCGTCACCGGCGCCGCCTCCGGCATCGGTCTGGCGACCGCAACGCTTTTTGCCCGTTGCGGTTCCCGGGTGGCACTCAACGATCTTCCCGTCAACCCGCATCTCGCCAGGGAGGTGGCACGCCTGCGGGACGCAGGACTGGATGTCATCGCCGCGCCCGGTGATGTCGGGGATGAGCGCGACTGCGAGGCCATGGTTTCGCGTGCCATCGATGAACTCGGCGGTCTCGACCATCTCGTCAACAACGCCGGCACGCCGGCAACGTCGAGTCCGGTACCACCCCGGGATCTCGATGCCATCGACGAGGACATGTGGCTGAAGGTGCTGTCGGTCAATCTCGTCGGTCCCTACCGGTGCGCCCGCGCCGCTGCCGCAGCACTGCGACACGGTGGCGGCGCGATCGTCAACACCTGTTCGGTGGCCGGCCTCACGGGAACGGGATCATCGACGGCCTATGCCGCGTCGAAGGCCGGCCTCATCAACCTGACGCAGGCCCTGGCCAAGGCTCTGGCGCCGGAGGTGCGGGTCAATGCCGTCGCCCCCGGCGTGGTGGACAGTCCCTGGGAATGCCGCTGGTCCGAAGAGGGCAACCAGAAACGCCTCGCGAATGTCCCGCTGAATCGAGCCGGGGAACCCGATGACTTCGCGGAGAGTATTCTTTTTCTCGCCCGCGCTTCGTACATCACCGGCCACACACTCGTGGTTGATGGTGGCATGACCGCCTGAACCGCGAGGTCCTCCGGCGCGTGATCGCGCCTGAACGGGCTACAGGTCGAGGGTCAGTACCGGCGAACGGGCGCGACTGCAGCACACCATGATGAACTCGCCGCGCGCCTTTTCCTCGTCGTCAAGCACGAAATCCCGGTGATCGGGCTCTCCGTCGAGCAGCACCGTGGCACAGGTGCCGCAGATTCCTTCCTCGCACATGGTTTCGACCTCAAGGCCGTTGGCGCGCAGCACCTCGACGATGGTGCGGTCCTCTGGCACGTCGAGCACCGCGCCGGTGCTGGCGATCTTCACCTTGAAGGCCGCGTTCTCGCCATGCTCGACGGATTCGTCGACGGAGAAGTACTCGAAGTGAACGGTGTGGCGTGGCCAGTGGGCCAGGGCCATCTCACAGGCCTGCATGAACCCTGCCGGACCGCAATAGTAGACATGCGTTTCCGGGCGCACCTCCCTGAGAAGACCGGCGATATCAAGACCGTCGGCCGGATTGCCATTGTCGTGGTGGAAGATCACGCGATCGGCAAAATCCGACTGTGCGATGTCGGTCCGGAAGGCCGTGCGTTCCGGTGAACGCGTGCAGTAGTGCATCTCGAAGGAGGCACCACGCGCCGCGAGATCACGGACCATGGCCATCATCGGCGTCACACCGATGCCGCCGGCCAGCAGGATGTGATGGCGTGCATCGGCCGCCAGGGGAAAATTGTTGCGCGGACCATGGATCGTAAGGCGATCCCCCGGGCCAACGCGATCGTGCATGCAGACGGATCCGCCCCGGCTCTCCGGCTCACGCAGGACTCCAACGACATAGCGGTCCACATCCCGCGGATCGCTCGAGATCGAGTACTGCCGGACAAGACCGTTGGGCAGCTCGATGTCGACATGGGCCCCGGCCGTGAACATCGGCAGAAGACGGCCCTCAGGGTCAACGAGCTCGAAGGAGCGGATGTCAACCGCCTCGTCGATGACCCTGTTCACTTTCAGGGTCAGTACGGCACCACTCATCGGGATTGTCTCCGTTCCTCAAGCGGGCTGGCACTACTATCACAGTGCCGGCCTCACATGCCATGGCATCGTGCGGCCCATCCGCCGATGGCAGGGAGGTCTTCAGGCAGCCAGGCGACTGGCGTACTGGGGATAGAACCTCTTCGGATTCACCGGTGCCGTCACGGAACACTGCTTGACGGCCGCGACTGCATGGACCCAGTTCAGCGGTGCCCGGCAGAACCGGTACTCCTCGAGGGCGGCCTGCTGGATCTTGTAACCGTGCATTTCGGAGGCGTCCTCGCGGCACGCCAGGCGCGTCGCAAGGGTGAAAAGCTCACCAGTATCGTACCCTGCCTGGACAAAGGCGCGAGCGAGATCCACGACGTCCCGGACCGCATCCTGGGCCACCAGCTCATTGATCGGAACCTCGAGCCTCGTTACATCGTAGCCTTCGATCGCGAGGATCGTCTCCTCGATCCGGTCCAGCAGGACATTCGCTGGTTCAATGACGGCAGGCTCCTTGCCCTGCCAGTCCCAGGTCAGGGTGGAGTCGAGATAGCGGATCTCGTAACTCCACGCCCATCCGAGAAGCGCCAGGCATTTCGAACGGAACGAGACTTGCGGAAAGCCGATCACGTAACGTCGAGCGGAGATACCGGTGTGAATGTGGACGTCGAAGGGATTGGCGGTGTGCGAACGCAGGAAAATCCGGGCCCCGCCAACGGAGAGCGCCTCGCAGGTTCCCTCAAGCGACAAACCACCCCCCATGGCCTCGGCGACCATTCCGGGCAGCTCGGCAATCGACGCGACAGCGCCCACCCTGTCAGCGAACTCTCCGATCGCCGCCGTCTCGGACGGGCCGGTCTTCAGGGGCACGGTATCCGGTGTGAGGCCGAAGGTGTCCATCAGCGCATCGAGTTCACCGAGCCGGTGGTGAAAGGCAATGCCGTCATCGATCGCCTGCTGGTCGAACTCCCCGAAGCCGGAGAATGGAGCATGGCGCGCCAGGTATCTGACCACCGGACGCAGCAGCACCGGTCCCCATTGCCAGCCGATCCGGTCGAGGGCGCGCATGGCGTAGACGAGATAGAGAAAATAGTGGTCGTCAAGCACGTTGCGCTCGAGGGCCACCGGCAGCAGGCAATCGAGAATCCGGCCAGGCGACACGGTCTCGCAAGCAAGCGTCAGCGCCCGCTCGGCGAGGCGTTGCTCATGAACCCGGACGGAGTCCGCGAGCCGTTCGAGTATTCTCTCCTGGCTGACGTTGCGATTGAGATCGTCGAAGCGCACCATGGCTGTCGGCCCCATCGACGGCAGGTGAATGTGCTTGCAGGCCAGCGCCACGCTCTGGATGGCGGGCAGCTGGCTGTCCTCGCCGTCGAGCCGATCCATCATCGACAGCACGGCGTGAATGCCGGCCACGGGATGGATCGGTCCGCCATGGTGTCCGGCTGGAAGTTCGCTCGACCGCGACACCGCAAGGGCCGCAGCGACCACGAGATCACGCGCGTCCTCGCCCGCCTCAAGGCGGTCGAGCGCCCTCACCACGATGTCGCCGGGACGGGTCTCCTCGATGAAGCGCACACGTTCCTCGACGTCGGGGTCAAAGCTGACGAGGTGTACCATGGGGTATCCTCCCGACTGCTGGACCAAGCGGCGGCGCATTATGGACCGGAGTGCCAGCGATGTTGATCTCTTTTTTTGTAGTCCGCCAGGCGTTGACGCCGGACCGCGACCGGTGCCATGACACGTGGCGGGAGTGACGCGAAAGGAGCGAGGCCAAGGTGACTCACCCCATGACACCAGAGGGCTTTGAACGCCTGTCCCTTGAGTTGAAACGCCTCAAGAACAGCGAGCGCCATGCCATCTCCCGGGCAATCGAGGCGGCGCGCGAACACGGTGATCTCAAGGAGAACGCCGAGTATCACGCGGCCAAGGACCGTCAGGGCTTCGTGGAGGCGCGCATCAGGCAACTTGAAGGCGTCCTCGGCGAGGCGCAGATCATCAACACGGACCGCCAACCCCGGGACAGGATCGCCTTCGGGGCCCGTGTCACGGTGGTCGACCTCGATACGGGGGAAGAGGCGACATACCGCATCGTCGGCGAACATGAGGCCGACACCGACAAGGGGCTGATCTCCATCAGGAGCCCGATCGCACGTGCCCTCATGGGACGGGAATCGGGGGACGACATCTCCTTTGCGACACCCAAGGGACAACGGGAAATCGAGATCACGGCCGTCGACTACTGACCGCGTCACCACACCGGTTCAGGAAGAGCGGTCGCGGGAGCCCGACTTGGCGACGTAGGCGATGTCGCTGTGTTCCTGACAGTAGGGCTTGCCCGGGACCACGGACTTGCCGCAGAAATGGAAGTCCTCCTCGTCGGGATTGCCGAACGGCCAGCGGCACAGATGGGCCGTCAATTCGATGATGTCGGTGATGCGCTGCTCTTCTTTCGGGGTGGTCCCGATCACCGGCTTTCTCTTCTGGCCTGCCCTGACGATCGGCGATGGCCGCGCCGGAAGCTTGAGGCGGCGCGACTTTCCGATCACCGCGTTCTTGGAAACGCCAAGCTCTTTACCGATGGCCGATGCGCTGGTGCCCTTGGCCCACAACTCCTCCAGCCGGCGGATCATCTCGTCGGTCCAGACCATCGCCTCGCTCCACGACATCCTGACATGTAACGACGCCATCAATAGGTCAGGTCGCCCCTGCGGTCCACACCAGAATGTCGAGCCGCAAGCAGGCCGGTGGCCCCGGCCCTCACCGCAGCGGACGAATGTGTCGTGGAAACGCACGTGCAACGGCGACTGGCCTCGATGCCTTCCGCGAGACCCCAGCGAAGTGCCCGAGGACCGGACATCGTCTTGTTCCAGGTCTGCCGGGACCACGAATGACATGCCATGAGGCATGGCTGGTTCATCGACAGATGCGAGGAGAGACGCATACACTCTCCTGGTCCGGCCACGCGTGACGGTGGGCCCGGATTGGGCCGGATGATCCGAAGTCACCACGGGTATCGAACGCAAGGGGGCGACGGGAATGTATGGTGGAGCCGCCGTTGTCGAGGCACTACGTGTCGCCGGCGTATCGCATGTTTTCGGCCTCCTCGGTTCAACAACGATGGAGGTGTATGACGCGCTCTATGACGTGCAGGACGACATCACCTACGTCGGCGTCCGGCACGAGGCATCCGGCGTCCACATGGCCGATGGATTCGGCAGGGTGAAGGGAACACCCGGTGTGTTCCTGGCTGGCCAGGCCGGCCCCGGCTCCGTCAACATGGTCACCGGCCTCGCGCAGGCAAAGCTGGCCTACTCGCCGGTTGTCGCGATCACCGGACTGGTGACCTCAAGTCACTTTCATCGCGACACGATGCAGGAAGTCGACCAGCACAACCTGTTCTCACCGCTGGTCAAGCGCACCATCACCGTCATGAACCCTGACCGGGTCGGCACGGCGATCACGGAAGCATTGCAGACAGCGAATTCCGGACAGCGCGGACCGGTGGTGGTCAACATTCCCCGCGATCTGTTCTCCGCCCAGACGGAGGCCCGGATCAGGGCGCCGGACTACAACGCGGGATCGCCGGCAGGGACCATCAATCCGTCCGCGATCACACGTGCCTGCGATGTGCTCAGATCCGCCCGTTCGCCGGTCATTCTCGCCGGTGGCGGGGTCAAGTGGGGACACGGCGCCAACGCGATCTGCCACCTGTCAGACCGCTGCCGGATCCCGGTCGTTGCGTCAGCCGGTCACCCGGATGTCGTACCCGGTCATCACCCGCTCTATGCTGGACAGGTAGGGCCACGAGGCAATGAAGTGGCAAGTTCGGCAGCCCGGAACGCCGATGTCATCCTGGCGCTTGGAACCCGGCTTTCCTTCAACACGACTTTCTTTGCCTACAACGACATCAATGCGGATGCGAAGATCATCCAAGTCGACATCGACCCCTCGGCCCTTGCCAGGCACTTTCCCGTCGAGATCGGAATGCTCGGCGACGCGGGCTCCACCGCCTCTGCGATGACCGTAGCCATGGCTGGCTTCGAGATACCCTGGAACGACTGGACAGACGGGATCCGCAAGCAGATCGGGGAACTGTGGCGAAGCAGAGAGGAAGCGGGCAACGACACGTCCTTGCCACTCAAGCCCGACCGCCTCTTCGCAGAGTTGCGCCAGGCTGCGCCCGACGATGCCCTTTACACGCTTGATGCAGGCACACTCTGCCTCCAGATCACGGACAAGCTCAGATACAACGGCGGCAGCCCCAGCATGCTGACCACGCTGGATTACGGCCTTGTCGGATTTTCGTTCCCCTGTGGCCTGGGCGCCAAGTGTGCGAGCCCCGGGCGTCCGGTGATCTCCCTGCACGGAGACGGCGGCTTCGGCATGGTCCTGGGGGAGTTCTCGACTGCGGTCCAGTCCGGGATCAGGACCATCACCGTGGTCATGGACAACGGTTGCTGGGGCGCGGAGAAAGCCTATCAGCGCAGCTACTATCAGGGACGCTACATCGGTTGCGACACGCTTAACCCGCGCTATGACGAGTTCGCCAGGCTCTATGGCGCAACCGGTTTCTATTGCGAGGAACCTGGAAGTGTCGCCGATGCCATGAGCGAGGCCCTGCATGCCGACACGCCGGTCATCATTCACGTCAAGGTGGACCCCGACATCATGACGCTGTTCCGACGGGACTCCTTCGCCCACCGCCTTCAACGGTGAACTGGTCCAGTGCCCGCGCAGACGCGACACACGACACCCAACGGGACGCCGGTCTGGACAAGCGGCCGTGGCCCCACGGTCGTCCTGGCGCACGGCGTCCTGATGGATCACCGGATGTGGGCCTCCCAGGTCGAGGCACTGTCGGAGCACTACCGTGTCTGCTGCTTCGACATGTGGGGGCACGGTCAAGCACCGGATCCTCCCGGCCGGCGGACGCTTGAGGACTTCGTCACCCAGGTACACGACGTGGTCACCACGGTCCGCGGCGACGGCCAGCCCGTTCTTGGCGGGTTTTCCATGGGGGGGCTGATTGCCCAGGCCTATGCGATCGGGCATCACACCGAATTGTGCGGCCTGATGCTGCTGAACACCGTCTACGATCGCACGCCGCAACAGGCGGCACGCGTGAGACATCGCTACGAGAAGAATTGTGCCATCGGGGCCGAAAACGCCGTCGAATCGGCTCGCGAGCGCTGGTTCAGGGCGGCGGATCGTGCCGAGCGGCCTGCAATTGTCGAGGAGATCCTGGGTTGGATCCTCGACGGCGACTTCACGGCAAAGTGCAAGGCCCATCGCGTCTTTGCCTCCACCGGACCGGAGATCGCGGGACGACTTGACGCCATTTCCTGCCCCGCGCTCATCATGACCGGCGAGGACGACGACGGCTCGACGCCGGAGATGGCCCGCAGGATGGCGGCCGAAATCCCCGACTCCACAACCGACATCGTGCCCGGGCAACATCACATGATGCCGGTTCTCGATGCCAGACGAGCCAATGCAGCGATTCTCGAATTTCTGGGCAGAGTGTTCGGGCCCCTGGCAGAGCGGACCCGGCAGGAGCAGCATCCGTGATCACCGAAATCGTCACCTTGCGCCTGCCAGGCATCCTGGCGCGCGAGGACATCCTGGAACGATTCGACGCCTCCGCCCGGGTCTGGGCCGACAACCCGGACCTGATCAGGAAGAACTACCTTCTCGACATCGAGAGCGGCATTGTCGGTGGCGTCTATCTCTGGAAGACCAGAAAGGCAGCGGAGAAGTGGCACGGTCCGGCGTTTCGTGAACAGGCGCGGGAGGTTTACGGCGCCGAGCCGGACATTCAATTCTTCGATACGCCCATTGTCGTCGACAACGTGACAGGTGCTGTGGTGAGAAACTGAACCGGCGGGTCCCAACTCGGGTTGCAAACACCTGCCATTGCGGCCTGGTGCGCCTTTGGCACCTTCTCGAGTCCGATTTCTCTCAGGACCAGCGCGCCGACCTTCGGCACGCCTGAGGGAATTCAGATCCAGATGTGCGCCGCCGCCCTCACCCGACGGCTGGGCGGGCCATTTCACTCCGTCGGAGCACTGAAGGTGCCGGACGCCCAGGCCGCCTGCGAGAGCGCGACTCAGCTGCTCGGCGCGTTCATGGCGGGCGTGCACTTCATCATTCATGGCACGGGCTGTCTCGAAGGCCCGCTGACGATGGGGTGCGAGAAGACGCTGATGGACGCCGACCGCTGCGCGGCGTTGCAGAAGTTCGCGGCCGGAGTCGACCTCTCGCCCGCAGCGCAGGCCCTCGATGCGATCAGGGAGGTCGGACCCAGTCACCACTTCCTTGGCAGCGCGCATTCCCTGCGCCATTTCGAGACGGCCAACTTTCTTTCCGATACCTCCGACACCGCCACGTTCGAGCAGTGGACGGCAGACGGCTCACGCTGGCCGCACCAACGTCTCAATGTCCGGTTCAGGGAGATGCTGGCGCAATACGAGCCGCCCCCAATGGACGAGGCGGTGCGCGAAGGGATCGATGACTTCGTCGCCCGGCTCGAAAGGCTGGCTGATGCGCCGGCTTGCCGGGAAGCGGGCCCCGTTCAGGGACCGCATCCACCCCGCAAATGGTGCCATGCCCGGGGCGGACCGGAGTTGCTCTGACACCATGCTCCGTCTGAGGAAACCGCAGGTCGGCTCGCTCCAGGGCTGGCTGGTCTGAAGGCCAAGGCATTGATGTCGAACCAGCGGACTGCCCAGGTTGTCATCATCGGCGGAGGCGTGGCCGGCCTGTCGATCGCCTGCCATCTCGCAAGGCTTGGCATCGACGACGTTCTTCTCGTCGAGCGCAACCGGCTGGCCAGCGGTACGTCCTGGCATGCGGCGGGCATCATCGGGCCATTGAGAGCCAGCATGAATCTCACGCGCCTTGCCGCCTTTGCCTGTGAACTGCTGCCACGTATGAAGGAGGAAACGGGCCAGGACACCGGCTTTCTTTCCAGCGGCGAGACCATTCGCTGCAAGAGCGTGGTCAACTGTGCGGGCGTCTGGGCGCGCGAGGTCGGGCGCATGGCCGGAGTTCCCGTGCCGGTGCAGCCCGTAGAACACATGTATCTAGTCACCGATTCGAGACCTCGACAACGGCATCTACGTCAAGGGCCACACGGGAAAGGTGGTTCCGGGTGGATTCGAACCCTGCCCCAAGGTGTGGGATGCCACCGGACATGATGGTGATCGTGCATTTCTCGAGTTGCCCGAGGACAGGGACCAGTTTGAGCCCTTCATGGAGGCGGGCCTGTACCGCATGCCCTGTCTCGCCGACGCCAGCATTCAGCACTTCATGAACGGGCCTGAGAGCTTCACCCCCGACACCAGGCAACTCATGGGAGAGTCGCCCTGCCTTCGTGGCTTCTACGTCGCGGCGGGCATGAACTCCATTGGCATGATGTCGTCGGCGGGAGTGGGCAAGACAATGGCTGAGTGGACCGATGCGGGCGAGCCTCCGATGGATCTCTGGGAGGTCGATATCGCCCGGTCCGACCGGAGCGCCGCAACGACGCCGTTTCTCGCTCAGCGCATGGACGAAACCGTCGCCAACCAGCTTGCCATGCATTGGCCGTTGCGCCAGATGGCAACGGCACGAGGCTTCCGCCGCTCCGTCCTGCACGACCACCACGAGCGAGCCAGCGCCTTCCACGGCGAGGCCGCCGGGTGGGAGCGGTCCCTCTGGTTGGCCGCCACGTGGGATGAATGTTCATTCCGCTGCAGCTATGGTTCGCAGTGCTGGTGGCCGGCTGCCGCCAGGGAGGGTGCAGAGATTCGTGACCGGGTCGCGCTCCTCGACCTGTCTCCCTTCACAAGGATCGACCTTTCCGGACGTGACTGCCCTGTTCTGATGCAGCAGCTCTGAGCCAACGGCGTCGACGTCGTCGAGGGCAAGGTTGTCTACAGGCCGATGCTGAATCGCCACGGCGGAATCGAAGCCGACGTCACGGTCACGCGTGAAGGCGAGACAAGCTTTCGCATGGTGAGCGGCGCGGCGGCACGCCAGAAGGATCTCGCCTGGATCGAACGGCAACGGGCCAGGCTGGAGCTCGATGTCATGATCAGCGACGCAACCACGACCGAGTGTGTCCTCGGACTCGTGGGACCCCTCTCCAGTGACCTGCTGTCACGAGTGACGGATGCCGATCTGTCATCGGAGACGTTTCCCTTTGCAACGATGCCACACATCACCCCGGGGATGACGCCGGTACGCGCCACCCGAATCAGCTTTGGCGGCGATCTGGGCTGGGAATTCGGTGTTCCGATCGAGTACGCCGGTCACGTCTACGAGACCCTCGTCGAGACCGACGTCAGCCATGATCTCTCACCGGCGGGAATGCTGGTCCTCGACAGTTGCCGGATCGAAAAGGGCTTCCGTCACTGGGGGCACGAACTGGGACCGGACTCCACGCCCCTTGACCCCGGTCTTTCGTTTGCCGTCGCCTGGGACAAGCCGGGTGGATTTCTTGGTCACGAAGCGCTGCAGAGGCGGCGAGAGGCGGGTGTGGAACGCCACCTCCTGATGTTCGCTGTCGAGGATGCCGAGCCCCTGCTGCTCCATGATGAACCCATTTGCCGTGACGGTGTTCTCGTTAGTCAAACGACATCGGGCTGCCGCGGATTTCGAACCGGGCTTTCACTCAGCATGGGATATGTCGCCTGCCCGCAGGGCGCCCCGGTCCAGACGTTGCTCGACGGGTCCTACGAGATCGGACTGGGTCAAAGGAGACTCCCGATGTGCTCCCTGAGACAGGCAGCCTGCGATCCTCGGGGCACACGCATGCGCGGGTAGCGCTGAGGTCTCCCACCTGATCAACCATGTTCGTCATTCGCAGTGGCGTCCTGGCGGTGATGTTGCGCCTCAGGAGACCTGCAGGTCATGGAAAACCCTCTCCGGTGCATCGGCCAGCAACACATGAAACTGTTCTGCCGCAACGCCGGGCTCGGCAGACGCCACCTGCGCAACTTTCGAATGATACCGCAAAGGCCCACGGGGGGCTGGCCCCTGCTCCTGGCAGGCTGTTCGACCATCACGAGCCGAGACCGCGCGCGCCTTGCCCACCTGTCCGACGCACACCCGGTCGAGTCCGAGACGGTCGGACATCTCATCGTCTGCGCCCTGGTATACGGGAGGGAACCACCAGCCCGAGAGATTCGGGACAGCGAACCGCCCGGCCAGCCATCCTGTCCGGGACAGACTTCACGACAGGACCCGGGTGGTCGCGGCGAACGGCGAGGAGAAGGAGACGATGGCGTGAACATGCTTTCGACGCGACACCCGAACCGGAGATCCAGCGCTGGTTCCTTGTTTAACATCGGCGCCAAGAACGTCGAGGAACCAGGGAAGTTGTTTGCAACCGCCTTGTGCGTTACATGTAACGCGCAAGGATCTGACAGGAGTGACACCATGTCCCCCGCATCCACCAGCGCGCAACGCGTGGAGAAGCACCGAGCCGCACTCAGGGCTCAAGGCCTGCGGCCGATCCAGATATGGGTGCCCGATACCCGCGCCCCGGGCTTTGCCGAGGAGTGCGCCCGCCAGGCAGCGATCGTCAACGAAGCCAACCGCGCCGATCCTGAACTCGGGCAATTCATGGACAGCGCCGCAGCCGACCTCGCCGAAAATCTCGACGCCCTCGAAGCCGGACGCCGCGAGTGAGGCGTGGCGACCTCGTCACCGTCGCCCTGCAGGGCGAACACGGTAAACCGCGTCCCGCTCTGGTTATCCAATCAGACCTTTTCGCCCAGATGACGTCCTCAGTTGCTGTCGCACTACTAA
>MPMV01000062.1 GCA_002238685.1 bacterium EF100-94H03 bin56
AACCATGGGGATGGGAACTCCTGTGTATGTAAGTGTCGGATAACACGTTCATATACCATGGATCCCATCCCCATGCAAAGGCTTTGGTGATCGATGCGGGCTAGGAACGTATTGCCTAATGCGTACCCAGCAGTCTTCCTGCGCAGAGCCTCTATACGTTCTGCCCGGTCATCGCCAAACAGTGATCTTTGGCTGTCACTGAGGATGTCTCGGACCAGTCCACACAGGCTGCTCGGAACTTCCGCGCGCCAATCCTGAGCCAACGCCGCCGGGAGAGTGTCACGCACCTCTTCAGGTGCGAATGCCCTATTGTCGGCGCGCTCTGCCAACTTCTTCCAGCCGTGTGGCATATTCAGGCTTCTGTGCGGACCATCGCTCATGGGGAAACCTCCGATGTCAGGTTCAGTGACATAAAGTGTTGACAATGTCAATTCTAGAATCTCGACAGGAGCTGGCGCTCGAATGACTCGACGTCCACGGCCCCGGGGACGCGGGCATTCGCCGCCTCATGGATCGTCCTGAAGACCAGCTGATCCATCTCCCCGACCTCTAGATCGAAGACGAGCGCAGGAAGTCGTCGGTGTCATCTCTCGCCTGAATGAAAGTCAAGCGCGATAACTCGCGGCTCTCAGTGGACCTGAATGGGGACGAGTGTGTCAGGCGGCGCGGGCGGTGGCCATCTGGTGGCGGACGAGGCGGGAGTAGAGGCCGTCGGATGAGGCGAGGTCGTCGTGGCTTCCCTGCTCGACGATGCGGCCGTTCTCCATGGCAACGATGATGTCGGCGTTGCGGATGGTGGAGAGGCGGTGGGCGATGACGAGTGTGGTGCGGTCGGTCATGAGCCTGGTGAGCGCCCGGCGTACCGCCATTTCATTGACGGCATCGAGATGGCTTGTGGCCTCGTCGAGGATGAGGATCGGCGCGTCTTTCAGGAAGGCGCGGGCGATGGCGACACGCTGGCGCTGGCCGCCGGAAAGCCGGGCGCCGCGCTCTCCGAGCCGGGTATCGAGACCGTCGCGTAGGCTCGCCACGACATCGTCGAGGGAGGCGTTGGCGATGGCTTCGTTGAGGTCATCGTCACTGGCCTCCGGGCGGGCGATCAGGATGTTGGCCTTGAGCGTGTCGTTGAAGAGGAAGGTGTCCTGGGCCACCAGAGCCGTGTGGGATCTCAAGTCATCGAGGCGGTAGTCCCTGATGTCGTCGCCATCGAGCGTGATGCGCCCCTCGTCGCAGTCCCAGAACCGCATCAAGAGGTGGGCCATGGTCGTCTTGCCGGCGCCGCTGGGGCCGACAAGGGCCACCGTGGAGCCGGCCGGAATCTGGATGTCGACGTTTTGGACGGCGGGCTCGATGCGGCCTGGATAGGTGTAGGAGACTTCCTCGAGAGTGATCGCCGCGCCGCCGCTGGTGCGTTCGGATTGGATGCCTGGTCCATCGGCGATGGTCACGGGTTCGCGATCGACCGCATAGAGGCGCCTTGCGGCGCCGAGGGTATCGGCGAGCTGACGGCCGACGTGGGCGATCTCGCTCACCGGCAGGAAGGACGCCATGGCGAGCAGCGTGAAGAAGGGGAGCAGGCTGCCATCGAGCGTGTCCGAAGACACCATGGCGGCACCGGTGACGATGATCGCCAGGCCGCCCAGACCCGTCGCCACCTCGAGGATGGCCATCTGGACCGTGAGGTCGCGGAAGAAGGGGAGGCGCGCCTGGTAGACCGCGCTTGCGATGGTGACAAAGCTGCCGCGACGTTCGCCGATCTGCCGGAAGGCCAGAATCTCGCCCAGCCCTTGGATCGAATCGGCGGTGAACGCATTGAGTTCGCCCAGCGCCTCGCGCGCCTGTGAACCCAGGCGATCGAGGCGGCCGCGCAGCATGACCGGAGAGAACGCGACGATGGCGAGGAAGGGAACGAGAGCCACCGCCATGGGCCAGCCGAACCACACCAGGACACCGATCACGACGGCCGGAGTCAGCACCGCAACGAAGGCCGGCGCCACTGTGTGGGCGTAGAAGGATTCGATGGTCTCGATGTCTTGCGTCGCCATGGCCGAGAGATCGCCGGTGCGTCGGCGCAAGAGATAGGCCGGCGCCAGGCTGTCGATCTTGTCGAAGAGGCTGACCCGCATGCGCGCCAGCAGGCGAAACGCCATGTCGTGGGCGAACCACGATTCGAGCCAGTGCAACACACCGGCCAGCGGTGCGGTGATGGCAAGCCAGACCAGCAGCCCGGACCAGTCCTCCCCGTTGGCGATGCGCGCCACCACGAGGGCGGAGAGGACGCCGACGCCGATGAAGCTGACGACGCGACTCACGCCGAAGATGAAGGTGAGCAGCAGTCGCAGGCGCTCGCTTCCGACGAAGGCGAGAAGGACCTCTGCCGCACCCTTCCAGCCCAGGCCCTCGGCGCGCAGGATACCGTGGGTCGGTTCGGCCTCGGCGGCGGCCCGGGCCGCCATGTCCCGGTCCATGTCTGCGGACGCCGCATCGCCGGCCATGATGAAGTCGTCGCTCCTCGCCAGCGGTTCGGAGGCCTGTTCGTGCATGAGCGAGAAGTAGACGCCGCTGCGCTCCATGAGATCGTCGTGGGGGCCTTCCTCGACGACCCTCCCCTCGTCAAGGACAAGGATCCTGTCGGCCCGGATGACGCTCGACAGGCGATGGGCGAGAATCAGTGTCGTGCGATCCTGCATCAGGCGGAAGAGCGCCTGCTGGATGACCGCCTCGTTTTCGGCATCGACCGCCGAGAGCGCCTCGTCGAGGACAAGAATGGGGGCATCGCGCAGCACCGCGCGGGCGATGGCGATCCTCTGGCGCTGGCCGCCCGAGAGCCTGATGCCGCGTTCACCGACCACGGTCTGGTAGCCCGCCGGCAGGGTGGAGATGAACTCGTGGGCGTTGGCGAGGCGGCAGGCCTCCTCCATCTCGTCTTGGGTTGCATTGGGCTTGCCGAACTTCAGGTTCTCCTCGACGGTGCCGTGAAAGAGGTAGGTGTCCTGGTTGACGACCGCGATCTGTCGGCGGAGATCATCGGTCGTCATGGTCCGGATGTCGCGCCCGCCGATCGTTATGGAGCCTTTCTCCGGGTCCCAGAACCGCAGCAGCAGGCGCACGATCGACGACTTGCCCGCCCCTGACGGTCCGACGACGCCGACGCTCTCGCCCTTCGCAAGCGAAAACGAGAGACTCTCGTGGGTGGTGTCCGCCTCGCCCGGATAGGTGAAGGTGACGTCCTCGAAGGCAAGGCCCTCAAGCGTGGCGTCCGTGTCTGCCGGTTCGGGGGTGGCCGGCTCCTTGACGAGGGGGCTTGCGTCCAGAACCCGGAAGATGGCCTCGGTCGCCGCTTGCCCGAGCATGCCGGTGTGAAGCTGGGTCCTCATGTCGCGCAAGGGGCGGAAGAGTTCGACGCCCATCATCAACACGATCAGGAGGGTGGAAAGCTCCATGAGACCGGCCTCGACGCGCCAGGCGCCGTAGCCGAGCGCCGCCGCCGCGGCGACGGCGATCGAGGCATCGGTGATGCCGCGCCCCAGGGAATTGACCGCGGTCACCCACAGCGTGCCGAAGGCGAGGGCCTTGGCTTTCGCTGCCAGGGCCACGGCCCTTGCCGTGCTCTGGCCGAAGGCCTTGAGGGTGGCAAGCCCCTGCACGGCATCGAGGAACTCTGCGCCAAATTCGCCGTAGGCCCGCGAGCGCTCGATGCTCGCCCGGTAGTCGAGGCGGTGGAAGGCCATCGGCAGGACGAGGGCGAGGACGGCTCCGGTGACGAGGACGGCGGCGACGGGGAGGTCGAGAAAGGCGACAAAGGCGAAGATGGCGACCGGTGTGACGATGGCGATCAGGAGGGTGGGGAGGAATTCGCCGAAATAGGTCTCGAGCTGTTCCACGCCGTCGACCACCGACAACACCACGTCCCCGGTGCGCTGCTGGCCGAACCAGGCAGGGCCCAGGACCACGGCCTTGTCGTAGATCCTCTTGCGGATGGCGATCTGGACGCGGGCTGCCGTTTCGTGGGCGACCATGACGCGCACGTATTCGAGGAGACCGCGGGCCACCATCACGCCGCCGACAATGGCCATCGGCACCACGAGGTCCGCGAAGGGGCGGCCCTCGAACACCAGGGCGATCAGCCAGCCAAGCAGCGCCAGACGGGCCACGCCGACGCATGCCGCGGCGAGCCCGACAATGACGGAGAACACCATGCGGCCGCGCACCCCTTCGGTGAACGCCCACAATCGCGGGTCGAAGTACATTGGCTGAGACCCTATCCGGTCGGCCGACGGCTTTCCACTGCGTCAGGGACCCCAGCGGTCCATCGTCTTGTGCCAGGCAAGGGCGAAACCGAGGAACCAGGGTTTGCCGGTGTAGAGCGGACGGGTCCGAAAGGCCATGTCGTCGAAGGCCGTGCGGCCCTCGGCGTTGCCAAGGACCTTGTGGCCGAGGCGGTGGCCGAGATAGCTCGCCCAGGCGACGCCGGACCCGCAGTAGCCGGTCGCGAACCAGACCCCGTCATGTTGGCCGATGTGCGGGATTTCATCGAAGGTGTAGGCAACGAACCCCATCCAGCTGTGCGAAATCTTGACGTTGCTGAGCTCCGGGAAGAGGCCGCTCACGACCTTGTGGAGACGTGGCGCGCTCACCTTCGGGTCGGTTTCACCCAGGGCGACACGGCCGCCGAACACCACCCTCGTGTGATCTGGTGACGGCCGGTAGTAGTAGACCACCTTGCGGGTGTCTGAAATCACCCGCTTTTTGGGCATGATGCGCTGCATGACGGCGGGGTCCAGCGGCTCGGTGGCGATGACGTAGCTGCCGATGGGGATGACGCGCCGCCTCAGTCCGGGTGTGACTTCTCCCGTGTAGCCGTTGGTGGCGACGATGACGTCCCGGGCCTGGATCGTGCCGCGGCGGGTCCGGACCGTGACGCGGTTGGCTTCGGCAGCGATGCCGTCGACCCGTGTTGAGGTGGCGATCACGGCCCCCGCTTGGGTCGCGCGGCTGGCGAGACCTGCGGCGTAGCGCGCCGGATGGAGACTGGCGTGGGCCGGCAGGACGGCGCCTCCGTGATAGGTCTCGGTGCCGAGTTCGTCCGTCGTTTCGGCTGCCGGAACCATGTGCCACTCGAAGGGGACGATGCGGGACGATTCCCTGAAATGCGCGGCCATGGAGTCATAGCGGTCGGGACGGTGGACGCCGATGAAGCGGCCGCAGTGCTGGTAGTCGCAGTCGATCTCTTCCCGGGCGACGAAATCGGCCAGGAAGTCGAGGCTGGCATGTCCCTCGCGGAGGATGGCGTGAGCCGCCTCGCGCCCGTAGCGCCGTTCGAGCTTGCCGACGCCGGGCTTGACGCCGGGGCTGATCTGGCCGCCATTGCGTGAACTGCACCCCCAGGCGGTCTCTTCGGCCTCGAGGATGATGACGCTGCGCCCGGCCCGCGCCAGGACGATGGCGGCGTTGAGACCGGTGTAGCCGCTGCCGACGATCGCCACGTCGATTTCAGACGGAAGCGATTCGATGTCGTGACGGGTGGGCGGTGCGTCCTCCCACCAGTAGGGGTCCGACTTGAAGGTGCTGGAGAAAAGACTCATCGGCCAGGAACTCCCGTCACGGGGGATGACGCCTCAACGATACCCGACATATTCTGCATCCTCCATTCTTCCATCCGGAGCCCTGGCAGCCATGACGTGGACACTTGAAGAAACCTGGCGCATCACCAAGCCGGCGGTCGCCAACCGCGAGGGACTCGTTGCCAGCCAGCACTACGAGGCATCGGCTGTCGGCGCGGAAATTCTGAAAGCCGGAGGCAACGCGGTCGATGCCGCGGTGGCGACGAGCTTTGCGCTGGGCGTGGTCGAACCGTGGATGAGCGGGCTTGGCGGTTGCGGCTACATGATGGTGCTGGATGCCGGCAGCGGCGACTGTCACGCCGTCGACTTTCATACCCGGGCTCCGCTTGCCCTCGACCCGGCGGACTATCCCGTCGAAGCCGACGGGGGCGAGGACGACGATCTCTTTGGCTGGCCCCTGGTGCGGGGCGACCGCAACGTCCAGGGGCCGCTCTCCATCGCCGTTCCGACCCAGGCCGCCGGCATGGCCGCTGCGCTGGAGCGCTTCGGCACCATGCCGTTGGCCGAGGCCCTCGCTCCCGCCATCGATCTCGCGAAGAGAGGCCTCAAGGTCGACTGGCACACCACCTTGAGGATCGCCCTCGAGGCGCGCGGTTTGGCGGCATACCAGACGAGCCGCGACCACTTCCTTCCCGAGGGTCTGCCGGCGGCGAGTGTCGATCAGGGCGATCTCGCGATTCTCGAAAACGATGCCCTTGTCGCGTCCCTGGAACGGCTGCGTGATGCGGGCCTGGAGGATTTCTACCACGGCGATCTCGCCCGTCTCCTCGTTGCCGATCTCGAGGAGGCGGGATCACGGGTCGGCTTCGAGGATCTCCAGCGCTGCGAAGCGCCGATCACGCCGGCCTTGAGCGCCACCTATCGTGGTGCAGGGATCAACGTTCCACCCGGTCTCAACGCCGGACCGACACTCATCGATGCGCTCTCCCGTCTCGCCGCCTCGTGGGATGGCCAGGGGACGGCGCCTGGCGCTTCCGCTCTCGAAGCGTGGGCCGACACTCTCTTCAGCGCCTATCATCACCGTCTTTCGACCATGGGCTGGGGTTCAGGCCAGGGGTCGACGACGCACCTTTGCGCGGTCGATGGCAAGGGCAACATGGTCGCACTCACCCAGACCCTGCTCTCCGTCTTCGGCAGCCGCGTCATGCTGCCCCGCACGGGCCTCCTCATGAACAACGGTGTCATGTGGTTTGATCCCAGACCCGGCCGGCCCAATTCCCTGGCGCCCGGCCGCCAGCCGCTCTCGAACATGTGCCCCACCATCGTGACGGGATCGCCGGCCGGCAACGTGGCGCTCGGAGCATCCGGTGGCCGCCGCATCTTCCCGGCGATCTTCCAGCTCGTGTCGCTGCTGGTCGACTACGGCATGACGCTGGAGGAGGCGTTTCACACCCCGCGGATCGATGTCAGCGGCGGAGACCTGGTGACGGTGGACACGCGCCTCGATCCGCAGGTCCGGGAGGCCCTGACCGGCCGCTGGCCGACGGTGGAACTGCCGCCCTCGGTGATCTCGTCCTACGCCTGCCCCAATGCCGTGCAGGATCTGGACGGCATAAAACACGGTGCGGCCTTCGTGACGTCGCCCTCTTCGGCAGTCGCGGCAGCTTGAGCGAGGCTCATCCGGGAAGGTGATCGAGGCGGGAGACGACTTGCGCAATCTCCGGGCGCTGACGTTCCTGGGGCGCGCCCTTCGGGGTGCCGATGTGGACGAAGCCGACCAGGTGCTCGTCCGGCGGAATGCCGAGCACGTCCTTGATGCGCTCGTTGTAGGCCGGCCAGTTGGTGACCCACTGGGCGGCGTAACCCAGTGCCGTTGCCGCGTGCAGCAGGTTGAAGCAGACATTGCCGCACGACAGCAGCTGCTCGACGGGAGGCACGCCGTCACGGTCCGGCACGATACGGCTGGAGACGATGACGAGTACCGGGGAACGCTGCGGGCGGATCCTCTCGAGGTGCAGGCGGTCCGCCGGAACATCGGGGTTCTCCCTCGAAAATTCCTCGGCAAAGGCGTCTCCCAATTCCTTCTGTGCCTGCCGTGACAGGACCTGCAGGCGCCATGGCGTGACGCGCCCGTGATCGGGAACCCGTACCGCCACGTCCAGCATGCGTTCCAGTTCCTCCTCGTCCGGACCCGGTTCGACCAGCCGTGCTGCGAGGACCGAGCGGCGGCTTGCCAGCATGTCAAGGGGCGTTCCGTCGATGATGTTGAGCTCAGGTTCATTCATGGGTCGGATCCTCAGGCTCGCCGGATGGCAACGTCACGGTCAGGAGCTTCCCGTCGCCGGGAAGAGATCGACGGGTTTCTCGCCGCGCAGCATGCGATAGACCTGCATGGCCTCGATCACGCGCTGGACGTAGTTTCGCGTTTCGCGGAAGGGAATGCTCTCGATCCAGTCGATGGCATCGACTTCCGGATCGTCGGGACGGCCCGATCGCCTCACCCACTTGCCCACGTTTCCCGACCCACCGTTGTAGGCGGCAAGGGCCAGAACAAGGGAGCCGCGGTAGTTTCCGATCAACCGGCGCAAGTAGGCGGTGCCCAGCCGGATGTTGTGCCGGGTGTTCCCGAGAAGCAGTTCCCGTGATGTCTCGACACCCAGCCGCGCGGCTGTCGCGCGGGCGGTGGCAAGGCGGAGCTGCATGAGACCATAGGCCGCGCTGCCGGAGATGGCGATCCTGTTGAACTCGCTCTCGCGGTTGATGACGGCCAGCACCAGGTCGGCACCGACGCTTCCCGTTTCCGGCAGGGCGATGACAGGGTATCCGGCAGCCGGCATCACCACGCCCCTGGCCGCCGCTGTCTTCGCCACCCGGACGGCCGCGTGTGGCAGCTGCAAGTCGAGTGCGGTGGCGGCGATTGCTTCCAGGTCTTCAGCCGATTCGGCCGTCCTGGCCATGTGCTGGAGGAAGGTCTCGGCCAGGCTCACTTCCCTCACCTGGTCGAGCCGGCGAACGACCGGGAAGAGGCCGTTTTCAGCATCCGCCCGGGCGATGACGGGTGATCCCGGCAGGGTGATGTCGATGCCAAGGCGCATGGCGGCAAGCTGTCCGTAGAAGGTCTGCGGGTGCTCCGCTGCCCGGTCGAACCAGTCGCCCGCCAGCGCAGTGTCGCCGCTGGCTTCTGCAGCCCTGGCGCACCAGTAGGCTCCACGGGCCAGGCTGATCGGCTGGCTGACCCGGTCATGGAACCAGGAGAAATGCCCGAATGCGGTGACGGGGTCACCCAGATGGCGCAAGGCGATCCATCCGGCCAGCCACTCGGCGCGATGGTGAAAGGCGCCATGGCGGCGGCGATGATCGGCCACGACATCGTAAGCCCCGGCCATGTCGCCCCGGGTCATGAGTTCGCCGGCGATACGAAGCCGCTGCACCGCCCACCGGTCCGGTTGGCTGATGTCGTGCGGCAGGCGGGCAATGAGTTCCAGCGCAGCATCGTGGCGCCCCCTTCCCAGGCGCCAGTCGGCACGCTCGAAGAGCAGTGCCTCGCCATCGCGCAGATGCTCAGGAACCCTGGAGATCGCGGAATCCACCCCCCATTCCCGGTTCTTCAGGCGTATGCGCGCCTCGCCAAGAGCAGCGAGTCCATCGTCTTCCAGGCGGACGAGAATGCGCCGCGCCGCGGCGGTGTCACCCTGCCAGATCAGCCGGTCGACACGGTCCCGGTGATGGTCGGGCGCAAGCCAGGCGCCATAACCCCTGAGAAAGGTCCGTTCACCCGCTGCCCTGAACGTGTGGTGCTGCCAGGCATGAAGGACTGCCGCACGAGCCTCGTCCTCCCGGCCGCTGTCGAGGAGGGCCTCGATGCGGCGCAGGACGCCCCCATCGGTCAGGGGCGGCCAACGTTCGAAGTGGGCAATCACGTCGTCGCTCTTGAGAGCGTCCGGCATGGTGTCCTCGGCGTTGCGGCGCAGCATGTCCTGCGACGGCCAGTCGGGGTGGGTTTCCATGAAGGCCTGGATGTCGTGGAAGGAGGCCCGCCAGTCGTCCTTCATCCGCATCCACCTGATGACGTCGACAAGCACCGGATCGGAGGCCCTGGAGGCCCAGATCTCCGCATCGCGCCATTGATTCTTCTTGGCGTGGTAGAAGGCGGACCGGTAATGGGCGACGTCGGCCTCGCCCAGGGGCTCACTGTCAGCCTGCGCCGGGACGATCGCGGCAAGAATGATCGCCAGGACGGCAAGGCAGGAACGGCGCACGACGAAAAACTCCGGGAACGGGGTGTTCACACGGTGAACGATTCACCGCAACCGCACATGGCCTTCACGTTCGGATTGTTGAAGACGAAGCGGCTCTCCAGCCGGTCCTCGTTCCAGTCGAGCTCGGTGCCGAGCAGGAACATCGAGGCAGCAGGGTCGATGAAGAGCCTGACACCCTTCGATTCGATCGTGTCCTCCCGGCCGGTCGCTTCTTCGGCATAGTCCATCGTGTAGGTAAAGCCGCTGCATCCGGCCATCTTAATTCCGACCTTGAGTCCGATCGCCTTCTCGTTGAGGCGCATCAGCGCCTTGACACGCTCGGCGGCGCGATCGGTCAGGGTCAAGAGATCCTTGCCGGGTGTTGCGAACATGGTTGCTTCCTCTCCAGTCCTTGAGGGCTCAGTAGAAGCCCAGTTCGATCCTTGCGTAATCCGACATCATCGACGGATCCCAGGGAGGGTCCCAGACAATGTCGACAAGGACATCCGTCGCGCGATCCACCCCTGAAACGGCATCGCGTATCCACACGGGGATGTCTTCAGCCACCGGACAGCCCGGCGTGGTGAGCGTCATCTCGATGCGCACCGTGCCATCAGGCTTCGAATCGATAGCATAGATGAGACCCAGATCGTAGATGTTCACCGGTATCTCCGGATCATACACCGTGCGAATCGAATCGACGATGTCGCCGATGAGCGGCTCGCCTTCCGCCTGCGGGATGCTGTGGGGATCAACCTCCGTTTCCGGTGTCCAGCTCTCGTGGAGGCTGGCGGAGGCCGTGTCGTGTGGCTTGTCGGATTCCATGGTCTACTCCGTCGTTGCCGTGGCCTGACCGTCCATGGCGGCCGTCATCGCGTGCCAGGCGAGGGTCGCGCACTTGATCCGCACGGGATAGTTGCGCACGCCCGACATGACGACCAGCTTGTCGAGGCCTGCATCGTCGCGCGAGCTGTCCTGGCCAGTGACGAGCAGGTGAAAGCTGTCGAAGAGGCGGCGCGCATCAGCCCCGCTCCGGCCCCGGAGCAGCAGCCTCGTCCAGGCCCGGAACCATCTCCGTCATGATCGAGGCCGACGCGATGGAAATGGCGCAGCCACGCCCTTCGAAGGCCACATCCCGGATGGTCCCGTCATCGTCGATCTTCAGGTAGACCGACAGGCGATCGCCACACATCGGGTTGTCACCCTCCGCCTCGTGGTTGTAATCCTGCGGATGACGGCAGTTCCTCGGATTCCTGCCGTGATCGAGGATCACTTCCTGGTAGAGTTCGCGCAGATCATCCATCACGAAAACAGGCTCCTGACCCGTTCCAGCGCCGCCACCAGGGCGTCGACTTCGTCGGTGGTGTTGTAGAGGGCGAATGAGGCGCGCACCGTGGCGGCGATATCGAAGCGGTCCATCAGGGGCTGGGCGCAGTGGTGACCGACGCGCACCGCAACGCCTTCGTGATCGACGATGGTGCCGACATCGTGGGGGTGGATGCCGTCCATCGTGAACGAGACAATGGCCGCCCTGGCGGGATGGGTGCCCAGGATGTTCACACCCTCGATGGCGGAAAGGCGCTCCACGGCCAGTGCATGCAGCATGGCCTCGTGGTCGGCGATCCTCTCCAGGCCGAGAGCGGTGACATAGTCGAGGGCGGCCTTGAGTCCGACGGCCTGGGCGATCGCCGGGGTGCCGGCCTCGAAGCGGTGGGGGATGCCCTTGAAGGTCGAGCGTTCCAGGGTGACCCTGGCGATCATCTCGCCGCCGCCCTGCCAGGGTGGCATCCTCTCGAGAAGTTCGGCCTTGCCGTAGAGCACACCGATTCCCGTGGGTCCGTAGATCTTGTGGCCGGAAAAGACCATGAAATCGCAGTCCAGGGCCTGGACATCCACCGCGCCGTGGCTGATCGCCTGGCAGCTGTCCAGCATGACCCTGGCGCCGGCATCGTGGGCCATGCGGATCATTTCGGCGGCAGGCGTGATGACGCCGAGCGCGTTGGACATCTGTGTTAGAGCCACCAGCTTCACCTTCCCGTCCAGCTGACGGCGATAGGCCTCCATGTCGATCTGGCCGTCGTCGAGGATGGGAATCGCCTCGATTACGAGCCCTCTCTCACCGGCAAGCAGGTGCCACGGCACGATGTTCGCGTGGTGCTCGAGAGTCGAGATCAGGATCCTGTCGCCTTCCTCGAGGTTGGTTCGCCCCCAGCTTTGCGCCACCAGGTTGATGCCTTCGGTGCCGCCGCGCACGAAGACCACTTCGCGCTCCCCGGCGGCATTGATGAAGCGGCGAACGGCAGTCCGCGCCTCCTCGAACCTCTCGGTCGCGGCCTGGGAGAGCCAGTGCACCCCGCGATGGACATTGGCGTACTCCTCCTCGTAGAGGCGGCGTTCGGCGTCGATGACCTGGCGTGGTTTCTGGGCGCTGGCGGCGCTGTCGAGATAGACCAGCGGGCGGCCGCGCACATGGCGCGAGAGTATGGGAAAGTCCGCACGCACGAGGGAACTGTCGAAGGCGATGCCGGTCGTGGCGAGGGCGGCGCTCATCGTCATGCCCGCGTCCTCCAGGCCAGGGCATGATCGCGGATCAACGCCTGCACCTCCGGTGACGTGATGGTCTCCACCGCGCCCTCGATGAAGGCGGCGATGAGCAGATCACGCGCCTCTTCGAGGGGGATGCCCCGGCTGCGCATGTAGAACAGCGCGTCCTGATCGATCTCGCCGACCGTTGCCCCGTGACCGCAACTGACATCGTCGGCATAGATTTCCAGTTCCGGCTTGGCATCGATCCCGGCCTTGCCGGAGAGCAGCAGGGTCTTGCTGGACTGGTGGCTGTCGGTGCCTCCGGCATGCTTGCGCACGGTGACCCGCCCCTGGAAGATGCCTTTCGCGCTGTCGTCCAGGATGTAGCGGTAGGCTTCGCGGCTGGTGCACCGAGGCGCTGCATGGTCGATGACGGTGGTGGTGTCGAGCTGCTGGCGGTGGCGACCAAGGCAGGCCCCGTCGAGGCGGACCGAAGCGCCGGGTTCGGCGAGTTCGACGGCAATCTGGTTGCGCCCCACGCCGGCTCCCGTTGCCAGCACGAAGTTCTCGTACGTGGCATCGCCGGCGACCTTCACTTCCGTCGTCGAGACATTGACTGCGTCGGGCGAGTCGTCCTGCACCCGGTAGTGCCGCAACCGGGCCCCGCGTTCCAGCACGACTTCCTCGACCAGGTTGGCAAGGTAGTCGCCGGTGCCGACATGATGCATGACAAGGGTGAGCGATGCCTCGCGTCCGAGCACGATGAGGTTGCGCGGATGCCACGCCAGGCGCTGGGCGCCGGGAGCCCCGGCAAGGGTGATCCTGAGCGGTCCGTCGATCGTGACGCCATCGGCGACCTTCAAGACCAGTCCGTCGGCGAGCCAGGCGGTGTTGAGAGCGACGAAGTGCTTGCGCGCAAGGCTGGCGACGCTCCCGAGATGGTGCCTGACAACGTCGTCCCCGTCCTCGATGGCACGGGCAAGGGACACCAGCTCGACACCGTCGGGCAACGGGCGATGACCCCTCATCCAGCAGCCGTTGATGAGGACCGCGGAGGCGTCGTCCTCGATGTTCGCCAGATCCGCCGGCTCCACGGGAAGGTCCCAGGCCGATCCGGAAAGCGCCCTCAGATCGGTGTACTTCCAGTCCTCGACCTTGCGCGTGGGAAGACCGAGACCGGTGAATCTCCTGGCGCCGGCCTCGCGCAGCGAATCAATCCACGTGTTGCCGGCGCCGGGAAGAGACGCGGTGCCGCCAGCATGGAGCAGACCTGTCGGTTCGCCGGCCATGGTCAGGCAGCCGTCACCATGTCGCCGTATCCGCTCTCCTCGAGTTCGAGGGCGAGCGACGGATCTCCGCTTCTGACGATCCGGCCTCCGGCAAGGACATGCACGCGGTCCGGGACAATGTGGTTCAAGAGCCGCTGGTAGTGGGTGATGACAAGCGTGGTGCGATCTGGCGACCGCATGGCATTGACGCCGTCTGCCACCACCTTGAGGGCATCGATGTCGAGACCGGAATCGGTCTCATCGAGGATGGTGAGCTCCGGTTCCAGCAAGGCCATCTGGAGTATCTCCATGCGCTTCTTCTCGCCGCCGGAGAATCCGGCGTTGAGGGGCCGGCGCACCATGGAGTTGTCGATCTGCAGGTCCGCCAGCCGGGCGTCCATGATCTTCTTGAACTCGAAGGCGTCGAGTGTGTTGAGTCCCTTTGCCTTGCGCACGGAATTCATGGCGTGCTTGAGAAAGCTGACGGTCGGCACGCCGGGAATCTCCACCGGATACTGGAAGGCGAGGAAGAGCCCCGCCTGGGCCCTTTCCTCGGGCTCCATCGCCAGGAGATCCTCTCCCTTGTAGAGAACCCGGCCCTCGGTCACCTGGTAGCCGTCACGGCCGGCAAGCACATGGGAGAGCGTCGACTTGCCCGAGCCGTTCGGGCCCATGATGGCATGGACCTCTCCCGTGCCGATGGAGAGGTTGATCCCCTTGAGGATCTCCTCGCCCTCCACGGCAACGCGGAGGTTCTCGACGGAAAGCAGGGTCATGGCGGCATTCTTCTCCATCGTCATCCGACACTGCCTTCGAGGCTGATGCCGACAAGTTTCTGGGCTTCCACCGCGAACTCCATCGGCAGTTCCTGGAGCACCTCGCGGCAGAAGCCGTTGATGATCAGGGTGAGCGCTTCTTCTTCCGGGATGCCGCGCTGGCGGCAGTAGAAGATCTGGTCCTCCGACACCTTCGATGTCGTGGCCTCGTGCTCGACCTGGGCACTCTGGTTGCGCGCCTCGATATAGGGAACGGTGTGGGCGGCGCACTCATCGCCGATGAGCAGCGAATCGCACTGTGTATAGTTCCGGGAGCCGTGGGCCATGGGGTTGATGCGGATGCGGCCGCGATAGGTGCTCTGCGAATGGCCGGCCGAGACGCCCTTGGCGATCACCCTGCTCCTGGTGTTCTTGCCGACATGGAGCATCTTCGTTCCGGTATCGGCCTGCTGGCGATTGTTGGTGATGGCGACGGAATAGAACTCGCCAACGCTGTCGTCACCCTTGAGGACGCAACTGGGATACTTCCAGGTGATGGCGGACCCGGTTTCCACCTGGGTCCACGAGATCCTGGCGCGCTTCTCGCACAGTCCCCGCTTGGTGACGAAGTTGTAGATGCCGCCCCGGCCTTCCTCGTCACCCGGGTACCAGTTCTGCACGGTCGAGTACTTGATTTCGGCATCGTCGAGCGCCACCAGTTCGACCACTGCGGCGTGCAGCTGGTTTTCGTCCCGCTGCGGCGCGGTGCAGCCTTCCAGGTAGCTGACGTAGCTCCCCTTGTCGGCGATCACCAGGGTGCGCTCGAACTGGCCCGTCTGGGAGGCGTTGATGCGAAAGTAGGTGGAGAGCTCCATCGGGCAGCGTGTACCCGGCGGGATGTAGCAGAACGACCCGTCCGTGAAGACCGCCGAATTGAGCGTGGCAAAGAAGTTGTCGGTCGCGGGCACCACCGAACCGAGGTACTTGCGGACCAGTTCCGGGTGCTCCCTGACGGCATCCGAGATCGAACAGAAGAGGATGCCGTCCTTCTCCAGGCGTTCGCGGAATGTCGTGGCCACCGAGACGCTGTCGAAGACGGCGTCGACGGCGACGTTGCGCACCCCTGACAAAACCTCCTGCTCCTTCAACGGGATGCCGAGCTTGGCATAGGTCTCGAGAAGCTCGGGGTCGATCTCGTCGAGACTCGTCGGTCCGTCGGCGGCCGACTTCGGCGCCGCGTAGTAGGAACTCGCCTGATAGTCGATCGGTGCATAGCCGACCTTCGCCCACACCGGCTCCTTCATGGTGAGCCAGTGGCGGTAGGCCTTGAGGCGCCATTGGAGAAGCCAGTCGGGCTCCTCCTTCTTCGCCGAGATGAAGCGGATGGTGTCCTCCGAGAGCCCCTCGGGCGCCCGCTCGGTCTCGATGTCGGTGACGAAGCCGTGCTTGTAGGCTCCGGTGGCTTCGCGGACGGTATCGATGGTTTCCTGCACGATGGCCATGGGTCAGGCCTCCATGTGACGGAGCCCCGCAAGGGGCAAGGCGGGTGCGGTCATGGCAGCGAGGGATACTCCTTCAAAGGCATCGCGCAGGGCGGCGTTGATCTGGTTCCAGCCTCCGCGCATGGGGCAGAGTGCCTCGACATCGCAATGACCCGGGTGGTCGTCGACGCACAGGGTCAGCGCGATCGGTCCCTCGACAGCCTTGACAACGCGGGCCAGGGAGATCTCTTCGGGCTTGCTGGTCAGTGCGTAACCTCCACGGGCGCCACGCCGGCTCTTGAGGAGGCCGGCGCGTGCGAAGAGCTTGAGGAGCTTGCCGGCCGTGGCTTCCGGCAGTCCGGTGGCCGTGGCCACCTGGTGGGCGGAGAGCGTTTCGCTCCCGTGCCACGCCATGTAGGTCATGACGACGACACCGTAGTCGGTCATGCGGGACAATCGGATCATGGGCACCTGCCAATCAGGACCAATGTGGTACTGTATGGTTTGCAAGGCCGCCGATGTCAAGTCCCGCGTCTTCCGGGCCGCATGGAAAGTGGCCCGGATCTTCTGCCCCCGCAAAGCAGCAGTTCCGGCTCAGAGGGCCTTGTCATGGCGCCAGGGAAACAACCAGCCGCGACAAGCATCGCGAGATCAACGGAACCGTCGTTGCCAGGTGCCACATCCGGTTTCAGCAGACAAGTGCACCTGATCCACTTCTCGGCACATGGCCTTCTCGTCGGTCGCGGCGGCGGCTTGCCTCGAGGCTCTCGCGGGCACCGTCAAGGGCGGCAATGTGCGCCGGGCCAAGGCCACAGCAGCCTCCGAAGAGTGTCACGCCCTTACCGGCCCAGGCCCGGGCCCGCTCGACAAGCGCATCGGGCGCGATCACGTCGACGAAGTGCCAGTGCGGCATTTCGAAGTAGCCCGCTTCGGGATAGACGCCGAGCGGTCCGTTCCAGTGCGGCGCCAGGGCATCGATGGCGTCGTCCGTCACGTCGACATCGGTGTGCATCACGCTCACCAGGTCCGGTTCGAGCGGCACCATTGCCGCCACGGTGTCGGCAAAACGGTTTTCGGGAAAATCGAACGCGACCAGGTCACCGCTGTCTTTTTCGCGCGTGCACGCGAGACCCAGCCAGACCGGCAGGCCCGTTTCCTTGGCGCAGAGCATGGCAACGGGCGAGCGGACCGTGTCCCGCATCATCTCAAGTGCAATCACGTCGCAGCCGCCGTCGGCAAGCGCTCGTGCCATGCGGCCCAGGCTGTCGGCAATCTCGTCATCGGAATGGCGTTTGCCCGGATCGGTGAGGTCTCCGCCGGCCGCCATGGTCGAGATGGATCCGGCGATGGCCACGTCGCGCCCGACCTGATCGCGGGCACGCTTGGCGAGATCGACCGAACCGCGGATGATCGCCTCGGCGCGCTCGCCATGGCCCATCGCGGAGAGCATGTGAGGTGAGGCGCCGAACGTGTTGGTGATGATGACCTCCGCGCCGGCGCGAATGTAGTCTGCATGCACGTCGACCACGGCGTCGGGGTATTCGACCAGTGACGCGCCCGCCCATGTCTGCGCGTGCATGGGCACGCCGCGACGCTCGAGTTCGGTCCCCATCCCCCCGTCGATGATGATGATGTCCCCCGCAGCGACCTTGTCATTCAGCCGGGTCATGACGCGCTCTCCTGGCAGCCGTTTGGCAGACTACCACGCCAGGCGCACGCCCTTGAGGGGCCGCACCATGTCAGAGCCTGCCGCTCACATGTCTGCCGGCCAGCATCGCCGCAGATCCGGGCTCGGTCCAAGGAGCACGCTGACCGATAGTGCATCAGTTGAATTTACGGTTCGATTCTTGTGGGACAACGGGGACCGGGCTTCGGTGCGCGCTCGTCGACAATCCGCACCAAGTCTTCCATTTCCCAGATGGATTTGCTCAGACCGGCCTCCATGGCCGGAGTGACCCGCAGGCACTTGTGAATTCGAATGAAATTGTACCAAATTGTATAGAGGGCAACCATGTGCATGTGGTTCTCAAACTTCCTGGAGAGCGTATTCGTCAGCCTGATGAACCGGCGCTCATGCATTCGCATGGCGAGGTTCTGGCGCTCGACATGGCTGGTGGAGATATGCCGGCGGTCGGGTTTGCCCTCAATGCGCTGTTTTCGCGGTCCGGTGCACTTCGATGGGCTGTACTTTCGTTCATGGCCTTTCTGCCCGGTGGGCCCGCCGTACAGCGTGATTAGCTGCGCATAGTCCACGTTGCCACCGCAGGTGTCCTCGACGGCCTCCAGGTATGCCCTATGGCCGTCCGTGGTTAGTTGGACGCGGTTCGCCAGTCGGGCGCACAGATCGTCCATGAAGGCAATCGCATACTCGCCGTCTCGCCCGCCCACCAGCCATGCGACGATCAGCTTGGAGTCGCTGTCTAGCGCGGTCCAAGTCCAAGCGTCGCCGGCTTCCTCCGGCGCGTCCTTCGCGGTCGGGACGTTCTTCTGTTTGGCGTAGGTGAACGACCAGACTTCGTTGCATTGGATGAGGCTGGCAGTGACGCCTTGCACTAGTTCATCATGCAGGTCGGCGCAGACTTGGCCCGCATCGACTAGCAACTTGGCGGCGGTGTTGTAGCTCACATCGGCCAGCCGTGCGGTTGTCCGCATAGACTGCCCCTCTGAGAGCATCTTCAGGATTGAGGAGCGGGTCTTCAAGGGCAGCTTGTTCACGTTCTTGGTATATGCACTATATTGCTTACTGTCAAGCAATATTCTCATTTTGACCTTATGTGTAAAAATGTAATTGACAATGGTTCTTTAGGCTGATACATGGCCAGCCCACTATGCACATCGAGTTTGACGATGATGATCTAGACCGACTGGAAACCGACCCTCGTTTTGACGGCGGGCTCCAGCCAGGCGTGGTGAAGGGGTACAGAAAGGCCATACAAGCCATACGCGGCGCCGTGGACGAACGCGACTTATATGCCCTGCGTGGCCTGAGACTGGAAAAGCTAACCCGCATCCATCACCAAGGGGAACGATAGCCTCATATTCGGCCCGGGGCGCAAGCGATGATCACCTTGAGTACTCTGCTGGTGGATTTTTGCCGTATTTCGGACCGATTTTCGGTTCAATTTT
>MPMV01000063.1 GCA_002238685.1 bacterium EF100-94H03 bin56
ACGGCGCGCAGCTTGAGGGGCAGCCCGACTGGCGCCGGCCGGGCGAGGACGGGATCCTGCCGGCCCCGCCCCACGACGCGACCGGCCATACCTGGCATCACGACAACCGGCTGCTCTTCGACTACACGAAGCTCGGCGGCACGGCGCTGATGGAGGCGCGCGGCATCGCCGGGTTCAGGAGCGGCATGCCGGGCCTCGGCGACGTCATGAGCGACGACGGGATCTGGGATGTTCTCGCCTACATTCGCTCCACATGGCCCGAGCGCATCCGGACTATCCAGGCCGCCAGAAACCCAGAGCACGGGCGATGACCGGTCCCCGTTCCGCCCGCCGGGGAGTCCCGCATTGCCGCCCATGCGCGAAACAGGGGTTCAATCGTCCGGAGCCTTCTTCCGGAATCGGCATTCGGAGGCGGCATTGAGCGCAGCGCCGAAGCCCGCATCGAAGGACGGGGCCGTTTCCGGCGTTCCGACCGCGAAGCGCAGCCTGTTCATGCGATACGGCATGCTGGTCTGTTGCATCGCCATGACGCTGCCGATCGTCGCTTACCTCCTGAGCGGCGGAACGTTCGGCGGCCTGCTCGACAACCTGGCGCTGGTGGTGCCGCTGCTCGCCTGCGTCGGCACGCACTTCGCGCTGCACCGCCTCACGGGCAAGTCCTGTCATGGCGGACATGACGAAAGAGACGCGCCGGTACGCCCGGTCCGGCCTGGCAGGACGCCAAGCGCCACGTCGTCGCATTGGACCGACGTTATCCACGCCGACCGACCCGCTCCCCCGGCCCCGCCTGCGCCGACGAACGCGGACGTCCGGTCGAAGTTGCGTTCTCGCGGCTCCGGGAAAGGACTGCAAGAATGAATCGGCCAGAGAATCCGGCAAGACCTTCACGCGTCGTTGCGGGAACCTTGCGGCATGTCACCATTACGGCCGCCGTGGCGATTGTTGCCGCGATGTCCATTCCGGCCGGCGGCAGGGCAGAGACGCCCGCCGTCGCGCCGCCCGACCGGGCTGCCGTCCGCGAGATCGTCAGGGAATACCTGCTCGAACATCCAGAAGTCATCGAAGAAGCCATCGGGGTGCTGCGCGCAAGGCGGGAAGCACGCGAACAGCACCGCATCGGCGCCGTCCCCGCCGACGGATTCGCTTCGTTCCACGTCGGCGAGGGGATCGAGACCGTGCTGTCCCTCATCGCGGCCGCGCCGAAGATCGGCGCCGCGGCGGCGCTGTCGGCCGGCAGCCTCGGCGCTGCGCGCGGGCCGGCGTCACCACCACGATCGTCATCCCCGTCGGCAACGACTTCAACGACGACCTCCTCTCGCTCGGTGCGCCTGCGCTGCGCGCCCGGCTCGCTCCGCTCGTCCGCTTCGCGGGGAGTGGAGGAGAGCGGAGTGACGGGTGAAGTCACCCGGAAGAGGAAGGGAGTCATGGTTCCCGTCATCAATCTCAGGAACGAGCCGAAGCTCCGCGCGGCGTTCGAACACGCCCATGTGCACGACCACACCGTGCTGATCGACCGGCGCACCAAATGGGGCAACAGGTTCCGGATCGGGCCCGACGGATCGCGAGAGGAGGTCATCGCACGCTACCGCGCCGATCTCTGGCGCCGCATCCGCGACGGCGAGATCGCGATCGAGGAACTCGCCGATCTGGCTTCCTGTAGGCTGGCGTGCTGTTGCTATCCCGAGAACAGCTGCCACGGAGAGGTGCTGGCACGCGCCGCGGCCTGGGCCGCCGGCGTCCTGGCTGAGCGCGATGCCCGGCACGCGGGCGTGAGCACGTCACGAGCGGCGTCACCTTCCGCCGCGTCGCCCCGAATGAATCCCGCGTCTACCAGGACGGCGACCATGTTGGTGACGTCTACGCCCTCGACGATCCGCTGCACGATCGACGGGAGCCGCCCTGACGGGCCCGGCATTTTCCTCACGACTTCTGCGGCCCCTGCATGCACGCATGGCCACATGCCCTCCCGCCAGGGGCGCGACGACTCTTGCCGCGTCCGAACTGCAGGGTAGATTCAAACAGGAAACCTGCGCCGCGCGCGCATGCGCACGCGTCCCCAACCTTGGTGAGAATTGGGAAAACCTGTTGAATTCGAGGCGACCATGCAGACCCGGGCGGTCACAGCGCCGCCCTTCGGAGCGCCCCATTCCTTGCGTCGAGCCCGCGAACAAGAGCGGCATGCCGACCACCAGGGTTGCCGTAGCCATACCTCTCCAACGGATTGCGGCACGAAGGCCAGACCGGTTTCCTGTTGATCGCGTCGATCACCGCGTCAGCGGCCTTCCTCTGTTCCATTCTCAACGGGCACGGCCTCCGCAGACCCTCCAGGAATTCGTCGAAGTCCACAGGGTTCCTGTCGGCGATGCCGTTCCATGCCCGCATCGCGCCTTCCATCCGGGACGGCGGCACCGCGGTGAACACCTCGTTCACCTCCAGCCTCTCGAAGCGGTGTTCGGTCCGCCGCGAGGTCGTTCCGACCGGACAGACGAGTTGATCACCCGCCTCGGGCCACCCGGGCAACGCTCCCTGCGATCGCCCGCCGGGTCAGCCGCCGCCGGTCCGGACGTCCGCGATGAGTTCCCTCAGCCGGGCGACGCCCACCGCTCCCGGCACCAAGGTCTCCCCGATCACGAAGGCCGGGGTTCCGGTGATCCCGAGGTCCATGGCAAGACGATGCGTCTCGTCCAGATACGTCTCGATCGCCGGATCCTCCATGTCCCGGCGCAACCGATCGACGTCGATGCCGAGACCCTCCGCGATCCCCATCACGGAAGACTCGGTGAGCTCTTCCGAGACGCCCATCACCGCGAGATGGAAGTCGAGGTAGCGGTCCTGCTTCGCCGCCGCCATCGCCGCCCGGGCGGCAAAGCGCGACATCGGCCCGAGGATGGGAAACTCCTTCCACACCACGCGGAGCTTCCCGTCGCTCGCCAGCAACTCCTTCATCGGCGCGAGGGAGCGCTTGCAGTAGCCGCACTGGTAGTCGAAGAACTCGACCAGCGTGACGTCGCCCCCCGGGTCGCCCGAGACCGGCGTCATCGGGTGCGAGAAGATCTCGGCCCGGTTGTTGCGGATCACGTTCCGGACGACCTGCTCGCGCGCTGCTTCGCGCTTGGCTTGAAGCGCCCGCATGGCCTGCTCGATGACCTCGGGGTTCTCGAGAAGGTACTCCCGGACGATCTCCCCGATCGCCTCCCTGTCGAGCTCAGCCGGCGCTTGCGCGCGGCTCTCCGCTCCAGCCGTCAGCGCTGCGACCAGCGCCAGCACCGCCCCGCCAATCCGCATGTCCCGCTTTCTCCAAGGCATCACGTCCATCCTCCTTCATCCCGCCGTGGCTCGGCAGTTCGTCATATCTCTCCTCCCGCCGGACGTCCACCGGCGATCCATCACCGAGCCTTGCCCGACATTCACCAACGCGCCGTGAGCCTGAGCCCGACCCGGTCTTCCCGACTTCCGGAGTCTATCGTGCGGGCCTTGCGGCCTTCACCAAGCTTTTCGCGGACCGGTACGCAGCGGACAACATTAGGATCAACACTATCCTTCCCGGCTTCATCGACAGCTTGCCGCAGAAGGAGGAGTTCCGCGCACGCATTCCCATGGGGCGCTATGGCCGGTCCCTGGAGGAGATTGCCTCGGTCATCGCTTTGTCACGGGCCAGAACATTCGGGTTGACGCAGGGATAACGCGATCGGTGTGAGGCCGCCGCACGCACGGCAATGGTCAGGTCGAAGAGGAAAAGAGCATGGAACCCGCAAAGTCATCCTGAACAGGACTACAGGCCCGTGTGGATCATACTGGACCGATGCTTTGCTACGGCCAGCATCAATGCCGGAATGTGTTTGCCTTCCTGATCGGCGAACAGATACAAGCGGTTCGAAGTGTCCTGACAAAGAAGTGTATGCGAACCAACGGTGATATCGAACAGGAACAGTTAGTGAATCTCTGCCATGAAACATCTCTGCGAAGGCAGAGGTCACGGGTTCGAATCCTGTCGGGAACGCCACGGTTCAATTCTGGACACCGTGCGCCGCACTCCTTGAGCGAGTGCCTCGCGGAACCGGGTCGGCACACATGAAGGAAGCATCCATGGTTCATTCACCAGACATGCCCCGGCTCGCCACATGGCGCATGGGCGAAAAAGTCTACAGGCCGTTCTCCGATGCCGAGATGAATCGCCGCCAGGACGCCGTGAGGGACTGGATGGAAGCTCACGATGTCGATGCCGCGCTGTTCACCTCGTACCATTGCATCAACTACTACTCCGGATGGCTCTACTGCGGTTTCGGACGCCGTTTCGGAATGGTCATCACGGCCGATTCGGCCACGACGATCTCGACCGGAACGGATGGCGGACAGTCCTGGCGGCGCAGTTTCGGCGACAATATCGCCTACACCGACTGGCACCGCGGCAACTACTTCGAGGCCGTGAAGAGCCTCACGAAAGGCGTGCGCCGCCTCGGGGTCGAGTTCGATCACATGAACGTCGATTTCTGGCGCGAGCTGGAGGAGGCCCTGCCCGGTGTCACCCTTGTGGATGTCGCCCGGCCCTCGATGTGGATGCGCACCATCAAGTCGGCGGAAGAAATCTCTCTCATCAGGGAGGGCGCCCGCACGGCCGATATTGGCGGCGAGGCCTGCATCGGGGCCGTCGCCGCCGGCGTGCCCGAGCACGAAGTGGCGATCTCGGTCACCGATGCGATGATCCGCGAGATCGCCGGCAACCACCCCTATGTCGAACCGATGGAGACCTGGGCCTGGCTCCAGTCCGGCATCAACACCGACGGCGCCCACAATCCGGTCACCAACCGCGTCATCGAGTCGGGCGACATTCTCAGCCTGAACGCGTTCCCGATGATCTTCGGGTACTACGCCGCCCTCGAACGGACCCTGTTCTGCGACCATGCCAGCGACGCCCATCTCGACCTGTGGGAGAAGAACGTCGCGGTGCACAGACGCGGCATCGAACTTATCCGTCCCGGGGCCAGGTGCCATGAGATTGCCGCGGAACTGAATGAACTCTACCGTTCCTGGGATCTCCTGCAGTACCGCTGCTTCGGCTATGGTCACTCTTTCGGCGTGTTGAGCCACTACTACGGACGCGAGGCCGGCGTCGAGTTGCGCGAGGATGTCGAAACCGAGCTGAAACCGGGCATGGTGGTCTCGATGGAGCCGATGATCCTGATCCCGGAAGGCCTTCCCGGCGCCGGAGGCTACCGTGAGCACGACATCCTGGTGATCCACGAGGACGGTGCAGAGAACATCACGCGCTTCCCGTTCGGACCCGAACACAACATCATCCGGAACTGAAGGACTGCCCGATACCATGGACTACCGCGACGAAGTGTATTTCGAGGCCCAGCCGGAACGCGAGGTCGCGTTCGCGCAAGAAGAGTTCGATGCCCGCCTTGCGCGGATTCGCCAAGCCATGGCAAGGGCGGGTATCGACTGCCTTTTCCTGTCGTCTCCGGAGAGCATGTACTACGTCTCCGGCTACGTCTGCATGTGGTATCACACGGAAAGCCCCGTCGAATGGAGCGCGACCAACGGCATCGCCGTTCATGTCGACCATGACCGCTTCATCCATTTCGAGACCGAACGCGAGGCCGTCCTGACACGGACCTTTACGGTCTCGAAGGATACCCGCTACTTTCCCAAATCGAGCTATCGCGACGGCACGGCGTTCATTGCCTCGGAACTGAAGGCCGAGGGCTGGCTCAAGGGCTCCGTCGGCCTGGAAATGCACGCGATGCGCCCCAACCGGGCGGTGAGCGACCGCTTCCAGGATGCATTCGAAGCAGCCGGTGCGACGGTGGTCGACGGCAGCCTTATCCTGAGAGAGGTGCGCTGGGTCAAATCCTCAGCCGAAATGGCCTGCCTGAAGGAAGGTTGCCGCATCGCGTCGGCCGGTCTTGAGCGGGCGCGGGAGGTTCTGCGTCCGGGGGTTACGGAACTCGAGGTGCAGGGAGAGGTGATCAGCGCCCTGGCGAAGGCGGGTGGTGAACTCCAGTCCATGATGATGCCCGTGCTGTCGGGGAAGAAATCCAATGCGGCGCACGCCATCGCCACGCGCCGCAGGATGCAGGCCGGCGAGACGGTGACAGTCGATGTTGCCGGTGTCTGCAAGCGCTACCACATCAACTGTGCCCGCACCTTCAGCCTTGGTGAACCGCAGCCGGATGTGAAGGACGTGACTGACCGTTCGGCCGCCGTCATGGACGTGGTGCGCGAGTGCCTCAGACCCGGACTGCCGGTGCGTGAACTCAACGAGAAGGTCAAGGCGCACTACGAAGCCGAAGGGTTGTGGAGCCGCCGCGGCTGGATTGGCGGCTATGAGATGGGTATCGGCTTCCTGTCGGACTGGGTTGGCAACTTCGTCTACGACCCTCTCTCCGAAAAGAACGCCGATCGCCTTTTTGAACCCGGAACGGCGGTCAACCACGAGATCCAGATCTTCATGCCTCGCCATGTCGGACAGTTCTTCATGATCGAATGTCTGCTGTTCGAGGAAGACCAGGCGTTCATGGCCACACCGGACGTTCCCTATTCGCTGATCGTCATCGAATAGGCGGCTGATCGGTCTAGTAGCCCAGCGCGATACCGTCCTTGCGTGGCTCGCTGCCTCCGGCGAGCGTCCCTTTCTCCCAGTCGATCCAGATCGCCTGGCCCCCGCCAAAGGGTTCCGGTGTGATGCCGAGCGGGTGACCGCGGTTGGCGAGGTCGTGCATGACGTGACCGGGAATGGCCGGCTCCATCATCGCAACACCGTCCTGATAGCAGAAACGCGGCAGATCGAGCGCCTCCTGGGGAGACATGCCGTAGTGCAGCATGTTCTGAAGAACATGTGTGTGACCCCAGGGCTGGTAGTCGCCGCCCATGACACCGAACGGCATGATGACTCTCCCGCCCTTCGTCAGCATCGCCGGAATGATGGTGTGCATGGGCCGCTTTCCCGGCGCAATGGCGTTGCGGTGCCCCGGTTCCAGCACGAAGTCGCGGCCCCGGTTCTGCAGGGTCACACCGGACTTCGGGGCGACCCTGGATGAACCAAACGAGAAGTAGAGCGAGTTGATGAAACTTGCCGCGTTGCGGTCGCGGTCGACCACCGCAAGGTAGACCGTCGAGGGAGTTGCCGGCAGTTCCGCGGGTGGAAGGTCGACCATGGCCCGTGCGGGATCGATGTGCGAGCGCAGCATGTCGGTGTAGGCAGGGGAGAGAAGCGTGTCGACGGGAACGTCGGCCATGGCCGGGTCGGCGACATAGAGCGCCCGGTCGCGAAAGGCCAGACGTCCCGCCTCGAGGGCAAGGTGGATGCGGTCCGCAGAAAGCGGATCACTGCCGGAATCGCCGCAACCCTCGAGGATGTTCATCATGATGAGCGCCACGATCCCCTGGCCGTTGGGCGGGCACTCGTGAACCCTGTACCCGGCCATGTCGCTGCAGATCGGCTCGACATACTCCCCCGCTGCACTGTCGAAGTCCTCGATCCCGTGCAGACCGCCGAGTTCCCCGAGGCGGGCGACAATGTCCTCGGCGACCCAGCCTTCGTAGAACCCGGCGCGGCCACGGCCGGCGATTTCCTGCAGCGTGGCAGCGAGCAGCGGCTGGGTGTGAATGGCGCCCGGTTCGGGCGCGTCGCCGTCGACCAGGAGGATTCTGGCGGCATGGGTATCGGAGGCAAGGCGCTGACGGGACGCGCGCCAGGCCTCGTGAATCACCGGCTGGATCACGTACCCTTCCTCAGCCAGGCGGATGGCAGGCCGCAGGACCTCACCGATTCCCATGGAGCCGTGATCGTCGATCAGCTGGCACCAGGCATCGACACAGCCTGGAATGGTGACGGCGTGCGCACTGTCCGCGGCGATGCGGGTGATGTTCCGTTCAAGGTACCAGGAAAGATCCGCCCGCCGGGGTGCGCGGCCCGAACCGTTGTAGGCGACGATGCGCGATGATCCTCGAGGGGCGTAGAGGCAGAACACGTCTCCACCGATCCCGGTCGACATGGGCTCCACCACGGCGAGTACCGCTGCGGCCGCGACGGCGGCATCCATCGCGTTGCCTCCGCCCTCGAGAATGTCGAGTGCTGCCCGGGTGGCATCCCTGTTCGATGTCGCCGCCATGCCGTGCTCGGCATGAGTGGTCGTGCGGGGTGGTGAGGAGAATCCATACATTGTTTCTGCCGCTCCTTTCCTGGCCTACCGCTTTCTCGGCTGGCCGATCGCGCGGCCGGCATTGACATGACGTTCGATGGCGCTGTGCGCGCGCACCGTTTCCTGGAGCCGCGTGCGGGCCCGGGGAACGAATTCCATCATCGCGCGGGTGTTGAGGTTGAAGCCGAGCGCCATCACCTCGTTGGTCGCCGCAAGATAGCCCTCTTCGGCGTGGCTGAGGCTGTGGAAGATGCGAAACCGCTTGGTATCGGCAGCCAGCGCCTGGGTGGTGACGACCACCGGGGCATGGACCCTGAGTTCGTCCATGTAGTTCACATGGGTCTCGACGACGGCGTACTCGGCGCCGTCGCGTTCCTCGAGGGTCACGGGCTCGTTCATCCGGTCCCAGAACGCCGCCGTTGCGTAATCGCAGATCAGCACATAGTAGGCCATGTTGAGGTGCCCGTACTCGTCGATCCACTCGGGCTTGACGACGGCGTTCAGATGGAAGAGCCGCGAATCGCTGGTCAAGAACGTCATCCCTGCGCTGTTGCGAAGAACGTTCTAGCTTTACGCTGGGACTGCCGCAACGGCATGATCCACCGGTGGCATGTCAAGGAGAGTCGCTGATGCCCCGACTTCACTTCAGCGAGGCGGAACTGGCGGAACGCAGGCGAAGGACGTGCGAACGCCTGCAGGAACTCGGGCTCGATGCCCTGCTCATGTTCCGCCAGGAGAGCATGTACTACCTGACCGGATATGACACCGCCGGGTATGCGATGTTCCAGTGCCTGGTGCTTCGCGCCGATGGCGATCTCGTGCTTGTCACGAGATCGGCCGACCGGGAGCAGGCGGCCTTTACATCGATGATCCCGGATGTGCGCATCTGGGTCGATCGTGGCGGCGCCAATCCTGCTGACGATGTGCTGGCCGTGCTTGAGGAAAAGGGACTTCGCGGTGGCCGGTTCGGCGTCGAGCTCAATGCCTGGGGCCTGACCGGCCTGCACTGGGTCATGATGGAGCGGGCACTGCGCGGCTTCGGCGCCTGGGAGGATGCCAGCGATCTCGTTCAGGCCTTTCGCCTGATCAAGAGTCCGGCAGAGCAGGATCATGTCAGGAAGGCGGGCGCTCTGGCCGATGCCGGACTGGAGGCACTGCACCGGACCATTGCCGCCGGCGTTGACGAGAGCGCGCTCTACGCCGCTCTGGAACAAGCCATCCTGGAGGGCGGAGGCGACTACGCGGCAGGCCGGCCGATCATCGCCTCGGGCGACGGTGCGCTGCTTGTGCGCTACTTCACCGGTCGGGACACCATCGGCAATCATGACCAGGTGCAGCTCGAGTTCGGGGCTGCCTGGAGGCACTACCATGTGGCAATCATGAGAACGGTCCTGACCGGGCGTGCCGGTGACCGTCACACGATGATGCACGATGCCTGTGTCGAGGCCCTTGCCGCCTGCCAGGCGACCGCGAGACCCGGCGCCGCATTTGGCGACATCTATGACGCCCACGCCCGGGTGATGGATTCGCACGGGCTGAAGGACTGCAGGTTAAACGCCTGCGGCTACTCGCTCTCTGCCAACTACCCGCCATCCTGGATGGAGGAACCGATGATCTACCATGGCAATCCGGCGACAGTGACGCCGGGCATGGTCATCTTCATGCACATGATTGTCGTGGACAGCGCCCGCCACCTGACCATGAGTCTGGGTGAGACCGGCATCGTTCATGACGATCGCTTCGAGCCGGTTTCCTCGATGCCCCATGAACTGGTCGTGAGATAGGAGAAAGGAACCATGGCTGCCCATCCTTTGAGATTGCCGACCGAGCAGGAATGCGAGCGGTTTCACATCGATGGCGCCGTGGCCCTGAAGGGCGTCTACCAGGAAGACTGGGTCGACCTGCTGCGCAACGGAGTGGAACGGGCCATGCAGACCGAGGGCCCTTACACCAGGCGCATCCAGGATGAAGGCGATCCTGCTTTCTTCACCGATTACGTGGCATCGGACCGTGTGCCGGAGATACGCCAGTTCGTCCTCGAGGGTCCGGCCGCGGAACTGTCGGCCGCCCTCATGAAGTCACGGCGTGCCAACTTCCTGTTCGACGGGATTTTCGTCAAGGAGCCCGGGGCCACCAAGAAGAGCACATGGCACCAGGACCAGCCCTACTACTGCGTGGCCGGCCGCCAGATCGTCGTCCTGTGGGCGCCACTCGATCCGGTGCCGGCCGATGTGTGCCTGAACTGTGTGAAGGGGTCGCACCTGTGGGGGACGGCCTTCCGTCCTGTCCGGTTCCGCGATGGCGCCGACTTTGGCCGTGGCCGGGATGATGGCTATCACGATCCCCCCGATGTCGATGGCGCCCATGCGGAGAAGATTCTCGCATGGGATCTCGAACCCGGGGACGTCATCGCGTTCCACGGCATGACGATCCACGGTGCACCGGGCAACGCGCAGGCCTCGCGGCGGCGGCGGGCGACCAACTCGACGTGGGTCGGTGACGATGCGGTCTACGTCCGCCGTGCCGGAGTCATGGAGCCCGACTTTCCCGATTGCGGGCTTGCCCCCGGAGATCCGCTGGATTGTGCCCGGTTCCCTCGCGTCTACGACGCCGGACGGGAACAACGTCCGCCGGTTTCGCCGGCCTGAGGGCTCGGCCTGCTTCCTCGCCATGGGGCATATCGTCTGGATTGCCAGCTACCCCAAGTCGGGCAACACGTGGGTGAGGGCCTTCCTGCACGAGATCCTGCGCCCGGACGATGGCGCCTTCGATCTCGACCGGATGGCGCAGACGGCGGGAAACGAGGCATCGATCGACAACTATCGCATCATCGACCCGAGGCCCTGGGGCCAATGGACTCCGGGGGAGGTGGCGCGGGCCCGGCCGGCCGCGCAGGCCGCCTTCGCCCGGCGCCATGGCCGCGTGGTGTTCTGCAAGACCCACCTTGCGGTGCTGAGATCCCGGGGTCGGCCCACCATCAACATGGATGTCACCGCCGGGGCGATCTACATCGTGCGCAATCCCCTCGATATCGCGCTTTCCTATGCCGATCACCAGGGTGTGCCACTCGACGTTGCAATCAGCCTCATGAACCTTGAAAACCACGAGACGCCATCCACGGCGAGCCACGTTTCGGAACTCCTTGGCAGCTGGTCACAGAATGTGGAGACCTGGACGAGGCGCTCGCTGCCGGGGCTTCACGTCATGCGCTACGAGGATATGCTGGCCACTCCGGTGGCGGCTTTCTCCGGTCTTGCGGCATTCCTCAAACTCAAGATGGGCCGCAGGCGAATCAAGGAGGCAGTCAGGGCCACCTCTTTCGGAAATCTGCGGCACCTGGAGGATGAGAAGGGTTTCGGTGAACGTTCCGCGCCACAGAGGCGCTTTTTCCGTCAGGGCCGCGCCGGAACGTGGCGCACCGCGCTTTCCGCCAGCCAGGTGACGAAGATCGCGTCGTGCAACGAGGCGATGATGCGAAAGTTCGACTACTGGAAGGACGTGGAGGCATGAGCGTGGTTGATGTGGCCGGCAACCTTGAGGCCGTGATGGCGGAGATTGGCGCCGCCGCCCGCCAGGCTCGCCGCCAGACCGGTTCCGTGACGCTCGTCGCCGTCACCAAGACCCTTGACGCGCAATACATCCGTCCCGCCATCGATGCCGGGCACCGCGTGTTCGGCGAGAACCGGGTTCAGGAGGCCGCGTCGAAGTGGCCGGCCCTGCGCCAGGAGCGGGACGGTCTCGAACTCCACCTGATCGGCGCCCTGCAGACCAACAAGGCGGTCGATGCCGTGACTCTCTTCGACGTGATCGAGAGCGTCGATCGCCCACGGCTGATCACTGCCCTGGCGAAGGCGATGGACAGAACCGGACGCCGCCCACGGTGTTTCATCCAGGTGAACACCGGCGGGGAGGAGCAGAAGGCCGGCTGCCTGCCTGGCGATGCCGACGGCCTGATTGCCGGCGCACGGGCTGCGAGGCTCGATGTTGCCGGGTTGATGTGTATCCCGCCCTTCGACGAGGAGCCCTCGCCGCATTTTTCCCTGCTGGCCGCCATCGCCCGCCGCAACGGTCTCGAGCAACTGTCGATGGGCATGTCTGCGGACTACGCCACGGCGATTGCCCATGGCGCCACCCATGTCCGGGTCGGCACGGCCATCTTCGGCAGCCGCCGACCCTGACGTTCTTGACCGGCGGCACCGGGCGCGCCATAAGCACGCGTTCCCCGATCTGGAGCCTTCCCGATGAAACGGGTCTTTTCCGGCGTGCAGCCGACCGGCAACCTTCACCTTGGCAATTACCTCGGCGCACTCAAGCGCTTCGTGGCGATGCAGGACGACTACGAGTGCATCTACTGCATCGTCGACCTCCATGCCCTGACCATGCCGTGGGATCCCGATCAGCTGCGTGACGCGACGCGGGAGGTGGCGGCGGGATTCATGGCCTCGGGGCTCGATCCGGACCGCTGCATCGTCTTCAACCAGAGCCAGTGCCCGATGCACCTGCGCCTGCAGTGGATTCTCGCCTGCCTGACTCCGCTCGGGTGGCTCAACCGCATGACCCAGTTCAAGGAAAAAGCGGGAAAACAGAAGGAAAACGCGAGTCTCGGCCTCTATGGCTACCCGGTTCTCCAGGCCGCCGACATCATTGGCTACCACGCTACCCACGTGCCGGTCGGCGCCGACCAGAAGCAGCACCTCGAGTTGTCCCGCGACATAGCCGGTGCCTTCAACCACACCTTCGGCGTCGACTTTTTCCCGCTTCCCGAGGCCGTGATCCTTGGCGAGGCAACCCGCGTCATGTCGCTCAGGGACGGCCGCGCCAAGATGTCGAAGTCCGATCAGAGTGACTATTCGCGCATCAATCTCACCGATGACAGGGACACCATCGCACTCAAGATCCGCAAGGCGCGCACGGACAGCATCATGGGAGTGTCGTTTGATCCGGAGAACCGGCCCGAAGCGTCCAATCTCGTCACGATCTATGCGGCGCTGGCCGGGGTGAGCCATGACGCGGTGCTGGACGAATTCCGGAGCGCCAGGTTCAGCGACTTCAAGGCCCGTCTTGCGGACCTCGCCGTGGACGTCCTGGGGCCGGTTGGCGAGGAGATGAAGCGGCTGACGGCGGATCCGGGCTATGTCGACAGCGTGTTGCGCGAGGGGGCGGCAAGGGCCCGGGCCATCGCCGAACCGATCCAGAAGGAGGTCGAGGAGCTCACCGGCTTCCTGGTGCCGTGATCTACCGCTGCCGGCGCACGCCGGTGAAGAACACGGGTTCCCTGCCTTCCGCCCTTGCCTTTGCCTCGTAGCGTGTCGCTGGCCAGTCGGATGGACGATGACACGACCACTGCAGGTCCTTGCTGCCTTCGAGTGCCTGCTTCATGTCGAGAGCGTAGTCCTCGATATCGGTCGCCAGGCGCAGTTCCCCGCCGTCGACGAGGAGGTCCGAAAACCGTGCCACGATCGCCTGGTTGACGAGGCGGCGCTTCCTGTGGCGCGCCTTGGGCCAGGGGTCGGGGAAGAGAACGAAGATGCGTTCGAGGCAGGCAGGTGGAAGGGTCTCCAGAAGCACCGTCACGTCCGTGTCGAAAATCCTGACGTTGGCAAGGCCATGGCGCTCGACACGGTCCAGCAGGTTCGCCACGCCGTTCAGCCATACCTCCGCGCCGATCAGTGTGACCGCGGGATGGCGTTCCGCCTGCCAGGCCAGATGCTCTCCGCCGCCAAACCCGATTTCCAGCCAGAGCCGTTCGCCACCGCGATGATCGGGCTTGCCATCCTCGCCAATGACAACCCGCAGTCCTGGCAGAAGCGTGTCGACCAGGAACTGGCGACGGGGCGAAAGCCTGCGCCCCCTGCGGCGTCCCCAGGTCTGCCCGCCGGTCAGGAGAAGGCGTTCCTCAGTTCGCCGGCAAGATCGGTCCTCTCCCAGGAGAATCCGCCGTCGGCATCCGCCTCGCGCCCGAAGTGACCATAGGCGGCCGTGCGTTCGTAGATCGGCCGGTCGAGGCCGAGGTGATTGCGGATTCCGCGGGGAGTGAGGTCCATGATCTGCCGCAGCACCTCTTCGAGGCGCCGCTCGTCAACCTCACCGGTCCCGGCGAGGTCGACATAGAGAGACAGTGGTTCCGCGACGCCGATGGCGTAGGCCACCTGGATGGTGCAGGTGTCGGCCAGCCCCGCCGCGACAACGTTCTTTGCCAGGTAGCGGCAGGCGTAGGCGGCAGATCTGTCCACCTTGCTCGGATCCTTGCCCGAGAAGGCGCCGCCTCCGTGGGGAGCGGCGCCACCATAGGTGTCGACGATGATCTTGCGTCCAGTCAGACCACAGTCGCCATCGGGGCCACCGGTGACGAACTTGCCCGTGGGATTGACATAGAAGCGGTCGTCCGGACACATCCACCCATCGGGAAGAACGTCGACGACATGGGGTCTGACGATCTCCCGAACCGCATCCTGATCGAGTGCTGCATCATGCTGGGTTGAAACAACCACCGAGGTGGCATGGACCGGCCGGCCGTTCTCGTAGGCCAGTGTCACCTGGCTCTTTGAATCCGGTCCCAGTTCATGCGCGGCGCCGTTGTGGCGGGCCTCGGCCAGGGACTTGAGAATGCGATGTGCATAGTGGATGGGCGCCGGCATCAGCGGTCCTGTCTCGCTGCAGGCGTGACCGAACATGATTCCCTGGTCGCCCGCTCCTTCCGCCCGATTGCCGGAGGCATCGACCCCCTGCGCGATGTCGCTCGACTGGGCGTGGAGCTTCACGCTGACCGAAAGATCACGCCAGTCGAAACCCGGTTGTTCATAGCCGATATCCCTGACGGCGTTGCGCGCCAGCGCCTCGACTTTCTCCTGCAACCGGTCCGGATCCATGAGATCTCCTGGTCCCCGGACTTCTCCGGCGATAACAACGGTTCGGGTGGTGGCAAGGGTTTCGCAGGCCACCCGTGCATGCACGGGATCGGCAGCAAGGAAGGCGTCGACAACGGCATCGGAAATCCGGTCGCAGACCTTGTCCGGATGGCCTTCCGACACAGATTCGCTCGTAAACAGATAATCGCTCCGGGGCACGGCCGGTCTCCCGTCTGACATGAGGACAAGGGCGCATGCCCCATGGTGAGAGACTTACCAAAGGCTGATTGATAATCAAGGATGACGCCACACCCGGTGACGCACCTGCGGTGCTAAACTAACGAAATAACGTACTATTTTCCCTCTCTCCGATGCAACTACGGGATGATCCCGCAACGGATTCTCCCGTGTCTGCAACTCAAGGCAAGGGGGACTCCATGGCCACAACACGACTCACTCAGGCACGCGTCGAGGCTCTTCGGTCACGAAAGGCCAGCCGGGATGTCCGGGACGCTGGCCTCAAGGGCTTCGGTATCCGCGTCTACCCGACCGGAAGGAAGTGCTACTTCATTCACTCTCAAGTTGAAGGACAGAGAATCTGGAAGATCGTCGGCGATGCCGACGACATGAGTACGGGCGAAGCCCGCGAACAGGCGCGGGAGATGCTTGCCGCACTCCGGAGCAATGGGCAGGTCTCGCCGAAGGCATGTCTGTTCGAGGTGGTCGCGGAAGAAGTGTTTCAGCGCTACGGCAGGAACTGGAAGCCCCGGACGCTCGCGGTGAACCGGGGCTACTATGCCAACCAGATCCTGCCCTGGTTCCGGGGACGGCCGATCGCCGGCATCACGAGCGCCGACGTCAGGGAATGGTTCGCCTCGCTTCACGAGAAGCCCGTTGCCGCCGACCGGTCGGCGCCGGTTCTCTCGGTCATCATGACCTGTGCGGAGACATACGGGTACCGGCCTGAGGGGAGCAATCCCTGCCGCGGCATCAGGCGCTACAGGCGCAAGGGGCGGGAGCGTTTCCTCACGGAAGAAGAGATCCGTCGGCTCGGGAGGGTTCTGGAACGTCACGAAGGCGCCCACCCGATGTACGTGGCCATCATCCGCCTCCTGTTGCTGACCGGGTGTCGGAAGCGGGAAATCGTGACGTTGCGCTGGCCGGAATACCGGGAAGGCCATCTCCATCTCACCGTCAGCAAGACCGGACCGCGCATGGTATGGCTGTCATCCCCGGCGCGGCGGATCCTCGAGGCGCAGCCGCGAACATCGCAGTGGGTCTTCCCGTCACGCAGCACCGGGAATTCAGTCGGCATGTCGTCGGTCGAGCGCTCCTGGAAGCGCCTGCGGTCCGAGGCCGGCCTGAAGGACGTCCGGCTGCACGACCTGCGACATACATTCGCCAGCATTGCCGTCATGAGCGGGGAGAACATCCTCACCGTCGGCCGGCTGCTCGGCCACAACGATCCCGGCACGACCCTCAAGTACACGCATCTCGCCCATGATGCAGTCGCTGAAGCCGCCGAGACCGTCGGCTCCGTCCTCGGAGGGT
>MPMV01000064.1 GCA_002238685.1 bacterium EF100-94H03 bin56
CGCCGGCGTCGCAGAGGCCGCGGGAGGCGGAGCGGCTGGAGCGATGACGTCCGCCGTGCCCTCGGTCAGGAGAGGCAGGGGCGGCAGATGGTCCTCCTGGGCAGGCGCGCCGCCGACAAGGAAGACCAGCACCGCCAGGGTGCCCGAGATGAACGGCGCACGTCTCATCCGGCGTAGCCGGCCGTGGCCTCGAGATGGCTGGCGAGGCGGTCCCAGCGATAGGCGGCGCGGTCCCGGATTCCGTCGACCTCCAGAACCAGGCGGCCGCGCGTCACCAGCCAGCGGCCGCCGAAATCCTGCTCGGTGCCCCGCGCCGTAAGGACGCCGCCCTCGCCGAAATGGAAGCGGGCCTGGCGGCCCATGTAGGGGAGCACGACGTCGCCGGCCTCTTCGACCAGCCAGTCGGCCAGTGCGAAGAGCGGATGCTGCCGGCCCGTGTCGGCCACCGGCAGCGGATCGCCCGGGCGGTAGCGGAAGTTCGCCGCGGCGTCCTTCAGCTCCCAGTCGAGATCGAGGGTCTCCGCTGCGGTGTCGAAGGTGAGGTAGCCGACGTCGGTGAGGCGGCCCTCGCCGTCGACCGCCCAGAGCTCGTCCGTCGGCCCCAGCGCCAGGACATAGGACCGGCCCAGGCGGTCCTCGATGACGTGGCCGTGGGCCGCGCGCAGGGTGGCGGCGAGCTTGCGGCGCTCGATGTACTTGGTGGCGGCGTCCGGTGATTCCGGCAGCAGCAAGGCTGGGCTGTCTCCGGGTGCGGCCTCCTCGCCCTCGGGGAAGCAGTTCCCCGGGAGGACGGGGCGATTGTTTGTCGTGAAACACCAGTGCCAGGGCGCGTCGTCGGACGCCGCGACCCCGGTCGGGTGGTTGGGCGACATGTGCGGTAGAACCAGCGGCGCCGAGGGATCCTGCTCCAGCATCTTCCAGATCGTCGGGTGCGTCTGGTTCTCGTTGATCCAGCCTCCGTCGGCGAGGATCTCCTGCGTGAGTTCCGGACAGGCGTCGGCCATGAGGCGCGGCCAGCCCTCCTGGAGCCAGCCGTCGGCATCGATGTACCAATCGGCGGTGCGCTCGTGCCATGTCTCGATGTGGAAGCGCCCGGTCCGGACGTTATAGAACACCGGCGCGCGCCAGCCGGAGTTGTTGCCGACAGCGGCGGTGAGGTCGTGACCTTCCCAGGCGAAATAGGAACCGTCGAAACGCACTTCCCGGTATCGCCGCTTCTCTCCCTCGCAGGAAAGGGTGCCGCCGTCTCGAAGGCCGTCATCCCGGAGGTGATAGACGGCGCGGGTGACGAACCAGTTCTTCCAGTCCGCGGTGTAGTTGCCCTTGTCGAAGAGGATGACCGTGCGACCGGGAAGCACTTGGCCGGCGATCCACGACACATGGTGCGATCCCGGGTTGGGCGGACGCTCGGCTGTGCCGGTCGTCTTGCAGGCCGCAAGGCCAAGGGCCATGGCGAGGGCGATCGTCGCGAAGCGGATCATGGGTCGTCTCCTTCGGTGTGGGCTGGTTCGTCCGGGCTCGCCGGATGGCGGCGCGGCGGACGCGGGCGGCGAGGCCGCGTTCGTCTGCATCGGCGGTCTCACCTGCCGCGGTCCCCGCTGCCCTTGTTGCCGCCGGGGCCGCCGCCGGCGCTGCCGCCGGCGTCGCCTCCGGGACCACCGCCGCCGCCCTTGCCATCCCGACTGATGGGCGTGTGGCCCTGGACGTAGTCGGCCTTCTTGCGATCTTTCTTGCTGATCTGGCTGCTGTGCTCGACATCGGCCTTGCCGTCGCCGTCGGTATCCCAGCCACCGCCGACGCCGCCTCCGCCTTCGCCTCCGCGATCCCCGCTGTTGCCGTTGCCGTCGTCCTGCTGCGGATCGTCCTGAGGAGGGTCATCCGACGGAGGGTCGTCCTGCGGCGGGTCTTCCGACGGCGGATCGTCCGGAGGCGGTTGATCGTCCGGCGGTGGCGGGTCGGGGATCTTCCTGCAGGAGTTGCCGGAGGTGGCCCAGTTCGTCTGAGAGACCTGCCGCACCGCCGCCGCTGCGTCCCACGGCCACTGCAGGTGACGCCAGTTCAGGGTGCGGCGTTGCGTGCGGCTGCCGGTGTAGCCCGCGCCGCAACCGAGAGAGCGCGTCTGCGTCGTCGTCGACGTCCACTCTCGTGGCGTCGGCGGCGTTGGGTTGGGATCCGTCCAGCAGGTGGTGGAGACGAACTGCGGAGCGCCGTAGCTCGTGCCGGCGGCCGTCGCCCGCTTCTGGCGGCGCCACACGGCCTCGCCGGTGAGGGTGCCGACGTGCGGCGCTCCCGGCGTGAAGGTGCAGCTCTGGCGAACGTACTCCCAGGAGACCGTGTCGGCGCCGCAGTGGTCGACGAGGAGCGTCCACGGACCCGAGGTCGGCGCGCCCGCCGGGTCGCCGCGGCCGTTGAGCTGTTGCGTCACCAGGCGCACGAAGGTCTGTCCCGTCCCGTGGAACCCCGCTGGACAGGAACGGGCCTGGTGCTCGGCCGTCACGAGGCTGGTCGAGACCGTGAAGGGGTCGACGACCGGTCCGGCGAGTGCCGGGCGTCCGTCCGGCACGACGCCCATGCAGGCCGGCAACGTCACGGTTCCACGGCCCAGAACGCCCTCGGCGCGGCCGGTCTGGAGCCAGTGCAGCGGCGGCACGTCCCGGTTGCGGGCCTTCGCTTCGAGATGCGGCGCCAGCTGCACCGCCGCGAGGTTCGTTCCGACACCCTTCATGATCGGCGTGGTGGCATGGACGAGCAGCAGGCTGTCACAGTAGCGCGCTCCGAGGCCTCGCTGGGTCCAGTCGGCGAGCCAGCCGGTCGAGGCCGGCGGCGTCGTCCCCGTCCACGTCACGGCAGCCGTTGAGCCAGTGGTGATGTGGGTTGCCAGGGTGTCCCAGGCCTCCTCGATGGCGCGGGCATGGAAGAGCGCCTCCGTCTCGATGTAGCCGCTGGCAGCAACGGCGGAACCCGGCAGGGCGATGGATGCCGCCGCCGCGGCGGCGAGCCCGGCGCGGCGGGCCATGGTGGCGAGAGACATCAGTTCCCTCCTTCGTGGAGACTTGCGCCGGCGTCGTAGAGGCCGGCGGCGGGCGAGGAGAGGCGCAGGAAGGCGCTCTCCACGAGGGTGCGCGGAGCGAGCGGACGGGCGGCGATCTGCCAGACGCCGTTGGCGGCCCGCCGCAGCGACGTCACCTCGAGGCCGGCGATGGGCTCGAGGGCCGCGGCGAGGCGGCGGAGAGGTCCGCGTCCGGTGATGGTGACGGACCACTGCCCGGGCTGGAGCTGGGCATAGGAGAGCGAGTCGGCCCACGGTCCCACCCTCCGGTCGAGCGCCGCGCGCAGCGACCGGAAGTCGGGGATGTGCCGGTCGGGGTCGACCTCGACGACGACGGGTGCGAGGGCGGTGACGGCCCACGCCTGGCTGCCGTGGACGATGCCGGCGTGGCGGGGGACGGGGGACAGGGGCTCGAGGAGGCGGCGGGTGAGGGGGACCGGTTCCTCGAGGAGGCGGCGGTGGATGGCCGGATCGTGGCCGCCGCGGAGCGACCAGCGCAGGACGAGCGCCGGGTGGCCCTGGAGGTCCGGCACCACCTGCAGCACCGGGGCCTCGACGAGCTCCGCCTGGCAGGCCGCTTCCTCCAGGATCCAGGCGGGGAGGCCCGGCGGGACCTCCCGGAGCGCGTGAGCGCACGCGTGCAGCAGCGCCGGCGTCGAGATCATCGCCACCACCTGCGGCTCCTCCTCGACTTCCGCCACCGGCGGCGGCGGCGGATCGATCCAGTCCATGATGTCCTGGCGCCAGATCCATGCCGCACCGCCGGCGCCGCCGAGGATGGCGACGAGGAGGGCGGCGGTGACGATCGAGGCGAGGCCGCCGCCTGTCGGTTCCGGGATCGCCTGCAGGCGGTGGTGGTCGCCGATCTCCACGCGGGCGAGGTCGAGCGCCGTCGCGTGCGGAATGGCGAGGCTTGCGCTGGCATGGACCCGGTAGCCCGGCCCCATTGTCTCAAGGAGGCGGGCGGCTTCGGCCGTGCCATCGACGACGATGTCGCCCTCGTCGCCGATGTCGCCGGACTCGCAGCGGACCATGGCGATCCGCCCGTCCCCGCCATCGACGACGGCAATCCAGGCGGGATCGGCGATGTGGTCGATGAGCGCTGCCGCCAGCGACGGAGTGTCTGTCGGATCGCCGTCCTCGTCGCCGGCAAGGCCCGTGCCCGTGGCCGTCTCGAGCCAGGCGGCGGCGCCGGCATCCCGGGCGGTCCGGCGCAGCTTGCGCGCGGAGATCCGCGGATGCCAGGTGAGACCCACCGCCCAGGCCTCGCCGGCTGTCCGGATCGTCGTCATCGCGTGTCTCCGGCCGGCATCGTCACGGCTCCTCGATGACCGGTTCATCGATCCGCCCCCGGTACTCGTGAAGGCGGTCGCGCTCGACGAGCACCAGGTGATGCTCGCCGCAGTGCGGGCAGTCGCCCCGGTGTTCGCGCGACGAGGGCCGGGTCGCGCCGCAGACCGGACACGCGAGAACGAAGGCGCTCATGGCGCGTTTCCTGGTGGGGTGTCGGGTACGACGGGAGGCGGATCCCCCGCCCACCAGCCGGTCGCGAAGGCGATCGCCTGCCAGTGCGGGCAGTTTTCCGCTTCGCCGTCCTGCCGCTCGCGGCAGGGCCGGTGCAGGCCGTCGTCTCCCTGGCATCGGGGACACAGCGGCGCCAGCGGCCAGCGCGGGTTCGTCTTCGCGGAAGTCGCCATCGTCACAGCTCCTCGCCGGGCCGTTCGACGACGCCCATCGGCGAGCCCGCTTCGGCGCTGATCAGCAGCACCTGCTCGGTGAAGTCGTCGTCGAGTTCGCGGCTGCCGAAGGGGAAGGGGACATCGGCGTCGAAGGTCCCGGATCCCGCTGCCTTCGTGCCGCGGTCGCGGAAGCCCGTGATCACCAGCGTTTCGCCGCGGCCCACCGTCTGGGTGATCTGGACCGCGCGGTTGCCGAAGGAGGGCAACTGCAGGCGCAGGGTGCTGGTGCCGAAGGTCGTGAAGTCGGGGCGGTCCAGGATGCTGGCGAAGATCCGCACCAGGACCTCGTGGGGAGCGACGATCTGGGCGACGAACTCCATGGCGAACCCCGACGAGACGGTGCCGGGCGTCAGGGCCGTCTCCACCACGCCCTGGTCCAGGGACGTCGAGATCTCGGCGAGGTAGGTCTCCGAGAAGAGCTCGAAGAAGTGGGAGGGCTGGGCGTTCAGCGACGGCACCGTCGCCGTGAGCTCGCGGGAGACGGTGCCGGCGGTCTCCAGGGCCCCGATGGCGGCGTCGAGGGAATCGATGCCCGGTGCGGGCTGGACGATCGAGATCCCGCCGGAGAGGACTTCGAGACCGGCGGAGGTGCCGAAGACGCGCTCCAGGGTGCCGGCGATGCCGAGCTCGTAGTCGGCACCGCTCTCGAAGGCCACCCGATAGATCGAGAACGTCACCGTCACCGGGCGCAGGATCGTGCGGTTGAGCCAGCCGAGGTATTTGCGGGCGCGCTCGACGTCGCGCGGCAGGCCGTGGACCGTCAGCGACGCGGTGGAAGGAGACGCGGCGACGGTGGCCGAGGCATCGAGGACCGCGGCAAGCTGTTCCGTGACCTCGGTCCACGGATCGTAGGTGGCCGAGGCCGCCATGGACTGCCGGGCGAGGTTGGTCGAGCTGCCCTCGCCCGCGGACTCCGTGGTCGATGTGGCGCCGTCGATCGACTGGGTGCCGGCCAGCGCGTTCAGCGTGAACGCCACCGCCCGGGAGCGCACGACCTCGATGTGCTCCGTCTCCGGCCTCCACCGCCAGGCGTAGCCGCGGGTGGCCGTCCAGGTGTCGAGGAGATCGTCCAGCGGGCCAGTCCATATGCCGCCTTCCGGCAGGCCGGCGGTGACGAGTCCGAACGGGTCAGCGGGCCACCCGAAGGGATCGTCTGGCGCATCGTCGGGGCGCAGGCCCTGGAAGCGCACCGGAACGCCGGTGGCGGCCTCGATGAGAGCCGCCGTGGACTGATCGTCGAGGGTGCCCGCGAGGGAGAGGGAGACCGCGTCGTCTTCAGTCCACCGCGGCGGAAGCTGGGCTGGCGGCGTCTCGAGGACCGCGATGCCGGTGAAGGGGCGCGCCACATCGACCTGCAGAACGCGAAAGTCGGGCGAGGGTTCCGGTACTGCGTTCTCGATCGCGTCGGTTATCTCGTCGGCGTGCTCGCGGGCGGTTTCCGCGCCAGTGGGATCGAATGCGCCGCAGCCCAGCAGGCCAGCCGGTGAGGCGAGGGTGAGGAGAAGGAGCGTAGCTAAGCGTACCGAAGTCAGGCGCCGCAGCTGGCGGTTCGGGTTGACGACAGCCAGCAGACGCCAGATACTGGCTGTGTCCAGCGCCGACACAACTAGGGCGTGGGTTTATAGAGTGCCTTTGATCGTTCGCACCCTGCGGGGTGCGCCACGTCCTCTCCCGGTGTCGTCAGCGAACCACCAGAGCGCAGGCGACGAGGACGAGCAGCACCGTGACGAGCCTGTGGAAGAGTCGTTCCGGCACGCGTCCCGCAATCGCTTGACCCAGGAAGGTCCCGGCGACTACGGGCGGCGCCAGCCACATGCATTCTTCCACCACCCGGTAGGAGACCCCCTCGACGAGGCCCTGCAGGACCAGGGCCGCCGGATAGCAGACGAGGGCGACGACGAGCAGGGTGGCGCGTGTTCGCGCCTTTTCCAGTCCGGTGGCCGAGGCCCACGCGGCAACGGGAGGGCCGGGCATGGCGAGCGTGGCCGTCATGACGCCGCTCGTCAGACCGGTCAGCAAGCGGCCCGTGATGCTGCTCCGTCGGACCATCACCCGGCGTTCGTGAAACCCTGTCGAAAGAACGGCCATGGCCAGCACCGCCGCAGCCGCTCCCCACGTCAAGTCGGCCACCGTTGCCGTGGCGAAGAGCACGGTGCCCACGGCCAGCCCGGCGGCGGCACCGCCAAGAAGGTGCAAGAGCAGGGCCGGATCGGCCGCGTCGAGGGACCTGCGGACCAGTATCAGCGATGGAATGGTGGAAAGCACGATGGTCACCTGGATGGCTGCCGTATCGCCCATGGCGATCAGCAGGACCGGTCCGGCGATGATGCCGAAGCCTATGCCTGTCGCTGCCTGAAGAAGAGCCGCCAGGAGCACCACGACGATGACGGCAAGCGCAACGGCCGTCATGCGGTTCTTCGGCGTGTCACCGGGACGCGGCCCGTTCCCTCAGGACAAATTTCTGTATCTTGCCGGTGGAGGTCTTGGGGAGTTCGCCGAACACCACGTGCTTCGGGCACTTGAAGTGCGCCAGGTTGTCCCGGCAGAAGGCAATCAGGTCGTCAGCCGTGGTCGTCATGTCGGGTTTGAGCGTGACAAAGGCGCACGGCGTTTCACCCCACATGTCATCGGGGCGTGCCACCACCGCCGCCTCGGCCACGGCCGGATGGCGATAGAGAACGCCTTCCACCTCGATGGTCGAGATGTTCTCTCCTCCCGAGATGATGATGTCCTTGCTGCGATCCCTGATCTCGACATAGCCATCCGGATGGGTGACCGCCAGATCGCCGGTGTGGAACCATCCGCCGCGGAAGGATTCGGCGCTTGCCCGGGGGTTCTTGAGATATCCGGACATGGTGATGTTGCCGCGCATCATGATCTCGCCCATGGTCTCGCCATCCGCCGGCACGGGTTCCATGGTCCGGGGCTCGGCGACCATCATCGCCTCCTGAACGGCATAGGTCACACCCTGGCGGGCCTTCCGGTCGGCCTGCCCGGAGGCCGGCAGATCATCCCATTCGGGATGCCAGGCACACACGGTTGCCGGTCCGTAGGTTTCGGTCAGGCCGTAGACATGGGTGATGTCGATGCCGCGCGCTGCCATGCGCTCGAGGATGGCGGCCGGGGGTGCGGCGCCAGCGGTCATCATCTTCACCTGATGACGAATGCCCTGCCACAGGGCCTCTGAGCCGGACAGCATCATGTTCATGACGACGGGCGCGCCGCACAGATGAGTGACCCCGTGCTCGCCGATGGCGCCCAGTATCGCCTCGGCGGAGAGTGCGCGCAGGCAGACGTGTGTTCCCGCCATGGCGGTCACCGTCCATGGGAAACACCAGCCGTTGCAGTGGAACATCGGCAGGGTCCACAGATAGACAGGATGGTGCGGCATCGACCAGGTGATGGCGTTTCCGAGAGCGTTCAGATAGGCGCCACGGTGATGGTAGACGACACCCTTGGGGTTGCCGGTGGTGCCGGACGTGTAGTTGAGGGCAATCGGCTGCCACTCGTCGTCGGGTCCCGTCCATTGACCTGATTCGTCACCCTCGGCGAGCAGCTCCTCGTAGGTCAGGTCACCGAGAAGCTGGCCTGTGCCATTGGCCAGGGGATCGTCGATGTCGACGACAAGCAACCGGTGCCCGAGTCCGGCAATGGCCTCGCTCACCGTTGGTGACAATGCCCTGTCGGTGATGAGGACCCTCGCTTCACCGTGTTCGAGGATAAAGCGGATGGCGGTGGCGTCGAGGCGGATGTTGAGGGAGTTGAGCACGGCGCCGGACATCGGCACGGCAAGGCTTGCTTCGACGAACTCCGGCAGATTGGGCGCCATGATAGCCACGGTATCGCCCCTGGCCACGCCACGCCGTTGCAGTGCCGAGGCAAGCCTGCGGCAGCGCCTCGCCGTGTCGTGCCATGTCCTCTTCAACGGGCCATGGATCACGGCGATCCGGTCCGGCCATACCGCAGCCGTCCGGTTGAGGAACGACACGGGAGACAGTGACACATGGTTGGCGTCGTTGCGTCCGAGTCCTTCGGTCCAGATGTCAGCCATTGCCTGCGCCTCTTGCCACACGCTTTCCCGGTTTATCGCCGTCACGGGGATCATTGCAAGCGGGTGACAGCCACTGCACCATGACAGCCATGCAGGTGCCACGCACGACAAGACGGCCTCGTCACATCGTCGATACGTGGTATGACGCGGCGAGTGACGATCCGTCCGTCCTGCAGATCTGGGCCTATACGTCGCGCCTCTCCTGTCGCGTGGGCGAGGTCATCGAACTCCATGTGTCGACGACCGCCGACACCTTCGACCTCGACATCGCAAGGGACGGCCTTGAAACCGTTTCTGTTCATCACGAAGCGGACCTCGCCGGCCACTGGCATGCGACCCCGCATGACGCTTCTGTCACCGGTTGTGGCTGGCCGGTTGCCTGGCGCATGACGATTCCCGCCACCTGGCGTCCCGGCGGCTACATCATCACGCTCGCGGCGCGGCGCGGCGGCGAGACGGTCACTCACGACCATGTTGTCCTCATCGGGCCCCCGCGGCATGGAGCGGGTGCGCCGCTGCTGTTGCTGGCGGCGACGCCGACCTGGGTTGCCTACAACGAGTGGGGTGGATCGAACGCCTACGAGGGAATCGCCGGCGCCTCCGGCGATCGGTTCTCGACGCGCTTGAGTCTTCAGCGGCCGTGGTCGCGCGGTTTTGCGAGGCTGCCTTCGGGAGCGCCGCGAACCCTTCCCGCGACACCGCTGCCGCCAGGCACGGTGGCGCGCTATCCCTACATGGAATGGGCATGGTCACACGGCTATTCCAAGAAGTACGCATCGGCCGGATGGGCAAGCTATGAGCGCCACATGGCGCGCTGGCTCGAGGCGGAGGGCCACGAGGCGGACGTGGCGGCGCTCCATGACATTCATGACACGCCCGATCTGCTGTTCCGCTACCGCTGCGTCGTCATTGTCGGACATGACGAATACTGGAGTCGTCCCATGCGCGATGCCATCGACCGGTTTGTCGAGGCAGGCGGCAAGGTGGCCCGTTTTGCCGGGAACTTCTTCTGGCAGGTCAGGATGGAGGACGAGGGGCGAACCCAGGTCTGCTACAAGTATGTCGCCCGCGACGAAGACCCCGTCATGGGCACGACACAGGAACATCTTGCCACCACGTCATGGGAATCGCCTGAGGTGAACTGGCCCGGATCCCGCACCTTCGGGGTCAACGGTTCGAAGGGAATCTATGCCGGTCTCGGTCACTGCGCCGGCCGCGGAGCCGGCGGATTCACGGTCTATCGCCCCGACCACTGGGCCCTTGCCGATTGCTGTCTTGGCTACGGCGACATTCTCGGCGCCGACAGCAGGATTTTCGGCTACGAGGTCGACGGTCTCGACCACGTGATCCGCGACGGGCTTCCCTGGCCTCTCGCCGACGATGATGTTCCGGACGACCTCGAGATCCTGGCGCTGGGTCCCGCCACCACCGTCGAGGCCGACTTCGGACTGTGGGGAGAGGATCTCTACATCGCCGACCATGACAGGCGCTTTCTCGCCCGCATGGTCCATGGCGCCGAAACGCCTGAGGCGCTGGACAAGGTGACACGAGGCAGTGGCATGATCGTCTCCTTCTCCAGGGGAGCCGGCGAGGTCTTCACCGCCGCCACCTGCGAGTGGGTCAATGGCCTGCGTCTCGCCGACCCCACCGTCTGCCAGGTCACCCGCAACGTCCTCAACCGCTTCCTCGCCTGACAGGTGTGGTTCACGGCCTCGGGCCCGTCCTTTTTCGTCCCGCCATCGCTGCTCATGGTGATCATGACAACTTCGCCCAACTACGACAAAGTCGTTCGGGAGAGGTTCAATGCCATGCTGCACGCGGCGGGCCTGTTCATTCTCTACACCGCTCCACCGTCGGACCGGAGCGATCGGTTCCTTTGCTGTGTCACGAACCTAGGAGTCAGGCGAACGGAAGGTCTCCCCAATGGGAGTTTTTCTGTGAGCACCGTATCGTTGAGGAGGTCTGGCGGTTCGGGCGCCCCGTTTGATGGCGCTGGGCCGGACATCTGTGTGATGGGTGCTGGCTTGACCGTCCCGGGTGTCAGTTTGCGGCAGGCACCGCTGTTGGGTCGATCCCGTGTTTCTTCAGCATCCTGATCCACCGTGGTGCATTGCGATGGACCATGGCTGACTCGTCGGTTTCGGGGTCGAGGCAGAAGACCTCATTCTTCAGTACATACCAGATCACGCGGATCAACTTGTGAGCGGTGGCCACGGTGGCCTTGCAGTATCCTCACCGCAGGCCAGGGCCTTGTGGTATCCCCGGAACTGGCAGTTCCTGGTGCGTGTGGCGCCCTGGGCACATTCGATGAGAACCTCGCGCAGCGTGGTGTTGCAGCGCCGTGTTCTCCCCGAGCGCCGCTTGCCGGCGCCCTCGTTGTTGCCGGGACACAGGCCTGCCCATGCGGCGAGGTGGCGCCTCGAGGTGAACACGGTGATGTCGGGGCCGAGCTCGATGAGGATGGCACAGGCTGATGTCCTGTTGATGCCGGGGATCGCCATCAGGAGCTCGATCTGTGTCTCGTATGCGGCGAGACCGGCATCGATGACGTCGTCATTTCGTGCCAGCCTTTCGCTGGCGGCGTCGAAGGTATTGTGTCAACGGCGGAGCAAAAAGGGTATCCGGTGCGGCGGCGTAAAGATGTACCACGGGCGCAGCAGTAGCTTGTCCCCATAGTCCATGGGACTCCCTCGCTCGTGGGGGCGGCGTGCCCTCCTCCTGGCTGGCGTCGACCCGCGCGTGGGAGGGACCTGTGGTCTATGGGCGCACGCGCGCATCGAAACCAGCAAGATCGAGCAGCAGCGGCGGATTCTGATAGAGCGGGTGCGCGAGCGGCATCTCAGCATGACCATGCGCCCTGATTGAACCGGGCGGCGGGCGGCCGTGCGGTGCCGGACATCTAGGGGTCGACTCCAGTAGAGGGCAGGATCGTCTACGGGGTTTGGCTGAGGGCTCGATATGCGGCCCTCTTGCGGCCAGCGCCTTGCATCCCGGGACGAACGGATAACGGAAAGGTGGAACACTCCGAGACGCAGCATACGAAGTGTGGGCCAGCGCGCGGCTCTACTCAACCTGTCCGCGGACGAAGCCATCCCGTCGCACCATTGCACGTTGTCCAATGACGATATCGAGTTCCGGGTGCGGTGCCGACGTCATCACTAATGGTTCACGCTTCCTCCGTCGACCGTGCTGCTGCGCATCCGCTCCGCAAACCACGGATGATCGAGCAACAAACACAGCAGCTCTTCCTCAGACAGATAGTTCCAGAATCTGGAATGGATCTCTAGAGCGCCGGATCTCAAAAAGCGAGACCAGCGCTTACTGTTCCCGGGCTGCGTCTGGGTAGCGATGATGATTTCAGCGCCGCCACGGAAGACCCAGATCCAGTGTAGGTGCTTTCCGGTCCGAACAGGCTCTACATCTGGTTGGCCGTCCAGAAACGCATGGAACGCGCCCGCTCTCGCGACGGCTTCATTGTTGTCGCCGGAAACGCTGAGCTCCCGAAGAACACTCCAGACGAAAGTGCGCTCCAATCCCGGAGTCGAGTTATCGCATCCTTCGAACTCGTCGATCTCGTTCGTCGAGCGGTCAACCTTGAGCAGATATAGAGGAGCGTTGGATGCCATGTCATGCACAGCCCAGAGCTCACCGTCCGTGTCCTGAAGATATGACCTTGCCCATGATTGGTGTGCCACGCACGCGCCAAGCGCTCGCCCGACGCGCTGGACGCTGGGTACTGAACGCAGTTCCCGGAGTTCAAACCGTCGATCGATCCGAATGGTCCGGGCGGCTGTCTCCCTGTTCCTCTCCGCTCGTCGCCTGCCGTAGGTGCTTAGCGCGCCATGCAGGGAGCGGAGGCGGGACTGAAGTCTTGGGAAATTGTCGTGATGAGCCGCTTTGACGACTTTCGCTGCCTTGCGGCGGACCGACGAGTCCTCATGTGATCGCGCCTCAAGGGCCTGCCCAAACTGCACACAGGAGTAATACCCCTCCGCGATGGCCTTGGCTGTGACTCCGCGCCCGTCTCTGTTGGCCTCAAGCCATGTCCTGAGTTTCCTGACAAAGCCCTGGGCTTCGTCCGACCCTGACAGACGGTCCATCTGTATCTCGAGATGTCTCTTCTTGGGGCGTCTCATCTTGGTTTCTCCGGGGCAAAAAACACTCTGTCAAGCACTTATTAGACAGTAAAAATGATGTTAGTCAAGCTGTTTTCTTCCGGAAGCATAGGCTTCTGGAAGTTTCTTGGCGCGTCCTTCTCTTTGCTGCCTCGACTCGACTACTGGGGCAGAATGAAGATCATCCAAATCTCGGTGACAAGCTGGCATGCATAGGGCGATGGGGTTCCAAACGCCGTAACGCTTTCCCACCCCTCGCGGGTAGGCGATTTCGCCCCAAGAATGGCATTTGACGTCTCAGACACTCCGGGTTACCGGCGACCGAAGGCCTACCGCCCCCCTGTTCGAGGTCATTCCCGTCCGCCTTCGGCGAGATGCCTCATAATCAAGTTCAGTGTCATAGGCACCGCACCGGTGGTCCATCGGAGGCGCCAGGGCAGAGTGTTGCCGGCGAAGAACCGATCGCGGATGCAAGGCTCAAGACGAGCCTTGCCACAAAACCTCAGCTCCCGCACACCCCACCAGAACATTCGGCGCTTCTGGGAAGCGGCCCCGCTTCAGTTGTCATATGTGGCTCTGACTGTCGCGAGCTGGGTCCGGCCATTAGGAGAAACGCCGGTTCCGTCCACGACAGAGACTTTGCAATCTTCCAGCTTGGGGAGAATTCTGGTGTTCAGCCAACTGGTCACTGTCGTTCCACCACTTGCCTGTCGCTCGTAGTCATAGTCGCCGACCTCTGTATTGACAGGCGCCCGAATGCGAATGGCCACATGCTCGATTTCGAGCACGGCCGCCTCGAAGTCCCTGACACGCATTGGATTCCCCTTATTGCTGCAGGGAAATCAACTGTAGTGGCCCAATACGTTGAAGTCAACATAGGTTTATATGAAAACTATCTTTCACTTAAGGCGGGGCTCGAGGGCAGCAGGCGTCGGAGCCGCAGCCGGCAGGACGATGCGATTGACCCGGTATGCCCGAGGGGTAAGGTCCGCATGCCTTTGGATTTCGGGGAGGAGATTCGATGGCGGGCAGTTGGACAGGCCGGTTCCGCGACGCATTGCTGGCGCGCTTCGAATGGGAAGCGCGGGCCGGCAGGTCGGAGGTCGAGATACGTTGCCGGGATCTCCACGACCGGGTGAGCCGGGACGGCAACAGGCACCCTGTCTGCTCGGGCGTGATGTGGATCGAGACGACCGAGGGGAACTGCGAGGTTCTGCTTACGCCGCCCGGGGGAGCCGGACTCGGTCTCGTCATCCGTTACGGCCTGCCGCGCCGTCCCTCGCCGTTCGGCCGATCCGCATGATGCAGCTCATCCCCGTTCGGCCGCCTCGAATGCGGCGGCGGTGAGACCGTGGTTCTCTATCTCGTTGAGAAACTGGATGAGGATGACGAGTACAACCTGGTCCGAGTGCTGAAGCCGGAGGAGGAGGCCGCCTTCCGGACGGTGAAGAGCGGCGGGAAGGCCGACGAGGACATGCGCGCCCTCTATCTGTACACCGTCGGCTCCGCCCGCGACAACGGCCACTGGTTCATGTGCGACTGCCGTTTCGAGGGCGGCAGGGGCCCTGCGATCATTCCGCGCGTGGACACGCCAGAGCGGATCGATCTCGTCAATCGCCCGGGCTCGTCGCAGCCGCATGCCGGTGGTTGCATCTTCGTCCTGACCGAGGACGAGGAGGACAACCCCCGCCGCGCTGATGGACACCGCAGCCCGCGCACGACGACAGGCTCGACCTGTTCGCGCCGGCCCGGAAGATATCCAAGGCCGACGGACCGATGGAGACGATTGCGCCGCGAGCGTTCACGGGGCTGCCCGCGGGATCGCGGCATCGAAATGTCGCGAACATACTGCGCAGACTGATGCAGACGGCCGGCTGAACACGCTCGACGGCACCGAATGTCTTCCTTGCCCCGGCAGTGGCTGCCGGAATTCACGCGTGCGGCGTGACAGTCTCCGATTTGTTGTTCATCGGTCCGGCGAGTCGGACGGACGTCGAAGTCGCGAGACGGCTGGAAGAGGCCGAGCCGGACTGGCCGAGGGGCGAGACGCCATGCGCCATGCGCCATGCTCTGCTGGCTCGCGCGCGATCTGGAGGATAACGAATTCAACCCTACGAACCTGCAGGAGGGCCATGTCGAGGTCGCAGTCGCGCCCGGCGTGTTGAGATCCAAGGTGTTCTTCAACAGGGTGCCGGACCCCTGGCTGTTTCTCGGGATCGTGGCGCGGCCCGAGCATAACGGGCCGTGGGAATGCCTCACCGCCTGGGCCCAACCGGTCGTAGCGCCGGAATGTCCAGTTCCGGTCGACTCCGGGCAGGAGCGGCGCGCCTTCGAAACGCTCCGCCGCCCGGCCGCGTGCCTGGAAGACGACACGGCGCTGAGCCAGGCACTCGGGGCCGGTGTCTGGGCCCAGAGCTGGAGAAGACGCTGACGCCGTACGAGATGGCGCTCGGCTCCAGCCTGTCCAACTTCGTCGTAACCGTCGCCGTGCCGGCTGCAATGGCGGACGGGCAACCCGGCCGCCCGGACGACACCGGTAGGGCGCGTTACGTCGTCGAGGTCATGGGGTTGGGCGATCCAGGCTGCGAGTGGCACAAGGCCAGGATGTACGCCCGCATGCGCAGGATCGGGCGTCTGTTCCGCATGGAATCAGGGGAGTTCGATTCGCACTTCAACGATATCGGGCGCTAGGGCGGCCGAATTGCGCAGGACATCGCCAATGATGTCGTCCGGCGCCGAGCGGTAGTTGACGAGGCTAGGGGTCTGCGCGATGGGCCGATAGGTTGATGGTCAATTCGGTGGTGAGAACCTTTAACCGCTCTTCATCGCCATGCGCCAGCAAATCGACCATGTCTTCTTGGTTGGGTTGGCCAAGCACGACTCGGTAGAGCAAACGCTGCTTCCGCAGGCGGTGAAAACGCTCCGCGTCGCGGCTTTGAGGTAGGCTGAATGCGTGGCGTTCGATCTCAGCATCCTGGAACTGCCACCAAGGGCTGAGTCCGATCGCATCGCTGTGCTGCGTTCGCGCACGCCGCTCAAGATGGCACCAGGGCGAGCCACCAGTCCGCGCGGTGTCGGCGAGCGCTCTCTTCCCAACCAGCAGCGCAAGTGGGCGGCGCACGACAAGGCCGCCGAACCGAGAGATACGACCCTCGCGTTGTTCCAGATCGACCGGGTTTGACGGTAGATCCCAATGCGTGATTCGTTGACACCAGTTGTGGAAGTCCAACCCCTCCTGACCGACCGAAGTTGTGGCCAGAAGGTGCGGCCAGAAGGGCGCATTGAAT
>MPMV01000065.1 GCA_002238685.1 bacterium EF100-94H03 bin56
TCGCACCACCCGTGCGAGCCAGAATCCGCGTGATCGCCGCCGTCAGCGTCGTCTTGCCGTGATCCACATGCCCAATCGTTCCAATGTTCGCATGCGGCTTCGTACGCTCAAACTTCTCCTTGGCCATGAGGTTGCCTCATCTGTCCTTGAAAGTGGCTCGCACTCAGGCGATATGAGCCCGCAGGTCTTCCGAGACCATGTCGGGCACGGGTTCATAAGAATTGAAATGCATGGTGAAGGTTGCCCGTCCCTGGCTCATCGAACGCAGGTCGTTGACATACCCGAACATGGTGCCGAGCGGTACCCGGGCCCGTACCACCTGGGCATTGCCCCTTGGCTCGAGACCCTGGATCTGTCCACGGCGGCTGTTGATGTCGCCCATGACATCCCCCATGTGCTCCTCGGGCGTCACGACCTCGACCCGCATCACCGGCTCAAGCAGCCTCGGAGCCGCCGCGAGGGCGCCCTCGCGGAAGGCCGCCCGGGCCGCCACCTCGAAGGCCATGGCGCTGGAATCGACGGCATGGAAGGCACCGTCATGAAGCGTTGCCCGGAAATCGGTCATCGGAAAGCCCGCCAGAACACCCGAAACGGCGGCCCTCTCAATTCCGGCCTTGACCGAGGGGATGTACTCCCTGGGCACATTGCCACCGACAATCTGGCTGACAAATTCAACACCCGAACCGGATTCGCCCGGTTCGAAGAGAATGCAGACCCTGGCGTACTGGCCGGCGCCACCGGTCTGCTTGCGGTGCACGTAGTCGACGTCGAATGACCGTGTGAGGGTTTCGCGGTAGGCGACCTGGGGAGCGCCGATACTGGCCTCGACGCTGAATTCGCGGCGCATCCTGTCGACAATGATCTCGAGGTGCAGTTCACCCATGCCCCTGATGATCGTCTGCGCCGATTCCTCGTCCGTTGACACTCTGAAGGACGGGTCCTCGTCGGCGAGCCTGGTCAGCGCCATCCCCATGCGGTCGTGGTCGGCGCGGGTCTTCGGCTCAACCGCCACCTCGATGACGGGATCTGGAAACTCCATGCGCTCGAGGACCACCGGTTCTCTGGGCGAACAGATGGTGTCACCCGTGGTGGTCCCCTTGAGGCCGCACAGTGCGACGATGTCGCCGGCGCGCGCCTCATCGATGTCCTCGCGGCTGTTGGCGTGCATGAGCAGCATGCGTCCGGCTCGTCCGCGGGCCCCCTTGGCAGCATTGAACAACTGGTCGCCTGTCTTCAGGACACCCGAGTAGATGCGGGCGAAGGTGAGTGTGCCGACGTACCTGTCGGCCATCACCTTGAAGGCGAGCGCGGCGAACGGCGCCTCATCGCTGCTTTCCCGTATTACCTCCTCGCCGGTCTTCACCGCCACGCCGCGTATTGGCGGCACGTCAAGGGGTGACGGCAGATAGTACGTCACAGCGTCGAGCAGTGGCTGGACACCCTTGTTCTTGAAGGCGCTGCCGAGCAGCATCGGGACCGAGGTTCTTCCGAGTGTCCCGGCACGGACACATCGCACCAGGGTTTCGGCATCGGGATCGGCGCCATCGAGATAGGCTTCCATGGCATCGTTGTCGTGCTCGATCACTGCATCGATGAGCCTTGAGCGCCATTCTCTGGCGTTGGCGCGCAACTCCGTCGGGATCTCCGTTTCCTCGAAGCGTGCCCCCTTGACATCGTCGTGCCAGATCAGCGCCTTCATGGTCACGAGGTCCACGACGCCGCGAAAGTCCGCTTCCACACCGACGGGCAGCTGCAACACCGCCGGCGTGACGCCGAAACGTTCGACGATCATGTCCACGCAACGAAAGAAATCGGCGCCGACACGGTCCATCTTGTTGACGAAGCATATGCGCGGCACACCGTACTTGTCGGCCTGGCGCCACACGGTTTCGGACTGTGGCTCGACGCCCGAGACCGCGTCGAAGACGGCCACGGCGCCATCAAGGACGCGCAGGCTGCGCTCGACCTCGATGGTGAAGTCGACGTGACCGGGAGTATCGATAATGTTGATCCGATGGTCACGCCAGTGGGCCGTGGTGGCCGCCGAGGTGATCGTGATTCCACGCTCCTGTTCCTGCTCCATCCAGTCCATGGTGGCGGTGCCCTCATGGACTTCACCGATCTTGTGGGATCGGCCGGTGTAGTAAAGGATGCGCTCGGTCGTGGTCGTCTTGCCGGCATCGATGTGGGCCATGATGCCGATGTTGCGATAGCGCTCTATTGCGTGACGTCGTGTCATTTCTGCTCGTCCTTGGGGTCGCTTCGGGGGCCCCGGGTTACCAGCTTCGACCGCTACCAGCGGTAGTGCGAAAACGCCTTGTTCGCGTCCGCCATCCGATGGGTGTCTTCACGTTTCTTGACGGCAGCACCGCGCTGCCTCGAGGCATCCAGGAATTCTCCCGAGAGGCGTTGCACCATGGTGGTTTCCGAGCGGGCCCGCGCGGCGCCGATGAGCCAGCGGATGCCCAGCGCCTGCTGCCTGTCGGGCCCGACCTCCACCGGCACCTGATAGGTGGCGCCGCCGATGCGCCGCGAGCGCACTTCGACAGCCGGCCTGACGGCGTTTAACGCCAAGTGAAAGACGCCGATGGGATCCTGGCCGGTGGTGTCACGAATTCTGTCAAGGGCACCGTAGACGATACCCTCGGCGACCGCTTTCTTGCCATCTCGCATGACGCTGTTGATGAACTTGGTGAGCACGATGTCACCATGGAGGGCGTCGGGAAGGACATCCCGCCTTTCGGCGGCGCGGCGGCGTGACATGGCGGGGTCCCTCCTTACCTGGGACGCTTGGCGCCGTACTTGGAACGGCTCTGACGGCGCTCGGCGATGCCCTGGGTATCGAGGGTGCCGCGAATGATATGGTAGCGCACCCCGGGAAGGTCCTTGACGCGACCGCCCCTGATCATGACCACCGAGTGCTCCTGCAGATTGTGCCCCTCGCCCGGAATGTAGCTCGTCACCTCGAAACCGTTGGTCAGACGAACCCGTGCCACCTTGCGCAGGGCCGAGTTCGGCTTCTTGGGAGTCGTCGTGTAGACGCGGGTACAAACGCCGCGTTTCTGCGGACATGCCTCAAGGGCCGGCACCTTGTTGCGCGCCCGCCGCGGCTTGCGCGGCTTGCGGATCAGCTGGTTCACGGTTGGCATGCGCCTGGTTCCCGGTTCCGTCGCACAGACAAAACACTTCCCGTTCTCCCGCGTGGCCCGCGCCCCGGGATTGTGAGAGTGTGTTCAAGGGCTTCCCCTTCCCCTCCCCGCAGGGTGGCAAGGGGAAGCGGACTATAGGGCTGGCTGATCACCCGGTCAAGTCCCCCGCAACGGCGAAATTCCCGGGTCCTATTCGGCAACCAGATGTGGCACGTCGCTCTCGAACGACAGGTGGCCGGCATCCGGAATGTCCTCGTCCTCCACGGGCAACCGGGGCCGGTTCATCTCCTCGATGGTGCGCAAACGCTGGGTGACGCGCCCGGTCCCGGCGGGAATGAGGCGGCCAACGATGACGTTCTCCTTGAGGCCGGAGAGTGTGTCGCGCTTGCCCGTCACCGCGGCCTCGGTGAGCACCCGCGTGGTCTCCTGGAACGAGGCGGCCGAGACAAACGAGCCGGTCTGCAGGCTGGCCTTGGTGATTCCCTGGAGAACCGGCGTTGCCGTGGCCTCCTCCAGGGCCGGCTCCGCGGCGTCCTCGTCCTTCCCGTTCTGTTCCCTGAGTCGGGCATTGGCATCCTCGAACTCGTTCTTGTCGACCTGTTCGCCAATGAGGAACATGGTGTCGCCCGGAGCACTGATTTCGACCTTTTGCAGCATCTGCTGGCAGATCACCTCGATATGCTTGTCATCGATCCGCACTCCCTGGAGGCGGTACACCCCTTGGATCTCGTCGATGAGATAGTTGGCGAGAGCCTCAGTGCCGAGCACCCGGAGAATGTCATGCGGCACCGGGCTGCCATCGATGAGAATGTCCCCGCGGCGCACCTCGTCGCCGTCGTTGACGACGATGTGCTTGCCCTTGGGCAGCAGGTACTCCCGGGATTCGAGACCGTCCTCGGACCTGACGTAAAGACGCCGCTTGTTCTTGTAGTCCTTGCCAAAGGCCACCCTGCCATCGTTCTCGGCGATGACCCAGTGGTCCTTGGGCTTGCGCGCCTCGAAGAGCTCGGCCACCCGCGGCAGACCACCGGTGATGTCCGTGTTGGTGACGGAATCCCGGGGAATCCGCGCCAGCACGTCTCCCGGCCGCACCTGCTGGCCGTTCTCGATGGAAAGCACCGCACCCACCGACAGTTCGAAATCCTTGGATTCCTCCTCCCCGGCAGAACTGACGACGATGCGCGGCCGCAGACCGGCGCCGCGCGACTGCTGGGCCCAGTCGACAACGACCTGACTGGTCATGCCGCTGGTCTCGTCGAGAGTTTCGCGCAGGGTCTTGCCCTCGGTCAGGTCCCTGAACTCCACCTGGCCACTGCGGTCGGTGATGACCGGCCGGGTATATGGATCCCAGCGCGCCAGGGTGTCGCCGCGCTCGACCCGGGTGTCGGTCCCGGTCAGCAGACGCGATCCGTAGGGCAGCCGCTTGGCAAACCGCTCGCGGCCGTCATCGTCAGTGATGAACACTTCGCTGTTGCGTGCCAGGACGATGATGTTGTTGTCGCTGTCGGTCACAAGCTGGGAGTTGCGGATGCCGACAATTCCGGCAACCGGGGTATCGATGGATGACGTCTCGTCACCGCGCTGGGCCGAACCGCCGATGTGGAAGGTCCGCATGGTCAGCTGCGTCCCCGGCTCGCCGATGGACTGCGCCGCGATGACGCCAATGGCCTCACCGAGGTTGACGGGCGTGCCACGCGCGAGGTCGCGTCCGTAGCAACGGGCACAGACCCCCGACCTCGTCTCGCACGACAGCACCGAACGGATACGGATCTGCTCCAGCCCCGACTCCCGGATTGCCTCCATGTGGCGCTCCTCGATCATCGTGTCGGTCTCGACCAGCACCGTGTCGTCCTTCGGGTTGACGACCTCTTCAAGCGTGAAACGGCCAAGCACCCGCTCGGCGAGGGAGACTATCTCCTCCGACCCCTGAACCACGGCCTTGACATCGATGCCCCGCGTGGTGCCGCAGTCCTCGGTGACGACGACGCAGTCCTGGGCGACATCGACCAGTCGCCGCGTCAGATAGCCGGAATTGGCGGTCTTGAGAGCGGTGTCGGCCAGTCCCTTGCGGGCGCCGTGAGTGGAGTTGAAGTACTCGCCGACCGAAAGTCCTTCCTTGAAGTTGGCGATGATCGGCGTCTCGATGATTTCACCCGAGGGCTTGGCCATGAGGCCGCGCATGCCGGCAAGCTGCCTGATCTGCGCCGGCGCGCCACGGGCGCCGGAATGGGCCATCATGTAGATCGCGTTCATCCGCTGACTGTCGTTCTCGCCACCAGGCTGCGAGAGCCCGGACATCAGGGCATCCGCCACCTTGTCGGTGCAGTGGGACCACTCGTCGATCACCTTGTTGTAGCGCTCGCCCTGGGTGATGACGCCGTCCATGTACTGCTTCTCGTACTCGCGCACCTTCTCCTGGGTGGCGCGCACCAGGGATTCCTTGCCGTCGGGAATCACCATGTCGTCCTTGCCGAAGGAAATGCCGGCATCGCAGGCGTGGCGGAAACCGAGGTTCATGATGCGGTCGCAAAAGAGCACCGTCTCCTTCTGGCCGCAGTAGCGGTAGACCCTGTCGATGATGCCCGAAATCTCGCGCTTGGTGAGGACACGGTTGATGAGTTCGAAGGGGAGTTCGGGATGGTCGGGAAGCAGTCTGCCGAGCATCATGCGCCCTGGCGTGGTCTCGACAATCGTCGAGGACCGGCCGCCTTCGCCATCGTCGACGTGACGGCGCGAACGGATCTTCGCGTGCATCCGCACAGCGCCGACATGCAGGGCATGCTCGATCTCGCCGATTCCGCGGAACACCATGCCCTCCCCGGTCTGTCCCGCGATCTCGAGAGAAAGGTCGTAGAGCCCGAGGATGATGTCCTGCGAAGGCACGATGATCGGCTTGCCGTTGGCGGGCGACAGGATGTTGTTGGTCGACATCATGAGGACGCGGGCCTCGAGCTGCGACTCGATCGACAGAGGCACGTGAACCGCCATCTGGTCGCCGTCGAAATCGGCGTTGAAGGCGGCACAGACCAGGGGATGGAGCTGAATCGCCTTGCCCTCGATCAGAACCGGTTCGAAGGCCTGGATGCCGAGACGGTGGAGGGTGGGCGCCCGGTTGAGCAGAACAGGATGTTCGCGGATTACCTCCTCGAGGATGTCCCAGACCTCGGGCCGTTCCTGCTCGACGAGACGCTTGGCCGCCTTGATCGTCGATGCCTTGCCGTACATCTCGAGCCTGGAATAGATGAAGGGCTTGAAGAGCTCGAGAGCCATTTTCTTCGGCAAACCGCACTGGTGAAGCTTGAGCTCCGGTCCGACGACAATCACCGAACGCCCGGAGTAATCGACCCGCTTGCCCAGGAGGTTCTGGCGGAAACGTCCCTGCTTGCCCTTCAGCATGTCCGAGAGCGAACGCAGCGGCCGCTTGTTGGCGCCGGTGATGGTGCGGCCACGCCGTCCATTGTCGAACAGAGCGTCCACCGCTTCCTGCAACATGCGCTTTTCGTTGCGCACGATGATCTCCGGCGCGTGAAGTTCGATGAGGCGTTTGAGCCGGTTGTTGCGGTTGATCACGCGGCGGTAGAGATCGTTGAGGTCCGAGGTGGCAAAGCGTCCACCGTTGAGCGGCACCAGCGGCCGCAGTTCCGGCGGAATGACCGGAATCACCTCCATGATCATCCACTCGGGCCTGTTGTCCGACGCACGGAAGGTCTCGATGAGCTTGAGGCGCTTGACGATCTTCTTGCGCTTTGCCTCCGACGTGGTCTCCGCGAGTTCCTCGCGCAGGATCTTGCTCTCGTCATCCAGATCGATCATGGAAAGCATGCGGCGCACCGCCTCGGCGCCCATGCCGGCGACAAAGGCGTCTTCGCCGTACTCGTCCATCGCCTCGTCGTACTCTGCGTCGGTCAGCAACTCGCCACGCTCGAACGGCGTCAGTCCCGGATCGATGACAATGTACTGTTCGAAGTAGAGAACCTGCTCCAGCGACTTGAGAGTCATGTCGAGCAACAGGCCGATGCGGCTGGGCAACGACTTCAGAAACCAGATGTGGGCGACCGGGGCCGCGAGCTCGATATGCCCCATGCGTTCGCGGCGCACTTTCGCCTTGATGACCTCGACCCCGCAACGCTCGCACACGATACCCCTGAACTTCATGCGCTTGTACTTGCCGCACAGGCACTCGTAATCCTTGGTCGGACCGAAGATGCGGGCGCACATCAGGCCATCGCGCTCCGGCTTGAATGTCCGGTAGTTGATGGTTTCCGGCTTCTTGACCTCGCCGAAGGACCACGACCGGATGGTCTCGGGACTGGCGATTGAAATCCTGATCTGGTCGAAGCTTTCGATGCCCGTCGCCTGACCGAATATGCGCATCAGCTCATTCATGCCCTGTCTCCTGTTGACTGGCGGTCAGCCTGCCTGTTCAAGCTCGACATTGAGGCCGAGCGCCTGCATTTCCTTGACCAGCACGTTGAAGCTCTCGGGAATGCCCGCCTCGAAGTGCTGATCGCCCTTGACGATGGATTCGTAGATCCGCGTACGGCCGGCGACATCGTCCGACTTGACGGTGAGGATCTCCTGGAGCGTGTAGGCCGCACCATAGGCCTGCAGCGCCCAAACCTCCATCTCGCCGAATCGCTGGCCGCCGAACTGGGCCTTGCCGCCAAGCGGCTGCTGCGTGACGAGGCTGTAGGCGCCGACCGAGCGGGCGTGGATCTTGTCATCGACGAGGTGATGGAGCTTCAGGATGTAGTGATAGCCCACGGTGACCGGCCGGTCGAAGGGTTCCCCGGTCCGGCCATCAATGAGTATCTCCTGGCCGCTGTTGGAGAAACCGGCAAGCTCGAGCATGTCGGTGATCTCCTTTTCGCCGGCGCCGTCGAACACCGGAGTGGCGACCGGAATGCCGGATCTCAACTCGTTGGCGAACTCCATGAGTTCGGTGTCCTTCATCGCCGAGAACCGGCCGGCCTCCGGGGTCTCTCCGTAGACCCCGGAGAGCAGGGTGCGCAAGTCGTCATGGGTCGACACCCTGTCTCCATCGAGAGGCATCTCGATCGTCATGCTGTCGACCATGCGGCCGATCTTCCTGCCGATGCCGGCGCAGGCCCAACCAAGGTGGGTCTCGAGAATCTGCCCGACATTCATGCGGCTCGGCACGCCGAGCGGATTGAGCACGATGTCGACCGGCGTACCGTCCTGGAGATAAGGCATGTCCTCGATGGGTACGATGCGGGAAATGACACCCTTGTTGCCATGGCGACCGGCCATCTTGTCACCGGCCTGGAGCTTGCGCTTCACGGCAACAAAGACCTTGACCATCTTGAGCACGCCGGGCTGCAGTTCGTCACTCGCCTCGAGTTTCTCGAGGCTGGCCCGGTGCAGTCTCTCAAGGTCCGCCATCCGGTCGTCGTAGCGAGCCTTGAGCTCTTCGATGGCCTCCATGGAGGCACGGTCGGCCACGACGATTTGCCATCTCTGGCCGTGAGTCAGGGAGTCGAGAAGATCCCGGTCGACCACGGCGCCCCGCGCAACACCCTTGGGCCCACGCTTGACGGTACCGCCGTCGAGCAGGTCAACGAGACGCGCCTGAACGGTCCTCTCGATGATGGAATGCTCGTCGGCCCGGTTCTGTTCGAGACGGTCGACCTCGGCACTGTGAATGGTCTCGGCGCGCTGGTCCGTGTCGTAACTTGCACGCGAGAAGACCCTCACCTCGACCACGGTTCCCTGACCACCTGGAGGTACGCGAAGCGACGTGTCGCGCACATCCGAGGCCTTTTCGCCGAAGATGGCGCGCAACAGCTTCTCTTCGGGAGTAGTCGGACTCTCTCCCTTCGGGGTGATCTTGCCGACGAGGATGTCATCGGCCTCGACCTCGGCACCGATGTAGACGATGCCCGCCTCGTCGAGATGCCGCAAAGCCTCGTCACCGGCATTGGGAATGTCGCGCGTGATCTCCTCGGGGCCAAGCTTGGTGTCGCGGGCCACCACCTCGAACTCCTCAATGTGAATCGAGGTGAAGACGTCATCCCTGACAATGCGTTCGGAAATGAGGATCGAATCCTCGAAGTTGTAGCCATTCCACGGCATGAAGGCGCACAGCACGTTGCGGCCGAGCGCCAGTTCGCCGTGATCGGTCGACGGACCGTCCCCGAGGATCTCGCCTTTTTCCACCCGCTGGCCGGTCTTGACCAGCGGCCGCTGGAGGATGCACGTGCTTTGGTTGGAGCGCTGGAACTTCAGCAGCGGATAGATGTCGACATTGAGAGTGTTGAGCGCCTCCTCCTCGTTGACCCTGATGACGATCCGCTGGGAGTCGACCTGGTCGACCACGCCACCGCGACGGGCGACGATGGTGGAGACGGAATCCCGGGCCACCACATCTTCCATGCCGGTTCCGACGAGCGGCGCTTCGGCGCGGATCAGCGGCACGGCCTGACGCTGCATGTTCGAGCCCATCAGGGCGCGGTTGGCATCGTCATTCTCGAGGAAGGGAATGAGGGCGGCGGCGACCGACACCAGTTGCTTGGGCGACACGTCCATCATGTCGACATAAGCCGAGTCCGCCATGACGAACTCGCCGTTCCGGCGGCATGACACAAGGTCGTCGGCGAAACGGCCGTCCTCGGTGAGTCTGGCATTGGCCTGGGCAATGGTGTGCAGCCGTTCCTGCATCGCCGTCAGGTACTCGATCTTGTCGGTCACCCGGCGTTCACCGTCCGCCAGTTCCACCTTGCGGTAGGGACTCTCGATGAACCCGTGCTGATTGATGCGGGCAAAGGTGGCAAGGGAGTTGATGAGGCCGATGTTGGGCCCTTCGGGCGTCTCCACCGGGCAGATCCGGCCATAGTGGGTCGGATGCACATCCCGCACCTCGAAGCCGGCGCGCTCGCGGGTGAGCCCACCCGGCCCGAGTGCCGACAGGCGGCGCTTGTGCGTCAGTTCCGAGAGCGGATTGGTCTGCTCCATGAACTGGGAGAGCTGGGAGGCTCCGAAGAATTCGCGCACCGCCACCGCCGTGGTCTTGGCGTTGATGAGATCGTGCGGCACTTCCTTGTCGAGTTCGGCCTGGCTCATGCGCTCGCGCACCGCCCGTTCCATGCGAAGCAGGCTCGCCCGGTACTGGTTCTCGAGCAATTCGCCGACGGAGCGCACGCGGCGGTTGCCGAGGTGATCGATATCATCGATGTCGCCGCGACCGTCCCTCAGTTCCACCAGTGTCTTCAGACAGGCCATGATGTCGCCGGGCGTCAGCACGCGGCCGGTCTCTGCATGATCGGGACCAAGGCGCTCATTCATCTTGACGCGCCCGACCGTTGACAGATCGTAGCGGTCGGCATCGAAGAAGAGCCCCCTGAACAGGGTCGCCGCGGCTTCCGGCGTGGTCGGATCGCCAGGCCGCATGACCTTGTAGATCTCGATCTGCGCCTCCTCGCGGTTCGATGCCTTGTCGATACCCAGAGTCTTGCAGATGTGGGGCCCCACCTTGACGTGATCGATATCGAGGGTTGTCACCTCATCGTTCGCATGACTGGCGAGGAGATCGAGCAGTTCCCGGTCGATCTCGGCGCCAGCCTCGGCGAGAACCAGCCCGTTCGATTCGTCGATGTGGTCTCCGGCAAGGAACCTGCCCAGAAGCAGTTCATCGCCCACGAACTGCTCCTCGAGCCCGGCCTCTGCCAGCTTTCGCAGCTGCAGCCTGGTGAGCTTGGTGCCAGCTGTCGCCATCACGGCGCCGTCAGCGGCATTGACGAGATCGCGTGTCAGCTTGGTGCCCAGCAGAGCGGAGGACTCCGAGGCGTCGAACGGCACTTTCCAACCCGGGCGAACGAGTCGCTTCGCGGTTTCGGTGCCGCCTTCCTCGAACAGCGTGATGCTCTCGATATCGGAGCGCACCAGCTTGTTGAGCAGCTTGCGGTCAACATGGGCCCCGGCCGTGGCAACCACGGTGTCACCGGAACCCGGGACGTCGATGGCCAGCGTCCGTCCCTCAAGCTCATCCCGGGTCACCTCGACGCCGAGGGGCCGTCCGTCGGCACTGGTGAGGATCTCGTCACGCCAGGCGTCCGTGACCCGCGTCCCAGCCGGGGCGGCAACATTGCCGGATCGGACGTCAAAGAGGTCGTGGGCCAGCACGTCCCCGGTCGCTCCGGCGACATCGAAGAGGACGAACCACTTCCTGTGCTCGCTTGAACGCAGGGCAACGGTCGGCGAGTCACCACCGAACATCGTGACCTCGTCGACCTCAACGGATCCCAGGGCGGAAAGATCGCGGCGGGTCAGGACCGTCCCGGAGTCGACAACAACCAGGCCCGTTTCCGGATCGATGACATCCTGGGCAAGGCAGCGCCCTACAAGGGCGTCATCCCTGACATGGCTGGCAAGATTCTTCGAGGACCTTCCCCTCTTCGGCAGGGTCGAACCGGCTGCAGCCACAACACGCCCCTTCGCAAGGTCGATGACATCGTGCCCAAGAACTCCACCGGCCCGGTCAGCGTCATCGAGGGACAGCGCCCACTCCTGGTGGATGCGCACGAACGGCACCGTGTCGTAGAACGTCTCCAGAATGTCCTCGGCTGTGTAGCCCAGAGCAAAGAGCATGGTCGTCGCCGGCAGTTTGCGGCGGCGGTCGATGCGTACGTGAACGATGTCCTTGGCGTCGAACTCGAACTCCAGCCAGGAGCCGCGATAGGGGATCACACGGGCGGCGAACAGGAACTTGCCCGAGGCGTGGGTCTTGCCCTTGTCGTGATCGAAGAAGACGCCCGGCGACCGGTGCATCTGCGAGACCACCACGCGCTCGGTGCCATTGACGATGAAGGTGCCCTTGTCCGTCATGAGTGGAATGTCACCCATGTAGACATCCTGCTCCTTGACGTTGCGGACCTCCCTCTTGCCGATGTCGCGGTCGACGTCATAGAGAACCAGGCGCAGCTTCACCCGCAAGGGCGCGGCGTAGGTCAGATCCCGCGCCAGGCACTCCATCTCCGTGTGCTTGGGCGGTTCGATCTGGTAGCGCACGAACTCGAGATCGGCGCGGTCGGAAACATCGCTTATCGGGAAAACCGAGCGGAACACGCCCTCGAGTCCCTCGTCGAGGATCTCGTCCGCCGCGGCGTCGCGCTGCAGGAAATGGTCATAGGAGATGCGTTGCACATCGATCAGGTTGGGCATGTCGATCACCGGCGGAATTCGCCCGAAGTTGCGCCGCGTGGCGGAACGCCTGTTCATGTGCTTTTCCATGGTGTCAGTCCCTGCAATCGATCAGTCTCGGAATTTGCGTCAACGCCCGCTCCTTGGCCGGCAGGAACCATGCGCCCCTGCCGGCAAGGAAACGGGAACGCCACAAGGGGCGGACCCCTGATGGCGGAAACACGTGTCGACCTACTTGACCTCGACGGTCGCGCCGGCGTCCTCGAGACGTTTCTGCAACGCTTCGGCCTCGTCCTTGGAAACACCTTCCTTGACTGCCTTCGGCGCATCCTCGACGAGCGCTTTGGCTTCCTTGAGGCCGAGATCCGTGATCGCCCGGACCTCCTTGATGACAGGAATCTTGCTCGTGCCAAAGCCGGTGAGGACGACGTCGAATTCCGTCTGCTCCTCGACTTCGGCCGCCACGTCTCCCGTGGCTCCGGGTGTTGCCGCGACAGCAACCGGCTGGGCGGCACTCACGCCCCATTTTTCCTCGAGCAGCTTCGACAGCTCCGCCGCCTCGATGACGGTCAGCGACGACAGGTCCTCGACGAGTTGTTCAATCTTGCTCATGGTCTTCCATAACTCCAGTTGGGGTGTTTCGGTTGTGGCCGAACCGGATCATTCCGCCGTTTGCCGGGAATCGAGCAGCCGGGCAATGCGGCTCCCCGGTTCCTGCAGAATTCCTGCAACCCTCGTTGCCGGCGTGTTGATCAGCATGATCAGTCTGGCACGCAGTTCATCGAGCGACGGCAGCTGGGCAATTGTCCGGACCCCGTCCGCGTCGAGCGGACGGCCGTCCATGGTTCCACCGACAATGACCAGCTTGCTGTTCTTCTTCGCATAGTCGACGGTGACCTTGGCACCGGCCACGGGATCCGTTGCCGTGGCAATGGCGGAAGGCCCATGGAACATCTGGGCGATCGCCTCCATACCGGCATGCTCCAGGGCGCGCAGAACCAACCGGTTCTTGACCACCCGGAAGCTGGCGCCGGCATCGCGTACCGAACGCCGAAGCTCGGTCGCCTCGGCAACCGTGAGACCCTCGTGACGCGCGACGATGACGATCTCGGCAGCGCCAAGCGCACCTTCGAGTTCACTGACGATCTCTTCCTTCCTTGAACGTTCCAAAGGACTCCTCCATCAGATCGAAACGCCGGGCCGAAGCCCGTCGATCCGGTTCACTGGTTGTCCGCCTCCCCCGGTTCAAGGGAGGAGGGGACGTTGGTGTCCTGCCCCGGAATCCCCTCCTGGTTCCGGAATGCCGGAACCGGCTGGTCTCCCGTCTCATGCCGGCGGTATCGCCATTGAACCCGCCATCGGGTACCGGCAGTCTCGGACAGTGTTGCGGCACGCCGGAGCATGCCGCAGGACGGCCTGAGCCGTCCCTTGGTCCCGGGGCCGTCAGGCGGCCACGAGGCTTCGCGTGGCAACGTGGACACCCGGCCCCATGGTGGTGCTGAGTGTCGCCCGTTTCATGTAGGTTCCCTTGATAGCCTGGGGCCGTGCCTTCGCCACGGCATCCACCAGCGCCCGGGTGTTCTCGGCAATCTTCTCGACCGGAAACGACACCTTTCCGACACCGGCGTGGATGATGCCCGCCCGTTCCACACGGTACTCCACCTGGCCGGCCTTCGCGGCGGCCACAGCGCTGGCAACATCCATGGTGACAGTGCCCAGTTTCGGGTTGGGCATGAGGCCGCGCGGCCCGAGAATCTTTCCCAGTCGGCCGACGACGGGCATCATGTCGGGTGTGGCGATGCAACGGTCGAACCCGAGGTCACCTTCCTGGATGCTCTGGGCGAGATCCTCCGCACCGACCTTGTCGGCACCGGCTTCTCGGGCCTCGTCAGCCTTGGCATCGCGGGCGAACACGGCGACCCTGACCACGCGCCCGGTACCGTGCGGCAGGCTGACCACACCGCGCACCATCTGGTCGGCATGGCGCGGATCGACGTTGAGATTGAGCGCCAGTTCGACGGTCTCGTCAAACCTGGCGAAGGCTGTGTCCTTGAGTGCCTGTATCGCCTCCTCGAGAGCATAATCGCGTTCGCGATCGACGGTTGCATAGGCCGCGTCGAGTTTCTTGCCGTGTCCTGCCATGCTCCTACTCCACCACCTCGACACCCATGGATCGCGCCGTTCCGGCGATGATCCGGGATGCCGCCTCGATACCGTTGGCGTTGAGGTCCGTCATCTTCGCCTCGGCGATTTCGCGCACCTGCTCCATGGTCACCGATCCCGCAATGGCGCGGCCAGGCAAGGCCTCGCCCTTTTCGAGGCCGGCCGCCTTCCTGATGTACCACGCCGCCGGCGGTGTCCTTGTGACAAAAGTGAAGGAACGGTCCGCATAGGCCGTAATCACCGTCGGCACCGGAGTGCCCTGCTCGACATTCTGCGTGGCCGCATTGAAGGCCTTGCAGAACTCCATGATGTTGAGGCCGCGCTGACCGAGCGCCGGACCGATGGGAGGCGACGGATTTGCCGCTCCCGCAGGAACCGTGAGCTTGATCATGCCTGCGATCTTCTTGGCCATTGTCTTGCGATTTCCATCCCCTGGTGGACTTCTCAGGTCTTCTCGACCTGGGTGTACTCAAGTTCGACGGGCGTGGGACGGCCGAAGATCAGCACGGCGACCTTGAGGCGTGCCCGGTTCTCGTCGATATCCTGGACCGTGCCGTTGAAGGACGTGAACGGTCCGTCAGCCACGCGCACGCTCTCGCCAATCTCGAAAGTGATGGATGGCCGCGGCCGCTCGACCCCTTCCTGCACCTGGCTGATGATGCGCGCCGCCTCGGAATCGGGAATTGGCCTGGGCCGGTTGCCGGCCCCCAGGAAACCGCTGACCTTCGGCGTGTCCTTCACCAGGTGCCAGGTGGCATCCGTCAGCTCCATGTGCACGAGAACGTACCCGGGGAAGAACTTGCGGTCGGTCGAGATCTGCTTGCCGCCGCGCATCTCCATGACCTTCTCCGAGGGAACCAGGACCTGGCAGATCTGCTCCGCCATGCCACTCGCCTCGGCGCGCTCCCTGATCGCATTCTCGACCTTCTTCTCGAAGCCCGAGTAGCAATGGACGATGTACCAGCGATGGGTCAAAACCCCTGCCTCCCCAGCCCGAGGATGATCTGGATCCCCTCGGCAAAGACAAGATCGACCAGGAAAAAGAAGATCGCCACGAGCACGATCATCGCGAACACCGTGAGCGTGGTGATCCCTGCTTCCCTGGTTGTCGGCCAGGTCACCTTCCTGATGGCCTCGGCCCGGACCTGTCTGACAAATTCGGCCGGTGACACTTTCGCCATGAGCTGATCCGCTGTTTCCCCGCTCTTCAATCAAGGAGCCCGTCGATGGCAGGAGTGGCAGGACTCGAACCCGCAACCCCCGGTTTTGGAGACCGGTGCTCTACCAGTTGAGCTACACTCCTTGGATGATCGTTCCTCTAGTCGACGATTTCGGCGACGACGCCGGCGCCGACGGTGCGGCCACCCTCACGGATGGCAAAGCGCAGGCCTTCGTCCATGGCAATCGGCGAAATCAGTTCCACGTCCATCGTCACGTTGTCCC